>CAZUXD010000035.1:0-42577 GCA_964624455.1 uncultured Actinomycetes bacterium | reverse complement strand
TGCATCCCGTAGACGAAGTACACGTACAGGAACCCGGGCGGGCCGAACATCACCGCGGTCCGGGCGGTGCGGCCGCGGTAGGCGTGCGAGGCCGGGTCCTGCACGCCGTGGTAGGCCTCGACCTCGCTCACGCGCAGGGTGATCGGCTCTCGCGGAGCGCCGGGCGCCGGGGAGATCAGCACGGTGCCGATCAGATCCCGGGCGACCTCGGCAGGTTCGCGGGCGAAGAACGAGCGCGGCAAGGGCCGGCCCATCGCGGCCCCGATGCGGGTCATGGGTGGCGCTGCGCCCAATCCCGGTCCGCCGCGATGCGCGCGCGCAGTTCGGCCAGTTGCTCGGCGACCCGCACCGGGGCGGTGCCCCCGACACCGTCCCGGGAAGCGACGGACCCGGCGACGGTCAGCACCGCGCGGACGCCGGGGCCGAGCGCCGGATGGACGCCGGCGAACTCGGCGTCGGAGAGCTGGTCGAGTTCCCGGTCGGACGACTCGGCGATGACGACGCAGCGGCCGGCCGCCTCGTGCGCATCGCGGAACGGGACCCCTTGCCGAACGAGGTATTCGGCAATGTCCGTGGCCAGCGAGTACCCGGCGCCGGCCAGCGCGGCCATCCGTTCGGTGTGGAACGTCAGGGTCGCCGTCATCCCCGTCACCGCGGGCAGCACCAACTCGAGCTGGGTCACCGAGTCGATCACCGGTTCCTTGTCCTCCTGCAGATCCCGGTTGTAGGCGAGCGGCAGGCCCTTGAGCGTTGCGAGCAGGCCGGCCAGATTCCCGATGATCCGCCCGGCCTTGCCGCGGGCCAGCTCGGCGATGTCGGGGTTGCGCTTCTGCGGCATGATCGACGACCCGGTGGCGAACGCGTCGTGCAGCCGGGCATAGCCGAACTCCACCGTCGTGTAGATCACGACTTCCTCTGCCCAGCGGGAGATGTCGACGGCGAGCATCGCCAGACAGAATGCGAGTTCGGCTGCGAAGTCCCGGGCGGCGGTGCCGTCGATGGAGTTGGCGACCGGCCCCGACAGGCCCAGTTCGGCGGCCACCGCGGCCGGGTCAAGGTGCAGCGACGATCCGGCCAGCGCGCCCGAGCCGTACGGCGAGATATCCGTGCGGCGGTCCCAGTCCCGGATGCGGTCGACGTCCCGCGCCAACGCCTGGGCGTGCGCCGCCAGGTGGTGGGCCAGCAGCACCGGCTGGGCGTGCTGGAAGTGCGTGCGGCCCGGCATCGGCGCGTCCGGATGCGCGGCCGCCTGCTCGAGCAGCGCCGCCTGCAGATCCGCCACGGCGAGCACGATCCGGCGGGCCGAGTCCCGCAGGTACAGCCGGTACAGCGTGGCCACCTGGTCGTTGCGGGATCGACCGGCGCGGAGCTTCCCACCGAGTTCCGGCCCGGCGAGGCCGATGAGGCCGCGTTCCAGCGCGGTGTGGACGTCCTCGTCCGCGGGTTGCGGCGTCAGCGCTCCGGAGTCGACGTCGGCGGCCAACCGGTCGAGCGCGGCGTGCATCCGCCCGAGTTCCTCCCCGCTGAGCAGGCCGGCGGCGTGCAGGACACGGGCGTGTGCCCGGGATGCGGCGATGTCGTACGGGGCGAGGACCCAGTCGAAGTGGGTGGATCGGCTGAGCGCCGCCATCGCTGGCGCCTGCTCGGCGGAGAACCGGCCCCCCCACAGCGCGGTCGTGGGCAGGGGCGCGGCACCGTGTTGTGCCGTCACCGGGCCTTTCGTCATCTTTGGAATTCCGTCATCTCTCGGGCCTTCGCCATCTGTTGGTCGTTCGTCATCTCGAACCTTCGGCACCCTTTGAATTCTCGTCATTTCCCGCGCCGATCCCACCCTTCGAGCTCCCGCCGGCCTCGGCCGCGTCAGCCGCATTACCGCGACGATCCTGTGCCTGGCCCACACCGGCGGCGTAACGGGCCAACCGTGCGCCCAGCTCCGCACCCGACAGGCCCTCCTCGGCGACCACCAGCACGGTGTCGTCACCCGCGATGGTGCCGATCGCCCCGGCCGGGGCTGCCCGGTCGATCGCCGAGGCGAGGAACTGTGCGGCACCGGGCGGCGTGCGCAGCACCGCGATGTTGCCCGACGCATCGTAGGAGAGCAGGAGGTCACCGAGCAGCCGCGCGAGCCTGCCGGTGCCGCCAGCCATCGGCCGCGGGTGGCCGTCCTCGGGGATGACGTAGCTCCCTGCGCCACCGTCGACGCCGCGCAGCTTGATCGCGCCGAGTTCCTCCAGGTCGCGCGAGAGCGTCGCCTGGGTGGTCTCGGTACCGTCGGCGGCCAGCAACGCGGCCAACTCGGTCTGCGAGCGAATCGTCCGGCCGGAGATCAGCGCCGTGATACGCCCGAGGCGCGCCGCCTTGGTCGGCGGGGCCGCCCTTCTCGCCGACGGCGGTTCTCCCTTTCCCGCAGCCAGTTTCGCCATGGTCGGCTGCGCCGCGGCCGGTTTGCCAACGGCCGGTTTGGCCTTTCCCACGGCCGGTTCCGCCGTGCGGGTGCGCACCGCGGCCTCAGCCGATCCCGGACTCGGCCAACAGGAACGTCAGCAACGCCTTCTGGGCGTGCAACCGGTTCTCCGCCTCGTCCCACACCGCGCTGGCCGGGCCGTCGATGACCTCGTCGGTGATCTCCATTCCGCGATGCGCGGGCAAGCAGTGCAACACGATCGCCCCGTCGGCCGCCCGGCCGAGCAGTTCCGCGTTCACCTGGTAGGGCCGAAACGGGGTGGACCGGTCCAGCCCGTCGTTCTCCTGACCCATCGACGTCCAGCTATCGGTGGCCAGCACGTCGGCGCCCGCCACCGCGTCCTGCGGATCATCGATCAACTCGATGGAGCCGCCGGTCTCCCCGGCGCGGTTCTTCGCGTCCAGCAACACCTCCGGGTCCGGGGAGAAGCCGGCCGGGGAGGAGATCCGGATGTGCATGGCACCGTTCGCGCCGCCCAGCATCAGCGAGTGGGCCATGTTGTTCGCACCGTCGCCGAGATAGGTCAGGGTGAGGCCGGCGAGCGGACCCTTGCGTTCGCGCACGGTCTGCAGATCGGCGAGCACCTGACACGGATGGAACTGGTCGGTCAGGGCGTTGACAACTGGTACGGCGGACGCGCCGGCCATGGCCTCGATGCGGCGCTGCGCGAACGTTCGGAACACCATCGCGTCGCCGTAGCGGCACACCACCCTGGTGGTGTCCTCGATCGTCTCCTCCCGTCCCATCTGGGAGGTGCGGCCGTCGACGATCACCGGCTGCCCGCCGAGTTGGGTGATGCCGATCTCGAACGACAGCCGGGTGCGGGTCGAGTTCTTCTCGAACAACACCACGACCGCCTTGCCGCGCAGCGGCGCGGAGGTGTCCGCACCGGACTTGTACGCGTCCGCCAGATCGAGGATCCGGGCGAGTTCGGCGGGGGTGAGATCGTCGTCGCGCAGGTAGTGCCGGATCACGGTCGTCCTCCTTCTGTACTTGGATGATCACCATTTGGGAAGGATTCGTCCCGGAATCCGGGCCAGATCCTTCCCAAACAGTGATCATCCGGGGGTGGGGGTGGCGGATTCGAGGATTCCTGGCAGCGCCCGGACGAAACCGTCCGCCTGCTCGTCGGTCAGGATCAGCGGCGGCGCCAGTCGCAGGACGTCCGGCGCGGCGGCGTTGAGCAGGAAACCCGCGTTCGCCGCCGCGCCGGTGGCGGCCGCGGCGGTCGGTGCGACGAGGCGGATGCCGATCAGCAGGCCCCTCCCCCGGACCTGGGCGACCTGGGGATGGTGCAGCTCCTCGATGGCCGACCGCAGGTGCTTGCCCAGCGCGGCGGCGTGGTCGATCAGGCCCTCCGACTCGATGGTGTCCAGCACCGCCATCGCGGCCGCCGCGCAGACCGGGTTCCCGGCGAACGTCGACCCGTGCGATCCGGGGGGGAGCAGTTCCGCCGCGGCACCGAAGGCGATGACGGCGCCCATGGGAAGGCCCCCGCCGAGGCCCTTGGCCAACGTCATCACATCGGGCCGAATGCCGTCGGCGGCGTGCGCGAACCAGGTTCCGGTACGCCCGATCCCGGTCTGGATCTCGTCCAGCATCAGCAGCGCGCCCGCCGCGGACGTGATGCTGCGCGCCTCTGCCAGGTACCCGTCGGGGGGGACGATCACGCCGGCCTCGCCCTGGATCGGTTCCAGAATCACGGCTGCGGTCTCGCCGTCGACCGCCGCCGCCAGTGCCGCCGCGTCGCCGTACGGCACGAATTGCACCCCCGGGGGCATGGGTTCGAACGGGGCGCGCTTCGCCGGCTGCCCCGTCATCGCCAACGAGCCCATGGTCCGGCCGTGAAACCCGTTGTCCGCTGCGATGATCCGGGGGCGCCCCGTGCGGCGGGCGATCTTGAACGCGGCCTCGTTGGACTCCGTCCCGGAGTTGGTGAAGAGCACCTTGGCGTCGCCCTCCGCGCCGGAGAGGCGAAGCAGCCGCTCGGCCAGCGCGAGCACCCCGGGATGCGAGTAGTAGTTCGACACATGGGACATGGTGGCGATCTGCCGGGAGACGGCCGCAACGACGGCCGGGTGGGCGTGGCCGAGCGCGTTGACGGCGATACCGCCGAGGAGGTCCAGGTATTCCCTCCCGTCCGCGTCCTTCAGGATGGCGCCGTGCCCGGAGACCAGTTCGATCGCCGGCGTTCCGTAGTTGGGCATCAGCGCCGTCGTCCACCGCTGCGCGGCAGAAGCGTTGCCGGGCAGCAGGTTTTCAAGCGGTGAGGTCACGACTGCTCCTTGGGTGCGGGTACCACCATGGTTCCGATGCCCTGGCTGGTCACGATCTCCAGCAGGATCGCGTGCGGGCGCCGTCCGTCGATGATGTGCGCGGCCGAGACCCCTTCGCGGACCGCGCGCAGCGCGCCCTCCATCTTGGGGACCATCCCGGACTGCAGGCGCGGCAACATCTCTGCCAGCGCCTCGGCGGTGATCCGGCTGATCAGCGAGCCCCGATCCGGCCAGTTCGCGTAGAGCCCCTCCACATCGGTCAACATCACCAGCTTGCTGGCGTTCAGCGCGATCGCGACGGCCGCTGCGGCCGTATCGGAGTTGATGTTGTGCACCACCCCGTCCCGGTCGGGCGCAACGGATGCGATGACCGGGATCCGGCCCGCCGCAACGATATCCAGCACCGCGGCCGGATTGACGTTGGCCACGTCGCCGACCAGGCCGACATCGGTCGGGGCGCCGTCCACCAGCACGGTGCGGCGCCGCGCGGTGAGCAGTCGGGCGTCCTCGCCGCTCATCCCCACCGCCAGCGGGCCGTGCGAGTTGATCAGGCCGACCAATTCCCGCCCGACCTGGCCGACCAGCACCATCCGCACCACGTCCATGGCCTGCGGCGTGGTGACGCGGAAACCGCCCCGGAACTCCGAGTGCACCCCGAGCCGGTCGAGCATCTCGGAGATCTGCGGACCGCCGCCGTGCACCACCACCGGGCGCAACCCGACCGTCCGCAGGAACACCATGTCGGCCGCGAACGCCCGGCGCAGTTCCGGGTCTGTCATGGCGTGCCCGCCGTACTTGACGACCACGACGGCGCCCGCGAAGCGGCGCAGCCACGGCAGCGCGCCGGCGAGCACCTCGGCCCTGGCGGCCGCCTCGGTGAGGTCCGCGGCGTCGCGGTGCTCGATCCCCCCCGGCGCCGCGGGACGGGCGGCAAGGCCCGTCGCGGGATTCGGGGCGGGATTCGGGGCGGTGCCTGTCATGTCGAGTACGCCGAGTTCTCGTGCACGTACGCGTGCGACAGGTCGTTGGTGTACACGGTCGCGGCATCGTCGCCGGCGTGCAGGTCGATCACCACGTGCACCTCCCGGCCGGACAGATCCACGGCGGCCCGGTCCGCGGCGGGGGCGCAGCCGCGGCAGATCCACACGCCGTTGATCGCCACGTCCAGGTGCTCTGCCTCGAACGCCGCGGAGGTAGTCCCGACCGCGGCAAGGATCCGGCCCCAGTTGGGGTCGCCGCCGAAGAATGCCGTCTTCACCAGGTTGTTGCGGGCCACCGCCCGGCCGACCATGACGGCGTCGTCCTCGCCGGCCGCGCCGCGGACCTCGATGGCGATGTCCCTGGTCGACCCTTCGGCGTCGGACAGCAGCTTGCCGGCCAGGCTCCGGCAGGCCTCCGCGACGGCGTCGTGCAGTTCGCCGCGCGACGGCTTGCTGCCGCTCGCGCCGGAGGCGAGCAGCAGCACCGTGTCGTTGGTCGACATCGCGCCATCGGAGTCCAGCCGGTCGAAGGTCACCCGGGTCGCCGCGCGCAGCGCGGCGACCAGTTCGGCCGGTTCGGCGATCGCGTCGGTGACCAGCAGGACCAGCATGGTGGCGAGGCCGGGCGCGAGCATTCCCGCGCCCTTGGCCATCCCGGCGACCGCGAAGCCGCCCGCCGGCACCGTCACCGTCTTGGCCACCGTGTCGGTGGTCATGATCGCGGTGGCGGCGTCCGCCCAGCCGTCGGCGGAGAGCGCGGCAACCGCCCTGTCCGCGCCGGTCAGCAGGCGCGGCATGTCCAGCCGCTCGCCGATGAGTCCGGTCGAGCACACCGCGACGCGATCCGGTGCGGTCCCCAGTTGCCGTGCGAGATGCCGTGCGGTGTCCGCGGTGTCGGCAAACCCGGCTTCTCCGGTGCAGGCGTTGGCGCCGCCGGAGTTGAGGATGACGACGTCCACCTGCCCACCGGCCAGCACGTCGCGGCTCCACCTCACCGGCGCCGCGAAGACCCGGTTTCGGGTGAACACGCCCGCGGCCGCGCGGATGGGCCCGTCGTTGGTGACCAGCGCCACGTCCGGCCTCCCGGAGGCCTTGAGGCCGGCGGTGGCGCCCGCCGCCCGGAACCCCTTTGGTGCCGCCATCGGGTGGCCGTGCGCTCCGGCGGGCTTCGTGGCGCCCGCCGGAGCAACCAGCCCGGGATCGTCGATCACGGCGCCACCCCTATCAGCGGAAGGCCGAGGGTCTCCGGAAGCCCCATCGCCAGGTTGAAGCACTGCACCGCCGCGCCGGCGGCGCCCTTGGTCAGGTTGTCCTCCGCGCCGACCACCACCGCGCGGCCGGCCGCGACATCCACCGCGACCTGCAGCAGCACCGTGTTGGCGCCGAGCGTCATCGCGGTGGACGGCCAGCACCCCTCCGGAAGCAGGTGCACGAACGGCTCGTCGTCATACGCCTTGCGATAGGCGGCGACCAGGTCGGCCGGCTCCACCCCGTCGTGGATCGGTGCGCTCACCGTCGCCAGGATGCCGCGCGGCATGGGGGCCAGGAGCGGGGTGAAGGACACTCGAACCGCCGTGCCGGCGGCCGCCGACAGGTTCTGCACGATCTCCGGGGTGTGGCGGTGCCCGCCGCCGACCGCGTAGGCCGACATCGAACCCATGACCTCGCTGCCCAGCAGGTGCGGGCGTAGGGAGCGGCCCGCTCCGGAGGTTCCCGATGCTGCGACGGCCACCACCTCCGGCGCCACCAGGCCCGCCGCCAGCGCCGGGGCCATCGCGAGCGAGATGACGGTCGGGTAGCAGCCGGGAACGGCGATCCGGCGGGCGCCGCGCAACTCCGCGCGTGCCACACCGCCGCCGGCCCGCGGAAGTTCGGGCATGCCGTACGGCCACCAGCCGGGATGTTCGCCGCCGTAGAACCGCGCCCAGGCGGCGGGGTCGCCCAGCCGGTGATCGGCGCCGCAGTCGATCACCGTCACCGACTCCGGCATCGCCGCCGCAAGCGCGTGCGACTGCCCGTGCGGCAGGGCCAGGAACACCGCGTCGTGGCCCGCCAGCACGTCCGCGGTGGTGGGCTGCAGCACCCTGTCCGCCAGCGGCAGCAACTGCGGCTGGTGGGTCCCCAAGCGGTCGCCCGCGTGCGAGTGTGCGGTGACAGCACCGACCTGAACCTGCGGGTGCGAGACGAGAAGGCGCAGTAGTTCGCCACCGGCATAGCCGGAGGCGCCGGCGACCGCGACCCGGTACGGCATGCTCGCTCCCAGACGGTGTCACGGAGGCGACGACCGCCGCCCCTGCAACACTATACAGCAGCACGCATGTTTATGCACGAACCGTGCGCTCGGCGGCCCTCCCCGGTACATCCTTCGCCGCTGCGTCGCGCACGGCCGCCGCCACCGCCGGCGCGACCGCCGCGTCGAAGACGCTCGGCACGATGTAGTTCGCGTTCAACTCGTCGGGCAGCACGCTGTCGGCGATGGCGTGCGCGGCGGCCAGCAGGCAGGCATCGGTTATCCGGTACGCGGCGGCGTCCAACATGCCCCGGAAGAACCCCGGGAAGGCCAGCACGTTGTTGATCTGGTTCGGGTAGTCCGAGCGTCCCGTTGCCACGATCGCGGCGTGCTCGGCCGCCTCGAACGGGTCCACCTCCGGGTCCGGGTTGGCCAGCGCGAAGACGATGGCGCCGTCCGCCATGCGGGCGATGTCCGCGCCGGTGAGCAGGTTCGGCGCCGAGACGCCGATGAAGACGTCGGCGTCGGCGATCACGTCCACCAGGGCGCCGCGGGCGCCCCGGGGGTTGGTGTTGTCGGCGATCCACCGGCGGAACGGGTCGAGGTTCGGGTTGTCCGGCCGGATGGCGCCATTCCGATCGCAGCCGACGATGTCCGTGAACCCTTGCTGCGCCAGTAGTTGGATCACCGCCCGGCCGGCCGCGCCCACCCCCGAGACCACCACCCGGGTGCTGGCCGGCTGCTTGCCGACCACCCGCAGCGCGTTGGTCAGCGCGGCCAGCACCACGATCGCGGTGCCGTGCTGGTCGTCGTGGAAGACCGGGATGTCGAGCAGGTCGCGCAGCCGCCGCTCGATCTCGAAGCAGCGCGGCGCGGCAATGTCCTCCAGGTTGATGCCGCCGTATTGCGGGGCCAGGCAGCGCACGATCTCCACGATCTGGTCCGTGTCTTGGGTGTCCAGGCACACCGGCCAGGCGTCGACGCCGGCGAACTGCTTGAACAGCACCGCCTTGCCCTCCATCACCGGAAGGGCCGCGGCGGGGCCGATGTTTCCCAGCCCCAGAACGGCCGAACCATCGGTGACGACGGCAACCGTGTTGCGCTTGATCGTCAAGCGGCGGGCGTCGGCCGGGTTCGCCGCGATGGCCATGCACACCCGCGCCACCCCGGGGGTATACGCGCGGGACAGGTCGTCGCGATGCTTCAGCGGCACCGTCGGCATCACCTCGAGCTTGCCGCCCAGGTGCAGCAGGAATGTCCGATCGGAGACCTTGCGGACCGCGGCCCCCGGAAGCGCGGCGATGGCCTCGCTGACCCTTTCGGCGTGAGCGGCATCCGACGCGTCGCAGCTGACGTCCACGACGAGCATGCGAGGCCGGGACTCGACCACGTCGAGCGCGGTGAGCGAGGCGCCACTGGCCCCGACGGCGGCGGCCAGATCGGCGGTAGCGCCGAACCCGGAGGGCACCTCGGCGCGGATGGTGATCGAATAACCCGGGCTGGGCTTGGACATTGGCCTCTCCCTGTCCCTATTTGGTGCCTCTACGGTGCGCCTCCGAAGCGGAACTGACAATAGGTGGCGGCACCGCGGGCCGCGCGATCTGCCGGCCGGAGGCGATCGATGGCGGGCCGCGCTTCCGCCGGGCGGGCATCGGCCGTGTGCCGGATGGTGCCGGCCGGATCGCGACCGGAATGTCCGACGTGGTTCGAGCCGACGCTCCCCGGCACTGCGGCCACGTTCCGACCAACGGTACGCCGCGGCGGCCCGGTAGCTGCCCAGCGCCGCGCGGTGCGCGCGGCGACCCGGTGGGTCGCCGCTACGCCTTCAGGGTCAGCAGCGGCACCAGTTGTTCGGCCTCCGTGAGCGAACCGTGCTGGCCGATCAGGGCGAGCATGTGGCGGTGCGTCACCTCCCGGTCCACGACGGCGAACGATCCGCGCGCCGCGATCAGCACCTCGCCGATGCGGGAGCGCACCCGCGGCGCGACCGGACCGAACCACCCCTCGGCAATGGCCTCGTCCCGGGTGCGCACCCATGCCCGGTCGCCGACCGCCTCGGCCATTGCCGCGGCCACCGCGCGTTGCCGGCCCGCCCGGCAGTACACCTGGGCCATCCGCGGTTCGCCGCCCAGGATGGCGATGCCGGCACGCAGCGACGGCGTGTCGGCCAGGTCCAGGCGGCGCCCATGTGGCACGTCGACCATGCCGTGGTCGCCGGTGATCACCAGTTGGGTGTCGGCCGGGAGCTGCGCGGCCAACCGCGCCAGGCCGGCGTCGGCGTGGCGCAACGCTTCCCGCCACGCCTCGCTGCGCCATCCGCTCACATGCCCGGCGCCATCGACCGCGCCCCAGTACAGGTACACCAGCGCGGGACCCGGGCCCGCGAGCGCGGCCACGACGGCGTCCACCCGGTCGGCGAGATCCGTTGCCCCGACGAACCGCCCGCCGCGGTGCGCGGCGACGGTCAGCCCCGAGTCGGCGAACTCCGGGTCTCCGACGCGGGTGACGGAAATGCCGGCCGCCGCGCAGGTGCCGAAAACCGTCGGCAGCGGCTGCCACTGCCGCGGGTCGGTGAAGGGGTCCCAGCGCAACTCGTTGAGCAGCACGCCGCGGGCGGGGTCGAGGACCTCGTAGCCGAGCAGGCCGTGCGCGCCGGGCGGCAGCCCGGTTCCGAACGAGCCCATGGAGGTGGCGGTCGTGGTCGGGCAGCCGACCCGGATCGTCGCCGGGCAACCCGGCGGGCGCGCCGCGCCCAACAGGTCCGTCAGGAACGGGGCGTCCTGCGGCCTGTCCGCCGCGACCTCGGCCAGCAGCTCGGCGCCGAGCCCGTCGACGATGGCCACGCACACCGCGCGGCTCGGCGGCAATGGAAGCGCGACCAGGCCGGTGTCCACCCCGAGTGCGGCCGCGGCACCCGGCAGCACCGCGCCGAGGGTGGTTGCTCCGTAGTCCGGCACCACGGGTCCCGAGCGTTCCGGGGACGGCGCAGCGTCGAGACGCACCCCCGGAACGGCCGTCATCTTCTGGCACCCACCGTGGCGGCGGACAACTCGCGGGCGAACCGGACGGCCTCGGCGAGATCGTCGTCACCGTCGGCCTGGGCGCTGATCCGCAACGACAGATCGTCGCCGGTCAGGCTGCCGGTGTAGCCGTGGTCCGCCTCGCATTGCGGATCTCCGCAGGTGGCGGGCTCCAGGTCCACCCGGGACACCCCTCCCCAGGAGACCGTCAGGGTGATCTCGCTGCCCAGCCTGCCGGGCCGGTACTGGGCCGGATCGGTGACCACGTGGGTGACCATCACCGACCCGACCGCGGAGAGCGGGACCGCCTCGCTGCTGACGATGGCGTGCGCCTCCACCCCGTGCTCGTCGCCGCCATGGTCGTCCGCGTGCACGAACACCAGCCTGGTCGCGGTCAGCACCAGGACCGAGAGGTGCCGGCGCACCGTTTCCACGTCGAATGTGGTCTCGCCGTGCACCAGATGGGCGGACACCTGCTCGCCGGCGACCGCGATCTCGAGTGCATCGGCGACCAGGTCGGGGTAGTAACCGGCGTTCTCGATGCGGTGCAATACATCTTGTGGGGTCAGGGAACGCATGATGCCCATCGTGGCATCCCCGCGACGCTCGCGCCTGTCGGGCACCCCGGCCCCGGCGACCCGAGCCCCGGCCTACCCACGGAGCGTCGCGCCGGTGCGCTCCGCCGCGGCCGCGACGGCACCGTCCCGCACCGCGAGCGCCTCGGCCGCCGTCAGGGTCTTTCCGGCCGCCCGGACGACCAGCGAGAAGGCCAGCGACTTGCACCCGGCGGCGATCTGGCCGCCGGTGTACACGTCGAACAGCCGGACCGATTCCAGCAGCGTCCCACCGCCGACTCTCAGCGCATCCGTCACTGCCTGCGCCGGCACGTCGGCGCCGACCACGAGCGCGACGTCCAGGTGCACCGGTGGGAACGCCGACACCGCCGGCGGTACCGGGGGCGCCGGCACGGCGAACAGCGAAAGGTCGATCTCCAGTGCCAGCGACCGGGCCGGCATGCCGAGCCGTTCCAGGGCCGCCGGGTGCAGTTCCCCGGCGTGACCGACCACCCGGCCGGCACCGATGATCTCGGCGCACCGCGCCGGATGCCACGGCGGCAGGTCCGCGGCGGCCACCGTCACCCCGGTGCCGCACGCGGCACCGATCCGGCGCGCAACCTCGATGATGTCGGCCGGCTCGGCCGCGCGGCCGGGGCCCCACCAGCCGGCCCGTTCCCAGTTCCCGGTCAGCAGCACGGCTACCTGCACGGGTTGCGGGGGTACCGCTGCCAGGAGTGCGTCGAGATCGGTGACGCCGGGCCGGTGATCGACTCGAAGCGGCGGTGGCCGCAGCGCCTCGGGACGCGGCCGGGCGACCTGCCCGATCTCGAACAGCGCGAGGTCCCGGGCGCCGCGCGAGAGATTGCGAAGCGCCGTCCCGACCAGACCCGGCAGGAGCGTGGTCGCCACCATCGGCCGTTCGACGTCGAGCGGATTCGCCAACAGGGCGGCATGGCGGCGTACATCGCCCGGGGGGATGCCGAGGGCGTCCAGGTCGCCGGCGCCCATGAACGGGAACGAGAGCACTTCCGTGATCCCCCAGGCGGCCAGGTCCGCCGCGACGCGGCGCCGGCGCCGCTGGCCCGGCCCGAGTCCGGCCCCGGGCGGCGCCGCGGGGAGGGCCGGCTCGATGCTGTCGTAGCCCTCCAGCCGGGCGATCTCCTCCACCAGGTCCGCCGGGCGGCAGAGGTCGGGTCGCCAGCTCGGCGGATGGACGACCAGTTCGGTCGGCGCGCCGGCGGATGTCCGCTCCTCGACCCGGCAGCCGACCTGCGCGAGCCGGCGCGCGGACTGCCGCGCCGACACGTCATGGCCGGTCAGGCGTCCCGGCTCGGAGGCCGGCATCACGATCTGGCGACCGTGCCACCCGGGCCCGGCCTCGGTGCGTCCCCCGAGTGATCCACCGCCGATCGTCGCGAGCAGTCCGGCCGCCATCTCCGCAGCGATCGGCGCCACGGCCGGGTCGACCGACCGCTCGAAACGGCGTGCGGCCTCGCTGGGCAGCCGGTGCCGCCGAACCGTGCGGGAGATCGACGGCGGCAGCCAATTCGCCGCCTCGATCACCACATCGGTTGTTGCGGCGGCGATCTCGGTCTCCTCGCCACCCATCACCCCTGCCAACGACACCGCGCGGGACCGGTCGGCCACGACCACGTCATCGGCGGTCAGCGCACGGTCCACTCCGTCGAGGGTGCGCAGCCGCTCCCCGGACCGGGCCCGGCGCACGACGATCCCGCCGTCGAGCCTCGCCGCGTCGAACGCATGCAGCGGTTGGCCGAGTTCGAGCATCACGTAGTTGGTCACGTCGACGGCCAGCGATATCGCCCTGATGTCGGCGGCGAGCAGCCTGCGGCGCATGGCCCAGGGCGTCCGCGCCGCCGGATCGATCCCGTTCGCGGCGACCGCGACGAACCGGGAACACCGTTCGCCATCGCGGATCTCGACCGCGGGCCCGTCTGCGGCGGCCCGCATCGGCCGATCGGCCGGGTCGGTGTACGGCGCGTCGAACGCCGCCGCCAGTTCACGCGCCAGGCCCCTGATCGACAGTGCGTAGCCGCGGTCCGGGGTGATCGCGAACTGCAGCACCACATCGCCCGCGCCAATCAGGCCGCGCGCGTCGGCGCCGATCGCCGCGTCCCGGTCGAGGACCACGATGCCTTCGTGGTCGGCGCCGATGCCCAATTCCCTGGCGGAGCAGATCATTCCGTCCGAGACGCGGCCATAGGTGCGGCGTGCCGTGATCGTGAAGTCGCCCGGCAGCACCGTCCCGGGCGGCGCCACGATCACCGCGTCACCGACGGCGAAGTTGGTTGCCCCGCAAATGATGCCGCGTGGGTCGGCGGTTCCCGACGGCCCGTTGCCAGCGCCGACGTCCACCGACACGAAACGGATCGGCTTCTTGAAGCCGATCAGTTCCTCGATGTCGCGCACCCGCCCGACGGTCAGCGCCCCGACGGTCTGCGGGACGGCATGCACCCCTTCGACTTCCAGCCCGATCCGGGTGAATGCGTCCACCACGTCGGGTACCGTCACCGATTCCGGCAGCGTCACGTACTCGCGGATCCACTCCAGTGGCGCGCGCATCTGCGCTCATACCTCCGAGGAGAAGGCCGCGGTGAACCGCACGTCGCCTTCGATCATGTCCCGCATGTCCGGAACGGAGTTTCGGAACTGCAGGGTGCGTTCGATGCCCATACCGAAGGCGAACCCGGTGTACTCGGCCGGGTCCAGCCCGCAGGCGAGAAGCACGTTGGGGTCGACCATGCCGCAGCCGCCCCATTCGACCCAGCCCGGACCGCCCTTGCGGTCGGGGAAGAAGACGTCCATCTCCGCGCTGGGCTCGGTGAACGGGAAGAACGACGGGCGCAATCGGGTCGCCGATTCCGGCCCGAACATGGCGCGCGCCAGGTGGTCGAGCGTGCCCTTGAGGTGTGCCATCGTCAGGTGCCGGTCCACCGCGAGCCCCTCGACCTGGTGGAAGACCGGGGTGTGGGTCGCGTCCAGCGCGTCGTCGCGGTAGACGCGGCCCGGGCAGATGACGTAGATCGGAGGCGGCTGCGACAGCATCGTGCGGACCTGCACGGGCGAGGTGTGGGTCCGGAGCACCAGGCCGGAGCCACGGGTAGCCCCGTCGGGATGGGCGGGATCGGCGACGTAGAGGGTGTCCTGCATCTCGCGGGCGGGATGATCCGGCGGGAAGTTCAGCGCATCGAAGTTGAGCCATTCGGCCTCGAGTTCCGGCCCTTCGGCGATCTCCCAACCCATCGCGACGAAGACGTCGCCGATCCGTTCCATCACCGTGGAGATGGGGTGTCGCCCGCCGCGTGGGTACCGATCCGTGGGAAGCGTCACGTCGATGCGCTCGGTGGTCAGCACCGCCGCGTCCCGCTCGGCGCGGAGCACCTGGTCCCGCTCGGCAGCCGCGGCCCCGATCCGGCCCCTGGCCTCGCCGAGTTGCCGTCCGGCGGCCGCGCGATCCTCCTTGGCAAGCGCCGCGATCGTCCGATTGGCCAGCGCCAGCGGCGACTTGTCACCCACATGCAAGGCGCGAGCGGCGGCGAGCGTGTGCAGATCGGTCGCCGCCGCAATGGCCGCGAGCGCGGCATCGGCCGCTGCGGTGACGGCCGCCGCGTCGGTCGGATCCACGAGCGGAGCGGTTGCACCGTCTGGTGCGATCATGGGGACGCCTTCCGGGCCTTGGGGGACGGTGCAGAAGTCTAACGGGGCCATGCCGCGACCCGACGCGGCATGACGCGGCGGGGGTCCTCACCACTACCCCGCCGGCCGCGGCGGACGGTAGTGTCCCAGCGGTGACCACGCTCACCGGCGCGCTTGCCTCGGCCGCGCGGGCGGTCGCCGCCGTCCTATCGCCGCGGCGGCGGCGAACGGTCGGCGGACCCAGGGGGCGAGCACGCCCCGGCCGGAAGGGCCGCCCGCACCGGCCGGTGTCGGCGACGGCGCAGAGCGCCGAGGCCGGGCGTTTCGGGCCAGGTGCGACCGTCGAGGTGGCTCCGCGATCGATCGGGCCGGTCCGGATGACCTATAACCCTTCGACCGACGGGGATCCCGACCCGGGCGAGATCGTGTGGACCTGGGTCCCGTTCGAGGAGAACGACGGCCGCGGCAAGGATCGGCCGGTGCTGGTGGTTGCCGTCGAACCGGCCGGCACCGTGCTCGGGGTGCAGTTGACCAGCAAGGACCACGACGGCGATCCGGAGTTCGTGCCCGTCGGGGCGGGCGCGTGGGACGGCGAGCACCGGCCGTCCTGGGTCAACGTCGACCGCGTGCTGCGGGTGCATCCGCGCGGGATGCGTCGGGAGGCCACGGCCCTGGACCGAGTGCGCTTCGGCCGGGTGCAGTCGGCGCTGCGCGAGCGGTACGGATGGCGGTGACGTCGGTGACGACGCCGCCCGCTCCCTGAGAAGTCGGTGCAACGGAGATCGGCAGATACCGGTGGCGGTGGTGCAGGACTGGCTGGTCGACCCGGGAGATGCCGGGCAGCGGCCGAGCGTGGAAGTGCTCGACCTGCACGGCGGCAGCTATCACCGACAGGTTCGCTGATCGGCGATCAGGCAGGTGCGGTGCGGGGCGTCGTCGCCGTCACCCTCCGGCCCAACGACCTGATCCGCTCGCGATGAGCCCGCGCGGTGGGCGCGGTCAGGGCACCCGCCGGTGCGCAGACGCGCTGGCGTACAAGCAGATCGCCGCGGCCGTTGCCAGGTTGAGCGATTCGGCACGGCCGTGGATGGGCACCCGGATTGCCGCGTCGGCGGCGCCGACCACGTCGTCGGGAAGGCCATGCGACTCGGAACCGAAGAGCCAGGCGGTGGGCAGGTCCAGGATGCCGCCGGCGGCTGCGGCGTCCAGGTCCAGGTCCGCGCTCGGCGTGGTGGCCAGCACCGACAGGCCCGCGGCCGACAATTGATCCACGAGGGCACGCGCATCGCTTGCCCGGGTGACGGGCAGGTGGAAGATGCTGCCCGCCGATGCGCGAACCGCCTTGGGCCCCCACGGGTCGACGGCGTCGCCGGCGAGGATGACGCCGTCCGCGCCGGCGGCGTCGGACAGCCGGATCACCGTGCCCGCATTGCCGGGGTCCGAAGCTTCGACGAGCACGGCCAACAGCCGGGGCGTGATCGCGAGCAGCGGCAGCGGATCGCCGCCGGGCAGCACGCAACGGGCCGTGAGCCCCTGCGGGGTGACCGCGTCGGACAGCGCAGCGGCCGCCCGATCCGTCACCTGTGTGACGGCGATACCGGCGGCGAACGCCGCCCGCACGATCTCGACGTGCCTGCCGGCGGCCGCCTCCGTGACGTACACCTCGTGGACCGTGCCCGGCTGCGCCCGCTCCGCGGCGACGGCCTCGCGGACGGCCTGGGCGCCGTCGGCCAGGAACTCGCCCGTTTGCATGCGCCGGGAACGGCGCAACAACCGGTGTGCTGCGACGATCCGGGAGGACCGCTCGGTCAGCGCGCCCGAAGTCGGCCCGTGAGCCACAGAATCCACGTCACCGCCCCTGTCACCGCGCATGTCATCTCCCGCGGCACAGCCCGCTCGGCTGCCCGCTCGGCTGCCCGCCGGAACGCCCGCCGCACGTCGCCGGGCGCGCTGATTCGCGCCACTTTCGTGGATCGGCGCCACCAATTCGGGGCGCGGATCGGGAAAAGTGGCGCGGACCAAGACCGGGGCGCCGCGGGCTGGTGGCGGGCGGCTCGGCTCAGGCGGCGTCCTCGCCTTGCGCCGGCGCGGCGCCCGACCCGACCGGCACCGCTGCGCGGGCGATCGTGACGAGCCTGGCGAACGCTGCCTCGTCACGCACCGCGAGTTCGGCCAGCATCTTGCGGTCGACGTCGACGCCGGCAACCTTCAGGCCTTGCATGAACCGGTTGTACGTCATCCCGTGCATCCGGGCGGCGGCGTTGATCCGGGTGATCCAGAGTTGACGGAAGTCACCCTTGCGTTTGCGCCTGTCCCGGTAGGCGTAGTTCAGCGAGTGGAGCATCTGCTCCTTCGCCTTGCGGTACAGCCGCGACCGTTGGCCCCGGTAGCCCTCGGCGCGCTCGAGCGTTTGCCGGCGCTTCTTGTGCGCGCTGACGCTCCTCTTGACCCGTGCCATCTCGACACCCGTCTTTCTGTCTGAACTCCGGCCGGGCGCAGCGCGCCGCCGGGGTTGAGTTTGTTGGTCCTAGATGCCGAGCATGCGCTTGACGCGCGGCACGTCCGCGAGCGAAAGCTCCCGCATGCCGGTCATTCGACGGGTGACCCGGGACGGCTTCTTCTCAAGGTTGTGCCGCTTGCCGGAGCCCGTGTGCATGACCTTGCCGGTGCCGGTCACCCGGACCCGCTTGGAGATCCCGGAATGGGTCTTGTTCTTGGGCATGGTGCTTCGTGTCTCACTTTCCTCGGCCGCGTCGAAGTGCACGCGGCATCGTAACGGCGGGGCTGGATCCCGGCCGACATGCGCCTTCCGGCGCGGTGCAGGTTCCGCCGTTCGATCCCAGCGGCCCCGCGTCGACGAACAGGTGACCTATCCCGCGGCGGCGTGTGCCTTTTGCGGGCGGGCGTTCTTGAACGGCGCCAAGACCATGATCATGTTCCGCCCGTCCTGCTTGGGTGCGCTTTCGACGGTCCCCAACTCCGCCACGTCGCTGGCCAGGCGCTGCAAGAGGCGGAAGCCCAACTCCGGCCTGGACTGTTCGCGGCCGCGGAACATGATCGTCACCTTGACCTTGTCCCCCGCCCTGAGGAAGCGCACGACGTGACCCTTCTTGGTCTCATAGTCGTGCGAATCGATCTTGGGCCGGAGCTTCATCTCCTTGATGACGGTCAGCACCTGATTGCGCCGTGCCTCCCGCGCCTTCTGCGCGCTCTCGTACTTGAACTTGCCGTAGTCCATCAGCTTGACCACGGGCGGCCGGGCGGTCGGCGCGACCTCGACCAGGTCGAGATCGGCCTCCTCGGCCAGTCGTAGCGCTTCGCCGATCGGCACGATGCCGACCTGCTCGCCGCCGGCGCCGACCAGGCGTACCTCGGGAACACGGATCCTGTCGTTGATGCGCGTCTCGTTGCTGATTGATGTCCTCCTTGCGCGTTGATCCGAGCGCGACCGGGTCGCCGACCATGACAGGCTCCGCCAGCCGGGAAAGGCTGCTGCCGGGAAGACGCCATGGCCCCGCGGTTCGAGCACGCGGGGCCCTTGACGGTCGGTGCCACGCCCACGTGGGCGAGGTAGCACCGTACGCCGGTTACACCGGCGGACCGAACCCGGCTGCCAGATCAGCGGCTCGGGTGGGAGCAGGGCTCCGCTTGCTCCCCCGCCCGGTGCCGACGAGTACCGCCGCCACCGACGGGGTGGTCGCAATGTTCCATCGTACATGCCACGGCGAGCCGGTGTGCGGCGATCCGGCCCCGATCCGCGGCAGGACGGACGCCACGGGTCGGGCGCCGTTCAGTAGCGGCATGTGCGGCCGCGCGAAGGGTCGCCACGCCACGGGTCGGGCGCCGTTCAGTAGCGGCATCTGCGGCCGCGCGAAGGGTCGCCACGCCACGGCGCCGCCACCCCGCGAAAGCGCGGCCAGTTGCGGGCTAGCGGGACCGGCGGCGGCGCGGCGGCTTGGCCGCGAGCTCGCGATCGATGACCTCGAGGCGCCCCAGCGGCCTGGCAGCCGCCGCGGCCGCCTCGGCCTGTGCCTGTCTGCGTGCCCGCTCCGCCGCCTCCGGTGACGGCTTCGGCGAGGTCGGCCGGTGCAGTTCGTGCAGCGCACGAACCTCCCGAAGGGCATCGATGGCACGCGAGCGATCCATCGCCTGGATCGCCATCAGCGGATGCGTCTCCTCATCGGCCAAGACCACCTGCGCCCAGTGCGCACCCGGCGGAAACGCGATCCGGACCACCACCGCCCACGGGAAGTGCACCTCGCCTAGGATGTTCCGCACCCAGATGCCCGACGCGTCCGCGCGCATGCGCGGGCGCGCAACCAACATGATGATGCCCGCCGCGAACGCCCCGACCCCGATGAGCCCCACTTGGTCCGCGACACGGAAGGTGACCCCGTCGTCCATGCCGCGCAGCAACAAGCCGATGACGACCATGGTCACCAGCACGGCGGTCGCGGCGATAGCGCCGTACACCGTCACCCGGCGTGGACGCGCCGACAGCATCGCTCCGGCGGACATCGCTCCTGGAGGTGCTGTGCGGGACCGAAGGTCTGGCGCGGGCGGGCGCTCGGCGCTCGATGCCGCGCGGTCTTCGGGGCCGGATGCGGCGTCGGTCATCGAAACCCCATGACCGACGGTGCGCCACGCAACTCCCGCAGCACCAGTGCGGTGGACAACGCGGCGGCCATCGCTTCGCCGCCCTTATCCTCGACGGCTCCCGGGCCGCCGCTGCGGGCCAGCGCCTGCTCGACCGTGTCGCACGTGAGCACGCCGTTGCCCACCGGTGTCCGCGCATCCAGCGCAACCCTGGTGAGTCCGGCCGTGACCGCGTCGCATACGTACTCGAAATGCGGGGTGCCGCCGCGAATCACCGCGCCGAGCGCGACCACCGCGTCGTTCTTGGAAGCGAGTTCGGCGGCCACCACGGCGATCTCGATCGCGCCGGGCACCCGGACGACCGCCGGATCGTCGATGCCGGCGCGGCGGGCCGCAGCCAGCGCACCCCTGATCAACTCCTCGACGATGTCGCCGTGCCAGGTGGTGGCAACGATCGCAACGCGCAGGCCGGTGGCGTCGGGCACTTCGAGTTCGGGTCGGCCGTCACCGCTCATCCGTGCCTCCTCGTCGCGGTGCAGTCTTCGCGACCTGCCGCGCGTGCGTCTTCGGGCCGGTTCTGCCGACGCGTCACCGGGGGGCGGGACCGCGGTGCGATACCGCCTCCATCATGCCTTGCCCAGACCGTCGATCTGGTGCCCCATCCGATCTCGCTTGGTGGTCAGATACCGCAGGTTGTGCGGGTTCACCGAGGCCGGCAGCGGCACCCGTCCGATGACCTTCAGCCCGTAGCCTTCCAGGCCGGCCCGCTTCGCCGGGTTGTTGGTGAGCAACCGCATCGTGCGCACCCCCAGGTCGACCAGGATCTGCGCTCCGGTGCCGTAGTCGCGGGCGTCCGCGGGGAATCCGAGGTCGAGGTTCGCGTCGAGGGTGTCCCGGCCGGCGTCTTGCAGTTGGTAGGCCTGCAGCTTGTGCATCAGGCCGATTCCGCGCCCCTCGTGCCCGCGGATGTACACCACTGCCCCGCGCCCCTCGGCCGCGACAGCCTGTAGGGAGGCCTCCAACTGGGTGCCGCAGTCGCAGCGCAACGACCCGAACACATCGCCGGTCAAGCACTCCGAGTGCATGCGGATCAGAACGTCCTCGCCGTCGCCGATATCGCCGTAGACGAACGCGAGATGCTCGCGGTTGTCGTACGTGCTGGCGTATCCGATCGCGGTGAATTCCCCGCTCGCCAGCGGCACCCGCGCTGTTGCAACACGTTTCACCAACTTCTCGAAGCGCCGTCGGTAGGCGATCAGATCGGCGATGGTGATGATCGCCAAGCCGTGGGTGTCCGCGAACACCCGCAACTCGTCCACCCGGGCCATCCCCGACGGGTCCTTCTCCGACACGATCTCGCACAGCACGCCCGCCGGCTGCAGGCCGGCGAGCCTCGTCAGGTCGACCGCCGCCTCGGTGTGGCCGGGACGGCGGAGCACTCCGCCGTCCTTGGCGCGCAACGGGTTGGTGTGGCCGGGCCGGGACAGGTCGGCCGCCGTGGTGGCGGGGTCGGCGAGCAGGCGGATGGTGCGGGCCCGGTCGGTCGCCGAGATGCCGGTGCTGACGCCCTCGCGGGCGTCGACGGTGACGGTGTACGCGGTGCCGCGACGGTCCTGGTTGACCCGGAACATCGGCGGCAGGTCCAGCCGGTCCGCGTTCCGTTCCGTCAGCGACACGCAGATGTATCCGGACGTGTAGCGGACCATGAAGGCCACCAACTCCGGCGTGGCCAGTTCGGCCGCAAAGATCAGGTCGCCTTCGTTCTCCCGATCCTCGTCATCGATGACGATGACGGCGCGACCGGCGGCGATCTCGGCCAGGGCGGCCGGAACGGTGTCGAAGTCCGCCTCGGCGCGCCGACGTTCGCCGCCCGCGGCGGAATCGACGGACCCGGTCGGCCGGTCCGCGCCGGCGGTCTGCACGGAGGTGCTCACTGGTTCTCCCATCGCTGCGACAGTAGCCGCTGCGCATACTTGGCCATCACATCCACCTCGATGTTCACCACGTCGCCCACCGCACGCCCGCCCATGGTGGTAGCGCTGCGGGTCACCGGGATGATCCCCACTGTGACGGAGGTGGCGTCCGCCTCGTCGGTGACGTTGATCACCGTCAGCGAGATCCCGTCGATCGCCACCGCGCCCTTCGGCGCCAAGAAGCGCCCCATGTCGCGTGGAACGGCGATGGTCACCTCGTCATAGCCCGGGTGTTCGGTGCGCCGCACCACCCGTCCGACCCCGTCGACGTGGCCCTGCACCAGGTGTCCGCCGAGACGGGTGGTGGGGGTGACGGAGCGTTCCAGGTTGACGGGCGTTCCGGCCGTCCAGCCTCGCGCGCCGGTGCGCGCGAGGGTCTCGGCCATCAACTCGGCCGTGAAGGTGTCGCCCGCGCTGGCGGCCACCGTCAGGCACACGCCGTTCACCGCGATCGAATCGCCGTGCCGGACATCGGATGTCACCTTCGGGCCGCGGATCGTCACGCGGGCGTCGGACGATCCCTCACGGATCGCCACGTCGGTCACCTCGCCGAGTTCCTCGACTATGCCGGTGAACATGAGCCTTCCCTCCGCACGCACATCCGGCGCCCGGTGACCCGCCCGACGGGATCGGACGGCAACGGGCGCCGCCGCCTCCATCGTCCCCTACGCGCGCGGGCGCGCGCACCTCGCGCTGCGCCGCAGGGCGGCCACCGCGGCGGCCGGGTCTGCCGAACCGTAGATGGCCGAGCCGGCCACGAAGCAGTCCGCACCGGCCTCTGCTGCCGCCTCGATGGTGTCGGCGTTGACCCCGCCGTCCACCTCGACGATCACGCGCAGGTGCCCGGTGTCGACCATGCGGCGTGCGCTGCGAACCTTCTCGAGCATCTCCGGCATGAAGTGCTGGCCGCCGAAACCCGGCTCGACCGTCATCACCAGCAGCGTATCGTAGCTGCGCAGCACGTCGACCCAGTCGTCCAGGGACGTCCGCGGCTTGAGTGCCAGCCCAGCCAGCGCGCCGGCGGCCCGCAGATCCATGGCCAGGCTGACGGGCTCGGCCACCACCTCGGCGTGCACCGTCACGTTGTGCGCGCCCGCCTCGGCATAGCCCAGGGCCCAGCGATCCGGGTCCTCGATCATCAGGTGGCAGTCGAGCGGCATCGCGGTCGTCCGCCGGAGCGCTTCGACGACGGGCAGCCCGATCGTCAGGTTCGGCACGAAGTGGTTGTCCATCACGTCCACGTGCAGCCAGTCCGCGCCGTCCACCCGCGCGACCTCCGAGGCGAGGTTCGCGAAGTCCGCGGACAGAATGCTGGGCGCGATCAATGGCCCGCTCGGTGCTGTCACAGGAAGCCAGACTAGCCGCCGGCGCTACCGTGGCCTGATACCGGCGGAGCCAGGAGGTCTTTCCATGCGCCGAGGTGGTGCTGCAATGCGGCCGTTCCTGTGCCGGATCGGACTGCACCGCTACGCCGACTTCCCCGACCCCAATCCGGAGACCCGGGGCCTGGAGCAGCAGGGATACCGGGCATGCACGTGGTGCTCGAAGGAGAGGGACATCGCGATCTATCTGCCGCGCCAAGCGCAGCGGTGGTGGCCGTCTCGTCGAGGACCCCGGTAGCCGCTCGCCCGATCAGATCTTGCGGAACAGGGCCAGGAACATTGCGTCCGTACCGTGCCGGTGCGGCCAAAGCTGCACGGTCGGTCCGGGACCGAGGCGCGCGACGCCGGGCAGCAGCGGGCGGGCGTCGACGGGTTCCAGGCCGCTCGGACGGCGGTTGATCACGCCCGTGGTCTCGGCGAGGTGCGGTGAGCAGGTCACGTAGCAGACGACGCCACCCGGCCGGACCAGGCGGGCCGCGGACGCCAACAACTCCCGCTGCAACTTGACCAGCGGGGCGACGTCGGCCTCGGTTCGCCGCCAGCGCGCCTCGGGCCGGCGGCGCAGCGCCCCCAGGCCGGTGCAGGGCGCATCGAGCAACACCCGGTCGAACGCACCGGGCGGCAGTTCGGGGTTGCGGCCGTCCGCGGTGTGCACCGTCACCGGCAACCCGCGGGTGGCCGCGCGCACCAGATCCGCGCGATGCTGCGCCTTCTCCACCGCATCGACCGCCGCGCCCCGTCGCGCGGCGAGCGCACCGAGCAGCGCAGCCTTCCCACCGGGGCCTGCCGCAAGGTCCAGCCAGCGCCCGTCGGGCCCGTCCAGCGGGGCGGCCGCCGCGGCGATCGCCACCAACTGGGACCCCTCGTCCTGTACGCCGGCCGCACCGCCGGCGACCGACGGCAGCCGCCGGGGATCGCCCCCTGGCAGGTATACGGCGTACGGCGAGTAGCGCCCCGGTTCGCCGCGGGATTCGGCGATCAACTCGTCGCGGCCCACCAGGCCCGGCCGGGCCACCAGGTGGACGGAGGGGGCCAGGTTGTTCGCCGCCAGCGCCGCCGCCAGTTCGTGCCGATCACCGTGGGTGACCGCACCTTCGGACGCGGCTTGGGCTGCATGCTCCGCGTTCTCGGCCGCGTTGTCGGCCGCAGCCAGGGCATCGGCGAACGCACCGACGATCCACCTGGGGTGGGCGGTGGCCAACGCAAGGCGGGCCAGCGGGTCCGCCCGGCCGACCGGGGCGAGACGATCCACCCAACTCGGGAGGTCGCGCTCGGCGACGCGGCGCAGCACCGCGTTGACGTAGCCGGCCGCATGCGATCGGTCGCCGGCGCGGGCCAGGTCGACCGTCGCCGACACCGCCGCGTACCGCGGAACCCTGGTATGGAGCAGCTGATAGGCGCCGAGCCGCAGGAGGTCCAACACGGGCCCGTCCAGTTGAGCCAGCGGACGGTCGCCGCATTCGGACAGAATCGCGTCGAGTTGGCCCAGCGTCCGGCACGCCCCATAGCCGATTTCGGTGGCCAGGGCGGCGTCCCGCGAACTGAGGCCGCGCTCGGCGAGGATCGCCGGTAGGACGAGGTTGGCGTAGGCACTCCGGTCCCGGACCGCCGTCAGGAGTTCCAGCGCCGCAGCCCGGGCCGGATCGCCTTCCGCGGACACCCGCCGCGTGGGTAGGGGGCGGCGCGGCGGGGCAGACCTCCGCTGCGGGCGGCCACCTCGCGGGTGATCTTCGCGCGGGTCGCCACCGGGCGGACCGTCGCCAGATGTGCCACCCCGGCCGCCGCGGACGACGAGGTCTTCGCTGTCCTGACCCGCACGGTCGCCCGGCGGGTTGTGCTGGCCGGGATTGGCGCCCGGCGGGCCACCCCGGCCGCCGCGGACGGCGAGGTCGTCGCTGCCCTGGCCTGCACGGTCGCCCGTCGATGGGTCGGGGCGGTGCCCCCCGGCCGGCCGCTCGTCGCGCCGCGCCGTCATGACTCCGGCTCGGCGACGGCGGGGTCTACAGGGGTGCGGGGCTGCGCCGTCGTAGCGCGCCGGCGAGCACGCGGTTCGGCGGCGCCACCGCGCAGCGGGATCGAGTCCCCTGCAACGCCTTCCGCACCTTCCGTGCGCGCAGCAGTTCGGTATCCCGCGGCGGAGTTCCGCTGCGCCGCGGCCGGTAGCCCGAGCCGGTCCTCGGCGCGCGGTCGGGCGCCGCGGGCCCAGTCGGCGGCGGGCACCGGGCGCTTGCCGGGGGCTTGCACGGTGCCGAGCCGGACGGCACCCGATCCGGTGCCGAGCAGGACGTCCCGCTTACCGGCGAGGATCTCGCCGGGCGCCAGGCTGGCGGGCGCTTCCCGGTCCGCCACCACGACCCCGGAACTGCCGGTGCTCGCCGCATCCGATCCGGCGACAACGTCACGAACCACCGTCACCGGCCCGAGACGCAGCCGCCCCCAACGAGACTCGACCCAAGCGCCCGGTGCCGGGGTCATCGATCTGATCATGCGGTCCACCGCCAACGCCGGCGCGGTGACGTCGACGCGGGCGGCCTCGGCGGTGACCTTCGGCGCATGGCTCACACCGCCCGGCGGCTGCGCAAGCGGCCGCACGGTTCCGTCCGCGATGCCGTCGAGCGTGGCGACCAGAAGGCGGGCCCCGATGTGCGAAAGGCGTTCCAACAGGTCACCGGCGGTGTCGGTCGGACGGATCGGTTCGGTGACCGTGCCATAGACCGGTCCGGTGTCGAGGCCCTCCTCGATCCGGAACGTGCTGGCCCCGGTGATCTCGTCACCGGCGCGAACCGCGGCCTGCACCGGCGCGGCGCCGCGCCACGACGGCAGCAACGAGAAGTGCAGGTTGATCCAGCCCTGCGCCGGGATGTGCAGCAGCCGTCGCGGAATGAGCGCGCCGAAGGCCACCACCGCAACCGCGTCGACCCGAAGCGCGCGCAACTGGGCCTCGAACTCCGCGCCGCGGATGGACACCGGTTGCAAGAGCTGGATTCCGGCTTGCCGAGCGGCGCTGGCCACCGGGGACGGGGTGATCCGTGCGCCCCGGCCGGTCGGGGCGTCGGGCCGGGTCAGCACGGCCAGCAGTTCGTGCCGTGACCGGCGCACCGCCTGCAGCGAGGGCACCGCGACGGCCGGCGTGCCGGCGAACAACAGGCGCATGGAAAGCTCCCTCACTGCTGGAAAAGACCGCGGCCCGGGTGTCTGACACTCGCGGCCCGGGCGCACGGGTGGCACATCGAACCGGCGGTGCGGTGCGGTGCGGTGGCCAGTCTACGAAGCCGTTCCGACCATGGGCCGCAAGCCGCAGGCATCGACCGGCCGCGGCGTTCGGATCAGCCGATCGATGGATCGGGACTGCTGCTCGGTGCGCGACTCGGATCCGCGCCCGGGGCCAGAACCGGTGCGATGCCAGCTTCGCACGCCCTTGGACTCCACCCCCAGGTCGGGCGAAGGGCCGTAGCCGGTGGCGCGGGCATCTGGCGGCCGGAATCCGCAGCCTGCCGCCCGAAGGTCAGACCAGGGTCGCGGGCGTGATGGTGACGGGGTACGGCCGGCGCAGCGTCACCGATTCCTGACCGCTGGCCCGCCCGGCCGGCTGATACTCACCGCCCACCGCATTCCACGCGACGATCGAAGGCTCCGCAGGGTCGATCACCCAATACGAGGCGACGCCCGCGTCGGCGTACTTGGAACGCTTGAAAACGAGGTCCTTTCGCCGGGTGGACGGGGAGAGCACCTCGACCGCGAGCTCCAGGCGCTCGGTGAGGTTCTTCGCACCGATGAGATCGCGGCGCACGACGAGCAGGTCCGGCTGAAGCGAGGTGCGGCGGTCGGGTCGCCAGTCCAGCGGCGCGAAGAACACCTCCAGCTCCGGTGGGCAAGCCGCTTGCAAGACGAGATGCATCCGTGCGACCACCCGCTGGTGCACCGGCACCGGCGCCGGGCTCACGAGGAGTACCCCGTCGAGCAGTTCGTACTGCAGGCCGTCGTCCGGCAGTTCGTCCAGGTCGTCGACCGTCCAGTCCCGCGATTCACGCGGCATCACCGTGCGTGCCGTCATGGTTTCCATCGTGCCTCCTGTGCCCGCTCCTGTCACCGCTCATCGGGGCAGCATCGCAGAATTGCCTCCCGCCCCCGAGCGGTTGTCCACAGCGGAAGTCGGCGGCCGGACGTCTGGTACCCACCCACGTCGACAGGCGGTGCCGAACCGCCCCGCGCCGCTGTGCCCCGTCCGGGTTCAGCCGAGCTCGACCGGATCCACCCTGATGCGCAGCAAGGCCGGATCCTTGCGGGCGGATCGGGATGCGGCCACCTCTCGAAGGGCCGCTGCAAGCTCCTTGCGGTGCGCCCGGGCGACCCGGACCAGGCCACGAACCGCCGCCGCGTCATCGTCTTCGGGGTCGGCCCGCGCGACAGCAACTCCGTCCGTGTCGTCACGCGCCGCGGACGCCCCGCGCCCGGCCGCGCCCGCCGCGCGGTCACGGCCGAAGGGCCGCTCGATGGGCACCGGGCCGAGGGTTTCGCCGGCGGCGGGCATCTGGAGTTCCGCGAGCGCCGCCGACACCGCGGCTTCGGCGCCGTCGATCGCAGCCATGGCCACGGCCGGCGGGAAACCCAGCGCCTCGCGGGCGTCGAGTTCCGCTTCCGCGTGCCCGACGGGATCCCAGCGGATCAGGGCCTGCACCGTCGGCACCGCCGCGTCGGCACCGACCACCACCCGGCCGCCGTCCGCGGCCGGGCGCACCAGCGCGGCGGCCGCCATCCAACGGCGGAGCGCCTCTTCCGCCGCCCGCAGATCCGGCCGGCCGAGCAGGATGCCGCCATCCAGCAGCAACGCCGCCCCGTACCCGCCGTGGGCGGTCGGTTCGGCCCCGGGGGTGGCCACCACGATGGCCGCTTCGGCAGGTACCTGGCCGCTGATGGCC
This sequence comes from uncultured Actinomycetes bacterium, assembly GCA_964624455.1. GTDB lineage: Bacteria > Actinomycetota > Actinomycetes > Mycobacteriales > Nakamurellaceae > Nakamurella. Next base: position 14,523 of record CAZUXD010000035.1, on the reverse strand, counting down.
CCACCGGTGGACGATCGCAACCGAACCCCTGGGAAGGCCCGGCCGATCTCTTCACCGGTCCGCGCGGCTCCTGTCACCGTCGCTCGGATTCGGACCGAACCGCACGCGGGGCAGGCCAACCGCGGAGTCGGGGCACCGCACCAGCGGCAGGACGGGATCCGCGCGCCCCGCGCCAGGTGCAGCGGCCCGCGGCAACGACGGCAGCGGGCCGGCCGGCCGCAGTCGGCGCATGCCAGGCCCGGCAGGTAACCGCGCCGCGGCACCTGGACCAGCACCGGCGCACCGTCGGCCAGCGCGCGCCGGGCGGCGTCGAAGGCCGCCGGGGACAGCCGTGCACGGGCCGCCGCCGAGGCAGCCCCAGCGGCGTAGTCGTCGCCGGCCGCCTCGATGCGCGGCATCGAGCGCCGAAGCTCGTCCCGTTCGGCCAGGATGGGGTGCGCCCATCCGGATCGCACCAGAAGTTGCGCCTCCGCGGTCCGCGCCAGCCCGCCGATCAACAGCGGGCAGCGCTGTTGCGCGCTGCGAAGGCCCAGCACCTCACGGCTGTGCGGATAGGGCGCGCGGGGCTCTGCCAGCAGGTCGTTGCCATCGTCGAAGATGGCCAGTAGCCCTGGATCGCGGACCGGCGCGAACGCCGCCGCCCGGGTCCCGGCCACCACGCGGACCCGCCCACGGGCCACCGCGAGGAAACGTCGGTAACGCTCCGCCGGGCCCAAATCGGCGGAGAGCGTGAGGTGCGAAGCCGGCGGCAATACCGCCGCCAGCGCCCGGTCGAGGCGCGCCAGGTCGTGGGAATCCGGCACGATGAGCAGCGCCCCACGCCCGGCCCGAAGCGAAACCGCGGACGCTTCGGCGAACCGGGCGGCCCAATCGTCGCCTGGCAGCACCTGCCACACCGCCCGGGCGGGACGGTGCTCATGCACCGCGGCGAGGAACGACGCTCCGGCCGGGTAGCGCCGCCACCCGTCCGAAATCCATGGGGTGACGGGGATGTCGGCAGGCGCGAGTTCCCTGGCGCGACCCGCCGATCCGGTCGCGGCAGCGTCCCCGCCGGCCATCGACTCCGCCGCCGGAGCCGGCGCGGCCCGTCCGGCGGTCGCCGCCGCGCATCCTGCCGGATCTTCTTCCGAGCGATCGCTCCGAGTTCCTCCGGGAAGGCCGCCCGGATCTTTCGGGACGTCCGGCCGGCGATGCTCGGCGGCGGTGGCGCGTGCATCCGCCGCGCCGGTGGTGAGCGCGCGCACCGGAGTGTCGTCATCGACCGATTCCGCGCGGGCGTGCCGGGGCGGTACCGCCAGGCGCAACACGTCTGCAAGGGTGCCGGCGTACCGGTCGGCGACCGCGCGGCACAGCACTGCGATCTCGGGCGCCAAGACCGGCTCGGTCGAGATCACCCGCTCCAGCATCGCCAGGTGGCCGGGGTGTCCGGACTGCGCGATGCGCTCGAGCAGGTAACCATCGACAAGCCGGCCGGCGAACCGCACCCGCACCCGCACCCCGGGCCGGGCGGCGTCCGTCTCAGCGGCCGGGACCAGATAGTCGAACGTCCGGTCCAGGTGCGCGAGCGCGACATCAACGGCGACCCGGGCGATCGGCAGACCTTCAGCCGGCGTGCGCCCCGCGCGCGCTCCGCGCGCCCGACCCGGACCGGCCGCCGCCCTCCGGCCCGCACCCGCCCGTCCCCGGTCCGAGCCGGCGGCCGGCCCGCGACCCGTATCCGCTGCCGCGTCCTTCGGCGAAGCGGACGCGGTGCCGGCCGTTGTCATGTCATCTGAATATCACCCCGGCCCGTCGCCGGGCGGCAACCATCCACACGAAAGGGGCCGCACCGCGGCGCCCCGTCATCGATCGGCAACCCGTACCCGGGGCAGGACGCAGCTTGCGCGCGTCCGTCCGGCCGAACACCACCGCACCGCAGATCCGGGCCGTGCACGCCCCCGCTACAGCCCGAGCACGTGCTTGAGCGCGTCCGCCTGGTCGGTCGACTCCCAGGGCAGTTCCACGTCGGTGCGACCGAAGTGCCCGTACGCCGCGGTCGGCGCATAGATCGGCCGCTGCAGGTCCAGTTGGCGGATGATCGCGGCGGGGCGCAGGTCGAACACCTGCCGGATCGCGTCCGCGATCTTGTCCGGATCCACCTGCTCGGTCCCGAAGGTCTCGACGAACAGCCCGACCGGTCGCGCCTTGCCGATTGCGTACGCCACCTGTACCTCGATCCGCTCGGCCAGACCCGCCGCAACGGCGTTCTTGGCCACCCAGCGCATCGCGTACGACCCGGACCGGTCCACCTTGGTCGGATCCTTCCCGGAGAACGCTCCGCCGCCGTGCCTGGCCATCCCGCCGTAGGTATCCACGATGATCTTTCGGCCGGTCAGCCCGGCGTCGCCCATCGGCCCGCCGACGACGAACCGCCCCGCCGGATTGACATACAGCGAGAAGTCCCGGGTGTCGATGTCCAGCCCGGCCAGCTCCGGTTCCACCACGTGCGCCCTGACGTCCGGGGCGAGGGTCGCCTCCACGTCGATCTCGTCGGCGTGCTGGCTGGACACCACGACGGTGTCCAGCCGCAGCGCCTTGTCCCCGACGTACTCGATCGTCACCTGCGTCTTGCCGTCCGGGCGCAGGTAGGGCACGCGGCCGACCTTGCGGACCGTCGCGAGCCGGCGCGCCAGCCGGTGGGCGAGCGCGATCGGCAGCGGCATCAGCTCGGGGGTCTCGGAGCAGGCGTAACCGAACATCAGGCCCTGATCGCCGGCGCCCTGGCGCTCCATCTCGTCCAGCACGTCGCCCTCGGCGCCGTGTTGGCGGGACTCCCACGCGAACTCGACACCGTGCGCGATATCCGGGGACTGCGACCCGATCGCCACGTTCACCCCGCACGAAGCGCCGTCGAAGCCCTTCGCGGACGAGTCGTAGCCGATCGACAACACGGTGTCGCGCACGATCTTCGGGATCTCCACGTACCCGCGGGTGGTCACCTCGCCGACCACGTGCACCTGCCCGGTGGTGACAAGGGTTTCGACCGCGACCCGGCTCTGCGGGTCCTGGGCCAGCAGAGCATCGAGGACGTGGTCGCTGATGGCGTCGCAGATCTTGTCCGGGTGGCCCTCGGTGACCGACTCGGACGTGAACAGGCGCGCGCTCATGGGCTGCGTCCTTCCCTCGTCATGGCCCGGGACTCGCATCCGACCCGCGCCGATCAAGCCCCGGCCCGCGAACCGGCCGCCGCGAGGCGGACCGCGCGGCCGCGGAACGTGGCGCCCGTTCCCGCCGCAGGGCCGGTCAGGCGCGCGGCGGCCCTGGCAGCGGCACCGTCGCCTCCGCAGGATACGACCCGGCCGGTGGCGGCCCGACGAGCCGTTCGGCGATCGCGTCGCACAGCGCGGCGGCGAGCACCGCCTTGTGGCCCATCGCCACCTCGGTCACGCTGCCGTCCGAGCCGAGGATGGTCGCCGCGTTGTCCCGCGAGCCGAACGCAGCGCCGCCGGACACGTCGTTGACCACCAGCAGGTCGCAGCGCTTGCGGGCGAGCTTGGCGCGGCCGTGATCCAGCACCGAGCCGTTCTCGTCCCCGGTCTCGGCCGCGAACCCGACGATCACCGGACGCGCCGCCCCGGCCCGACCGGTGACCAGCTCGGCGAGGATGTCCGGGTTGGCTGCTAACGGCAACGGGGCGGGCTCGGCACCCGGCACCTTCTTGATCTTGCTGGTCAGGCGTTGGGCCGGGCGGAAGTCGGCCACCGCCGCGGTCATCACCACGGCATCCGCCCCGGCCGCCGCCTGCAGCGTGCTGCCGCGGAGTTCCGCGGCGTCGCCCACCGACGTGACACCAACCCCCGGCGGCGTCGGAAGGTCGGTGTTGGCGGCCACGACGCTGACGTCGGCGCCGCGCGCGGCGGCCACCAGCGCGACGGCGAAGCCCTGCCGGCCGGTCGAGCGGTTCCCCAGGAAGCGAACCGGGTCGAGGGGTTCCCGGGTGCCGCCGGCGGTGACGACGACCCGCCGGCCGACCAGGTCCCTGGGCAACGCATCCGGCCGCCCCAGCAGCAATGCTGCCAGCGCCGCTATGTGCTCCGGATCGGGTAACCGCCCGGCCCCGCTGTCGGGTCCGGTCAACCGGCCGACCGCGGGGTCGAGCACCACCACACCGCGCGAACGCAGCAGGGCCGTGTTGGCGACCGTTGCGGGGTGCGTCCACATCTCGGTGTGCATGGCCGGCGCCATCAGGATCGGCGCCCTGGTGACGAGGAGCGATGCGGTGAGCAGGTCGTCGGCGCGCCCGCCCGCTGCCCGGGCCATCAGGTCGGCGGTCGCCGGGGCGATCACCACCAGGTCGGTGTCGCGGCCGGTCGCGACGTGCGCGACCGCCGGAGCGTCCGCGAAGACGTCGGGGGTGACGGGGTGCCCGGACAGCGCTTCGAACGTCACCGCGCTGACGAACCGCAACGCGGATTCGGTGGGGACGACGGTGACGTCCGCCCCCACGGTTTCGGGTGATCGCAACCGGCGCAGCAGTTCGCAGGCCTTGTACGCGGCAATCCCGCCGCCTACCCCCAGCAGCACCCTCGGCGCCGTGCCGGACACGGTGGTGTCCTCACTCGCCTTCCGTGTGCTCCAGCAGGTCGAGGTTGATCTCCCGCAGCGCGATCGACAGCGGCTTCTCCCGCGGCAGCGGGTCGACCAACGGCCCGACGTACTCCAGCAGGCCCTCCGAGAGTTGCGAGTAGTAGTCGTTGATCTGCCGGGCACGCTTGGCCGCGAACACCGCGAGCGCGTACTTCGAACTCGCCTTGCTCAGCAGCTCGTTGATCGGCGGATAGGTGATGCCGGCTTCGGCGATCTGCGCCGCCGTGGGCGTCGCAGAGGCAGGGGCGCTGGTGGTGGGGCTGGTCATGGGTTTCGTCGGTCTCGATTCTTCTAGCGCGGGCGCACCGGCCGTCCGTGCGCCGGAGCCCGGAACGCGGTGCTACGGCGTCCGCGGCCGGGCGGTGGCCATCAATGCTAGCAAGGCGCCGACCGCGCTGGTGACGTCGGTATTGATCACGACGTGATCGAACTCACCTTCGGCCGCCAACTCGGCCTCCGACGCCTGCAGTCGGGACTGCACCGCCGGGTCGTCCTCGGTGCCGCGGCCGGTCAGCCGGCGGGCCAGCTCTGCCTTGGACGGCGGGGCCAGGAACACCAGCACCGCGCCCTCGCCGAGCTCCGGTGCCCGGCGCACCTGCCGGGCACCCTGCACCTCGATCTCCAGCAGCACGTCCACCCCGGACGCGAGATGATCCTCGACCGGGCGCCGAGGGGTGCCATAACCGTGGCCGGCGAAGATCGCGTGCTCGAGCAGGTCGCCGGCCGCCACCAGCCGGGCGAACTCGGCGTCGTCGATGAAGTGGTACGCGACGCCGTCGGTCTCGCCGGCGCGTGCGGGCCGCGTCGTGACCGACACCGAGGGCCAGAGCTGCGGCGCCGCCTGGCGCAGCCGAGCCACCACCGTGCTCTTGCCCACTCCCGAAGGACCGGACAGCACGTAGAGCCGGCCACGCCGGCCATCGACCTCGGTTGGCCGTGACACCGCGGATCGGGTCAGTAGCCGAACTCGCTGAGCAGGGCCCGTCGCTGTCGCTCACCCAGTCCGCGCACCCGCCTGCTGGGCGCGATCTCGAACTGCTGCATCAACTGGGCGGCCCGCACCTTCCCCACGCCGGGGAGCGCCTCCAGCAACGCGGACACCTTCAGCTTGGCCAGCGCATCGTCGTGCTCGGCATCCGCCAGCACCTGCTTGATGGACGTGCCTCCGCGCTTGAGGCGCTCCTTGAGTTCGGCTCGGACCCGGCGCGCGGCCGCGGCCTTCTCCAGCGCCGCGGCGCGCTGCTCGGGAGTCAACTGGGGAAGTGCCACTTCGGCCTCACTTCGCAATGTGGTGTTCGTCTACGACTGCACATTCGACCCGGCGTCCGGCGAACCGCTCGCCGGACGCACCGAACCTACCGATGACTGCTCGGCCCGGCAAACACCACCCCCGTTTCGTCACCCTGACCGTCGGCGCATGCGTCCGATCAGGCCGGTGTCATACCGGCCCGATCGGAATTCCGGGTTCGCCAGCAGTTCCACGTGAAATGCCAGGTTCGACTTCGGCCCGGTGATCGTGAAGCCTTCCAGCGCGGCTGCCGCGCGCGAGAGTGCCTGCTCGCGGTCGTCGCCGTGCACGATGAGTTTGGCCAGCAGCGAGTCGTAGAACGGGGTGACGGTGTTGCCGACGACGTAACCGGCATCCACCCGGATGTCCGGGCCGACCGGCTCGCGCCATTCGGTGATCACCCCCGGGCCCGGAAGGAAGCGTTTCGGATCTTCGGCGTTGATCCGCAGTTCGATGGCGTGACCCCGGGCCCGAAGGGCCGCGTGATCGAAGCTGCACGGCTCCCCGGCGGCCACCTGCAGTTGCGCCGCCACCAGATCGATGCCGAGCACCGCCTCGGTGATCCCGTGCTCGACCTGCAGCCGGGTGTTCATCTCTAGGAAGTAGAACTCTTGCGTCGCCGGATCCAGCAGGAACTCCACGGTGCCCGCGCCGCGGTAGCCGACCGCCGCACCGGCCGCCGACGCGGCGGCCAGCATGCGGCCGCGCAGGTTCTCGCCCACCGCGGGTGACGGCGTCTCCTCGGCGACCTTCTGATGACGTCGCTGCACCGAACAGTCCCGTTCCCCCAGCGCCGCCACCGTGCCGTCGGCGAGGCCCAGGATCTGCACCTCCACGTGCCGGACCGACGGGAAGTACCGCTCCACGAACACCGCCGGATCGCCGAAGACCCGCGACGCGAACGCCGTCACCGTGTCGTACTGGGCGGTCAACGACGCCTCGTCATCCGCCATCGCCATGCCCATCCCGCCGCCCCCGGCGGCGGCCTTGATCATGACGGGGTAGCCGACATCGGCGGCGGCGGCCAGCGCCTCGGGCACGCCCGACAGCGGCTCGGGGGAGCCCGGAGCCACCGGCACTCCGGCGGCCACCATCAGGTTCCGCGCGGCGATCTTGTCGCCCATGGCCGAGATGGCCTGCGGTGACGGCCCCACCCACACCAGCCCGGCAGCGGCGACGGCGGCGGCGAAGTCGGCGTTCTCCGACAAGAACCCGTACCCCGGGTGGACGGCTGCCGCGCCAGCGCTGCGCGCCGCGCCCAGTATCGCGGTGATGTTGCGGTAGGACTCGGCAGGAGCCGCGGGTCCGATGGCGACGGCCTCGTCGGCCTCGGCGACGAAAGGCAGGTCCGCGTCGACGTCGGAAAACACCGCGACGGTCCGCACGCCCATCGCGCGGGCGCTCCGAATCACCCGACGTGCGATCTCACCCCGGTTCGCCACGAGCAGCGAGTCGAACATGCGCTCTCCTCCGATCTGCCCGGCGTGCAGCCATCCTGACAGATGGCGCCCGCCGCGCCGCCGGCCCGTCCGGGCCTGGATAGTTCCGGAATCTGGCCGGGCCGGCGCCCGGCATCGGCGCACCATCTCCGGTGCGCGCTCACCTCACAGCGCGCGCGACGGCCCCCCGGGCAAGCCGTCCGTGGCCCGGAACACGTTGCCCGAACCGGAAAGCCGCACGCCGCGATCGCGGGCGGCGATCCACACCGACTGGCCGCGCGCCACCCGCAGGCTCTGTCCCGCGTCCGTCCGCACCGTCACCGAACCCTCCATGACCAGCAGGATCTGCGGGCCGTCATGGGTGATCTCGCGCGCCGCGCGCCCCGCGACGACCCGCGACAACCGGAACTCGGTGGCCGGCGTCGGGTAGACGACCTCGAGGTCGGGCAAGGTCTCGCCGTGCATGATCCGGACCGGCCCCGGTGTGAAGTCCAGCACCCGCATGAGCTCCGGCACATCGACGTGCTTGGGCGTGAGCCCGCAGCGCAGCACGTTGTCGGAGTTGCCCATGATCTCCACACCGGTTCCGGACAGGTAGGAGTGTGGATTGCCGCTGGGCAGGAACAGCGCCTCGCCGGGTCGGAGCGTCACGCGGTTGAGCAGTAGCGACGCCAGCACCCCGGCGTCCCCCGGGTATCGCTCGCCCAGTTCGAGGGCCGTGCGATATTCCGCCAGGAACGGGCTGGAATTCGCCTTCACCTTGGCCACGCAGGCCGCCAGCACGGCGTCCAGCAGGCCCGACAACGTGCGCGGCGGCACGGTGATCAGCGAGGAGAACAGCGCCCTGGTCCCCTCGGCGTCGGGTTGGCCGGCCAGTAGGGCCAGGTAGTGATCGAGTTGCGGGACGGCGAGATCGCTCAGCATCTCCACGGTGTGGGCCGGGTCGGCGAAGCCGCACAGCGCGTGGAAGTCGGTGAGCGCGCAGATCATCTCCGGTTTCGGCCAGGGTTCGCGGTAGTTGCGGTTCGGATGCGACCGCGGCACCCCGGCCGCCTCCTCCCGCTCGTAGCCGATACGAGCCAATTCGGCGGACGGGTGCGCCTGCAGGGACAGCGGCTCGGCGGCGGCCAGCACCTTGAGCAGGAAGGGGAAGCGACCGGAGAACGATGCCACGACCGCAGCGCCGAGCATGCCCACTGGATCGGCAGCGACCGCATCGGCCAGGCTTCGCTCGCCGTCCGGCCCGATCAGCGTGGAGGGGTCGTCCGCATGGGCGCCCATCCACAGCTCGGCCTGCGGGTGGGCGGCCGGGCTTTCGGCGCCGGTCAGCTCCGCGATGGCCGTTCGCGACCCCCAGGCGTAGGGGCGGATCCGATTTCGCATCAGTTCCATCGGTGGCCGTCCCGCTCGTCCCGAATCTGGTTCGTCACATCGTCGACCGTAGCGGCAGGAGTCGCCCGCGGGGCACGTCCCGCGGGGCCGAGCCCGTCGGGACCGTCCGACGGCGGAATCTGACGCGCTGCGATGCCGAGGTACGCGGCCGCCACATCAACCCGCAGCCCGAGCACCGCCACGCGCGACGCCGGGCTCGCTGCCTGTTCGTCCACCAGTTCTGCGGCCCTCAGAAGCGACCGGGTCAGGGTCGCCATCAGGGCGCCGCCGTCCGAAGCGCGCAGCGCCGGGATCAGGACCGGGACCGGCCGGCCCGATCCGACCGGCCCGAACTCGTCGTCGGCGTAGATGTCCGGGCCCGGACCCAGGCCGGCCGCGAGCTGGCCGCCCGGCAAGAGGTCCGCCGCGTGGTGGGCGGCGGCAACCTGCCCGCCGAGCACCCGCACCGCCCGCGCACATCGTTCCGCCAGGGCGATTCCGATCGGGTCGGCCGCGATGAACAGCGCCGGTCCGTCACCGATGCGCTGCGCCAGCGCGATTGCCGGGTTGACGAAGGGTTCGGCCCCCGGGCCGCAGGCAAGTGCCTCGGCGTCCATCGCGTCTGCAATGGTTTGCAGATCGAACGCGGCGGCGTCGCCGGGTGCGATGTCGGCGGCGTGCGCGACGGCCAGCAGCAGGGCGAGACGCCCCGGCCCGGCCGCGAGTTCCGGAACGGCGATTCGCGGCGCGGTGATCGCTCCGCCGGCGGCGTCCGCCACCGCGCCGTGTTCCGCCCCGCGGACGATGAGCGCAACCCCCTGCCGGGAGGCGGCGACGGCCGCGGCGACCGCCGAGCGGTCCTCGGAGGATCTGGCAAGCACCACCGCGAGATCCAGCGGTCCGGCGAAGGCTGGGAGCACGGCCGAGGCGAGGATCGGCGTCCGGGGGTGCGGCAGCAGCGCCGCGAGCATCGCCGCATCGCCGGTGCTCGCGGCATCGACCACGATCAGGCTGCGCGGCCGTTCAAACCGCGCGCCCATGAATTGCTCGGCCACCGCGCGAACCTGCGCGCCGCCGGTGGCCAGCGCGGGCAGGACGTCGAACCGGTCGCCGGCGCGCAGCGCCGCGGGATCGGCCAGGACCTGCGAGCCGATCGCCGGGTCCGACGGGCCGCTCACGGCACGGTCACAGACACGTCGTCACCGCCTGGGGCGCCGCCCCTGGTGAAGCGGGCCGGCCGGCGGCATGATCGGCCGGCAGCCGTCTCGTCGGCGATCGATCAGTCCCCGGGTTCACCGGCAGCCTCTGTGGACTCTGCCAACAGCAGCACCGGGATCCCGTCCCGCACCGGAAATACCCTTCCGCACTGGGTGCAGGTCAGGGCCGACGCGTCCGGATCCGTGGGCGTCCCCGGAAGGAGCGGCGCGTGATGGACGTCCGGGCATGCCAGGACCTCCAGCAACTGGGGGTCGAGGTCGATGGCCATGTCGCGTTCCTTTCTCGGTCCGTCTCCGAGGGTCTCGGTCCGTCTCCGGGCCGCCGCCGTCGGCGCAACCCTCGTCCCACCGAGCGCCGGCGCGCCGGCGCCTTCCCTGCGCCCTGGTACTCGGCGGCGTGGGATCCTCCACGCCGGCCAACCACCGTCCCGGCGCGGCGCGGCTGCAGCGCACCTGCCGGATTGCCGGTCGGAGCGGTCCCCTGCCGGCTGCCCTGCCGACCACCCTGCCCGCTGCCAGCTCAGCGGCGGATCAACGCGAGGATCTCGTCGCGCAGCGCTTCCATCATTGCCTGTTCCCGAGCCTCGACGTTCAACCGCAGCAGCGGCTCGGTATTGCTGGCGCGGACGTTGAACCAGCCGCCGGGCAGCGACACCGTCAGCCCGTCCAACTCGTCGACCTCGGCGCGGCGCCTCTTCGCCCAGGCGCGGATCCGCTGCTGCACGGCCTGCGGGTCGGCGACGGTCGAGTTGATCTCACCGGAGCCGGCGTAGCGCCGGTATTCGGCCACCAACTCGGAGAGCGGGCGCTGTTGCCCGCCCAAGGCTGCCAGCACGTGCAGCGCGGCCAGCATCCCGGAATCCGCGCGGAAGAAATCCGCGAAGTAGTAGTGCGCGGAGTGTTCGCCCCCGAAAACCGCAGCGGTGCGCGCCATCTCGGCCTTGATGTACGAGTGTCCGACCCTGGTGCGAATCGCGGTGCCCCCGGCCGCCGCGACCAGCTCCGGAACGGCCCGCGACGTGATGAGGTTGTAGAGCACGGTGGCGCCGGGAGCGCGGCCCAGTTCCCGCAGCGCCACCAGGGCGGTGATCGCGCTCGGCGGGACGGGCTCGCCCCGTTCGTCGATGACGAAGCAGCGATCCGCGTCACCGTCGAAGGCCAGCCCCACGTCCGCGTCGACGCGTCGCACCTCGGCGCGCAGGTCTTCGAGGTTGGCGGGGTCCAGCGGGTTCGCCTCGTGATGGGGGAAGGTGCCGTCCAGTTCGAAGTACAGCGGGTGCAGGTCGATCGGCAGGCCGCGGAACACCGCTGGCACCGTCAGGCCCGCCATGCCGTTGCCGGCATCCACCGCTACTCGAAGCGGCCGGATCGCGGACAGGTCGACCAGGTCGCGCAGGTGCCGGGCGTAGTCGGGCACCAGGTTGCGCCTGGTGACGGTGCCCCTGACGGTGCCCCTGAAGGAGCCGCCCGAAGGGCCGGTGACGGTGCCCGGCGGTGGGCCATCGGCGGCCAACACGGCCGCGGCATCGTCCCGGATCCTGTCCAGCCCGGTGGTCAGGCTGATCGGCACGGCCCCGGCCAGGCAGAGCTTGACGCCGTTGTACCTCGCCGGGTTGTGCGAAGCGGTGAACATCGCGCCGGGCAATCCCAGTGAGCCGGACGCGTAGTAGAGCAGGTCGGTGGAGCCCAGCCCGGCGTCCACCACGTCCAGCCCGGCCGAGGCGATCCCGTCGGCCATCGCTGCGGCCAGCGGCGCTGACGACGTTCGCATGTCGCGGGCGATCACGACCCCGCCGGCGTCGGTGCCGACGAAACGGGCGAACGCGCCGCCGAGCGCCCGCGCCGTCTCAGCCGTCAACTGCTCACCGACGATGCCGCGGATGTCGTAGGCCTTCACGATGGCCCTGAGGGCCGCGGCAGCGGCCGGCCCGGAGACCTCCACTACGTCTCCGGGAACCGCAGCACCCGCAGGTGACCGCGCCGACCGGTCACCACCGGGGCGGCCGGGGCTATCCGTTCGGCACGGCCCGCTTCTCGGACGGCATCGGCGAGCGCCTCCAGGTCGTCCGGTCCGGGTTCGGGCTCGCTGAAACCGTCGGCGGGGCGCACCACGTCCCACCCCTTGGGGGCCGTCAGGCCGGCCGCGTGTTCGGCGCAGAGATCATACGAATGGGGCTCGGCGGCGGTTGCCAGCGGCCCGACGACAGCGGTCGATTCCGCGTAGGCGAAGGTCAGCGTCGCCACCGCCGCGTTCACGCACCCGGTCCGGGAGCATCGGCGGAGTATGGTCACGGCCGCAGGGTAGCCTCCCCGGACGCCGCGCGATGCGTCGGCGCGCCGGATCGCTGCGCGGTTCCCGCACTTCCGGGTCGCGGCCGGCCGGGCTCATACACTGTCGAGGTCATGGTCGCGAAACGGTCACCCGGGCCCCGCAGCAGGTCGGCTGCCCATCGGGACAGGCACGGTCGCGGGCCGCGGACGCCGCTGCTGCCCGTGCAGGTGCCCGGTGCCCGGACCCGCGCCGAGATCTTCGACCAGGCGGTGCTGGACGCTGTCGCGGACCTGGAAGATCGCTGGCCGGGCCAACTCTCGGCGATCGAGTTCGCAGTGGACGAGGTCCCGCCGCTACCGGCCGGTCCGGTGCTGCCGTCCAGCGATGTCGTGGTGGACGGCGGCGTTCCGTTGGCGCGTTTCGCCCCGCCGGGCGTCGACGCGCGGGGCCGCCCGACCAAGGCCAGGATCGTCGTGTACCGGCGACCGGTCGAGATGCGCACGCCGCACCGATCGGACCTGGCCGACCTGGTGACGGACGTGCTCGCCGAGCAGATCAGCGCCGTGCTCGGCGACGGCACAGCGTGACGACACAGCATGACGGCGCAGCATGGCGGCACCGGATGACCGGACAGCACGGCGGTGCGGAGTTACGGCGGTGCGGAGTTACGGCGGCGAATCAGCATGCGAAACGGCGATAGCCGCGCCGCTCGCCAGGCCCGACGGGTCGACCGGGGCGGGCGCGAAGTAATCGTCAGCCGGCCATCCTCTTGAGCCGGCGCCGTTCCCGCTCGCTCAGACCTCCCCAGATGCCGAAGCGCTCGTCATGTTCCAGGGCGTAGGCCAGGCATTCGGCCCGCACCGGGCAGGCCGCACAGATCTTCTTCGCCTCCCTGGTCGATCCGCCCTTCTCCGGAAAGAACGCCTCCGGATCCGTCTGCGCGCACAGCGCCTGTTCCTGCCAATCGGTCTCCCCCGTCGTGTAGGTGCCGAGGATCGCAGCGGCGATTTCCCGCATGCGAAGGTCCCCCTGACCGGTGGTCATCAACCACTCCTTTCGCGCCCTCCGTCAAGCGATTCCGGCATCCATTGCGTGGCCATCCGTTGCGTAGCGCATCCTCATCGCCACACGGCGCCGGTCCTCGAACAAATCACATCGATGTGATTACACAGGTGTGTCCTGCCCCGCGTCAAGGGGCGCGTGTGTGGTAGAGAGGCGCGCGGGCTCGGGGCCCGCACCCTGCAGGCGCGGGCATCCGGCCGCGCGCGGCGCGCCGGCCGCTCGATCGAGCAGCGGCGCGGCGACCCCGGATGGCTCTCGCCCCGGTGCCCGGCGCGCGTCGTGGGATGTCACGCCCAGCAGATGACGAGGTTCGCGGCGCGCCGGCCGCACGCCCGAGAACGGGGTTCGCGGCTGGCCACGGCACACTGATCCTCCATGGCCCACCACCGGTCCGGCAGCTGGATCTTCCCCGCCGTCTGCGCCGTCACGGCTGCCGGCGGGGCCGCCGCGCACCTCGCAGCCCGTCCGATCGGCCTCTGGGTGTTCGTGACCGTCCTGGGCGGGTGGGTGGTCACCCTCGCGTTGCACGAGTTCGCACACGCGGTGCTGGCCATGGCCGGCGGCGATCAGTCGGTCCGCGCCCGCGGATACCTCACCCTCAACCCCGCCCGCTACACCGACGCCGCCGGCAGCCTGCTGATACCGGTGCTACTGCTGGCAGTGGGCGGAATCCCGCTGCCCGGCGGCGCGGTGGTGATCGAACCGGGGCGTCTACAGCACCGGTGGTGGTCGTCGGTCATCTCCGCCGGCGGACCGGCCACCAACCTGCTCGCCGGCGCCGTGCTGGCGGTGCTCGCCGCGCCGCTGGACTCGGCCCTCGGCGCCGCGTTGTCCTTCTTGGCGCTCCTGCAGTTCGTCGCAACGATCCTGAACCTGCTGCCGGTGCCCGGCTTCGACGGTTACGGCATCATCGCGCCGTACCTGCCTTGGCGATTGACGGCGGGGGTCGCCCGCTACCGGGTCTGGCTCCCCCTCGCCGTGTTCGCGATCATCTGGTTCACCCCGGGCGCGATGACGCTGCTCTTCGCCGGCGGATACCACCTGCTGGACGCCTTCGGGGGCAACCGGCTGGCCGCGGTGGTCGGTGCCGGCCTCTTCCAATTCTGGCGCTGACGTCCTGACTAGTCCGACCTAGTCCGACCTAGTCCGACCTAGTCCGGATCCGCGCCACTTTCCGTGGTTCGCGCCGCAATTTTGGGCGCTTCCGAGTTCTGCGTGGGTCGGGTCTGGGCCTGGAGCGCGGAGCGG
>CAZUXD010000034.1:0-43035 GCA_964624455.1 uncultured Actinomycetes bacterium | reverse complement strand
AAAACAGCTGAGGCACGACCCGCGCTTCGCGGGCATTTTTCATGAGTCTCGTCGCGCCCTCGCGTCGCGACGGGTATTGCCGTAGGCTGCGAACTCGCTGTCGGAAAACCCGCAGCGCGTTCGGCGTCTTGCGCCGGAGCCGCGGGCCGCTTCGTGGGGATTGTGCTTCGTGCCTTGGAAATCTAGGGCGTTGCTGTGCGTGATCGCACTGGCGGCCCTGCTGGTCGCGGCCGCCTACCCGGCCGGCGCGCTGTCAAAGTCGAAATCCCCGGCCGTCGCCGAGCCGCCTGCCCCGCCCACTTCGACGAGCCTGCCGGCTGCCGCAGCGCCTGCGGCGCTGACCGCGCTGGCCGAGGCAGCGCCTGCGGCGCTGACCGTGCCGGCTGCCGCAGCGCCTGCGGCGCTGACGGTCTCGACGACGGGAGGCAACGCGTTCGACACCTGCAAGGCCCCGACCCTGCCGGAGATGACCGCCTGGCTGGCCTCCCCCTACCGCAGCGTCGGCATCTACGTCGGCGGGGTGGCGCGCGCCTGCGCCCAGCCCAACCTGACCCGCGACTGGGTCGCCGGCGTCACCGCGATGGGTTGGGGCCTACTGCCGCTCTACGTCGGGTTGCAGGCGCCGTGTTACCACGGCAAGAAGCAGATGAGCGCCGTCCCTGCGGTAGCTGCCGGGCAGGGGCGCGACGCCGCGGCCGACGCCATCGCGCAGATGGCGGCGCTCGGGTTGCCGCGCAGCACGCCGGTCTACTTCGACATGGAGAACTACTCCACGACGGACGCCGCCTGCGTGGCCGCGGTCCGTGCCTTCACCCATGCCTGGACATCCACCCTGCAGGCCAAGGGGTACCAGGCCGGGATCTACGGCAGCTCGAATTCGATGATCACGCATCTGGTCTCCTGGCGCGGCGACCCGGCGTACCGCCAGCCGGACGAGATCTGGATCGCCCGCTGGAACGGCATCGCCACCACCGACGACACCGCCGTGCCGGCGGATGCCTGGCCGATGCGCCGGGTGCACCAGTTCGCCGGCGGCCACCGGGAGACCTGGGGCGGCGTCACCCTCAACATCGACTCCAACATCACCAGCACGGCCGCGACCTTCCCCTCGGCGCTGACGGCCGTCCCCGCGCAGACCGTGTGGGACTCCCGGCAACCCATCGTCGGGACCACACCGGTGGCGTTGCGGATCGCCGGTCACGCGGGCGTGCCGTGGGGGGCATCCGCCGCGGTGCTGACCATCCAGGTGATCCGGCCCACCGCCGCCGGTAGCGTGATCATCGAGCCCTACCGCGGCCGCTCAACGATCGGCCAGCAACATTTCGCCGCCGGCGCCTTCGTCTCCACGACCGTGGTGGTGCCATTGGTGTCCGGGAACGTCCAGTTCCGCCTGACCGCGGGCAATGCGCGGGTCATCGTGTCCGCCCTCGGCTACCTGTCGGACCGCGCGGCCGACCCGGCCGACCCGGCAGCCACGGATGTCCCAGGGCACGACCTGGTCACGGCGGTCGCCCCCAGCACCATCTGGGACTCGAAGACGGCGAGCGTCGGGACGGCGCCGGTCGCTCTGCGGGTGGCCGGCCATGCCGGGGTTCCGCGCTCCGCGACCGCCGCGATTCTCACCGTCGCGGTGGCAGGAGCGACATCCGCCGGCAACCTCGTCGTGGCACCGTACCGGGGGCATTCGACATCCGGTGTGCAGCAGTACTTCCCGGGGCGGGGCATCTCGACCACGATGGTGGTTCCGCTCAGCGCGGGGAACATCCAGTTCCGGTTGACCGCGGGCCGGGCCAGGGTCACGGTTTCCGCGCAGGGCTACCTGGATGCCGGCGCCGGTGGCCCGATGACCTCCACCAACTCCCGGATCGTGTGGGATTCGGTGACCTCGCGCATCACCACCGCGCCGACGGCGCTGAAGCTCGCGGGCAACGCGGGGATTCCACCCAACGCGACCGCGGCCATGGTCACCCTCCAGGTGATCCGCCCCACGGCGACGGGTAGCCTGCTGCTCGGCCCCTACCAGGCCGGCGACTTGCAACCGGTGCAGCAGTTCTCGGCAGGCCAGTCGATCGCCACCACGGCACTGGTGCCACTGCAGAAGGGCAACATCCAGTTCCGGTTGACCGCGGGCCAGGCCAGGGTGATCGTCAGCACCCTGGCCTACGTCACACCCGTCGTGTCGCCACCGCCGTCCACGTGACACCGCCGTCCGCGTGACACCGCCGTCCGCGTGACACCGCCGTCCAGGTCCAGGTAACCGCCGTCCAGTGACCCCCGCCGTCGCGTCGCATCAGGCGGCACGCTCCGTCCGAACCACGAGTCAGGACGAGCCCGCGGGCCGCACCCACACCGTCGCGGCGCCGCCGTCCTGGATGCTGCCGGTCGTCCCGGCCGACGGTTCTGAGCCGCGCCGGACCGATACCGCCAGGGTCTCCGCCTTGATCCGCTCGAGCCGCGCGGCGGCCGCCTGCCACACGTCGTCGGGCACGGCCACCACGACCGAGATCCGGTCGGAGACGTCCAGCCCCGCCTCCTTCCGCGCCTGCTGGATCACCCGCAGCAGATCGGCGACCAGCCCATCCGCGATCAGCTCGCCGGTCAGCACGGTGTCCAGGTGCACGTACCCGCCGTCGGGAAGCAGCCCCACCGCGCCTCCGCCGTCGCCGGAGGCCACCAGTGCCAGTGTGTACTCGCCGTCCGCGAGCACCACCCCGCCGCAGGTGACGTTGCCGTCCGCCGTCAGCTGCCAGTCGCCGGATTTGGACGCGCGGATCACCTGTTGCACGCCCGAGCCCAGCCGAGGTCCGGCCGCGCGAGCGTTGACCGTCAGGTGCTGCGAAACGCGCTCGTCGGTCTCGGCCAGCCCGATGATCGTCACCGTGCGCACGTTCACCTCGTCGGTCAACAGGGACAAGAACGGTTGCAGCGCAGCGGGTTCCGCCGTGGAGATCGTCATCTCCGACAGCGGCTGCCGTACCCGGATGCCGGCGGATTTGCGCAGCGACAGCGCCACCGACGCGACCTCGCGCACCCGGTCCATCGCGGCAACGAGCGCCGGGTCCGTGGGCACTGCACCGGGCTCACCGTCCGGGGCCGGCCAGTCCGTCAGGTGCACGCTGCGCCGGCCCGTCAGCCCGCGCCAGATCGTCTCCGTGACCAGCGGCAGCAGCGGCGCCGCCAGCCGGCACACGGTCTCGAGCACCGTGTGCAGGGTGTCGATCGCGGCGGCATCACCGGCCCAGAAGCGCGGCCGGGACCGGCGAACGTACCAGTTGGTGAGCACCTCCAGGTACGAGCGCAGCGACCCGCACGCGCCGGCCAGGTCGTAGGCATCCATCTGGGCGGTGACCGCGTCGCGCAACTGGGCCGTCTTGGCCAGGATGTAGCGGTCCAGCACGTCGGCCGGGTCGGTCCGCACCTCGCCGACCCGTCCCGAACCCTGCGGGCCGCCGGCCGCGCCCGCGTACAGCGCCAGGAAGTACCAGGCGTTCCACAGCGGCAGCACCGCCTGGCGCACGCCCTCCCGGATCCCCGCCTCGGTGACGATCAGGTCGGCGCCGCGCAGGATCGCCGAGCTCTGCAGGAACCAGCGCATCGCGTCGGACCCGTCACGCTCGAAGACCTCACCGACGTCGGGATAGTTGCGCCGCGACTTGGACATCTTCTGGCCGTCGTCGCCCAGCACGATGCCGTGCGCCAGGCAGGTCCGAAACGCCGGCCGGTCGAACAGGGCGGTGGCCAGCACGTGCAGCGTGTAGAACCAGCCGCGGGTCTGGCCGTTGTACTCGACGATGAAATCGCCCGGGAAGTGGTGCTCGAACCAGCCGTGCCCATGGGTCGAACTCGCAGGCGGTCCCCCGGCGTCCTCGAACGGGTAGTGCACCTGCGCGTACGGCATCGAGCCGGACTCGAACCAGCAGTCGAGGACCTCCGGCACCCGTCGCATGGTCGAGCGTCCGGTGGGATCGTCCGGGTTCGGGCGGGTCAGTTCGTCGACGAAGGGCCGGTGCAGATCGCTGACGCGGACCCCGAAGTCGCGCTCCAACTGGTCCAGCGAGCCGTACACGTCGACCCGGGGATACGCCGGATCGTCCGAGACCCACACCGGGATGGGCGAACCCCAGAACCGGTTGCGCGATATCGACCAGTCGCGCGCACCCGCCAGCCACTTGCCGAACTGGCCGTCCCGGATGTGCGAGGGGACCCAGTCGATCTGCCGGTTGAGCTCGACCATCCGGTCCCGGAACCTCGTCACCGCCACGAACCAACTCGACACGGCGCGCTGGATCAGCGGGGTCTCGCAGCGCCAGCAGTGCGGGTAGGAGTGACGGTAGGTCTCGCGGCGCAGCAGCAGCCCGGCGGCCCTCAGGTCGGCCATGATCGGGGTGTTGGCGTCGAAGACCTGGCAACCCTCGTACGGTGGCACGGCCGCGGTGAACCGGCCCTGGGAGTCGACCGGGTTGACGACCTCGATGCCGGCGGCGTCCGTGACGGCCTTGTCCTCCTCGCCGAAGGCCGGGGCGATGTGCACGATCCCGGTGCCGTCCTCGGTGGTGACGTAGTCGGCGGACAGCACGCGGAACGCGTTCGGCCGCCCCGCGAAGAAGTCGAACGGCGGCGTGTACGACAGCCCGAGCAACTGCTCGCCGGTGTACCGCGCCAGCACCTGACCGCCCCAGTCGGCCGTGTTCGGTGCCGGTGAGGGCGACCCGGCGGGCTCCGCGGCGGCCCGGCCGGTGACGGTGCCCTCCGCGGCGGCCCGGCCGGTGACGGTGCCCTCCGCGGCGGCCCCGGCGGCCGCGTCCTGCAGGCCCAACTCGCGGGCGTAGGCGGCGAGCCTGGCCTCGGCGAGCAGGTAGCGCGGCCCGGCCGGATCCGTGCCGGGACGGACCACGACGTACGTCACCTCGGGATGCACCGCGGCGGCCAGGTTGGAGGGCAGCGTCCACGGCGTGGTCGTCCACACCAGGGCGTTCACCCCGTCCAATTCGGAGCGTGGGTCGCCGGCCGGCACGAGCAGCGGCAGCGACACCGTCACCGCCGGGTCGTCGCGGTCCCGGTAGGTGTCGTCCATCCGGGTCTCGGTGGCGGACAGCGGTGTCTCGCAGCGCCAGCAGTACCACAGGACGCGGTATCCCTGGTAGATCAGGCCCTTGTCCCACAGCGACTTGAAGGCCCACATGACCGACTCCATGTAGGGCAGGTCGAGGGTCTTGTAGTCGTTGTCGAAGTCCACCCAGCGGGCCTGGCGGGTGACATACTCCTGCCACTCGTGGGTGTAGCGCAGCACCGAGGCGCGGCAGGCGTCGTTGAACTCCTCGATGCCCATCGCGTCGATCTCGCTCTTGTGCTTGATGCCCAACTGGCGCTCGGCCTCGACCTCCGCCGGCAGACCGTGGGTGTCCCAGCCGAACCGGCGCTCCACCCGGCGGCCGCGCATGGTCTGGTAGCGGGGCACGGTGTCCTTGACGTAGCCCGTCAGGAGGTGCCCGTAGTGCGGCAATCCGTTGGCGAACGGGGGGCCGTCGTAGAAGACGAACTCGTTGGCACCGTTCTCACCGGCCGGTCGGTTCTCGACCGACGCGCGGAACGTGCCGTCGCCGCTCCAATAATCAAGCACCGCGCGTTCCAGTGCGGGGAAGTCCGGGTGCGAGTCGACCCGTTCCGCCCCCGCCAACGGGTAGCGCCCGTCCCGATCGCCCATGGTCGCGCCGCCTCCTCGTCCCGTGCCGCCGGCCCGGCCGCCGCCGGTCCGCAGGTGCCCGGCTTGCCGCCGGGCGGTGCAGGGACGAGACCGGCTCCGTCCGGAGCCGTCCCGCGGTACCACCCCGCTTGTCGGGCCCTTCCGCCGAGGCGAAGGGCACCGACCGCTTCGTTCCCGGCTGTGACGGGCCGGACCCGTTCGGGTCTAGTGGGGCGATCCGGTCGGGCTCGCCCGTTCTTCCGAAAGGCTCGCCGGTGATGGCCGGGTCGGTGCCTGGGATCACAACGCTACGCAACACCGTGGTGCGCCATCAGGTGCCGGCATCGCGATGTCGGCGTGCCGGACGAACCCGCCCGGCCACCGGCGAACAAGTCTACGCGCCCCGGTCAGCCTGCCTCGGTCGCGTACTCGCCGAACCCCACCGGCTGGGCGCCCGAGCCGTCGCCGGCGATGTCCAGTTGGTGCAATTGCTCGGTGATCCAGGACTTGAGCCGGCTGCGGTACTCCCGCTCGTACGTGCGCAGGGCGTCGATCTTGTTCTCCAGGTTGGTGCGCTGGCTGGTCAGCTGGCTCATGACCTCCGAGTACTTGCGCTGCGCCTCGCGGTCGATCGCCTCGGCCTTGATCTGGCTGTCGCGGATGGCGGTGTCCGCCTTCGTGTTGGCCTCCGCCACCATGTTCTCGGACGAGGACCGGGCGTCGGCGAGCATCCGCTCGGCCTCCGAATTGGCCTCGGACGTGACGCGCTCCGCGGTCTCCTGTGCCAGTTCGAGGAGCCGCGCCGCCTGCAGGTGGTGGCCGCCCGGCGCCGGGGCTGCAGCCAGCGCGGGCTGCTGCTGGGGCGCAGCCGGCCCGTCGGGCGAATGCTCGCGGTCATCGGGCTGCGGCTCCTCGGGTTCGGCTTGCGCCTCTTCCGGCTCGGCAGGCGCCTCCCGCTCGGGACGCATCGGCTCGACGAGCGCCGGAGCGTGGCTCGGCGCCGCGGCGAGGGCGACTCCCCCGTTGCCGGGCTGCGCCTGCCCGGACTCGTAGGTCGCCACCAACTGTCGAAGCTCGTTGTTTTCCTCGATCAGCCGGGACAACTCGGCCTCGACGATGTCGAGGAAGGCATCGACCTCGTCCTCGTCGTAGCCGCGTTTGCCGATCGAGGGCTTCTTGAACGCGACGTTGTGAACATCGGCCGGGGTGAGCCGCATAGCTTCCTCCGTGACGTGGTGCGACTGTGCCATGGGTGCCGGCGGGATCACGCGAACGCCGCCCTGCCGACGAAGAACAACGCGATGTAGATCGCGACGAGTAGGACGATGATGCTGAGGTCGAACCCTACCCCCCCGAGCCGGATCGGCGGGATGATGCGTCGCAGCAACTTGACCGGTGGGTCCGTCGTCGAATACAGGATTTCCAACGCCACTGCCGACACGCCGGCCGGCCGCCATCGCCGCGCGAAGATGCGCACGATGTCGAAGACGATGCGAGCCAAGATTGCCAACCTCAACAGCCACAGCAGCAGAAACAGCAGCTGCCAGAAGAAGGTCACCTGTCTACTTCTACCCGAACCGGCCGGCAGTCACCGAATCCGGTGGACCATCAGCGGCCGGTGTAGCTGCCGGCGAACGCCCGTCGATCCTCCGCCGACAGATCCGCATGCGGGGGAAGCAGCATGAAGACGCGGGTGGTGACCTTGTCGATCGACCCGCGCATCGCGAACGCCAGCCCGGCCGCGAAGTCGACCACACGGCGGGCGTCGCCGTCGGACAGGGCTGTCATGTCCAGGATGACGGAGGTGCCCTCGCGGTAGCGTTCGCCGATGATCCGCGCCTCGCCGAACCCCGTCAACTTGACCGTCACCGGCCGGGCGGCCGAGGTCGATTCACCCACAGCTTCCGGGCGCATCTGCACCGCGAGCGAACCACGGGTCAGCGGTTCGGCGAACGTCGCCGTCGGTGCGCCGAGGTCGTCCGGGACGCCGTACCGATGGCGGGGCGGGAGGTACTCCTCGCCGTAGCCCCGGTCGGGGTATTCGTACCCGCCCGGGTTCTCGTCCTCGGGAACGAGGCCGAGGAAGGCTCCCATTCTTCGCCACGAACCCATCGGTCTCCCCTTCCGCTGCCGCTCCCGGTGTGAGCCGCGGCTGTTTGATCTGCCGTGTTCGAGGCTATCGGCCGCTCGGCGCCAATCCGGGTGCGACACACCCGAAGTCGCCCACCGCATTGGTGCCCGCGGCTCACATCTTCATGAACGGGGGAACATCCACTTCGTCGTCATCGTCGATCGGCATGGCATGCGGGAGCGGGCCGCCCGCCACCGGAGAACTGGCGGACGGCGGTGTCGCCGCCCGGTCGCCGCCCTGGTACGGCCGCGCCTGGGCGGTGACGCCGTCCGGTCGGAGGTAGCCGTTGCCGTCGCGGTTCGGCAGCGGCGGCAGCGTGCTGCCGCGCGGCGGGCGTTCGGCCGCGCCGTCCGGCCCGTCGACCCCTTCGGCTGATCGGCCCAGCCGCGTCGGCGGCATCACCGAGGGGGTGGAGTCGAATCCGGCGGCGATCACCGTCACCCGCACCTCGTCACCCAAGGAGTCGTCGATGACGGTGCCGAAGATGATGTTCGCGTCCTCGTGCGCCGACTCCTGCACCAGCGAGGCCGCCTCGTTGATCTCGAAAAGGCCAAGGTCGGAACCACCGGCGATGGACAGCAGCACACCGTGCGCGCCGTCCATGGATGCCTCCAGCAGCGGCGAGTTGATAGCCTTCTGGGCAGCCTGCACGGCCCGCCCCTCACCCCGCGCCGAACCGATCCCCATCAACGCGGTGCCGGCACCGGCCATCACGGATTTCACGTCCGCGAAGTCCACGTTGATCAGGCCCGGCGTGGTGATCAGGTCGGTGATGCCCTGCACGCCGTTGAGCAACACCTCGTCGGCCGACCGGAACGCGTCCATCAGCGACACCCCGAGGTCGCCGAGCTGCAGCAGCCGGTCGTTCGGGATCACGATCAAGGTGTCGCACTCGTTGCGCAGTTCGGTGATGCCCTGCTCTGCCTGGGCGCCACGGCGCTTGCCCTCGAAGGCGAACGGGCGCGTCACCACCCCGATGGTCAGGGCACCGAGCTTGCGGGCCACGGCGGCGACGACCGGGGCGCCCCCGGTGCCGGTGCCGCCGCCCTCACCTGCGGTGACGAACACCATGTCGGCACCCTTGAGGACCTCCTCGATCTCCTCCCGGTGATCATCGGCAGCCTTTCGCCCGACCTCGGGGTTGGCCCCGGCACCCAACCCCCGGGTGAGCTCGCGCCCCACGTCGAGCTTGACGTCGGCATCGCTCATCAAGAGCGCCTGCGCATCGGTGTTGATCGCGATGAACTCCACCCCGCGCAGGCCGACCTCGATCATGCGATTGACGGCGTTGACGCCGCCGCCGCCGATGCCCACCACCTTGATGACCGCGAGGTAATTGTGCGGAGGCGTCATGGCGACTCGCCCTTTCTGATCATCTCGTCCATGCCGTTGCGCAGGTTGTGCGGGTACCCGAGTACGCGAACGCCGAAGGCCCCCACATCGTCCTGCCTATCAACCCTCAACCTCCACCAGACGGTTAAGGTTATGTCAAGTAGTCCTTGGTCTTCAGACGGTAGGGCGCCGCGCCCTGCCAGACTCGGAGGCGCGCCGCCGACACGCGAAAAATTCGGGCGCCGGCGGGCGGGGTGGGCGAACCGTTGCCGGTGCCGGCGCGGCGTGGTCGGCGAATCGCCGGCTGGTGCTGCCGCCGCCGGCAGAGGTGGTCAACGAACCGTCGCGAGGGTCGGGTCGGTGACGTCGAAAACGGTGCCGGGCTGGCGAAGCAGCGCCGGCAGGACCAGGTCCTTGGTAGCGGCATCGACCGTGCTGCCCCAGATCACCGTGCGCCCCTTGGTCAGGATCAGCGAGATGTCGTACGCGGTCGGTGCCACCACGCTCTCAACCTGCGCCCGGATGGGCCTGCTGAGCGAGCCCAGCACCGCGAGCGCCGCGAGGGTGGCGCGGTCGCCCTGGCCGGGAGTGGCCAACTGGATCGGCGTGAGGTCCGACGGCGGCGAGGCGAGGTGTTGGTACGGCTTGCCGGTGGCATCCAGCAACCACCACCTTCCGTCGGCCTGCGTCACCGCCAGGGGCAGCCGCTCGGTGACAGTCACCACCAGGGAATGGGGCCAGGCCCGGGTGACCGTCGCCGACGCCACCGGGCCCACGTCCTGCACCCGGCGCTGCACCGCGGCGAGATCGATCCGGATCAGCGGGGTCCCCGGTGCGACGCCCGTCGCCTGCCGCACCTGGTCGGCCAGATCGCCCGCCCCGGAGCCCTGCACCACGACGGTGCGAAGGCCCAATAGCGGTGACGCCACGACCGCCGCACCGGCTCCGCCCAACAGCAGCACGGTGAGCGCCAGCACCAGGCCCAGCGGCCGGCGGCTTCGGGCCGCCGCCGGGGCATCGTCGTCGCGTTCGCGCCGGACGGCGCGGTCAGTTCGGGTGGCGCTCATGGCCGCCGTCCACTGGGCCGCCGTCCACTGGGCCGCCGTTCCCCCGACCGCCGTTCCCCCGGCGCCGGCGCAGTTCGTCGAGCAGTTCGGGGCCGATCATCGTGACGTCGCCGGCCCCCATCGTGATCACCAGATCGCCGTCTCGGAGCAGATCCGCCACCGCGGCCGGGACCCTCGCCAGCGACGGCAGGTAGTGCACCGAGGCGCCGCCCGGCGGGACCGCGCCGGCGACGAGGGCGCCGCTCAACCCCGGGCGCGGATCCTCCCGGGCGCCGTACACGTCCAGCACCACCGCGACGTCCGCGGCGGCCAGGGCCCGGCCGAAGGCGTCGGCGAACGCCACCGTCCGGGAGTACAGGTGAGGCTGGAACACCACCACCACCCGGCCGGAACCGGCGACCGGTCCCGCCGCGGCAATGGTGGCCGTCACCTCCGTCGGATGATGCGCGTAGTCGTCGAACACCCGGATCGATCCCACCCGGCCGCGGTATTCGAACCGGCGCCGCACCCCGGTGTAGGCGGCCAGCCCGGCGACCATCACCTCCGGGGCGATGCCCAGTTCGATGCCGGCGGCCAACGCGGCGGCCGCGTTGGCGAGCATGTGCTCCCCCGGCACCCGGAGGTCGATCGTCATCTCGGAGCCGCCCGGCAGGTGCACGCGCGCCGACCCACGGGTACCGGATGCCGCGGTTTCGAGCAGCCGGACGTCCGCGTCGGCCGCGCGGCCATAGCCGACGATCCGGGGCGCGCCGCCCCGGCCGGGGATGCGGATCGCGCAGAGCAGCGCGCGGACCCCGGGATCGTCCACGCCGGCTACGAGGAAACCGCCCGGCGCGATCCGGTCCACGAACTGCTCGAAGATGCTCGCGTATGCGTCGGCCGTGCGGTGGAAGTCCAGGTGGTCGGGTTCGATGGTGGTGACGACGGCCCCGTGCGGCGCAAACGCCAGGAACGAACCGTCGGACTCGTCCGCCTCAGCGACGAAGATATCGCCCGATCCGGCGTGCGCGCCGGTACCCGACTCCCCGAGTTCGCCGCCGATCGCGAACGACGGATCGAGCCCGGCGTGCTGCAGCGCCACCGTCAGCATCGACGTGGTGGACGTCTTGCCGTGCGTGCCCGCGATGCACACCGCGCGGAAGCCGATCATCAGCGCCGCCAGCGCCTCCGCCCGGCGCACCACCGGCAAACCGCGCCGCCGGGCCTCGGCGACCTCCGGGTTGTCGGGCCGGATCGCGCTGGAGATGACGACGGCGGTCGGGCCGCCCGGCAGCAGATCCAGGTTGCCGGGGCGCTGCCCGATCACGGTTCGCGCGCCGCGCGCCGCAAGGCCGGTCAGCACGTGCGAGCCCTTGGCGTCCGAACCGGACACCGGCCAACCGCGGTCGAGCAGGATGGCCCCGATCGCGCTCATCCCGGCCCCGCCCGCGCCCACCAGGTGCGCCCGGGAGAGGTCCGCGCCGGCTGCGGTGACGATTCCGCTCACCGCAGCCCCTCCCCCGCCGCGTCGCCCGCCGTCCTGTCGCCGGCCGGCGCGTCGCCGGCTGCCGCACCGACCCCGGCCGCGCGGAACACCAGGCGCGCCAATTCGAGGTCGGGGCGTCCGGCCGCGCCGCCGCGGGCGGCGCGGCGCATCGCGGCCAGCCGTCCGGTGTCGGCCAGCAGGCCGACGACTTCGCGCCGCACCGCGTCGGGGGTGAACTCGGCGTCATCGATCAGCACCGCGGCGCCGGCGTCCAGCCGTCCGGCCGCGTTCAGCCGCTGCTCGCCGTTGCCGTGCGGCAACGGGACGTAGACGGCCGGCAGGCCGACCGCGGTCGCCTCCGCGACCGTCATCGCCCCCGCCCGGGCGACCAGCAGGTCGGCCGCCGCGTACGCCAGGTCCATGCGGTCGATGTACGGGCGGAGAACGTATGGCGGGGTCGGCCGGCCGCCTTCGGAGCCGACCGGTACGGGCTCGACGGGGTTGTTCCGCCCGGTGTGGTGCAGGACGCCGATCCCGGCGCGCCCGAAGTCCGCGGCACATGCGCGAATCGCCGTATTGATGCGCCGAGCCCCCTGCGACCCGCCGGTGACCAGCACCGTCGGGGCGCCTTGCGCAAGGCCGAAGAACGCCCTGGCCTCGTCCCGGACCGCCTCCCGATCCAGGCCCGAGATGCTGCGCCGCACCGGGTTCCCGACGACGACCGCGCCTTTGAGGCCGCTGCCCGCTACCGCCGCGGCGACCGTCTGCGCGTACCGGGCGCCGATCTTGTTGGCCAGGCCCGCCCGTGCGTTGGCCTCGTGCACCACGATCGGGACGCGCCGGCGAGCCGCCAGATACGCGGGCAGCGCCGCGTATCCGCCGGAGCCCATCACCACATCGCTGCGTTCGGCCGCCAGGACGGCGCGGGCCGCGCGGGTCGCCCGGACCAGCCGTGCAGGCAGCATCAGCAGGTCCGGGCCCGGTTTGCGGGGCAGCGGCACCGCCGGCACCGTCACCAGCCGGTAGCCACGATCCGGAACCAGGGTCTTCTCCAGGCCGCGCTCGGAGCCCAGCACGGTGATCTCGGTGTCCGGCCGGATCTCCAGCAGGGCGTCGGCGACCGCGAGCGCCGGCTCGATGTGGCCCGCGGTGCCGCCGGCGGCGATCAGCACCCGCACCGGCCCGTCGGAACGGTCGGTCATCGGCGCACCGTCCGGCCCGCCCGGCGCCCGGCCGGCAGCACCCGCTCGCCCGGCGCCGGGAAGCCCAACGCGCGGCGCATCCGGTACCGGGGGTATTGCGGAACCGGGAATCCCAGCGCGCGGCGGATGCGGAAGCCGGGCCGTCCCCGACCCGACGTCGCGGCCCGCCCGCCGGTGCCCCGCGGGGTTCCCCCGCCCGCGCCACGTTCCCGGCTCCCGGGCGCCCGGACCGGCCGGCGGACGGCCTGGCCCGACGACCAGCCCGCATAGTGCTCGAGCTCTTCCAGCCGCCGGGTGGCTGCCGCCGCCCTGCGTGCCAGCCGCTGGTCGCGACGCCGCTGCGCCCTGCGGGTGGGCCGCCCCGCCGGCCGCGGACCGAGACCGGACCGAGCACCGGCGCCGAGACCGAGAAAGGCCGCCAGGCCCCGGGGCTCGGCGCCGCGCAGCGCCACCACCGCCTGCGGTTCCCGCCGGGCGAAGTTCGTCAGCAGGCCGAACACCGTCATGGTGATCACCAGCGAGGTCCCGCCGGCGGAGAACATGGGCAGCGGGAGCCCCGTCACCGGGAGCAGGCCGACCACGTACCCGATGTTGATGCTGGCCTGGCCGACCAGCCACACGGTGCCGGCCGCGGCCACGATCTTGACGAACGGGTCGACGTTGCGGCGGGCGATGCGGATGCCCGTGTAGGCCAGGACCACGAACAGCAGAATGACGGTCAGCGCGCCGACCAGCCCGAGTTCCTCCCCGATGATCGCGAAGATGAAGTCCGAATCGGCGAAGGGCAACCGCCCCCACTTCATCTTCGACTGGCCGATGCCCACGCCGAACAGCCCGCCGCTGCCCATCGCGTAGAAGCCCTGGAAGACCTGGTAGGTCAGATCCGGATCGGCCGCCTCGGGGTGCAACCAGGCGGTGACCCGGTCCATCCGATAGCCGGCCGAGGTCGCCAGGTAGAGCACGCCGGCCAGCCCGACACCGGCGACCGCGCCGAAGATCCACAGTTGGGCGCCGGCGAAGAACAGCACGGCGAAGAAGACGATCGCCAGCGTGACGGTGGTCCCGAGGTCCGGCTGCAACATCACCAGCCCGACCATCAGCGCGAAGACCGGCCCCACCGGCACGAGCAGCGAGCGCAGCGTCCGGCGTGCGCCGCGCCCGGTGGCCAGCACGTGCGCCGACCACAACAGCAACGCCAGCTTGGCCACCTCGCTGGGCTGGAACTGGAGGTTGTCTCCGATGCTGATCCAGCTGCGGGCGCCGTTGTAGCTCGACCCGATGTGCGGGATGAGCACCGCCACCAGCATCGCCAGCGAGACGATCACCGCGGCGGTGGACACGGACCGGATCAGCCGCAGCGGCATCCGGGTGACGAAGAAGAACGCGGCGAGCCCCAACGCGGCGAACACCGCCTGGCCGGTGAAGACCGCGAACGCGGAATCGGAGCGACGAAACGCGGTGGCCGCCGACGACGACAGGACCATCAGCAGCCCGAATCCGAGCATCAGCGCGAACACCGCCAGGATCAGGTGCAACGACGCCAGCGGGCGATCCAACCAGTCCTTGGCCAGGCGCAGCGGCCGCACCCGCCGGGCGCCGTTGGCGCGCCTGCGCTCCGCCCGACCGGCTGCGTGGATCGTCGAGGCGTCCGCGCGTCGGGGCCGCGCGGAGGTGGTGGACCCGGTGGCGACGCTCATCCGGGCCGCCGATCCGTGGCGCACCGCGGTATCGGCGCTATCGGCCCTGCCGCCGGGGGAAACATGCTCCTATCGTCGCGTCCGGATCCGGCGGACGGTGGGAGCACGGGCGGCGTGTCGGCACCGGCGGCGGCCGTCGCCCGGCCCGAGCCGTCGCGCGATGCGGTTCGCCCGGTCATCCGCCGCCCCCGGTCAGCGCCAGCCAGTCCGCATAGAACAGGCCGAGCCCGAGCGCCGCGGACATCGCGGCCAGCAGCCAGAACCGCACCATCACGGTCGTCTCGCCCCAACCGGACAGTTCGAAGTGATGGTGGAACGGCGCCATCCGGAACACCCGGACGTGCCGGGTGCGGAACACCACGATCTGGATGACGACGGACAGCATCTCCACCACGAAGAGGCCCGCGATGACGACCAGCAGCAATTCCGTGCGCGTCAGTACGGACAGCCCCGCGATCAGCCCGCCGAGCGCCAGCGAACCGGTGTCCCCCATGATGATCCGCGCGGGGTGCGCGTTCCACCAGAGGAACCCGACGCAGCCGCCCAGCGCCGCCGCCGTCACCACGGCGACGTCCAGCGGGTCGCGCACCGCGTAGCAACCGGCCAGCACCCCGTCGGGCAGTTCGTGGAAGCACGAGTTGCGGAACTGGTAGAACGCGATCACCACGTAGGTGCCGAGCACCATGACGCTGGACCCGGCCGCCAGGCCGTCGAGCCCGTCGGTGAAGTTCACCGCGTTGGACCACGCTGCGATCAGCAGCACCGCGAGGATGACGAACCCGGCGGCCCCGAGCGGCAGCCACGAGATGTTCCGGGTGTAGGACAGGAACGTCGCGCCCGGCGTCTGCCCGTTGCCGTCGCGGAAGAACAGGCACCCGACGGCGAACGACGCCGCCACGAATAGCTGCCCGGCGAACTTCATCCGCTTGTTCAGTCCGAGGTTCCGGCGGCGCCGCACCTTGATCAGGTCGTCCAGCAGCCCGACCAGCCCGAGACCGGTGGTGAGGTACAGCAGCAGCCAGCCGGAGACGGTGGGACCGCCGCCGCCCCAGACCGCCTGCGCCCCAACGGCGACCAAGTAGCCGATCCACATCGCGACCACGATCGCGGCGCCCCCCATGGTGGGCGTGCCGCGCTTGGCCAGATGGGTCGCCGGGCCGTCCGAGCGGATCTCCTGACCGAAGCCCTGCCGGGAGAATGCCTTGATCAACTGGGGGGTGAACAGGATGGACACCAAGAGCGCGACGACAGCCGCTATCAGGATGGTCTTCACGCGATCTCCTGCGGGTCGGCCGCCGGCATCCGGCCGGGCGGCGACAGCGCCGCCGCGACCTGCGCCGCCAGGCGCTCCAGGCCCACCGCGCGGGATGCCTTGATCAGCACGGTATCCCCCGGACGGATCTCGGCGAGCAACAGGTCCAGCGCGGCATTCGCGTCCGGCACCCAGGACGGTCCCGGCCGCCCGGCGCCGGCGGCAGGGCCGGCCCCGTCGTAAATGCCCCGCGCGGCGGCGCCGATCGCCACCACCCGCGCGCCGGCCGCGGCTGCCTCGCGACCCACCCGCAGGTGGGCGCCGTCGGCCGCCGGGCCCAGCTCGGCCATCTCCCCCAGCACCGCCCATCGGGGGCGCCCGGCCCCGATCACCGTCAGGGCGCGGAGCGCCGCGAGCACCGACTCCGGATTGGCGTTGTACGTATCGTTGATCAGCGTCACCCCCCCGCGGAGTTCGGACACCGCCATCCGCCATTTCGAGACGGGTTCCGCGGCGCTCAGCGCATCCGCGACGGTGCCCGCGTCCATCCCGACGGCCCGGCCCACCGCGGCCGCCGCCAACGCGTTGGCCACCTGATGACCGCCGACGACCCGCAGCCGCACCGGGGCCGAGCCCTCCGGCGTGGCCAGCGTGAAGGATGCCGCCCCCGACCGGTCGAGCCTGACCCCGACGGCGCGGACGTCGGCATGCGCCCCCGTTCCGGTTCGGACCACGGCGGCGTGGGTGCGCGACACCATCTGCGCCACCAACGGATCGTCCGCGTTCAGGATGGCGATCCCGCCGTTCGACGCGGCCGGCAACGCCTCGAGAAGTTCGCCCTTCGCCGCGGCGATCGCCGCCCGGCTGCCGAACTCGCCCAGGTGCGCCGACCCGACGTTGAGGACCGCGCCGATTCGGGGCGGGGCGACCCGGCAGAGCGCCGCGATGTGCCCGCGTCCCCGGGCGGAGAGCTCTAGCACGAGGAAATCAGTCTCGGCGTCGGCGCGCAGCACCGTGTACGGATGGCCGAGTTCGTTGTTGAACGACTCGGGCGGGGCGATGACGGACCCGGCACGGCGAAGCACCGCGGCGGTCAAGTCCTTGGTGGAGGTCTTGCCGGCCGACCCGGTGATGCCCACCACCGTCAGCCCCGCGGCGATCAGCCGGTCGGCGACGTGAGCGGCCAGGGCGGACAGCGCGGCCAGCGCAGGCTGCGCCGACGGGCGCGCTGCTCCCGGCCCGGCCGGTTCGGCGCCGACCACCACCGTCGGCAGCTCGGCGACCGGTCGGCTGCCCAGCGCTGCCACCGCGCCGGACGCCGCGGCGGCACCCGCGAAGTCGTGCCCGTCGACGTGTTCGCCGGGAAGGGCGATGAACAGCGCACCGGGCGTGACCTTCCGCGAATCGAATTCCACCGCGGTGACGGTGACCGCCCGCGACCGCTCCGGAACCGCCGCGCCGGTCACCTCGCCGATCTCGGCGAGGGTCATGGCGATCACCCCGTCACCTCCTCGCCCCGGCGCAACCCGGCGAGCGCGGCGGCCAACTCGTCCCGGTCGGAGAACGGATGGACCACCCCGGCGATCTCCTGGCCCGGCTCGTGCCCCTTGCCCGCGACCAGGACCACGTCGCCCGGCCCGGCCGAGCGCACCGCGGCGACGATCGCCTGCCGCCGGTCGCCGATCTCGAGCACCCGCGCGCCGCCGGCGGCCCGGGCACCGGCCAGCAGTTCCGCGCGGATCGCCGCGGGATCCTCCGAGCGCGGGTTGTCGTCGGTGACGATGACCAGGTCGGCGCCCCGTGCCGCGACGGCGCCCATCACCGGCCGCTTGCCGGCATCCCGGTCACCGCCGGCGCCCACCACCAGGACGAGCCGTCCGCGGCAGTCATCGCGCGCGGCGCCGAGCGCGGCGGCCAGCGC
Organism: uncultured Actinomycetes bacterium; assembly: GCA_964624455.1. Lineage (GTDB taxonomy): Bacteria > Actinomycetota > Actinomycetes > Mycobacteriales > Nakamurellaceae > Nakamurella. The sequence continues at coordinate 25,285 of CAZUXD010000034.1, read as the reverse complement.
GGCCGGCTTGTGGGCGTAGTCCACCAGCGCCAGGAATGGCTGGCCGGCCTCCACCCGCTCCATCCGGCCGGGCACCGAGACCTCGGCCAGGCCGGCCGCGGCCGCCGCGGGATCCACGCCGGCCGACGCGACGCACGCCAGGGCCGTCGCGGCGTTCGCGGCGTTGAACACCCCCGGCAGCCCGATCCGTGCCGAGATCGTGCGCCCGTCCGGCGCGTGCAGCGTGAGTTGTTGCGCGCCGGGCGGTCCCGGATCGGCGCGCACGCTCCAGTCGGCGCCGGCCGCCCCCTGGGCGGAGACCGTGGTCGCGGCCGGCCGGTCCGCCGCCAGCCGTCGCCCGTAGTCGTCGTCGATGACCACGACCTCGGCCGCGGCCCGCCCGTCGAACAGCAGCCGTTTGGCCGCGAAGTAGCTTTCCATGTCGCCGTGGAAGTCGAGGTGATCCTGCGAGAGGTTGGTGAACGCCCCGACGGCGAAGGACGTGCCCGATACCCGTCCCAGCGCCAGCGAGTGGCTCGACACCTCCATCGCAACCGCACTCGCCCCTCGCTCGAGCATCACCGCGAAGAGCGCCTGCAGGTCCGGCGCCTCCGGCGTGGTCAGCACGCTCGGCAGGGCCTGGCCGTCGACCCTGGTCAGCACGGTGCCGATCAGCCCGGCCCGGCCGCCGGCCGCCCGAAGCGCGGCCTCGATCAGGTAACAGGTGGTGGTCTTCCCCGACGTGCCCGTCACCCCGATGACGGACAGCCGGCGGCTGGGGTTGCCGTAGACCTCGGCGGCCAGCTGGCCGAGAACCGCGCGCGGCCGGTCCACCACCAGGACCGGCAGGCCGGCGCTGTCGGGGTCGGCCCGCACCGCCGGCAGCCCCGCCGGATCGGTCACCACGGCCGCTGCGCCCGCCCGGGCGGCGGCGGCGGCGAACGCCGATCCGTGCGCGGACGAACCGGGCAGGGCGGCGAAGATGTCCCCGGGCCTGACGAAGTCGCTGGCCAGGCTCACGCCGCTGATCCGCGGGTCCGCATCGGCGGCCGCCGGTCGCCCGCCGGCAGGCCGGGGCCGGTCGAGCCGCGCGTTCGTCAGCCGCGCCAACACGGCCAGCGGCACCGGGGCCACACCCGCCGGCCTCGGCGGTGGAACGGGCGAGAGGGCGGGCAACGCTACTCACCCAGGTTGGTGTACAGGTCGTAGACCGGCGGTTTGGCGCTGGAGGGGGGCACGTCGAATGCTCGCATGGAATACGCGGCGATGTCGTGGAACAGCGGCGCGGCGGATTGCCCGCCCTCGGCTCCGCCCCGCGGGGCGTCGAGCATGACGGCGATGACGAACGCCGGGTGGTCGGCCGGCACGATCCCGGCGAACGTCGCATTCACCTTGGTCTCTGAGTAGCACCCGCAGGCCGGGTCCACCTGCTGCGCCGTACCCGTCTTTCCGGCCACCTGGTAGCCGTTGATCGCCGCGGCCGGTGCGGTGCCGTCGTGCATGAGGTCGCCGCCCTGGACCGTGCCGCGCAGCATGTCCAGAAGTGTCCGCGCGGATGGTTCGGACAGCTGGCGGATCGGAGGTCGGCGGGCGACCGGCGTGGTCTTCCCGTTCTCGGTCGTGGCGGCCACGACCGTGGGCGGGATCCGTAGCCCGCCGTTGGCGATCCCCTGGTACATGCTCGCCATCTGTACCAGCGTCATCGACAACCCTTGCCCGATGGGCAGGTTGGCGAACGTGGTCGAGGACCATTGCGACTGCGGCGGCACCACGCCCGCGGAGTCGGCCGGAAGCTGGATGCCCGACTTCTGACCCAGGCCGTACTTCACGAGTTCGGCGGCGAACGCGTCCTGCCCAACCTGCTGGGCGATCATCAGGGTGCCGACGTTGCTGGACTTCGCCAGGATGCCGGTGGCCGTCATCCCGACCCGGCTGTGGGGCCATGCATCGTGAATGATGTGGCCGCCCATCGCGATCTTGCCGGGCACCGCGTAGTGCGTGGTCGGCGTGATGAGCCCCTGGTCCAGCGCCGCGCCGAACGTCACGACCTTGGCGACCGATCCGGGCTCGAACGGGGAGGTGACGGCCATATTGCCGACCTCCGCCGGCTTCTTGCCCTCGTAGTACGAGGCCATCGCGTAGATCCCGGCGTCGCCCACGCCCATCACCAGGGCCGAGCCGCCCTTGGATCCGGTGGAGCGCACGGCCTCGACAAGCATCTGCTGGACGGTGTACTGCAGGTCGGCGTCGATGGTCAGGGTGACGTCGCCCCCGTCGATCGGCGAAACCTGGGCGCGTTGCGTGCCCGGGATCGGGTTTCCGCGGCCGTCGACGTCCACCGTCCGTGAGCCGTCCGTTCCGGATAGCAGCGTGTCGAATTTGATCTCGATTCCGCCGGTGCCGTGCCCGTCCCAGCCGGTGGCGCCGAGTAGGGATTGGGTGACGCGACCCTCCGGGTACTGCCGCAGGTCCTGCCGGGTGATGTCGATGGGGAGACGGTCCCCGGTGACGACGTTCCGCACGCGGTCCATGATCGCGTCCGCCTGGGCCGGCAGCACGCCGCGGGCCAGGTAGACATAGGCGGAGGTGGCGTCGACGAGCTTCTTGAACACGCCGGCCGCGGTGACGTCCGGAGCGAGGGCCTCGCCGAGGATGTCGGCGACGGCGTGGCGTTCGGTGTCGGAGGTGAACAGCGCCGGCCAGGCGGCGATCGCGCGGCCCTGCACGGTGAAGGCCAGCGGGGTGCCGTTGCGGTCGTAGATCGTTCCCCTGCTGGCCGGCAACACGACCGTGCGGTCCCGTTGCGCGGCCGCCGTCGCGGAGTACGCCGCCGCATCCACGGTCTGGATCATGACGAGCCGAACGGTCGCGCCGCCGAGCAGCAACAGCACCACCAGCAGCGCGAAGACGCTGCGCCGCCGATGGCTGGCCGCCGAACCTCGGATGTGGCCGCGCCGCCCCGCGGCCGGGGAGGTGTTGAGGCGCCGTTCGGCGGCGATCCGGCGGCTGGTCCGTCCCCGTCGCACCGGCGCTGCACGAACCGTCATCAACGCCCTCCGCCGGAGCCCTCGGGCGGCGCGTGCCCGGCCCGCGACGGCGTCCCGACCAGGCGAGCGTGCCCGGCGTCGTCCACGACGAGGATCGCGGCGTCCCCGGCCGGAACCAGCCCCAGCGACTTGGCCTGCTGCGCGATCCGGGGGGTGGCGGACAACTCGGCGATGCTACGGGTGAGGGCTTCGATCTCGAGCCGCAGTTGTGACGACGAGGCCTTCGCCTGCTCCGTGCGCATACCCGACTCGTCGGCCTTGGTGTTGAGGTACAACACCCCGGCGACGCCGAAACCCAGCACCGCGATGAGCGCAACCACGAACGGGACCCGCAACATCGCGGACCGGACTGGTCTGCCCGCCACGCGCACCCGGTCGCCGGTCAGCCGGTTCTCGCGCCGCCGCCGGCGTTGCAGCGCACGTTCGGCACCACGGGACGCGGCGGGCCCGGCGGCGGAGCGACGGCGGACGGTAGTCGTCATCGGCCCGCTCCGGCGGTCCGTTCCGCGATGCGTTCCGCGATGCGTTCCGCGGCGCGCAGCCGCGCTCCGGCGGCACGTGGATTGGCGTCGACCTCGGCCTCGCCGGGCCGTTCGGCGCCGCGTGTGAGCCATCGGAAGCTGGGCCCGTGGCCGGGCAGTTCGACCGGAAGGTCCAGCGGGGTGTCGGACACCGTCAACGGGGCGATCGCCGCCTTCACGATCCGGTCCTCCAGCGATTGGTACGACAGGACCACTACCCGGCCGCGCGTCCGTACAAGCGTCAGCGCCGACGGGACGGCCCGGCGCAGCGCACCGAGTTCGTCGTTGACCTCGATCCGCAACGCCTGAAAGGTCCGCTTGGCCGGGTGGCCACCGGTGCGGCGGGCGGCGGCCGGGATGGCGGTGCGGATTATCTGCACCAGTTCGGCGCTGGAACGAAGCGGCCGCTGCGTCCGGCGCTGCACCACGGCGCGGGCGATGCGGGCGGCGAACCGCTCCTCGCCGTAGCGGCGCAGGATCCGCGCCAGGTCCGCCTCGGGGTAGGTGTTGAGCACGTCTCCGGCCGTGCGGCCGGCGGTGGGGTCCATCCGCATGTCCAGCGGCGCGTCGCTCGCGTACGAGAAGCCGCGATCGGCGCGGTCGAGTTGCATCGAGGAGACCCCGAGGTCGAACAGCACGCCATCGACACGGCCGTCGGCGTCGCGGGCGATTCCGCGGGCCGCCGCGTGCTCCGCGACGACGTCGCCCATCCGGTCGTACACCGCGTGCACCGGCCGCAGGCGCGCGGCGTATCCGGCCGCCGCGATCCGTTCGGTGGCCAGCGCCAGGGCCGCCCGGTCCCGGTCGATCCCGATCACCCGCAGGCGCGGGTGGGCGGCCAGCAGGCAGAGTGCGTGTCCGCCCAGGCCGAGCGTGGCGTCGATGAGCAGTGGCGATTCGCCGGACAGCGCAGGCCCCAACAGGTCGGCGACCCGGTCCCGAAGGACGGGCACGTGGCCCTGTGCCGTCGGGGTTCGGCCGACCGGATCGTCCGACGAAGACATCGGCATCCCCCTCCGCATACGAACGTGCCGCCGAGCGGCCGCGACGCACTGTCGACTGGTCCCCACCCGAAGCGGACCTGGCGCGGGGGAAGTCGCGTCAGGGCCGCCGCGGGTGCAGGCCGGCCGGCAGTGCGTCGTCATGTCTGGTCCCGATCCGCGTCGTCGCGGTGGACCGATCCGGGGGCGGAGGAAGCGGCGGGATTGCCGGCGGATCGGTCTATGTACCGCGGTTCCAGTTCGGCTTCGTAGCTCGCCCAGCGATCCGCGTTCCAGATCTCCATGCGGCGGCCCTGCCCGGTGAGCACCACGTCGCGGTCCAGTTCCGCGTAGTCGCGCATACGGGCCGTCAGGGTGATCCGTCCCTGCGCGTCCGGCACCTGGAAGTCGCTGTTGGCCAGCATGTATCGGGACGGTCCGATGCGTGCCGGGTCGTCGACCGGCGCGTTGATCGCGTCCTCGGCAAAGGTGTCGAATCCTTCTTCGGTGAACACGTACAGGCACCGGGTGTCGCCGCGCACCACCATCGCGCCTTCGGTGAAATGCTTGCGATATCGCGCTGGAAGCGTCACCCTTCCCTTGTCGTCGAGGCGAGGCGTGAACATGCCGTAGAAGCCGGCCACCGCCACACCTCCCCTTCGCCGACGCCGGCGGTACCGCCACACCGCCAGACCAACTGACCGCGAGCCGGCGGTGCGACCCACCACCGGCGCAGCTGACCTGCCGAGGCTACCCCATTCTGCCCCACTACGCCCCACTCATCTTCAATTCTGCCCCACAGCGATTTCATTTCCCGAGTCCCGTCGACCGCGAGGCCCACTCTTGGGGGCACACGGCACCACGTTGACGGCGACCGCTCGCCTGGATGGGACCCCGAGGTGGCCGGCTGCTGGCAGACTGAAACCCGCACCGCGGGTCGGCGCCGGGGGCGCCCGTCAACCGCAGCGCCGGAGAGGACGAACTGTGGCCCAGCACGGGGACATCGACATCGCACCAGCACCCGCCGGATCCGAGCCCATCGGGATGGCGCCGGAAACCGTCGCCCGCATCGCCGCGCGGATCGGGCAGGCGATGTCCCGCGTGATCCTCGGCAAGCCCGACGTCATCCGGCTGACGCTTGCAGCGCTGCTGACCGAGGGCCACCTGCTGATCGAGGACGTGCCCGGTACCGGCAAGACCAGCCTGGCAAAGGCGCTGGCCCGGTCGGTGGAGGGCACGGTCAGCCGCCTGCAGTTCACCCCGGACCTGATGCCGAGCGACGTCACCGGGGTCAGCGTGTACGACCGCCACTCCGCGGGCTTCACGTTCCGCCCCGGACCGCTCTTCGCCAACATCGTGGTGGCCGACGAGATCAACCGGGCCTCGCCCAAGACCCAGTCCGCGCTGCTGGAGGCGATGGAGGAGCGCCAGGTCACGGTCGACGGCACCACCTACCCACTGGCACGGCCGTTCCTGGTGCTGGCCACCCAGAACCCGGTGGAGATGGAGGGGACGTATCCCCTGCCCGAGGCGCAACGGGACCGGTTCTTCGCGCGAACCGCGATCGGTTATCCGGATCCGGCCAGCGAGGTTGCAATGCTGGCCGGCCACGATCAGTCCGACCCGCTGCAACTGCTGCAACCGGTGGCCGACACCGCGACCGTGAAGCAGATGATCACAGTCGTGTCCCAGGTCCAGATCGCGCCGGCCCTTCGGCAGTACATCGTGGAGATCGTCGGGATGACGAGGGCCATCCCGGAGGTGCGGCTGGGCTGCTCGCCGCGGGCCGTGCTGCACCTTGGCCGGGCGTCCAAGGCGGCGGCCGCCTTGGACGGCCGCGATTACGTGGTACCGGACGACATCCAACGGCTCGCCGTCCCGGTGTTGGCGCACCGACTGCTGCTCACCGTGGAGGCACACGCCGCCCACCGGTCCGCCGAGGACATCATCGGCGTGCTGCTGACGCGGATCCGGGTACCGCTGGGCCGCCATGCGTGAGCCGTTCCGAACGCCCACGCCGGGTTCCGCGATCGAACGCGGTGCCGGCGGCGGGCACCGGGCGGGAGCACGCAGGGCCAGACATCGCCCGGGGCGCCGGCGCGGGCCCGAGCGCGGCCTGACGACACGGGGCCGCTGCCTGCTCGCGGGCGGGTGCGCAGCCATCGTGTGCGCCCTGTTGCTGGACGAGCGGGACCTGCTCCGGGTCGGCATCCTCGCGGCCGCGCTTCCGATCGTGGCCGCCCTGCTGACGGTCGGTCGGCGTGGCACGGTGGCGGCCGCCCACCAGGTCATGCCGAACCGGTTGCGCCCCGGCATGTCCGGGTCGGTGCGCCTGCTGCTGACCAACACCGGGGCGCTGCGCACCCGGCCGCTCGAGGTGTCCGAGGCGCCGACGGCGGACCTGACCGCCGGAATGCGGTGCCTGCTGCCGCCGCTGAAGCCGGGCGCGACGGCGACCGTCGGGTATCCGCTCGGTGCCGCCCGCCGCGGCAGGTTCGCGGTCGGACCTGCCGCGATAAGAGTCACCGACCCATTCGGGCTCTGGGAGGACAACCGGGTGATCGACTCCCGCACCGAGGTGATCGTGGTTCCGCTGGTGGTGCCGCTGGTCGGTATGCCGTCCGCCGTCGGGTCGAGGTCGGCGGCCGCAGGCGCGGCGATCGCGGGCACCACCGGTGGCGATCCGGATGTCGGTATCCGCCCATACCAGCCCGGTGACGACATCCGCACCGTCCACTGGCGGGCATCGGCGCGACGGGATGATCTGATGGTCAGGCTGCGCGAACCGGTATCGCACGGCGGCGCAACGGTGATGCTGGACTACCGGGCTGCGGCGCATCGCGGGATAGGGCCCGCGTCCAGCCTGGAAACGGCGGTGACGTTGGCCGCGTCGACGAGCCTGCACCTGCTTGGCGGCGACTACCAACTGCGGTTGGTCGGCCACACCGGCGCCGTCATCGCCTCCGGAAACGACATCGCCGACGACATCCTGGCCGGGCTGGCCGACGTCGACGCCGACATGACGGGCGATTTGCAGCCGGCGGCGGTCCGGGCCGCGGGGCTGGTCGTCGCCGTGCTGGGCGATCTCGACCCGGCGGCCGCGCACTTGCTGGTGGCGGGTCGCTCCACCGCGTCCCGCGGGGTGGCGTTGCTGCTCGACACCCAGGAATGGGACCCGGCACACGGGCCCTCGCACCCGGCCGCCGCGTCCGCGGCGCTGCTCACCGCCGGCGGTTGGCGAGTGGTGATCGTGCGGCGCGGCGACGACCTCGCGGCGGTCTGGCGACTCGCGTGCAGCGGCGAGGGTTACAGCGCCGCGCCGGGCCGGGCCGCGGGCGGCGGCCATCCGGCCGCACCGGGCCGCCATTCGGCGGCCACTGCTGACCCACTAGCCCCCCAACCACCGGTGACCACCAAACCACCAGTGACCCCCACACCATCAGTGACCCCCAAACCACCAGTGACACAGCGGGTCTCGTGACCACCACCGCCCCATCGGTTCCCCGCGCGCATCCGCCCGGCGATAGCCAGCAGCGCGGCTCCACGCCGGAGACACCGCCGGCCGGACGGTATCCCGCTACTCCCCGGCACGGCGATCGCCTGACGGTGTTGCCCACGTTGGTCGGCGCGCTGGCGGCGGTCGGCGGGTCCTCCGCGCTCCTGCCGCTGCTGGACGGGGCGGCGTGGATGCTGCCGCTGATCGAGGTGATCGCGGTCATCTGGCTGGTCGGCGTCGGCGCCCGGCTCCTCACGGACCGGTTCTGGGCGGTGGGCCTGCTGCAGTTGGGGGGCTTCGGCATCGCGCTGACCAGCCTCTTCACCACCACCGGTGTCGCCGGAGTGCTGCCGGGCCCCGCTGCATTTCGCGAAGCGGCGTCGATGCTGCACGGCGCATGGGAGCAGATCCTGACCACCGTGCCGCCGGCACCGGTGACGCTCGAGTTGGAACTGCTGATCACGCTGTCGGTCGGCGGCCTGGCCCTGCTCATCGACCTGCTGGTTGCCGGCCGCGCGCCGGCGTTGGTGGCATTGCCACTGCTCAGCCTGTACTCGGTGCCGGCATCGATCGACACCGGGATGCTGCCCTGGTACGCCTTCGTCCTTCCCGCCGCGCTCTTCGTCGTCCTGTTGGGCGTCACCGGCCACGGCGGGGGGCATCGCCGCTCCCGGGCCAGGATCTCGCTGGCGGCGAGTGGCACCTCCATCGCCGCAATCACCATCGTCGGTGCGCTGCTGCTGGCGGACGTCACCACCGGGATCGGCACCGCGGGCCGGATCCCCCGCGGGGAGCATGCCGGGGGCGATGTCGGGCTCAATCCGTGGGCGTTGCTGCGGGGCGACCTGAAAGACTCGGCTCCCGAGGACACCGTGCTGGTGTCGGGACTGGATCAGCCGGCCTACCTTCGCACGTTCGCGCTGGAGAAGTGGACGCCGGACAAGGGTTTCGGTTTCGGTCCGCTGGTCGCCGACGACTCGGACGTCGACGGCGCGGTGCCGGGCGCACCGGCGCCCAACCGCAATAGCACGACTGTCACGATCACGCCGCAGCACTATCGGGACGCATACCTTCCGATCTACTTGGGCAGCACCGCCCTCGCGGGCCTTTCCGACGGCTGGAAATACGATCGCAGGCGGCAGACGGTCTTCCGCTCCGCCGCTATCACCCCGCCGGAATACCGCGTCACCGCCAACATCGGCACGGTGCCGGCCGCGGAACTGCAGGGCGAGAACGTGCACTCCGGCGGGCCGCTGACCGAAACCGGTTCGCTGCCGGCGGAGGTCGTCACCCTCGCCAAGAGCATCACCAAGGATGCCAAGACGCCGTTCGACACCACGCGGGCCGTGCTGGACTACTTCACCGATCCGGCCAACGGCTTTAGCTACTCCCTCAGCACACCGCCGGGCAATTCCGGAAGTTCGCTGCTGGACTTCCTCACCAACAAGCAGGGCTACTGCGAGCAGTACGCCGCCGCGATGGCGATCATGCTGCGGGCGGTGGGGATTCCGGCGCGGGTGGGCATCGGATTTACCCAGGGAACCAAGCAGCCGGACGGCAGCTATCAGATCGAATCCACCGACGCGCACGCCTGGGTGGAGGTCAAGTTCGACACCTCGGGGTGGGTCATCTTCGATCCCACGCCGGCCGTCGGCGGGCAGGGCGGTCTGCAGGGGTTCCAACCGGGCCAGGGCAGCGGCCCGGCCTCGACCGGGGAGGCGGGCGCCGCATCACAAAGCGCCGTCTTGACGACTCCCACCACCCGCTCCTTGCAGGGCGCAAACCCCAACCAGGGACGCAAGATCGCCGGCGATGACGACGCGGAGCAGGCCCGGTCGCAAGGCGCCGACGGGGCCGCCGCGCTCGGCGGTTACCTGGTTCCGCTGCTGCTGACCATCGGCGTGCTTCTGCTTGTGGCGGCTCTGATCTCGGCGCCGGGACTGATCCGGCGCCGGTTGCGCCGACGGCGACTGGCGGCGGCGGGCAGCGGACGACGGGGCGCCGGATCGGCGGCCTGGGCGGAGATCGAGGACACGCTGGCAGATCACGGCATCGATGTGCGAGAGGTGGAGTCCGCGCGGGTGACGGCGAATCGGCTGGCCCGCACGGCCCAGCTTTCGGCCGGCGGCCGGGAGGAACTGCGGACGCTGGTGACCATGGCCGAGCGGGAGTGGTACGCCGCGCCGGCCCGCACCCCGTCGAAGGTGCCGGGCGAGGCGGCCCAAGGGAAGGCGCTGCCCGCGGGCGAACCTGCGGGCGGTGCGGTACCCGACCTGTCTCGCGGTGTGCTCGCCGTCATCGACGGTTTGGGCCGCGCGGCACCACGCTCGCTGCTCGACAAGGTCCTCCCCCGGTCGATGCGGCCCGGGCGAGCGCGACGTTGACTCGGCCCGGGCGAGCGCGACGTCGACGCAGCCGGACGTTCAGCGGAATGGCGCCGGGGACATTCGTCGTCATCGACGACGCCGTGCCGAATATCGTTGCCGGCTTGGCGATCGTCGATGCCGGGCCACCGTCGATGCAGATGACGCTGTCGATGCAGATGACACGGGCCAGTCCGGCCCCAGGCGCCCTCGGGCGGCATGGTCCCGGTACCCGCCGACGCAATTCGCCTATGCCCTCGCCGGATTCGATCGGTCCGCGGTCGGCGACACCCGAACGCGCGGCCGGATGCCGCGGTGCCTACTGATCTTCGAAACGGCGGCGAAAACGCTCTTCCATCCGTTCTGACAGCGGCGGTGAAACCTTGCCCGGCTTACCGGGATCGGCCTTGACCCGGCCGCCCGGCTGACCGTACACGAACAGGCCGACCGCGATCACCATGATGACGAAGCCCAGGACGCTGACGGCGACTCCCAGCGCGAGCACGCTCTGGGTCGCGACCACGCCCACGACGAGGGCCACCAGCCCGACGACGAACAGCGCGATGGACACGATGGGTCGGCGACGCCGATACCGTGCGGGATTGACGCTGGAGGCGAATTTTGGGTCATCCTCGAACAGACCCTGTTCAATAGCGTCGAGCATGCGCTGCTCGTGCTCGGAGAGCGCCATGGCCTCCTCCTGTCGCGAACTGACCGGTGACGGGTTCGGTGCCGGATGTAGTGCCACCGACCTCCCGCTAACCTTGGTCTACCCCCACAATACGGGGCCTGAACCTACGTTTCCACCGCGCTACCAGATCTGATCGATCCGCCCGTCGTCCGCATCCCGCCTCCCGGCGGCAGCAGCGTCGCGGGCCGTGGCGCGGCTGTGCCGAACCGCTCGGCAATCGCGTCGACCGCCTCCTGCGCAGCGCGCCAACCGGGCCGATCCGGATCGGCTCCCAGTTCCAACTGGTGCGACAGCGCACCCGCGCGCACCAGGCCCTCCAGCCGGACGCCGAGCAGCCGCACGGGCCGTCGCCCACTGCCCAGGCGGTGCCAGTTCCGCAACGCCGCCGCGTACACCTCCCGGTCCTGATCGGTTGCAGTGCTTGCGCTCTCGGACCGGGTAACCGTGGTGAAATCATCGAACCGGACCTTGAGCACGACCGTCTTGCCGGCCATGCCCGCTCGCCGGGCACGCCGCGAGGCTTTGCGGGACAGCTCCAACAGCGCCCGGCGCACGTCCGTCGGTTCGGACAGGTCGATCGCGTAGGTCTGCTCGGCGCCGATGCTCACCTCGGCCGCCGCCGGCATGACCGCGCGATGATCGACCCCGTTCGCCAGATCGTGCAGCCTGTGCGCCCAGGTGGGTCCGATCGCCCGGCCCAGCGCGGCCGGATCGGTGTCGGCGATCTCGGCCACCGTCGTGAGCCCGAGCGCGGACAGGCGAGCCGCCATCTGCGGCCCGACTCCCCACAGCGCACCCACCGGCAGCGGGCGCAGCAGGTCCGCCACCCCGCCCGGCGGGACGACCAGTAACCCGTCGGGCTTGGCCAGCGACGAGGCGAGCTTGGCCACGAACTTGGTGGACGACAGGCCGACGGTGGCCGTCAGGGCGAGCTCGCTCCGGATCCGCGTCCGGATGGCGGCCGCGATGGCAACCGGCCTGCCAAGGCTGCGTCGCGCACCGGAGACGTCCAGGAACGCCTCGTCCACCGAGAGTGGTTCCACCACTGCGCTGAACGTGCCGAGCAGCGACATCAACGCCTCCGAAGCTGCCCGGTACGCCCCATGGTCGGGCGGCAGCACCAGGATGCCGGGGCAGCGCGCCACCGCGCGCCCGGTCGGCATCGCGGACCGGATGCCGTATGCCCGAGCCTCGTACGTGGCCGACAGCACCACCCCGCGGGCGCCGGTGCCCGCGACCATCATGGGGCGACCGGCGAGGTCCGGGCGTCGGCGCAACTCCACCGCGGCGAAGAATGCGTCCATATCGACATGCAGGATGGTGCAACGGGTGTCGTCCACCGCGTCGATGTCTTCGGTGATGCGGCGATGCGCCGCCTGCTGGCCCACGGGACTCCTCGCGATCGGCGGTGCGCCGTCAGGTCGCCGGGCGGATGCCCATGCCGTGCAACTCGCCGGCGATCTGGCCCAGGACGTGATGATGCCCCAGCCTCGCCTCGAGGATCTGCAGGCCGGGATCGGACCGGCCCGGCCCTGTCGCGAGCGCGCTGACGACACCGACCCCGGTGATCGACTCGACGGCCAGCCCGGCGCCTTCCAGCAGGGCCTGCAGCGACGGCGCGTCGTAGCGGCGATCGCTGTCCGGTTCCTGGTCAAGGATTGCGGTTGCTTCCTCATACCGACCGGCGAGCGCTTCGATGAGCACGAGGGACAGCCGACCGGGAACGAGCGCCGACAGCCGCCCGCCCGGCCGGAGTATCCGGACGGCCGCTGCCAGCGACCGCTGCGGATCCTCGACGTCCTGGACCACGTGGTGATAGAGGATCAGGTCCGCGCTGTCGGGCGGCAGCACAACGTCCAAGCGGTCCGCGTCGGCCTGCAACGCGCGGACCCGATCGGACACGCCGGCCTCCTGCGCGCGTCGGCCGAGGCTGGCGAGCGCATCGGTCGACGAGTCCACGACCAGCACGCGGCATCCCGACATCGCCAGGGGCACGGCGCGGGCGCCACTACCACCGCCGATGTCCAACACCTCGGCGCCCGGGTGCGCCGCGACGAACTCCGCCAGCACCTGGCCAACGGGGTCCGGCGAAATGTCCGTCATCCGAGCCTCCTGCCGACACCGCAGAGCCTATCCGTCACGCCGCGAGCAGCGCCCGGTCCACCAGGTCGAGGAACACGGCCGCCTCCCGTACCAGGTCGTCGGCCTCCCGCGCGGAGATCCGCGTCGGCACGCCGGCCTCCACCGCCTGGCGCTTCGCGGAACCGGCGGCGAAATACGCCGCCCATTCGGCCAGTTCCGGCGCCACACCGGACAGCAGGTCCCACGCGCTACGGCGTGCGGCGCGGCGCGGACGTGCTCGGGCGGCAAGGACGGCCGCCGCGCCGCGCAGGGCGGCCAGGTGCGCCGCAGCGAACCGATCCTCGGGGACCGTTTCGCCGATCGCCCGGCCCAGCGCCCGGCCGGCGTCGGCCATCAGGTCGAAGCAGGTCCGCGGCAACGGGGCCGGCCGTGCGGACAGTGCAGACGTGCCGACCCGTCCCCACTCGGCCGGCACCGGAACCGGACGCCGTCGCGGTGCCGAATCGGCCGGCGGGCACCCGGCCGGCGCGAGCACCGCTGTCGCCACCGGCACTGCGGACCCTGCCGGCGCTGCAGCCACCCTTGCTGTCGCCGCCGGCACTGCTGTCGCCGCCGGCACTGCTGTCGCCGCCGGCACTGCAGACGCTGCTGGCACTGCAGCCACCCTGGCTGTCGCCGCCGGCACTGCTGTCGCCGCCGGCACTGCAGACGCTGCTGGCACTGCAGCCACCCTGGCTGTCGCCGCCGGCATCAGCGCCCCTGCCGGCGCCGGCGCAGTTGTCGCGATGGTTCTCATGCGGTAGCTCACCTCACCTCTCTCTCGAACCTGCGTTCGATACTACGCCGGGGGTCCGACAACGCCCGGACCCGACAGGGAGCCGGGCTCGCGCATGATGTGATGGTCCGCATGGATCCTGCTACCGAACGCGTTGCGGCCGCGCTGGCCCGAGCGGGCATCACCACCCCGATCCGCCGTTTGGACTCTTCGGCGCGGACCGCCGCGCTGGCCGCCGAGCAGCTCGGCGTCCCGGTCGGCGCCATCGCGAACAGCCTGGTGTTCGACGCGGACGGCGAACCGCTGCTGGTCATGGCCTCCGGCGCGCACCGGGTGGACACCGCGCTGCTTGCAAGGACGCTCGGCATGGCACGGATCGACCGTGCCGACGCCGCGTTCGTGCGCCGGCACACCGGCCAGGTGATCGGCGGCGTCGCACCGGTCGGCCACCCGCAACCCCTGCGGACGGTGGTCGACGTCGCGTTGGCGCGGTATCCGCAGATCTGGGCCGCCGGTGGGCACCAGAACGCGGTCTTTGCCACCAGCTACGACGAATTGCTGAAGATCACCGCGGGAACGCCCGCGGCGGTCGCGCAGGAGGACAATGCGTGGCCATGACGGTTCAGTACGCCGAGCTCGGCCCGGAGGCGTTCCGGGCCGCCCTGCCGATCCTGCTGGACATCTACGTCGCGGCCATGGAGTATCCACCCGGCACCGCCGAAGCCAGGACCCCCCTGTGGGCCGATCATTCGCGGCGGCCCGAGTTCCGCTGCGTGACCGCCACCGACGTGGACGGCGGGGTGGTCGCGATGTCCTACGGCTACCGCGGCCGCCCCGGGCAGTGGTGGTGCACCGAGGTGCAGCGCGGTCTTTCCCACCGGCCCTGTCCTGACCAGCCGTGGCTGGCCGATTACTTCGAACTCACCGAACTGCACGTCCGGCCCCAGCGGCAGGGCGTGGGGCTCGGCGAGACAACCCTGCGGCACCTGTTGGAACCGGTGACGGCGCGCCGGGTCCTGCTGTCGACACCCGAGGGTGAGAGCCGCGCGTGGCGGCTGTACCGGCGGCTCGGGTTCGAAGACGTGCTGCGCAACTTCCTGTTCAGCGGGGACGCCCGCCGGTTCGCGGTCCTGGGTCGGACACTGCCGCTGCCGGCGGCCGGTCAGAGTCCCAATATCAGTCGCGCCACGACGAAGTAGACCACCAGGCCGGTCGCGTCGACCACGGTGGAGATGAACGGCGCACTGACCACCGCCGGGTCCACGCCCAGCATCCGGGTGATGATCGGGATGGCGGAGCCCACCGTCGTCGCGAGGACGCACACCGCCACCACGGACACCGCGACCACCGTCGCGACGGGCCAGCCGACGAATAGCGCGGCCGGCACCACCCCGACGGCCGCCAGGCTGATCCCGAGCAGGGCGCCGGTGAAGAACTCGCGGGCGATCACCCGGAAGGCATCCCGGGTCCGCACGTCGCCCACCGCCATGGCACGTACCACGGTGGTGGCGGTCTGCGCCCCGGCGTTGCCGCCGGTTCCGATCAGCAGCGGGACGAACAGCGCCAACGCCACCACGTGATCGATCATGTCCTGGAAGTGGTCGAGCACGTTGACGGTCAGGGTGGCCGCCGCGACGAGCACCAGCAGCCACCCGACCCGGCCGCGGACCAGTGCCAGCGGGCCGACGCTCAGGTAGGGCCGGCGGAGCGGGGCCGTGGCGCCCACCCACGCGGCGTCCTCGTCCTCGGATGCCTGGAGCACGCGCATCGCGTCATCGACGGTCAGCACACCCAACAGGCGATCCTCCTGGTCCACCACGGGAAGAACGATCATCCCGTTGTCCCGCACCACCCGGGCCGCCGCCTCCTGATCGTCCAGCGCGTAGACCGTCACCGGATCGTTGGCCAGTTCGACCACGGGGGTCGCCGGATCGGCGAGCAGCAACTGCCGCAACGACACCACCCCGACGACCCGGCGGCCGGCCGCGACCACCGGGATGGTGTAGATCGTCTCGGCATGGGCGCCGCGAGCCCGGATCCGCTCCAACGCCTCGCCGGCGCTTGCCTGTTGCGGGACGGACACCACCTCCGGCGACATCCGCCGGCCCGCCGACCTCGGCGGATAGCCGAGCAGCTCGACCGTCATGGCGCGCTCATGCGGGTTCAGCCCCGAGAGCAGGCGGGCCACCACCTTGGCAGGCAGTTCGGGCAGCAGCAGCGCCCGGTCATCCGGATCGAGCCCGGTGAACAGTTCCGTCGTGGCGGACTGCGCGAGCGCGTCCAACAACTCGCCCTGAAGCGGCGGGTCCAGGTTTTCGAAAACGGCAAGGGCTCTGTCCTTGTCGAGCACCCGGAAGGCGGCGGCTCGGTCGATGCGGTCGAGGCGACCGAGTTCGTCGACCACCCCGGGCACGTCCAGCAGGTCCAATTGCTGCCGCAGATCGCGCAGGCCCGCGACGTGATCATCGCGGTCGGCCGCGTGGTTGCCGCCCGGCGGCGTCAGAGCTTGCGGTCGGCGCACGGCAACCCCCGTTCGGCCGTCGGCGTGCCGGGCCGACCGGCACGGCGACCGCGCCGCGCAGTGCCCTGCATCGCCCTCGACGTTACCGGGTCGAGTCCGGCGGACCCGCCCGATCCGTCCCCCGCGGGGGCTCGTCCGGGTGCCGCTGCCGCTGTGCCTGCCGAATCGTCAGGTGCGCCGCCACCGGGGCGGTGAGCAACTGCAGAACGACGATCAACACCAACTCGCCGATCACCGCGATCGTGCCGAGGCGGATGCCGAGGCCGATCATCAAGAGCACGATACCGAGCACCTGCGGTTTGGTGGCCGCATGCACCCGCGATGCGGTGTCCGGGAAGCGCAGCACGGCCAATCCGGCGAGCGCGCTGAGCGCCGCGCCGGCGATCAGGCACGCGCCGGCCGCGATGTCCGTCGCGCTCATCGCGCCCACCGGCCGGCCCGCGTCGCCGCGCTCACCGGCGTTCCCGGTACAGCAGCAGGGCAACGCCGGCCGAACTGACGAAACCCAGGAGCGCGACGACAACGGCGACCACCAGGGTGATGCTGCTGGCCTGCACCGCGGCCAGCAGCACGATGATCCCCACCAGGATGGCCAGCAGCACGTCCAGCGCGGCGGTCCGATCGATGGGGGTGGGTCCGCGCACCAGCCGGATGGCCGCGGTGGCGGCCCCCAGCCCGAACAGGCAAGCGGCGATGACGATCGTTACGGTCATGGCTCCTCCGGATGGTTCCTTGCCGTCGCGCTCCCGGCCGGGCGACGGTCGGCCGGGCCGTCGCCGAGCGCGGCGCGGATACGCGCCTCCTGGCGCAGCACGCTATTGGCGAACGCACCAGGCGCGCGCGGTGCCGGATAGAGCACGTGGATGGTCAGGGTGCGTTCTTCCGGGTCGGCGTCGATGATCAGGCTGCCCGGCACCAGCGAGACTGCCAGGGCGGTCAGGTGCTGGATGAGGTCGGAGTCGCTGGCCAACGAGACGGTCAGCACATCGGTCGTCGGGGGCGTCGGCCGGAGTGCCAGGTAGGAGACCTGCAGGCTCGCGGCGACCACATCGACTGCGAAGCGCGCGGCCAGCAGCAGTGCCCGCCACGGGTGCAACCCGAACGAGAACTGCAACGGCGGCAACGGAAAGAGCACCAGGACCAACACCGACAGCACGATGCCGGCGCCGACCAGCGGCACCGATGCGCGACCCCACAGCGCCAGCCAGACGGCCAGCAACGCCGCGCCGGCCATCAGGTGCGCACGCCACTGTGTTCGCCAACGACGCAGTGCCCCCCAACGACGCAGTGCCCCCCAACGACGCCGTGGGCGGGACGGTGCAGAGCGCTGTGCCGTCATGGCCGGCCCAGGACGGCGGTGACGTAGCTCGCGGGATGCGCCAGGTCGCCGGCGACCCGTCCGGCGAAGTCGTACACCGGGCCGGCAGCGACCGTCAGCATCACACCGGACAGCACCACGGCCGCCGTGGCGCCCAACATGCCAAGCGGCATCCGGCGGCGAACGGGCCCCGCCGCAGCAGGGTTCGGCGCCGCGTCGGCGACGCCGATGGCCGGCGACCCCCCGGTCGCCGGCGCGGACGTTTGCGGACCGGCCGTCCCCACGCCCGCACCGGAGGCTGTCTGCCCCGCAGGCGAAACCGCATGTTCCGCACCGAAAACCGCCGGACCGGCCGGTGCGCCGGTCACCGGACGGATCACCTCGCGGGCTCGGCCCACAGCGTCTCCCAACACGGGCGACGGACCCGCGGCGGCCGCCTGCGGCTGCGGCGTCGGTCGCCAGAACGCCCGGCCCCAGATGCGCACGATCGCGTAGAGCGTCAACAGGCTGGTCACGGTCCCACCGGCCACCACGACCACAGGCAGGACCCGGCCGTCGCCGAGCCCCGCCTGGAACAGGCCCACCTTCCCCAGGAAACCGGGTAGCGGCGGCACCCCGGCCAGGCTCATCGCGGGGACGAAGAACACCAGCGCCAGCATGGGCGACGCCCGCGCGAGCCCTCCGAGGCGGGCGACGACGGTGGTTCCCCGGAGGTGTTCGATGAGCCCCGCGGCCAGGAAGAGGCCCGTCTGAACGAGGATGTGGTGCAGCACGTAGTACACGGTGGCGGTCAGCCCGGCCAGGGACCCGAGCGCGACCCCGAACAGCATGTAGCCGATGTGCGAGACGAGCGTGAAGGAGAGCATCCGCTTGATGTCCGCCTGCGCGATCGCGCCGAGGACGCCCACCAGCAGCGTGGCCAGCGCTGCGTACATCAGCAGGGTGGTGAATCCCCGCGCGCCGAAGAGCAGCGTCTGGGTGCGGATGATGGCGTAGATGCCGACCTTGGTGAGCAGCCCGGCGAAGACGGCCGCCACCGGGGACGGCGCGTTGGGATAGGAGTCCGGCAGCCACGCCGACATCGGCCACACCGCCGCCTTGATGCCGAAGGCCAGCAGCAGCAGGGCCTGCAGGACCGCGACCACCCCGGGCGGCAGACCGGCGAGCTTTCCCGCCAGGTCCGCCAGGTTGACCGTTCCGGTCGCCGCGTACACCAGCGCGATCGCCGACAGGAAGATCACCGACGACAGCAGCGAGACCACGAGATACGGCGCGCCGGCCCGCAGCCGCTCCGGCGTGCCGCCGAGCGTGAGCAGGACATAGCTCGCCGTCAGCAGGAGTTCGAAGCTGACGAACAGGTTGAACAGGTCCCCGGCGACGAACGCGTTGGACACGCCCGCCGCCATCATCAGCATCGCCGGATGGAACGCGACGGCCGGGCCGTCCCGCCGCGGCCCGCCGCGCTGCTGGGCGATCGAGTAGATCAGCACCGCGAGCGTGACGACCGTGGAGACCACCATGAGGATCGCGGCGAACCGATCCGCCACCATCGTGATGCCGACCGGCGCCACCCAACCGCCGACGTGCATCACCATCGGTCCGGAGGCGTCGACGTCGATCACCATGGCGCATTCGACGCCGAGCTGGCCGGCCAGCGTGGTCACCGAGATCGCGCGCGTCGCGTTCGGTTGTCGTCGAAAGCTCAGTGCCAGGCCCGCGCCCAGCAGCGGCAGGATCACCGACAGCGGCAACAGCGCGGTCATTCCGCACCGCCAGGTTCGGCGTCGGTGAGCACGTCGTCGGGGTCGTCGTGAAGCTCCGCGCCGCGGGTGTGCAGGTATCCGCGATACACCATCGCCAGCAGGAAACAGCTCACCGCCAGGGTGATCACGATCGAGGTCAGCACGAACGCCTGCGGCAGCGGATCGGCCTGGCCTGCAGGTCCGGAGGTCTGGCCGAGAATCGGTGCGTCGCCCCAGGTTCCGGCTGCCAGCAGCAGCAGGTTGGTGCCGTGCCCGATCAGCAGGAAGCCCAACGTCACCTTGATCAGGTTCTTGGAGACCATCAGGTACACCCCGGCCGCGAACAGCACGCCGATCGTCAGGGCGAGTGCCACGTCGGCGGTCATCCGCGAACCGCCCGACCGGATCGGTGCGCCCGCCGCGCCGCGACCTCCGACTGCCGGTCGAGCTCCCCGCCCACGCTGCGCAGGATCTCCATGACGACGCCGACCACCACCAGGTACACCCCGATGTCGAAGATCGTGGAGGTGACGAAGGAGACCTCGCCGATCAGCGGCACATGCGCCGTGAGGATCGCCGATGCGAACGCGGCGTCCCCGGCGACCATCCCGGCAATGGCCATGGCCGCCGAGACCACCAAACCCAGCCCCATGACGGCGCCCGCGTCGATCGGGGCCGCCTCGGCGAGTTCGTGGCGCCCGCCCGCGAGATACCGCAGCACCAGGGCGATACCGGTGATCAGGCCGGCGGCGAAGCCACCGCCCGGTTCGTCGTGCCCGACGAAGAGCACGTACAGCGAGAAGATCACGATCAGGTGGAACACCAGCCGGGTGGCGACCTCCAGCAACAACGAGCGGCGGGGCGCCAGATCGGTCGCCAACCAGGCGGACGGACCGGGCGCCACCGGTGGGGCGAGCGGCGGCGCCAGGCGCCGGTTGCGCCGGTTCATGAAGGGGTTGCGGAGGAAGATCAGGCTGGACACGCCGACGGCCGCCACCACCAGGACCGAGATCTCGCCGAAGGTGTCCCAGGCCCGCACGTCGACCAGGATCACGTTGACCACGTTGTGGCCGCCCCCGTGCGCCAGCACATCGGGCGCCAGGTCCGCCGAGATCGGCGCGGCGCGCCGCTGCCCCGGGACCAGCAGGGCCAGCGCCGTCATCAGCGCCCCGACGCACACGGACAGCGCAACCCGCACACCGTGGGCGGCCGGGCCGCTGCGGGGGGTGGACAGCGCCGCCGCCGGCATCCGGACGACGACCAGCACGGCCACGATCAGCGTGATCGTCTCCACCAGGATCTGCGTCAGCGCAAGGTCGGGCGCGCCGCGCAGCACGTACAGGATCGCGATCGCGTACCCGACGCCGCCGACCAGCAGCAACGCCGCGAGCGCGCGCCGCGCCCGGATCACCGTCACCGCCAGCGCGACGACCGCCGCTGCCACGACGGCCTGGGACGGCGCCGCGGTCGCCACCACGGACCCGGGACGCAGCCCGGACGTCGCGAGCACCGTCCCCGGGAAGGCGACCAGCACCACCAGGATCGCGCCGAGCGAGACCGGCAGCGAGCCTCGCTGCGTCCCCGCCGTCACCCGCATCGCGAGATGGTCGACGCCCGCGGTCAGCAGCCGGTACCCGGCCCCGGCCGGCCGACCCGGACCGAACACGGCGCCGCGACGGCGCTCGTACGCGCGTTGCGCCGCGAACACGGCGAGCCCCACCACCGCCGAGATGGCTGTCAGCGCAACCGGAGTCGTAAAGCCGTGCCAGAGCGCGAGCGCGCCTTCACCCGTCGCGCCGGCGGTGGAGGCATAGGCGCGCAACAGATCCTCCATCGGGCCGGGCGCCAGACCGAGGAGCAACCCGACGGCCACCAGCGCGGCGGTGGGCACCGTCATCCACGCCGCGGCCCGTTCCGGTTCGGAGACCGGACTCCGCAGCGGCACACCGGGTTTGCTGGCGAACGCACCCCATAGGAACCGCGCTGTGTAGGCGACCGTCAACACCGACCCGGCTGTCGCCAGCACGGCCCCGAAGGTGCCCGCGGCGCCGCCGGCGAGCAGGCCCGCGTAGCCGGCCTCCTTGGCGACGAAGCCGACCATGGGCGGTAGGCCGGCCATCGACAGCGCGGCGAGCGCGGCGAGCACCGCGATCAGCGGCAGGCGCCGGCCGAGCCCGGACAGTTCGGTCAGATCCCTGCTCCCCGCCCGGGTGTCGATGATGCCGACGACGAAGAACAAGGCGCTCTTGAAGGTCGCATGGCCGATCAGCATGGCCGCCGCCGCCAGCAGCGCCCCGGGGTTGCCCGCACCGGTGAGCATGGCCATCAGGCCCAGTTGGGAGACCGTGCCATATGCCAAGAGCAGCTTGAGATCTCGTTGCACGAGGGCGGCGCCGCCGGCGGCGAGCATGGTGACGCCGCCCAGCACCACGAGGACCGGTCGCCAGAATCCCAGCGCGGCGAACGCCGGTGCGAACCGGGCGAAGAGGTAGATGCCGGCCTTGACCATGGTCGCGGCGTGCAGGTAGGCGCTGGCCGGCGTGGGCGCAGCCATCGCGCCGGGCAGCCAGAAGTGGAACGGCACGATCGCGGACTTGCTGATCCCGCCGACCACGAGCAGCGCGACCCCGGCGACCACCCAAGGGCCGGTCGGCGGGCTCGCCAGGATTTCGGAGATGCGGAACGACCCCCCACGCACCCCCAGCAGGATCGCGCCGAGCAGCATCGCCAACCCGCCGGCGGAGGTGACGATGTACGCCTGCGACGCGGCGATCCGGGACGACTTCTTGCGCACCCGGTGCGCGATGAGCAGGTACGAACTGAGGCCCGTCAACTCCCAGAAGATGACCAGCAGGATCAAGTTGTCGGCCAGCACGGTGCCGAGCATCGCCGCGGTGAACGCCAACAGCGATCCGGCGAATTTCGGCAGGCCGTCGTCGTTCGGCGGGAAGTACCGCGCCGAGTAGGCCAGCACCGCGGTGCCGACCACCGTGACGACCAGGCACATGACGCCGGAGAGGGCATCGAGCCGCAGGTCGAGGGCGAGCCCGAGGCCCGGCGCCCAGCCGACCCGGCTGTGGAACTCGCCCCCGCGGGCAAGGCTCGGAAGCATCGTCACGAACCAGATGGCCAGCGCCGCCGGCGCCAGCGCCAGCACGGGTAGCGCGGCGCGGCCCAGGCGTCCGACCAGCCACGGCGCGGCCGCGGCCAGCCCGAACAGGGCGGCGAGCAGCACGGGCGCCGACGCGAACGCTGAGGTCATCGCGATCCAGGGGGCCGGCCGCGCGGCCTACAGGGTCGCCAGTCGGCGGGCGAGCGGCCCGAGCCCCATGCCCCCCATGTTCAGCGCCGCGGTGTGGAACGCCTTGAGGTCGAAACCCTTTCCGTGCCGCCGCCGCGCCGCTTCGCGCCCGGCCAGCCAGACCCGCTCCCCGACCTTGTAGGAGGGGGCCTGGCCCGGCCAGCCGAGGTAGCGGTCCACCTCGTCCCGGCACCGCGCCGGATCGGTGATCGTCCTCGTCGTCAGGAACTCCAGGGCCAGTTCGGGGCTCCACCGGCGGCCGTCCCCGAATCCCGCTTCGGGCGGTATCGCGAGCTGAAGGTGCATGCCGATGTCGACGATGACGCGGGCCGCCCGGAAGAGCTGCGAGTCCAGCAGGCCGAGCAGCACCCCGTCGTCGTCCAGATAGCCCAGTTCCCGCACCAGCCGCTCCGCGTACAGCGCCCAGCCTTCGGCGTGTCCGGAGGTCCCCGCCATGAGGCGCTGGAAGTCGTTGAGGTGATCCTTCTGCAAGGTGGCGGTCGCGATCTGCAGGTGGTGGCCCGGGACGCCCTCGTGGTAGACGATGGTGGTCTCGCGCCACGTGGAGAAGTCCTGCCGGCCGGGTTCGACGGACCACCACATGCAGCCCGGGCGTGAGAAGTCATCGCTCGGGCCGGTGTAGTAGGCGCCCAGCCCGCCGCCCGGCGGTGCGATCTTGCATTCCAAGGTGCGCATCGGCGGCGCGATGTCGAAATGGGCGCCGCCAAGCTCCTCGACCGCCGCATCCGACAGGCCCTGCATCCACTCCACGAGCGCCTCGATGCCGTGCACCTGATGGGCGGGATCCGCGTCCAGGGCGGCGGCCGCCGCGGCGGGCCCCTCGCCGGGGGCTATCCGGTCGGCCACCGCGTTCAACTCCGCCTGTAGGGACAGGAACTCCTGCCATCCCCAGCGGTAGGTCTCGCGCAGGTCGACCGCGTCGCCCAGGAAGTCCCGGGAGGCCAACGAGTACCGCTCCTGGCCCACCGCGTCCTGCTCCGGCGCCCTGCCGCGGAGCTCTTCGGTCAGGAAGCGGCCGAGTTCCCCGTACGCCGCATCGGCCGCCGCCGCGCCCTTGGCCAGCGCCGCACCGAGAGCGCCGTCCCGCCCCGCCGACGCCGCGAACTGCGAGAAGAAGCCAGCTTCCGAGCCGGTCCCGGCGTAAGTGGCGCACTGTGCCGCGCACTTGTCGACCTGCCGGGCGGCGGCGACCCTGCCTCGGTCGGCCGCGAAGCGCAGGCTCTGCCGGTAGCCGTCGAGCGTGTCGGGCACCGCGCCCATCCGGGCCGCGATCGCGGCCGAGTCGTCGTCGGTCGCGGTAGGCATCATGTCGAAGACCATGCGGACGTGCTGCACGGCGGAGGCGATGACGTTGAGTTCGGCGTGCGCCCAACCGCTGTCGAGCTTGTCCAGTTCCACGCCGAGTCGTTCGGTGAGGACCTCGCGGGCGATGTCGTCGCCCGTCCCGGTAGATGGCGCGGCGCGCACGTCCGCGACCGCCTGGGCCTGGAGCTCGCGCAGGTCCTGCAGGCCGTCCGGTGAGAGGTCGTCGAGCCGGGGGTCGTCCGGTCGGGCCCGCCCCAGCCAGATCGCCGTCATCGGGCTTCTTCGGCAGAGATCGGCGACGAACCGGTCGGAAATCGCGGTGATCGTAGAAGCCGGGGCTGCCGAACTGACGGTCATGGTCGCGAGGTTACCGGCCGGCCGGGTGCCCACCCTGATCGACCGAAGACGACCGACCGCGGATGGCCGGCCGAAGGTGACGGGCCGAAGGTGACAGGTCGAAGGTGACAGGTCGAAGGTGACGGAGCCTGGCGAACCTCCCGGCGCCTACCGGCGCCGGCCCTCGTCACGGTCGACCCTGCGCCGGGCCAGATAGGCCACGATTCGGTTCATCAGCCGCATCACCGCGCCCATGGCGGACCGCCCTTTCCGCGACGAAACTCCGTCATCGTCGTCGCCGGCCGATCTTCGCCGCCCGGCGGCGCCGTGTTCGGCGCCTTCTTCAGCGTGCCACGCCGATGACCGTTCGATCGAAGCAAGCGGCCAAGAATCGTTCACGTGACGGTCGCACGGGCGCAACCTTGCGAACAACCCGAGGTGCCTCATGTCAAGTTGCCCGCGAAAATTGAGTCGTGCCTCAGGTAGGAATGCCCGCGAAATGAGCTAGCTGGCTTCCTGGATTTTGATCCCGGCGTCGGTGTCGGGCAGGGCGTGTTCGAGCTTGTCGCGCATCCGGTCGGTCTTGTCCTTGGCCAGCTCGATCAGCTTGTTCTGCAGCTCGGTGATGCGGCGGGCGAGGTCGAGCGGGTTGAGACTGTCGCGGTAAGCGGTCATCTCGGCCTGCTGCGCCGGGGAGAGGATCCCGGTCGCGACGAGCCGGTCGAACGGGGTGGCCGGTTTGTCGTAGATTCGGGCGCTTCCGGGATGTCCGTGGGTCATGGGGTGGGGGGGTAGAGCTGGAGGCCG
>CAZUXD010000033.1:0-46082 GCA_964624455.1 uncultured Actinomycetes bacterium | reverse complement strand
ACAACCTCCAACGCTACGGGCAGCGGCCTGAACCCTTACTGACCCACGCTCCTAGGTGCGAGGCGATCCGCGTCATCGGCTATTCAGCGACCGCTGCCCGGGTGTTGGTCATTGTGCTCATCCCCGATCAGCACCCGCCGAGCGGGCACTGGCACATTGCCACGGCGTGGCCGGCCAACCAGAGGCAGCAGCGGGCCTACAGCGACAGCGACGACGAACAGGAGAACAACGATGACGAACCAGAATCCTGACCTCCTGGAGAGGCTGTCGGCTGAAGCCGACCGCGCCGAAGCGACTCGCGACGCGAAGCTGGCCTACCGGCGTCGTCGTCCGAACGGCGGCCAGGCCGTGTACGGGCTGCGACTGCCGACCGAACGCATCGCCCAACTGCGGCGAATTGCCGAGGCACGGGGCATCGAACCCAGTGTCCTTGCCCGCGCTTGGATGATCGAGCAACTCGACCGGGCCGAAGCCGGTACCCACAACCCTGACGCGGACAGATGGGAGCGCGACCTCCGCGCCGCAACCGAACAACTGCGTCACCTTCTCGACGAACGCCCCGGAGCCTGAACATCGCGTCCCGTAGCGGGATCCCGATGCGGCGATCCAGCGATCTTGAAGCAGTGCCCGATTCGTCCCGGGATTTCGTCACCGTGGGGTCGTTCGGCTACGGAGACTCATGGTTCCAGTGATGTGAACGGATTCATCGCCTTTCGTGATATTGCCGGTCCGTACGTAATAGCGTACGCTTGCGGTGGAGGTGTTGAACGTGACTGCAACGAGCGCAACCTCAGCACGAGCCCATCTGTACCGCCTGATTGATCAGGTGAACGAGGACTCCCAACCGGTGACCATCACGGGGCAGCGTGGCAATGCCGTGCTGGTCGGAGAGGAAGACTGGCAGGCAATCCAAGAGACGTTGTTCCTGGCGTCAGTTCCTGGGCTCACCGAGTCGATCCGCGCTGCTCGCGCTGAGGGTGTCGAGGCGGGATCGCAGGAGCTCGATTGGTGAGCGGCTGGACGCTGGTCTACTCACGGCTGGCCCAAAGGGACGCCAAGAACCTGGCGGCATCCGGGCTCAAGCCGCGCGCTCAGCGACTCCTCGATGTGATCGCGGACGATCCGTTCACGGCGCCGCCGCGCTTCGAGAAGCTGGTCGGCGATCTCGCCGGGTGCTACTCGCGACGTATCATCATCCAGCATCGTCTCGTCTACGAGGTTCTCCCAGACGCCCGCGTGGTGCATGTGCTGCGAATGTGGACCCACTACGAGTGACCCGGTAGTGGGCCGGCCCACCAGCGCGACGGGATGGACTTGTATGTTGAGCGCTGGCTTCGGTTTTCGCCCGTGGGCAGGCGCATGCCGAGCGCCTTGTAAATCGGCCGGTCCCACCTGCCGCAGTACGCCGCGCCACACCGGGATGGCGTTCTGGAAGATCCGCGGCGATCTCGAGTTGACGAAGAACACCGAGAACAGCAGCGCCGTGCCGAGTGTTGCGGCGGCGGTGCACAACACCGCGACCACCAGTGGTAGCGGCGCCCGAACTACCGGGGTGATGCCGAAGATCACCCAGGCGGTGAGGGCGGACAGCACCAGTCCGATCAGCGAGATGACGGTGACGACGCTGACCCTGCCGATCAGCACCGTCTCCAGCCGGCCCGGCGCCGCGGCCAGCGACTCCAACGAGACTCACCAACTGGCCCAGCTGGTCGCGGGCTTCGGTCACTCCGACCTCGAACATACCTTCATACTACCCACTCTGTACAGACCGTACGACCCGCGAACAGGCGCCGGTCCCGCTCACGGATCCCTTGGGACACCGCTGAGGCATTCCGCCACGGTGCGTCCTACGGGACGGTCAAGATCGTTCGACTACCGACTTAGTTTGGCCGTCTGAGCGGATCCTGAACCGAGGATGTGGGGGAGTTGCCGGTGGCGTCTGTTCGACCGGGCCCTGATGAGGTGGGTCACGGGAGCAAGACGATCTTGCCGCGGGTGCGTCGTTCGGCAAGGGCGGTGTATGCCGCCCGCACTTCTTCCAGGGGGTAGGTCGCCGCAACTGGCACCTTGAGGTCGCCGTTTGCGATCATCCCGGCCAGATCGGCTAACGTGCTCGCCGTGGTGTGCTGCCACCCGAACACGACCCGGGTGCCGTTCCGCCGGGCGGCTTCGAAGTCGGCGATCGTGACCACCTGTTCCGCCGGGACGCCGAGCTCCAGGCCACAATCGGTGTAGCCCTTCCCGAAGCAGTCGAAGAAGGCCGCTATCCCAGCGGGTGCGGCGGCCCGCAGTCGCTCGACCAGATCCGCGCCCCGGTTCACCGGCTCGGCGCCGACGCCCCCCAGCCAGGCATCGTTGTCCGGGCCGGCCACGCCGAGCACCCGAGCGCCAGAGTGCACGAGAAGTTGAGTCAGGATCGAGCCCACGCCGCCCGCCGCGGCTGTCACCACCACCGTCTCGCCCGAATGCACCGATATTGCGTCGCGCATTGTGACGGCGGTGCCGCCGGCGACGTACAGGCTGCCCGCCTGCTCCCAGGGCACCTGCTCGGGACGGCGGGTGATCTGCGCTGCCGGAACCGCGACGTACTGGGCGTGCGCGGAGCGCAGGTCCGACCAGCCGATGACCTCGGCCCCAATATTCCAGCCGGTTACCTCGACCCCGAGATCGACGATGCGGCCGGCGAAATCGCTGCCTTCGCCCATCGGGAACACCGCGGACCGCTCAGGGTCCATAGCCCCGTTCCGAATCGAGGCCTCGCCCGGATTGATCGACGTGGCCACCACCTGGACCAGCACCTGATCGGGTGCCGCAACAGGGGCGTCCACCTCCCGGACCTGAAGAACCCCCACGTCGCCGTACCCATCCAACCTGACCGCGCGCATCTGTGACGTCATGGCTCCATCCTGCGTTTTCAAGCCGACCAATCGTAAACGGCGCTGCTCGGGCAGTCGGCCACAATCATTGGCCGCTCGATCTTGAAATTCCCGTGTACCGGATCTCTCCCGGACACGAAGCGGCGTCCGAAAGGGGACGGGATTATGGGTGCAGCAGTGCGCGTGTCGCGGCGAGGACGCTCTCGCCGGTGGGATCGACGAGCTTGCGGGCGGCGATCGCGCGGGACTGTGCCGACGACTGGTACCGCAGTGCTGGAGATGGGTCGACTGCGATCTCGCAGATCACATCGGCAACCGATTCTGCGGATTGTCCGGCCGATCCCATGGCCGTCATCGTGGCGTTGAATCGGTCGATCAGTTCCCGGTAGGGATCGTCATCGCTGACGTTGCCGACATGCCCGCCGACGTTGGCGAAGAACGCGGTCTGCACTGGGCCGGGTTCGAGCACCGAGATGAACACGCCGAACTCGCTCTCACGGCCGCGAGGGATTCCATCAGGCCCTCGACGGCGAACTTGGACGCGTTGTACGCGTCGGAGAACGGCAGGGCCACCACGCCGTTCAGGCTCGTCACGGTGATGATCCGACCTGCCCGGGCCTCCCGCATCCCCGGCAACACGGCCTTGCTCACGCGGATGACTCCGAAGAAGTTCAGGTCCATTGCCTGCGCCAGTTCGTCGACCGTGAGTTGTTCGAGGGTGCCGCGGTGCCCGGCTCCGGCGTTGTTGACGAGCAGGTCGATGCCGCCGCGGTCGGCGAGTATGGCACCGACGCACGAATCGACGGACTCGGCGCTCGTCACGTCGAGGGCGCGAAGTTCGACAGCCTGCTGCACAACGTGGTCCTGCTGGCGCCGATCGTTCTCGGCGTGTTCGCGGGTGCGCCGATCTTCACCCGCGAGTTCACTCGCGGCACACACGTATTCGCGCTGACCCAGTCGGTGAGCCGGCGACGCTGGTTGGCTGCCAAGGTGATCGTGGCGGGGGTGCCGCTGCTCGCCGGCCTCGTCGCGCTCGGCTTCGTCACCGGGTGGGTCGACAGCACCACCGACTACACCGCGCACGGCGGGTTGGGCATCAACCAATTCGCCACCCGCGGCATCATTCCGGCCGCGCACGGGCTGATTGCGTTCGCCGTCGCGGTCGCCGCCGGGATCGTCGCCCGCACCACCGTCGCTGCGCTCGTCTCCGGGCTGATCATCGCGGGACTCGCCGTCGCCGGGATGGTCCTCGTCAAACCCGATGTGCTGCCCCCGACCCGCCAGATCACGCCGATCGCCGCGACCATTCAGGGCAGCCCCACCGCATCGCCATTCGAAAACGACCCGGACGCCTGGTACGTCGACGGCGGGTACCTCGACGCCGGCGGGATGTCGATGCCCGGGGTCTCGCTGCAATCCTGTTTCCAGCCGGCCATTGATGCCGGCAACAAGGCCGCGGGCATGACGGACAGCGCCGCCGCCGACGGCTCGACTTCCGGGGGCGGCCCTGTTGCGATGTCGCCGCAGCAGCAACAGCTACAGAGCAGCCCCGAGTTCCAGGACGCCTACAACCAGGCACTCATCGCCTGCGCCCGCGGCAAGGGCATCGCCTCCCAGTACACCGACTACCTGCCGGGCAGCATGCTGTGGCCGCTGCGCTGGGCCATGACGGCCATCGCGGCGATCCTCGCGGCCCTGTTCCTGCTAGTCGGGGCCGCTCGGTTGCGCACCGCCGTTGGCAAACGCTGACCCGGCCGCGATTCGGTCGCGCGACGTCCGAGTCGCCATCGGCACCACCGCGGAACACCATCAGATGCTTGGACTTCGACGGGACAGTTGTGATGACCACCTCTCGGCACCGCACCGCTTCAGTGAGGTCAGCACGTCGCCCGGATGGGCCGGCCGTGAAAGGCAAAGCCCCGAGCGGCATGTGGTGGGTCGCGTGGCGGCAGCACAGAACCCAAATCGCGGTCACCCTCGCGCTCGTCATCGGAGCACTGGTCATCTTCCGAGAAATCGTCATTGCCCGGTTCGCCGCGGAAGGGTGTGATCTGGCTTCTATCGGATGCGCGGCGTCCGGCGGTTACGACCTGTGGTGGAGCGGTGGATTCGGGTCTTGGTTGGACATGCTGCACAGCGCCGTAGTGGTGACGTCGATCGCCTTTCCCGTGTTTGTGGGTGCGCCGCTGTTCGCCCGCGAGTTTGCCCGCGGCACCCACGTTTTCGCGCTGACCCAATCCGTGAGCCGGCGGCGCTGGTGGGCTACCGAGGTGATCGTGGCCGGAGTTCCGCTGCTCGGCGGGTTGGTGGCGCTCGGCCACGTCACCGAGTGGGTCGATGGCACCGCCGCCTACTCGGCGCATCAAGGCTTGGACGTCGGCAGATTCGTGGCCCGCAGCATCATGCCCGCCGCGCATGGGTTGATCGCTTACGCCGTGGCCGTCGCCGCCGGCATCGTCACCCGCTCGACCGTCGCTGCCCTGGTTTCCGGGCTGATCGTCTCCGGCCTGATCGTGACCGGGATGGCCGTGATCCAGCCGCACACGCTGCCCGCGAGCCGGCAGGTGATCGGGCTGGAGCAGCAACTCCAGGGTGCGCCGCCGCCGAATCTGGGCCCCGACTCCTGGCCCGTCGGCGGTGGGTATCTCGATGCGAAGGACAATGAGACGGGCAACAGCCCGGACTCTTGCTTCGAGGCGGCCGACGCGGCCGCCGTCGCCGTCGGCATCGCAGGCGATGGCGCGACAGCGGAGGTGAGTCCGGACGAGCGATCCAGCCCGGCCTACCAGAACGCGTACCAGCAAGGCTTTCTCGGCTGCGCCCACGCCCGGGACGTCTTCGCCCTGTACACCGACTACCTGCCCGGCACCATGCTGTGGCCGCTCCGCTGGACCATGGCCGGCATCGCCGCGATCCTGGCCGCACTGTTCCTACTGCTCGCCGCAACCCGCCTACGAGGCGCGGCCGCCAGGCGATAGGCGGCACCCGCCCGACCTCGCGGATCCCATTGGCGAAGGATCCGGCAAGTCACCGCTCGCAATTCCTCGATCCCAGCGCGCCGGCGCGGGCCCTGCCGCCGGGATGTCGCTTGCAGTGCCTATCGACGGGACCGCGTTCGGTATGTTAGCCTGCCATTTCAAACTCTGAAACGTCATCTCACCTACCGAGAAGGCGCGGACATCGCGGAGGTCTTGATGGATCGACCCGATCTCGCAGTCTTGAGGCGAGCGATCGATATGCACGCCCATACGGCTCCGGCGTTGTTCCCCCGGCCCATCAGGGACACGGATCTCGCGAAGGCCGCGCTGGACTTTGGTATGCGTGGGTTCGTGCTGAAGGATCACGACAGCATGACCACGCATCGCGCAAACCATGTCAAACGCGATTTTCCGGCTCTAGAGCCTATCGGCGCGATCGTGTTGAACCGGTCGGTTGGGGGCCTGAACCCGCATGTCGTCCAGGCGGCCCTGCAGTATGGGACGCGCATTGTCTGGATGCCGACCAACCATTCCGCGCACCATCATCACTATTTCGGCATGCCCGACTATCCGCAGATCGGCCGGATGAAGCCGCAACTGCCGGGCGACCCGGTCACGATACTCGATGCGAACGGCCGGGTGACCGATGATGTTCGAACGATAGTCGAGCTGGTGGCGGCCGAGGACGCGTGTCTGTGTACGGGCCACTTGAGCCTGGATGAAACCCGCCTGCTGCAGGACGTCGCGATCGAGAAGGGGCTCCGCAAGTTCCTCGTCACGCACGTGAACTGGGCGCTGACCAAGTACGAACTCGACATCCAGCGCGATCTCATCCGCCGTGGCGCATATCTCGAGTACGTGGCGCTGACCAGCGTTTCGCCGACCTTTCACGAGCAGACGGTGGGCGAGTTCGCCGCGTGGATAACCGACATGAAGGGCGACAACCTGATTCTCTCGTCCGACCTCGGCCAAGGCTCGGGCCCGTCGCATCCGGAGGGTTTGCGCATGATGGTCTATTCACTCCTTCAAGAAGGCGTCGAGCGGGAATATCTAGAAAAGATGCTGCAAGCCAATCCGGCCGTTCTTTGCGGGCTCAACCCTTGACCATCCAGACATGTTTTCGAACGGTCGGCGTATCGCCACGCGGTTGTGGGGCACGTAATGACGTCTAACGCTCCGGCGCGGTCCCGTCCCAGGGCAGATCCGCCGAATGAGATACGGGGCCACGCGTCGTTTCAGGTGCTGGACCGAACATTCGCGATTTTGGCCGTCTTCACGCCGCAGGTGCCGGAGTGGTCGGCCACGGAGATTGCGCGTGAAGTCTTCCTACCAATCCCCACGGTGCATCGCATCTTGATGGCGATCGCGCGACACGGATATTTGCGGCAGGACCCGGATACGAAGCGGTTCCGATTAGGGCCGGCCGCCCTCCTGCTCGGCCAGAATGCGCATGCGGCGCTGGACGTCCGGGCGCAGGCCCTGCCGGTGTTGCGGGAGCTTGCGCGCACCACTGGGGAAACGAGCCTTCTGACCGGGTTCAACGAGGAGCACGACCGGGGCATCTGCGTTGAGCGGGTGGAATCCACCCAACCGCTGCGGCTATCGGTATCCCCTGGGGGAAATCTCCCCCTGCATGCCGGCGCATCACAAAAGGCCCTCGGCGCGTTCCTGGACGCGAACGCACTGGAGCGCGTATTGGACAAACCCCGCGAACGCATCTGCCGGAGGACGTTGGTCGATCGAACCGAGATTCTCGCCGAGTTCAAGCGAATCCGCGACGTCGGTTGGGCGAAGTCCGACGAAGAGACCGACGTCGGTGTCTCGGGTATCGCCATGCCCATATTCGACAGTATCGGCAACGTGATCTTCGCAATTGGGGTGGCCGGACCGTCGGCCCTATTCACGGCCAAGCACACCGAAGACTTTGTCCGCCAGACGAGTCGGGCGTGGGGAGATCTCGCGCGTGCCATCGGAGCGAGAACAGACCGGGGCACCCTCTCCGCGCGCCCCGGGCGTACCGATAGCAGGGAGGAACGATGAGTGGCGAGCTGATTCACCGCGGCAAGGTTGCGATCGTGACCGGGGCTGCCAAGGGAATCGGTGGGAAGGTCACGGAAGGCCTTGCCCGGGATGGCGCCAACATCACCCTGGTGGGACGGGACATCACCGCCCTGAACGATGCGGCCGGGGCGATCGCCGGTCGCTACCCCGACCGGAAGACGCTCGTCGTGCCTTGCGACGTGACGGATGAGGCACAGGTCGCCGCGATGATGGCCGCGTCCGCCGAGGCGTTCGGCGGCCTGGACTTTCTGATCAACACCGCGGGAGGGACGGGGCCCATCGAGACCCCCGCCCAGGACTACGCCGTGGACGAGTTTCGCAAGATCCTCGAGGTGAACGTGCTCGGCACATTTCTGCCATGCAAACACGCCATCCCCTATCTGATCGAGCGTGGGTCCGGTCGGATCGTCAATATCGCGGGCACCTCCGGATTGCGTGGCTACCGGTTCAGGTCCGGCTATTCCGCATCGAAGTGGGCCGTTCGCGGCCTGACGCGCACGCTGGCGCTCGAGCTGGGACCTCATAACATAACGGTCAACGATGTGTGCCCGAACGTGACGAACGGTGCCCGGATGGATCGCATCGTCGCCACCAAGGCAGCCAAACTCGGACGAACGCCGGAAGAGGTCTACGCCGACTTTGCGTCACAAACCGCATTGGGCCGTTTCGTCGACGAGGAAGACGTGGCGGCGGCGATCGCGTTCTTGATCAGCGACGGCGCGAAGAACATTACCGGCCACGACATCCCGGTAGACGCCGGTTGGGACGTCTGAAGGTGATCAGGCGGGATCGGGCACGCCGTCGACCAGGGCCGCCTCGTCGCGTCCGAAGCCTTTCGACCTCAGATGTGGGATAGCCAGGGAGTTGATGTCGTGTCGAGTGCGAATATGGGACCAGGTACCACGTTCCTAGAATCGTTCATTGATGCATGGAACGACCATGATGTCGAAGCCTTGATGTCGATGATGTCCGACGACTGCCGATATTTCAGCTCCGCCGGCAATTCGGCGTCCGGGAACGCCTTCCACGGGCGCGAGTCGGTCCGCGCGGGATATGCCGCGATATTCGAAACATATACGGATGCTCACTGGGGCGACGCGCAGCACGCCGTCTGGGGTCAACGCGGATATTCCGAATGGACGTTCACGGGGACCTCGCAGGACGGCGCGAGGGTGGAGGTGCGCGGATGTGACCTGTTCACATTCACCGATGGCCGCATCGCCGTCAAGGACAGTTACCGAAAGAACCGCCTTGCCTGAACGGTCCGCGCAGACGTGGAGAAACTCATGTTTGTCAAACCTTTCCACTATGAGCGGGCGTCGAGCATGGGACAGGCCGCCGAAGCGCTGCGGGCCGGCGACGGTGCCGTCAAGGTTCTCGCCGGGGGCCAGAGCCTCCTCCCCATGATCAACATGGGCCTCGTCGACCTGGACGGAGTCGTCGACATCAGTCACGTCCCGGAAGGGCATCAGATCGCGATCGACGGCGGATCTGTCGTGATCGGGGCGTTGGTTCGCCACTGCGCGCTGGTTCAAAGCGCGGAACTTGCCGTCCACCAACCGCTGGTCGGCGCCGCCGCTTCGTGGATCGGGAATCCGCGGATCAGGGGGCGCGGCACGATCGGCGGCAGCCTGGCCCACAGCGACCCGGCCGCGGAACTGCCGGTTGCCCTGATCGCCGCCGGCGCACAGTACCTGGTCAGTGATGGCCTGACCGAGCGAGCGCTGCCCGCTGACGGGTTCCACGAATCCTTTTTCACCACCGCGTTAGCGCCCGACGAATTGGTGACGGCAGTGCGGATTCCCGCCCTTCAGGCCGGTTGGGGTTGGGGGTTTCGCGAGATCGCCAGGCGGCGCGGGGATTTCGCGCTCGCGTCCGCGGCCGTTCTGCTGCGTGCGGTGGAGGGGCGCGTCGTCACATCGCGCATCGCGGTGGGCGGCGTTGGGGAAAGGCCGCTGCGGCTGCCGCGGGTCGAAGAGCGGATCGTCGGCGCGCGGCCCGCGGAGTTCGCCGATCGGATCGGTGAGATCGAGGGGATCGAACCGGTTGGCGACACGAACGCAGGTGCCGCATACCGGCGACGAGTGTGCCGGGTCGTCGTGGCCCGCGCGCTGGTCGACGCATTCGATCGATCAGGGGAAGGGTGACGTGACAGCGGTGACGGAGATGGCGATGACGATGACGGTCAACGGAAGGTTGGTCACTCGAGCCGCGCCGAGTCACGTCAGCCTGCTGCGATGGCTGCGGGACTACGCGCAGGTGACGGACCCGAAGTATGGGTGCGGTGAAGGAATCTGCGGGGCGTGCAGTGTCATGGTCGACGGGACGGTTGTGTCGGCATGCATCGTGCTGGCGGCGCAAGTCGACGGGTCGGAGATCACCACGGCGTCCGGCCTGAACGCGAGCGCCGGGGAACTCTCGGTGCTGCAGCAGCGCTTTCACGAGCACCACGCGGCGCAATGCGGATTCTGCACGCCGGGCATGTTGATGGCGGCGACCGCGTTGCTCGCCGATGGACACGGGCCGCTGACCCGCGACGAGATTCGGGAGGCCCTGCACGGAAACCTGTGCCGGTGCACCGGATACAAGCAAATTGTCGACGCGATCGAAGCGGCTCAACGCGACGAGGTGGCGCGATGAGCTACGACGAGATCAGGACCTCCAAGGTCGGTGATCTTCGGATCGTGAATCGGCCGATCGCGCGCGGTGACCAGGCCGAGAAGATCGTCGGGAAGACGAAATACGCCGGGGACATCGCCTACTCGGGCATGCTTCACGCACGCCTCGTGCGCTCGCAGTTCCCGTCGGCGCGACTGGTCCGCCGCGATGCGACCCTCGCAAGGGCAGTACCGGGCGTCGTCGACGTGCTCTTCGGCGAGGATGTCCCGCACAACGAAATCCGCGTCGATGTGCCCGGACAGCGTGTGGTCGTCGGAGCGCTGAAAGCAACCATGCTGGTGTTGGCCGTGGACCGGGTCAGATTCCACGGTGAACCGATCGCGCTGGTCATTGCCGAGAACGAGGACGCACTCGCGCAGGGCTGCGACCTCGTGGAGGTCGAGTACGAGGAACTACCAGTTGTCAGTGAGCCGGAAGCGGCCCTGGAAGGCGGCGCGCCGAAGGTTCACGAGTCGGGCAACCTGCTCGCGCAATGGCAGATCGACACCGGCAATGTGGATGCGGCCTTCGATGCCGCTCACCTTGTCGTCGAGGGGGAGTATCGCACCCAATTCGTCGATCACGCATA
Source organism: uncultured Actinomycetes bacterium (assembly GCA_964624455.1). GTDB lineage: Bacteria > Actinomycetota > Actinomycetes > Mycobacteriales > Nakamurellaceae > Nakamurella. Next base: position 34,920 of record CAZUXD010000033.1, on the reverse strand, counting down.
TCTGGAACCGGAGGTCGGCGTCGGATGGCTCGACGACGACGGGGTGCTCACGATCCGCGTCGCGACCCAGGTGGTCGAGCACTACCGCGACGTCGCGCGCATCATCGGGGCACCCGACTCAAAGGTGCGCGTCATCGCGCCGTTCGTCGGTGGCGGATTCGGCGGCAAGGAAGACATGACCGTCGAACCCTACGTCGCGCTGGCCGTCGTGCACACCGGCAAACCCGTCAAGATGCAATGGATGCGCAACGAGTCGCTGCTGGCGCGGCCGAAGCGACACCGCAACCACATGAAGTACCGCACCGCGGCACGCGCCGACGGCACGATAGTTGCGCAGGACATCGAGATCGTCGCGGACGCCGGCGCCTACGCATACCTTTCGGCGCTCATCCTCTTGTACTCGTCCGTGCATGCCTGCGGACCGTACCGGGTCGACAATGTGCGGCTGCGCTCGCGCACCGCATACACCAACAATCCGCCGACATCCGCCTTTCGGGGTTTCGGCGGCATGCAGATGGTGCTGGCGTACGAGTCGCAGATCCAGCAGGTCGCCGACCGGCTGGGATTGGATCCGGTGGCGGTACGCAAGAAGAACGCCCTGCGCCAAGGCGACCGCATCCCGGTCGGCCAGGAGATCATGACGCGGGTAGAACTGCCCAGAACCCTGGATGTCGTCGTGGATCGGGCGGGGCCACGCCCGCAACCATCTGGCCCTCGTAAGGCCGTCGGCCGCGGCATCGCGTCGAACATGCAGTCGTACGGCCGCCTAGTCTACCTGAACGATTCTGCCGCCGCGTGGATCGGGTTCCAGATGGACGGCTCACTGAGCATCCGTTGCGGCGTGCAGGACATCGGGGGTGGTCAAGCCTCGTCGCTGGCGCAAATCGCGTCCGAGATCCTCGGTGTGGACATGGATCGCATCACCGTTCACTTCGGTGACTCCGCCCTGAACCCGATCGCGGGAACCACGACGGCGACGCGTCAGCTGCTGATGTCCGGAAACGCCACGTACGAGGCGGCCGTTTTGCTGCGCGACCAAGTTCTCGCGGGAGTGGCCGCCGAAACGCAACGCGCCGTGGAGACCCTGCACCTGCTACCTGGCGGCGTCGTAACCGCCGACGGGACCGTCGCGCTACCGGACGCACTCGGATACTGCCGCAAGCAAAATGTCGCGATCGAGGCGCTCGCAACGTTCTACGGCCCGAAGGGCAAGGGCCTGGACAAGAGCTTGCACGCCGACCGGTTCTTCCCGGACTTCACGTTCGGCACCCACCTTGCCGATGTCGAAGTCGACCTCGACACGGGCGAGTTGACCCTGCTGCGTTACATCGCCGCGCACGACGTCGGACGTGCGATCAACCCGCTGTCCGTCGAGGGACAGATCGCGGGCGCGGCAGTGCAAGGGCTTGGACAGGCCATGCTCGAGGACGTCGTGGTCGAGAACGGCGTGAACATGACGCCGGGGCTTTTCCAGTACCTCATACCCACGTTCACCGACGTTCCCGACATCGAATGCATCATCATCGAATCCGGCGAAGGGCTCGGCCCGTTCGGTGCGCGCGGAATAGGCGAGCCGCCGATCGGCCCGCCGCTCGGCGCGATCGCCAACGCCGTGACCGACGCCGTCGGGGCCAGGCCCATGAGCCTTCCGATCACCCCGGAACGCGTCCTGGAATGCGTCGCGCGCGCCGCGCAACTGAGCGGGCCATGAGTCGCGAAGCGGCCGCGCACACCACCGATCCACGCCGGCGTCAGGAAGGGCATCGAATGGTTCGCGTGCTATCGACAAGCCTCGCATCGGGCAGCGACGCCGCCCCCGCGATACGCGGCGGCGACGGCGCATATTTCGTCCTCGAGGACGGGCGTCGCGTGCTCGACGCGAGCAACACGGCGGCGCCGCTGGGCCATTGCCACCCCGAATTGATCGAGGCGCTTCGCGACGCCGCGGCGGCACCGGCGGTCAATGAGGGATGGACGTGGAAGGACCGAGAGCTGGCGGCCGAGGCCGTCGTCGACGTCGCGCTCGGAGGCGCGAGCTGGGTGGGCGGCGTCCGCTGGTTCATCAGTGCCAGCGAGGCGAATGACGCGGCCCTGGCGCTGTGCCAGGCGCTGACCGGGCGCGGCGCATTGACCACCCGGCAACGGGCGTACCACGGCGGCACCGGCCTTGCCCGGGAAGTCACCGTCCAACCGCAATGGCAAGGCGGCCTCGCCGGCAGTACCAGCCCGTTCGCCGCACCCCCACGCCTGGCCGACGTACGGCAACTGCCCGCACCGCTCAGCGCCCGCGTCACCGGTCAGGCCGATCCCACCGCAAACGGCGACTGGCATCAGGCAGCCAGGCACGACCTCCGCGACAGCGCCGCAATGATCCTGGACTACAGCCAGGGCGGCGTCTACCACAACGCCCGCTACCAGGACGCCACCGCCGAACTCGCCCACCAGGCGGGCTGCCTGTGGATCGCCGACGAAACCGTCACCGGATTCGGAAGGGTCGGGCGCTGGACGCAATTCTCGGCCGGCAATAGCACCCCCGACATCGTGACGATGGGCAAGTGCCTGGCGGCCGGCGCCGCACCGGCCGGCGCCGTCATCGTCTCGAAGGACGTCCTCGCCGCAATCGGCGATCGCGCATGGCAGTCCTACAGCTCCTTTCGAGGACATCCGGCCGCCATGGCCGCGATCCGCGCCCACCTGCGGGTCAGCGCACGCGAGAACCTCCCCGCACGCGCCGCGGCGGCCGACGCCCTCATCGAGCGACGTATGCGAACCATCGCCGCGCATCCAAGTGTCCAACGCATCGACGGTCGCGGGATGCACTGGACCGTCGAACTCCATGGCGGCGACTGGCGCGACTGGCGCGGCGAAGACCCTGCCCCGATCGCCGGAAAGGTGGCTGCCGCGGCCCTCGAAAACGGGGTCCTGGTTGCCACCAGCGGGGAGGAAACCTCCCTCTTCCTCGCGCCGCCCCTGATCGCGAGCGACAACGACATCAACCTGGCACTCGACGTACTCGATGACGCGCTGAATGTCGCCGATTGAGGCTCCTGATCCGAGCCCCGCCCTCACACGCCGGGCAAGCGGTGACGGGCAGTCCGTCAGTCCGCGATCGCGGTATAGACAACCGTGGCTGCCGGCTCGGCGAGCATGCTCCCCAGGGCACCCAACTCGTCGCGCTGCGCGGCCACGAACGAGTCAAGCGACTCGCGGCTCTCCCAGCGCGACAGCGCGGCCACGACCTGCGGTTGCCCCTCGACGGCACACAGTTGGGCGCCGAAGCAGCCATCCGCTCGGCTCGCCTGCTCACCGATGCGTGCCGCGGCCGCGACGAGGTCGCCTCGACGGCCGTCGGCGGCAGCGTATGTGGTGACCCGGACGACGCGCGCTGAACTCGTCATGGGATGAACCCCGCCTTCTGCTGTCCATGTGCCGAAGTGGCACAACGTGTGCGTTGCATCCGAAGCTACTCGGTCGGCACATCGGGCGCTGGACCAAGTGCGGACCCATGGGCGGCAGGGATCCGTCTCGCGCTCGGCACGAGCGGAGTGGCTGCTTTCGCCGCGGTTTCGTGGGGCCGGCGGTCCGCGCGATAACCGCCGCTCCGCAAACCCCTTGCGCGAGCCGTCGCTGGCGCGACGACCTCCTGGCGCATATCGCGCAGGGACACCGCCCGCATCAGCGCGACGAACCGTCCCTGGTATGATGTGACACCTGAGGCCGGCTTGGCCCACCAGGCAAACGCGGTTGATTCGCGCCGACGCTAGCGGTTACTGGTAGGACGACCGAGGAGTACCGGGACAAGCAGCCCATCGAAAAGCCGTCTAGCGACAAATCGTCCGAGCGGAGGAGCCCGTGAAGATCACGGCGTTTCGGCTGTACACGGTGCAACTGCCAACCCGACGCGACCACAACTGGGCGAGCAAGATGCAGTCGCCCATCGGTCGGCACGCGATCGTGCGGATCGACACCGACGACGGCCTGACCGGATGGGGCGAGGCACCCGCCGGCCTGACGTGGGGCGGGGCGCGCATGAGCTACTACGGCGAGTCGCCCGTCACCGTTCGGCACATCGTCGGCGACGTGCTCATGCCGGCGCTGATCGGCGCCGACCCCAGGGACATCGGCCCCGTCCACCGACGGATGGACGCGTTGGTCAAGGGCCACCCGTACGCCAAGGCCGCCATCGACATCGCCTGCTGGGACATCGCCGGCAAGGCGGCGGGCGTTCCCGTGCACACGCTGCTCGGGGGCCGGCACCGGGACGGACTGGAACTCGCGCACTCGTTGGGCATCATGCCCGCGGATCAGGCCGTCGACGAGGCCGAACAGGCCGTGGCCGAAGGCGCCCGGACCATCAAGTGCAAGACGGGGCTCGACCCGGAACGGGACGTGCAGATCGTCCGTCTGCTGCGTGAGCGGTTGGGCGACCAGGTCCGGATCCGGGTGGACGCGAACGAGGGCTACAGCGACGTCAGCCAGGCCGTGCGGGTGACCCGGCGCCAGGAGGAGTTCGGGCTGCTGCTCTGCGAGCAACCGCTCGCCGGCGCACCGGCGCTCTCGCGTTTCGCCAGGCGGGTCGACTGCCCCGTCATGGCCGACGAGTCGGCCTGGACCGTCAACGACATCATCGAATTGCACAACCTCGACGCCGCGTCATGCTTCTCGTGCTACGTCACCAAACCGGGCGGGCTGTACCGCGCGCGCCAGCAGGCCGCCGTGGCCGAGCACCTCGACATGCCCTGTGACATCGGCGGTTCCATCGAAACGGGTATCGGCAACGCAGCGAATCTACACCTGGGCGTTTCGGTGGTGAATGCGACCCTGCCCAGCGTCACCCCGGTTTCCAAGCCGCAAGGATCGACCGGCCCGGAGGTGGCCGGCATCTACTACCTCGACGACCTGATCACCGTTCCGTTCGGTTTCCGGGATGGGATGGTGCTGGTGCCGGACGGGCCGGGGCTGGGTATCGAGGTCGACGTCGCGAAGTTAGAGCGCTACTCCGTATGAGCCGGAAATGACGGTTGTCGCGGTCCTCGGCGCGGGCGCTGGTGGGCTGGCCGCGGTCGCCGACCTCGGCTCACGCGGCCACCGGGTGCGGCTGTACAACCGCAGCGCGGAGACGCTCGGTCGGCTGCTTCACGGTGAGCCCATCGCCTACCGCGGGGTGCTCGGTGATGGAGCATCGCGGCCCGAATACGTCGGCACCGACCTGGAAACGGCGCTGCACGGCGCCGAGGCCGTCGTCATCTGCCAGCCGGCCCTGGCCCACCGGGCCCTGTTCACCGCGCTCGCCCGTGCCGGCTGCGGGATTCCGATCGTCCTCAACCCTGGTCACACGGGCGGCGCGCTCCATGCGCGCGCGGTGTTCGGTGCCGAGAACCGGCCGCTGCCACCGATTGCCGAGATGTCCACCTTGACGTACGTGGCCCGCAAGCCGGCGCCCGAGGCGGTTTCGGTCACGGGCCGGGCCGGCTCGGTCCAGGTGGCCGCGCTGCCGGGCGGCGGGCAGGCGGTGACGATGGCGCAGTTACTGTTCCCCGTCGCCCGGCTGGCCGCCGACGTGCTGGCCACCAGCCTCGCCAACGTGAACCTCGTGCTGCACCCGCCGGGAGCCGTGCTCGCCGCCGCGTGGGTCGAGGCGACCGGCGGCGACTTCACGTTCTACGTTCAAGGCATGACCAACGGAGTGGTCCGGGTGATCCAACGGCTGGATGCGGAGCGCCTGGCGGTGGGGAAGGCGTTGGGCCACCAACTGTTGCCGCTGCAGGACGAGATGGCCGCGATCGGAACGGTCAACCGCGACGTCGCCCGCGACGACCTCGGCGCGGCGATCCGGGGCGGTCGGGCCAACGAGTCGATATCGGCGCCGCAGTCGCTGGCCCACCGCTACTATCTCGAGGACTTCCCCTACGGATTGGTGCCCTTCCTGGCGTTGGCCGAGATCGCCGGTGTCCGTTGTCCGGTCGCCGAATCCCTGCTGACGCTGGGCGAGGCCGCCACCGGGGAGCGGTTCCGCGCCGACGGGCTGAACGCCGGCCGGCTGGGAATCACGGACTGCAGCCCCGGCGAGCTGCGCAGCCTGTGCGGAGCTCCCCGGTGAAGTTGCCGCCGTTCGACTACCACCGCGCGGAGAGCGTCGACGACGCGGTGCATTGCCTGGCCGGCAACGGCGGCGACGCGAAACCGCTCGCGGGCGGGCAGAGCCTGTTGCCGCTGATGGCGTTTCGCCTGGCCTGGCCCCGCCTGCTAGTCGATCTCTCCGCGGTGGCAGAGCTTTCCGGGGTGCAGGTCGACGGTCCTTGCCTGACGATCGGTGCCATGAGCCGGCATCGAGATCTAGCCGAGACGATGCTCCCCCCCGGGTACCGCGTCATCAACCGTACGGCGCCGCTCATCGGGCACGAGCCGATTCGCACACTCGGCACGTTCGGTGGCAGCGTGGCGCACGCGGATCCGGCCGCCGAGTGGTGCTCGGTCCTACTGGCGCTGGACGGCACCGTCATCGTCCGGTCCGCGAGCCAGACGCGCGAGGTTCCGGCCGACGCCTTCTTCACCGGCTTCTTCCAGACCGCGATCGGCGAAGACGAACTGATCCTCGGCGTTCGCTTCGATCGGCCGCGGCCGTGCAGCGCGGTGCGCGAATTCGCGCTTCGGCGGGGAGATTTCGCGATCGTGCTGATGGCGGTGGCCTTCGATCGTCTGGGCGGTCGGTGCGTCGATCCGCGAATCGTCGCCGGCGGCGTCGGCGAGACCCCGCTCCGCCTGACCCAGGCGGAGAGCATCATCGATGGGACCGATCTCGATGACGCGGTGCTGGTGGAATGCGGGCGGGTTGCGGCCAACTCGATCGATCCGCCGACCGACATCCGGGCTTCCTCCGACCGCCGCCGACAGTTGATCCGGTCGTTGACCGTAGCGGCCCTGCGCGAAGCATTGATCCACGGCCAGCAGGCCGAGAGTATGGGGTGGCCAGCGACATGACGGAATCACCAGCGGCCCCGGCGCCGCAACGGATCTGCCTGGTTGTCAACGGGGTCCGCCACGAAATTTCGGTCCAGGTGCGGCATACCCTGGCCGATGTCCTCCGGCGGGACCTACAGCTGACCGGCACCCATCTGGGCTGCGAGCACGGCGTGTGCGGCGCCTGCACCGTGCTGGTCGACGGAGCCCCGGTACGGTCCTGTCTGATGCTGGCGGTCCAGGCCGACGGCCGAACGGTGGAAACCGTCGAGGGGCTCGCGGACACCGAAACCGGGCGTCGCCTTCAGGACGCCTTCGTGCAGTTCCGGTCCTACCAGTGCGGCTTCTGCACGCCCGGATTCCTGATGTTGTCGCGCTGGCTGATCGAATCCGGCCGGGCGGGCGACGAAGCATCCATTCGGGATGGATTGTCGGCGAACCTGTGCCGCTGCACCGGGTACGAGTCCATTGTCGACGCCGTTTCATTCGCGCGAGGTTAGGCAAGACATGTCCAGCACGATCGTGTCCGACCGCCGCCGCACCTCCGAACACGTCGATGTGCCGCACCACGTCGAATTCGTCTCCGGCGCGGGGGTTTTCGTCGACGACGTGGTGCGACCGGGGGCGCTCAGCGCCGTGGTGGTCCGAAGCAGTCAGGCGCACGCGGCGGTGATCGGCATCGACACCTCCGCGGCCGCACAGATGCCGGGCGTCCGCGCGGTGCTGACCGGTGCGGACCTGCCCGCGGTTCCGACGATCCCGATACGCAGTTTCGACACGCCGGGAATGAGGCTCGCCGCTCAACCGGTGATCGCGACCGAGCGGGTGCGCTACGTCGGTGAGCCGTTGGCCGTCGTCGTCGCGGACGACCCCTACCTGGCCGAAGATGCCGCGGAGGCCGTGGAAGTCGATCTCAGCCCGCTCTCGCCGATCTGCACGGCCGGCGTGGACGCCGATCCGCTGTTCGACGGTTTGAGTGGAAACCTGCTGTGCCAGTGGCAGATCGGCGACGGTGACGTCGACGACGCGCTGGCCCGCGCCGCGGTCGTGATCCGTGACCAGTACAGCACCGCTCGCCGCACGGCCGCGCCGATCGAGCTTCGGGGCCTGGTCGCGGAGTGGTCGCCGGACGGGCGGGCGCTCTCCGTATGGGGGCCGACCAAGTTCCTCTCGTTCACCCAGCGCAGCTTGGCGAAGTGGTTCGACGTCGACGACGAGGCGGTCCACTGCCGTCCCGTCAACGTCGGGGGAATGTTCGGGGTCCGCGGCGAGCTCTACCCGGAGGATTTCCTGATTCCGTGGGCGGCCCGGGTGGTCCGCCGACCCGTCAAGTGGAACGAAGACCGCCGGGAGCATTTCCTGGCCATCAACCACGCGCCGGATGCGCGATTCGCGTTCGAGTTGGGGCTGGGCGGCGATGGCCGGCTGGTCGCCTTCCGATGCAACGCCGACGTCGACATGGGCGCGTACGCGCGGGGTAACGGGGGTCGGCTGCCGCTGCTGGCCATCGAGGAGCTGCCTGGTCCGTACCGGTGGGATGCCTTTGCCGCGACGTCCCGCGCCTACGCGACGACGAAAACACCCGCCGGTTCGGTTCGGGCGCCGCTGGCGCTGGAGGCCACCTTCGTCCGCGAACGAGCAATCGACGCGGCCGCCGCCGAACTCGGCCTCCCGGCCGCCGAGGTGCGACGGCGCAGCCTGATACCGGCGTCGGCGATGCCATACAGCCGGGCGATGGGCGGCGAGGTCAAGCCGCAGAATTTCCATGGCGGCGACTTTCCCCGGCAGTTCGCGGACCTGTTGTCCGCTGCCCGGTACGAGGACCTCATGCGCGAGGCCGCGCAGCGCCGTGCCGATGGGGAGAGCGTGGGCGTCGGAATCGGCCTGTTCGTCGCCCATTCCGGCCTGGGCGCCAGCGAGGAGGTGCGCGTCGGGATCCGCGACGGACGGTGCACCGTGTGGACCGCCGCCAACGAGGTCGGGCAGGGTCTCGACCGGTTGATCCGGCTGGTCGCGGCCGATGCGCTGCGGATCTCGCCGGACCGCGTGGACGTCGTCTCCGGTGAGACGACCGCCGGCATCACCACCGGCGGAACGTTCTCCAGCCGCGCAACGATGTTCGTCGGCAACGCCGTGCGGGACGGGTGTGCACGGCTGGTCTTGCTGTTGCGGCGCCGGATCGCGGACGAGCACGGAATCCCCCTCGACGCGGTGGCGCCGCAGGACGCCGGGTTCCAGGTGGCCGGTGAGACCCTGGCCTGGGCGGACCTTCCGGACTGCGCGGTGGTCGGTTCGTTTCGCAGCACGACGCCCGCCCACGGGTTCGGCGGACATGTCGCGCTGGTCGCGACGGACGAGGCCACGGGTGGGCTGCGGGTCGAACGGTTGACCGTCGCCTACGACTGCGGCCGGGCGATAGACCCGGACGCGGTTCGGGAACAACTCCGCGGCGGCACGATCCACGGCCTCGGCGCCGCGTTGTTCGAGGAGTTGCTCTACGACGGATCCGGCCAGCCCATCGCGGCGACGTTCATGGACTACCTGATGCCGACGAGCGACACGGCCCCGCCGGTGACGGTCCTGGTGCTGCAGGACGGCGAAGCGGGCGAAGACACCGGCATCCGGGGAACTGGCGAGGCCGGTGTCATCGGAGTGGCGGCGGCCGTCGCGAACGCGGTCGCAGCCGGGGCGCCGGCCGTCGCGGCAACGATCCGCCGGTTGCCGCTCGAATCAGCCGCCGTGCCTCGCTGAGCCGGCAGCCTCCTCCGCCTGCGCGATGCGGGCGCTGATGCCCGACCACTGGCTCGCGCCCACGGTCACGGGCGCCCGGCGACCCAGCCCCCTGGCCCAGATCGCCCGATGCCCGAGCCGTGTCGCTGCATCCAGGTCGATTCCTCCGGGTGGGGCCGCGAGGTCCATCACCAGTGCCGGCGCCGGGATTGCCGCCAGGATCGCCTGATCGACGACGCGGGCCGGTACCACCGAGAACAGCATGGACAGGCCCGGTGCCAGGTCGGGAAGCTCGATAAGCGGATGTGGCATGGCGCCGGCCGCGTGTGCGTCGGCGCGCTGCGCGGCGTTGCGGGCGAACACGTGCACCCGGGCGCCCAGCAGCACCAGTGTGCGGGCCAACAACCTGCCAATGGTGCCGTGGCCGACCACTCCTACTTGGGCGGAATGGATCGTCACGCCGGTGTTCGCAACTGCCGCGGCGATCGCACCTTCCACGATGGCCGGGCCGCGCAGGAGCATCAGCGCAACGTCGTCCTCGTACTCGCTGATCCGCAGGCCGCGCGAGGCGGCCGATACCCGCAGCGCATCGTCGGCGCGTCCTAGGATGATCATCCCGCCGGGTCGCATCCGTCCGAGCAGTACATGATCCGGCCGGATCTGTTCTGCCGCGAACGGCGCGTACAGCGATCCGTCCGAGGCGATACCCGGAATGGGGAACAGCGCGTAGTCGGCGTCGGCCAGCGCGTCACCGGCGGACGGTGACAGCTCGACGCCGGAGGCGGAAGCCGTTGGCGGCAGGGGAAAACCGTAAGCTCGCACCCTGGCTCCGGTAGTCGCAGCCAGGCGCGCGATCTCGCCCTCCCGCTCGTCGCCGCCCACGATGGCGATCGTCCGATCCGACAGACGCATGGTTTCTCCCAGGTTCGGATCCGCACGGTTGTGACCGGCGCGGCTCGACCGGCTCAGCCGATCGTCACCAACTCGTCGGTCGGATACCCATCGGAATACAACTCGCACCCGTTGCCGGTGACGGCCACGATGTCCTTGAGTTGCATGCCGAAGCCCAGACCGGTGTCGTACACCAGGGGTTCGATGCCCAGCACCGTCCCCTCCTGCAGCAATTCGTCGTCGTGCGGACCGAGGTACGGCGGCTCGTGCAGATGCACGCCGATTCCATGGCCGACGAACGAGATCGGCGGCAGCCCGAGCCGGTCGAACCGGGAGCGGAACCGCTCCCAGACGTCTCGGGTCGAGACACCCGGTCCGATCGTGTCGAGCAGCAGATGCTGGCAATCGGCCAGCGCCCTCCAGATCCGTTCCGCCTCCGGCGGTGCGGAACCGACGACGGCGGTGCGGCACACGCCGGCGTGGTATCCGTCGATGACGGAAAAGATCTCGACGCGGCACACGTCACCGACCTCAAGGACCCGATCGGTGGGGCCGACGTTGGGCAACTGGCTGCGCGGGCCGGTGGCGACGATCATCAGTTTGAACTGGTGGGCGCCGCGCGCGTACACGCCGGCGGTCAGGGCGGCGGCCAGGTCGAGTTCGGTCGAGCCGGGGCGAACCGCCCGGAACGCCTCGATGATCGCCTCCTCCGACGTGCGGGCAAGACGGCGCATGAGGGCCAACTCGACGTCGTCCTTGCGCTGGCGCAGCGCCGCGAGGCGGTGCTGCGCGCCGACGAAGTTGACCCGCGCCGCTCGGGCCGAAAGGCGCGCATAGTCGCCGGCCGGCAGGTGATCCAGCTCCAGCCCGATCCGTTTGTCGGCAAGGCCGAGTTCGGACAGCACCTCGGCGAGCATCTGCATCGGATCGTCACCGAACTCACGCCACACGTGCAGCGCGACGCCGGGCGGAAGTGCCTGGCGAACGGTCGAGGCCTCCATGTCCACGCAGATCATCGCGAGCGGACCCGCGGCGGTGACGATGCCGAGGGCGTGCCGCCACCGCATCAGGTTCTGGGAGGGCACGACGAAACCGAGCAGGTGCGCCAGTGCTTCGGGGGAGCTGACGACGACCGCATCGAGGCCTTCCCGGGCGAGCATGTCGCGGATGCGGCGCACGACCGGATCCCTCATCGCTTTCCCCGTCCTGATGCGTGCAGTGGTGGTAGTGGCCGATCGTCCCTTCGGCAGGGTGCTGATCTTGACCTGCCGTCGACGTTTGCCTACGCTAGCTGGTAGGACGACTTAGGGGTTGATGCTAGCATGCCGTTCGTCAACGTTCATATGCTCGCCGGCCGGACGGTCGAGCAGAAGCGCGCGCTTCTGCGGGCGATCACCGACGCGATGGTGCAGCACGCGGGGGCGGGTCCGGACCACCTGCATGTGACGGTGCAGGAGTACGAACTCGACAACTGGGCGCGTGGCGGCGTTCTCGTCAGCGATCTCGAGCACCACGACAAGAAGGATGACGGCGCCGCAGCGGATGACCCCGAGCGCGGCCACCCCGATGGCACCGGCGACGTGCATCATCTGCTGCTGGAATCCACGGACGTCGACGCGATGGTCGCGTTCTACACCGCGGTCGTCGGGGTAACGGTGCGAGACGAAACCACCCACCGAGACGGCCGCCGTCTGGTACGGACGAACAACGGCATCGCGTTCACCAGCGCGACGGGTGGCGGGCGGAACCTCGACCATTTCGCATTTCCGGTCGGTTCTGTGGCATCCGCGATACAGCGGGCCGAGCGGTTCGGGGCGCCCATTGTTCGCGGACCGGGAAGCGGCCCATACGGTTACACCGTGTATTTCGCAGACCCTGATGGGAACGAAGTGGAACTCTTCGAACCGGCAGGTTGATGTGCCGGGGCAACCGGCCGGCAGGCCGCAGTTTCAGGCGATCACCAAGGTGAGGCCGACGCAATTGGTCCGGGAGCAGATCCTGCAGGAGATCGCGAACGGCAGCTACGCGCCGGGCGACCTGCTGCCCAGCGAGCGGGTGCTGGGCGACATGTTCGCGGTCAGCCGGGTGAGCATTCGAGAGGCTATCGCGGGGCTCGCCGCGATGGGCGTCGTCACGGTCCAGCACGGCAGGGGATGTTTCGTCGCCGAGCCCGCGGGAGATCGCTACACCGGCCCCTTCGGCGACTGGCTGCGCCGGCACCACGACCAGATGGTCGAGTTGCTCAAGGTCCGGGGCGCCCTGGACGGCCTTGCGGCATTCGAAGCCGCCGGGCAGGCCGACGCGGCTGCGCTTGCGCGGCTGGCCTCGATCCACCAGCGTTATCGCCGCCTGGTCGAGAAGGAGCAGCCCGCGCTCGATGCGCTCGTCTCGCTCGACGTCAACTTCCACGCCGCCATCGCAGAGGCGTCGGGCAGCCGGCTGCTCAGCGGACTGCTGGCCGAACTTGCCACCCACACGGCCGACTCCCGGCGGCTGACGTTCGTGAACAAGGACCAGCCGCGTCGTTCCTGGGCCGAGCACGACGCGATCCTGAGCGCGATTCGCGGCCGCGATCCCGAGGCCGCCCGGCAGCGCGCCGTGGAGCACATCGACTCCGTGCTGAAACGGCTGGAACCGGCGGTGTCCGGCGAAGCGGAACCGGCGAGTCCGGCGCACGGTCGTTGATCGGCCAAGCCGCGGATCCGTTCGGCGGTGAACGAAAAGCCGCCCCACTGATGTTCGAAGGCACCTGCGTTTCGGAGGACACCGCCTTCAGAGGACACCGCTTTCTGAGGACACCGCCTTCGGAACGGCCCCGGCCGCTTTTCGAAGGCAGCACCGCTTTTCGAAGGCGACACCGCTTTTCGAAGGCAGCACCGCCTTTCGAACGCAACCCCCAGCGGGCAGCCCGACCTCAAGGGGCGAGGTTCGCCAGGTCGACGCCCGGATCGGTCAGCGCGGCGCGATCCACCGGCCGGCCGCCGGCGATGATCGGCGTGACGATATCTGGGATGCCGCGCACGTTGACGTTCATCGCGGCCAGCAGCCGGTTCTCGCGCAGCCAGAAGATGACGAATTCGCCCCCCGTCGGATCGCCCCGGACAAGGGTTTCGGCATCCGGCAGGCCGTAACCGGTGTATTCCATCCAGACGTCGTACTGATCGCTGAAGAAGAACGGCACCCGATCGTGACGAACGTTTCGGCCGAGCATGTTTCGGGCCGCAACCGGGCCTTGCACGAGGGCGGTGGCGAAATGTTCGACTCGGATCCGGCCACCGAGAACCGGGTTCGGCACGCTGGCCACGTCGCCCGCCGCGTAGACGTCGGCGGCGCTCGTGGCCAGCATCGTGTCCGTCACGATGCCGTTGTCCACGGCCAGACCGGCATCGGCAGCGAGTTCGACGTTGGGCTGCGCGCCGATACCGACGACGACGACGTCCGCGGCCAACTCGGTCCCGTCCGAGAGGACGACCGCGCGCACCTGGCCGCCGGTGCCGCGGAAGCGTGACGCGCTCGCCCCGGAGTGCAGGTGCACGCCGTGAGCGGCGTGCAGGTCCCGGTAGAAGCCGGCCCCGACCGGGCCGAGGGCGCGCAGCATCGGCATCGGCTCGCGGCCGATCAACGTGACGTCCAGCCCCATCTGCCGGGCCGAAGCGGCGATCTCGCAGCCGACGAATCCGTCGCCGACCACCACCACGCCCTCGGCCTGCGCAAGCGCGGCCTTGAGCAGGTCCGCTTCCGCCAGGGTGCGCAGGTAGAAGATGCCGTCCAGGTCGCTGCCGGGCAGGCGAAGGCGACGGTTGCGCGACCCGGTTGCGATGAGCAACTTGTCGTAGTGCACGGCTTCGCCCGAGCCGAGATGGAGCTGGTGCGCGGCCGGGTCGATGGCGGACACCGTGGTCGCCACCCGCAGGTCGATCGCGTGCTCGTCATAGAACGATTCCTCGTGCACATACAGCCGGTGGTATCCGGGCTCGCCGCGCAGGTAGTTCTTCGAGAGCGGCACGTGATCGTACGGGCGCTCCGAATCGCTGCTGATCAGCATGACGCGGCCGGAAAAGCCTTCCGTGCGGAGGGTTTCCGCGGCGCGTGCGCCGGCCAACCCGCCGCCGATGATGACAATGATCTCGCTTCGCGCCGCCGTCATACCGCCATTCTCCACCGCCGATGGCCGGCGGGATCGGGTCCAAGCCTGCCGAGGGGTCGTGCCCATGCCTGCGCAGCAGTGCTCCCGACTGGCGGCGGTTCCCCTGGTGCTGACGTCATGGGGTGAACAGGCCGACATCGGCTTCCGGGTCGGGCCGCACCTCGACGGAGAGGTTGTCGGTCGAGTGTGGCGAGTTGATTGCGTATCGACGTGACGGCGACGTTCTGCACGAACTGAGCCGTGGGGCTGTGGCGCGGCAGCGCCAGAAGATTGGAATGGTTTTCCAGGATTTCAACCTGTTTCCGCATCGGACGGCGCTGGAAAACGTCACCGAAGGGCCTGTTCGAGTCAAGAGGGAGGACAGGCAAGCCGCTGTGGCACATGCGCGCCAGTTGTTGGAGCATGTCGGCGTCGCGCACCGTGCCAATGCCTACCCCGCTCAACTGTCGGGCGGGGAGGCCCAACGGGTGGCGATCGCTCGGGCGCTTGCCATGCGCCCGGAGGTGCTGCTGATGGACGAGCCGACGTCGGCGCTGGATCCCGAGCGTGTCGCAGAGGTGCTGGAAGTGATGCGGACGCTGGCATCGGAAGATATGACGCTGGTCGTCGTCACACACGAGGTCGGGTTCGCACTCGATGTGTCCGACACAGTGGTTCTGATGCGGGACGGCAGGGTGGTGGACCAAGGTCCGCCCGCCGAGGTGATCAGGCGTCCGGCAAGCAAGGACGCGAAGGACTTCTTTGCAAGTATCGCCAGCATCGGGGCCGAGAAGGAGTAATTGTGGAGTATCGGGAGTTGGGTGCCAGCCGAATATCCGTATCGGCGTTGTCCTTGGGGTCGTGGAATACGTACGAACGGCTCGATTTCGATGACGCGGTGTCGCTCGTCCGGCGCGCGTTGGATGCCGGCGTGAACTTCTTCGACGTCTCTCGGTATTCGCACGATCCGAAGGCGCCGGCGCCCAAGGCGTCACCGCACACGGAATCGATCGTGGGCAAGATCCTGGACGCGACCGGCGTTCGGCGGCACGAGTACGTGATCAGCGAGAAGATGTGGTACGACCGGGCGAACGAGACGCTGGCCGAACAGCTCGACAAGTCGTTGCACCGGCTCGGTACCGAATATGCCGATGTCGTCTGCTGCGCCTCACCGGAAGTTCACGGCATGACGACCGGAGAACTGGTCGAAACGATGACCGCGCTCATCGACAGCGGCCGAGCCCGCACCTGGGGCGCCGGGAACTGGTCGCCCGCCCTGATCGGTGAGATCTGCGAGTATGCGCGCCGGCACCGGTTGGCTTCGCCGGTGATGGTGCAACAGAAATACAATGTCGCGCGGCGCGCCGTCGTCGAAGATCCGTCGTACGTCGAAACTTCGAAGGCGTACGAGGTCTCGCTGCACGCGGCGGATACCCTGGAGGGCGGCGTCCTGGTGGGCCGCGATCCGGCGCGCCGGCAGCTCGGACGCGATCCCGGCGGCATCCGGGCCGCGATCCAGGGCTATTCGGATCGCTTCCGCGCAGCGGCCGCGGCCCTGGACGCGTCGCCGGGACAACTTGCGCTGGCGTACGTGCTGAAGAACCCGTTGGTGGCATCGGCCGTGGTCGGCGTCACGCAGATCAGCCAACTTGACGACAATCTGGGCGCATTCGACCTGTTGAAGCGGACCAGCGAGGACGACTTGAACAACGCGGTCGAGGAGTTCCGGATCCGCGAGCACGTGCTCGATCCCTACTGACGGCCGGGCGGACGAACGCAACACCGCAGAACCAGTTCTAGATCGTTCGCGACGCGGGGGCCGGCGGTACCGACGTCGCGATACCGGCGCGGCCCGGTTCGGTCAGGCTGAGGCCCGCGGTCCGCTCGAGGTTTGCGATCGCCAGCATTTCGCCGTCGACGGCCCCGAACTCCGTGAGCGCGGCTCGATGCAGGTCGGTAACCAGCGAGAGCACTTCGTGCGGCGTATCGAAGCGAATCGCCAGACGTTCGAGGGATTCCAACTCCTCCACGACGCGGTCCAGCCCGAAGGAGGCGGCATAGTCGCCGGCGAGGACCCGCGGGACGTATTGCCGGAGAAACTCGCTGTCTGCGGCGCTGCCGGCTAGCGCAGCCTGCAGCCCAACAAGGTCGAGGCCGGCGCGCCTGGCCAACAACAGCGCCTCGCCGGTCGCGACGGCTTGCGCGAACCACAACAGGTTGACGACAAGCTTGGTGAGGTAGCCGTTTCCATGGCGTCCGGTGTGCACGATGCGGGCGGCGAAGGACGACAGCAACGGTCGGGCCCGGTTCAGGACGTCCAGCTTGCCGCCGACGTAGAGCGTCGCGGTCCCATCGGCGACCGCGGCCGGTCCGCCGCCGACGGGCGCGTCGAGCCACTCGGCGTTGGCGGCATCGGCGGTGGTTTCGAGTTCGGCCGCCAGGTCGGGGGCGGCGCTGGTCAGATCGATCCAGGTGCTCGACGGGCCGAGGTGCTCGAGAAGGTGTTGCCCCACCACCAGATCGCACAACTCCGGACTGCCGGGAAGGGCGGTGATCACTGCATCGGCCGCCGCGGCCGCGTCGGCGGGTTCCGAAACGAACCAGGCGCGGCTCGGCAGGTCACGGGCGACCTCGGTTCGGATGTCGCACACCCCGACGCGGTGGCCGGCGGCCGCAAGCTGCCGAATGACCGCCGAACCGATTCGGCCGGCGCCGATCACCGCAACATGCGCCATCCCCCGACGATAGAACCTCGCCGCGGCGCGCGGCAGCCCATACCCGCGGAGTCGCCGTACCGCGATGCATGCGAGGCGGCACCGCACGGGGTGCCCGCGTTCGTGCCGACGGACCACGCCGTCGGCCGCGGCGTGCGGCCGCGCTTGACATCCCCGGCGCGCCCCTCGTCCAATGGCGGCTGTGCACCCACCAGATCGCAGGACACCACCAGATCCCGGGCAGCGGCCCGGTCCCGCGCACCGAGATGACCCCGCGCACCGAGATAGCCCTGCCCGCCGAACGGATCGAGGCGGGCACGCCGCCGGGAACTCCCTGCGCGACTACCTCGCCGTCCTGCGGGAGCGCGGCGACTACGTCACGGTCAGCGCGCCGGTCGATCCCCGGTACGACCTGGGCGCGATCCTCAGCCTCACCGAAGCCGGACCGGCCGTCTGCTTCGAGAACGTGGTCGGCGCGGAGATGCATGTGGTGGGCAATGTGCTGACGGGTCGGCGGCGGATCGCGCTGGGCCTGGGCGTCGAGGCGGATGACCTCGCGGAGAGGACCGCCGAGGCGATCGGGCGGCCCATCCCGGTCGCGATGCACCGCTCGGGACCCTGCCACGAGGTCGAGGAGCCGAGAGGCTTGGCCTCGCTGCCGGTTCCGACCTTCTTCGAATCCGAGACAGGTCCCTACATCACCGCGGGCGTGGTGCTCGCCCGCGACGTGGACACCGGCCGGGCGAACATGTCCTTCGCGCGCCTGAAGGTGATCGATTCGAACCACGCGATGCTCGGCGTGTCGCCGCGTCACCACCTCGGCCGGATGATCAGGCGCGCACACGAGAACGGGGCCGATCTGCCGTTCGCGGTCGCGATCGGCACCCATCCCGCGGTGCTGCTCGCGGCTTGCCTGTATCTCGATTTCGGCACGGACGAGTTGGAATGCGCCGGCGCCCTGCTCGGTCGGCCCATCGATGCGGTGCGTGCGGGTCACGCCGACATCGCGGTGCCCGCCGACGCGGAGATCGTCGTCGAAGCGATCGCCCGGGCGGCCGCCCGGGTCCCCGAGGGGCTGGTCTCCGAGTACCACGGGCACTACCACGATTACGGCGACGGGTTCCTCGTGGACGTCATCCGGGTCACCCGCCGTGAAGACGCCGCCCTGCACGTCATTGTCCCTGGCCTGCACGGCGAGCATCTCCTCCTCGGCGCGGTCGCCATCGCCGCGGGTCTGCAGCGGCACCTGCAGCAACTCAGCGGCAACGTCGTGCGGGTCGCGGTGCCGCTGACGGGTGCCGGGCGGGTGAGCGCCGTCATCTCCGTCACGGATCTTTCCCCCGGCGAGGCGTCCCGCATGATGATGGCCTGTTTCGCGGCCGTCCCGCTGATCCGCCAGGTGGTCCTGGTTGATGCACCGCTGGACCCCTGGAACGGCGACGCGGTCGAATGGGCACGCACCTTCCATGCCCGCCCCGATCGGGACATTCATGTCTTCCCGCCCAGCCAGAGCGACCGGTCCGATCCACTCGCGCGCGACGGGGCGGTGACGAAGATCGGAATCGACGCCACCACCGGCGGCAAGGCCCGCGACGTCGGGTGGTCATTGGCAAGGCCCCCCGCCGACGCGATGGACCGGGCGGTGCGCGCGCTGGCCGGGGCTGGTATCGCAACTGCCCGTTCCGAACTCGTCGGCGGGGTGCTGGGTGCCTAGCCCACGCGAAACTCCGGCGGACCCGCCGCCGGCATCCGGTGACGCCCGTTCCGGCCCGCCGGTTCTGCTCGACGGGTCCGGCCTCACCGCTGCGGAGGTGGTGGCGGTGGCCAACCGCCGGCGCGCCGCGATCCTGACCGACGCGGCCCGCGAGAGGGTGCGCGCCTCGGCGGAGTTCGGCAACCGCATCGCCGCCGAGCGGCAGGTGTACGGCCGCTCCACCGGTGTCGGCGCGAACCGATCGGTGCTCCTACCCTCGGCGGATGCGGAAGAGCCTGTGTCGCAGCGGACGTCGGCACGTGTGTTCGCCTTGCTGCGCAGCCATGCGACGTCCGCCGGGCCGCTCCGGGCACCGCAGCGGGTGCGCGCCGCGCTGGTCGTGCGGATCAACCAGTTGGCGGCCGGCGGCAGCGGGGTTCGTCTGGAGGTGGTTGAAGCGCTCGCCGACATGCTTGCCAGCGATGCGCTGCCGCAGGTTTCGGAGACCGGCGGCATCGGCACCGGGGATCTCGCCGTGTTCGCCGCCATCGCGCTCGCTGTGGCGGGCACGACGGCGACCACGCCGCAACACGCGACGCCCGTCACCATCGGTCCGGGCGATGCGCTGGCGGTGATGAGCAGCAACGCCGCGACGCTGGCCGACACCGCGATCGCGCTGCACGCCCTCATCCCACTGGCCCAGGCGGGCCTCGCCGTGGCGGCCCTGACCCATGTGGGCGTCGCCGGCAACACCGAGGCCTTCAGCCGCGCCGCCGAGCGGGCGACGCCGTTCCCCGGCGCGCGCAAGGTCTGCGCCACGATGCGTCGCCTGCTGTCCGGTGACGAGGCGAGACCGCCCGCGCGGATACAGGATCCGTTCGGCCTGCGAACCCTCCCGCAGGTCGCCGGACCGCTCCTCGACCGCATCGAAGAGTTGGACGCCGTCTTCACCCGGCTTGCCAACGCCCCGACCGAGAACCCGCTCCTGTTGCCGGATGCCGGCATCGCGCACCACGGCGGGTTCCACGCGGCCTATCTGGCCCAGGCACTGGACGCCCTGCGCTCCGCATTGGCGCAGGCCGCGGGGCTTTGCCTCAGCCGGATCGGCATGCTCACCGATCCGGCGATGACGGGGCTCGCGCCATTCCTCGGCGGCGGCGACGCAGCGGCCAGCGGGATCATGCCGCTGGAATACGTTGCGGCCGCGGCCTTGTCGCGGATGCGCGGGGCCGCCGCACCGTTCGCCGTGCAAACGGTCGCGCTGTCCCGCGGCGTCGAGGAGGACGCGAGCTTCGCCCCGCAGGCGGTCGGCGCGCTGCTGGGAGTCGTCGCCGACTTTCGGCTGGTGCTGGCATGCGAGCTGGTTGCCGCCGTGCGCTGCGTGCGGATGGGGGAGCATCCCGTTCCGCCGGGAGCCGCCGGAATCATCGATCGATGCCGATCGCTTCCGGCCGGGCTGGCCGATCGAGACCTCAGCGGCGACATCGCGGCAGCCGAGACCATCCTTTCGTCCCTCGCCGGGGCGAGGGACGAATAGCGACGGGCCGGCTTGCGGTTTCGCTGCCGCCGCAAGGCCGAGCGGGCGGCCCGGCCGCGATCGTCTCCCGAGGGCGCGGCCGGAGCGGGGGTATTCTCGTGGCATGAGAATGACCTTTCGGCCTCGGAACGGTTCGGCGACAGTGTGCGCATGACGGCGGTGTCCAATTGACGGCGGTGTCCAATTGACGGCGGTGTCCAATTGACTGCGGTGAGCGCATGAACCCCGCGTCAGGGATGTCCCGGCGTTCCGAGTTGATCCTTTCGGGCCAACTGCGGCGCGAAGGTCGCTGGGGTCGGGGCCGGCTGTGGATCGCGGATGGTCGGATCGATGCGCTCACCGACGTCGACGGCGAGATCCCGGACGGCGCAAACCATCTCGACGTGGGCGATGCGCTGCTACTGCCCGGGGCCGTCGACGCGCACGTGCACTGCCTCTCGCACCCGGGCGAAGGCATCGCGGCCGCCACCGCTGCCGCCGCCGCCGGCGGTGTGACCACGATCGTCGAAATGCCGTTCGACGGCGCCGGCGCCATCAACAGCGTCGATCGCGTCCGGGCGAAGCAGGAACTGATCGCCTCGCAAGCCGTGATCGACGTCGCGCTACTCGGGACGCTCGCGCCCGGCGGCGGCTGGCGCCGCGCCGCAGACCTGGTCGACGCGGGCGTCGTCGGGTTCAAGGCCTCGCTCTTCCTGACCGATCCGCGGCGCTTCCCCCGGATCGACGACCTCGAGTTGCAGTCCGTCATGGCGGCGGTCGGCGAAACCGGCGTCACCCTCTGCACGCACGCCGAGAACAACGAGATCATCAAGGGCCTGCTGGCAGATCCGCAGGCGCAGCGCTCCCGGGACCCGATGACGCACGCGCGCACCCGGCCGCCGGTGTCCGAGACGTTGGCCGTGCTCACGGCGTTGGAGAGCGCCGCCACCCACAAGAACGCGCTGCACCTGTGCCACCTCTCGCTCCCGCGGGGCGTGGATCTGGTGAGTTGGTACCGCCGGCAAGGAGTCGACGTCACCCTCGAGGTCTGCCCGCACTACCTGCTGTTCACCGAGCAAGACATGGCGATGCAGCGGGGGCGGCTGAAGATCAACCCGCCGCTCCGCCGGGAGGCCGACCGGGAGGGGTTGTGGCAACGGCTCGCCGACGGGGCCATCGACGTCATCTCGTCGGATCACGCGCCGTGGCCGGCGGAGTTGAAGGATCACGAGATCATCCTGGACAACCATTCCGGGGTGCCCGGGGTGCAGACGCTGGTGACGGTGACGCTGGCCGAGGCGCTGCGGCGCGATCCGTCGCGAGTGCTGTTCGACCGGGCCGTCGACGCGCTCACGATCAACCCGGCGCGGCGGTATGGCATCGATGACCGCAAGGGATCCCTCGCGCCGGGCCGGGACGCCGACGTGGTCGTCTTCGACCCGGCACTTCGCGCGGTGGTCGATGCCGTCGAGATGCATTCGAACGCCGGCTGGACCCCGTACCAGGGGTTCGCCCACACCGGCGCGGTGACGCACACCTTCAGCCGGGGCCGCCTCGCGTTCAGCCGGTCCGGCGGCCTCGTCGCGCGCCCGGGGGACGGGCGGCTGGTGTCGCGGAGCAGCCGATGATCGGGGCGTTGGCGGGCCGGGTGCAGGCGACGCTGGGCCCGGAGCCCGAACCGGGCGGATACGAGTCGCTGCGCCGCGGGCTGCAGATCATCGGCGTGGTGCAGGACGCCGGACGGATCACGGTCGCCGAACTGGCCGCCGCGGTCGGACTACCGCTATCCACCGTCTACCGGTATGCCGCCACGTTGCGCGAGACGGGCTTCATCGTCGATGACGACGGTCATCTCGTGCCGGGTACCCGCATGGCGGAGCGGTCCGACGAGAACGCGCATCTGATCAACGTCGCGAAACCCGTCCTGCATCGGCTTCGCGCGGCCACCGACCTCACCGTGCTGATGCTCATCCGCGTGCACACCATGGCGCTCTGCCTGGATTGGGCTCCGTCTCGGCGGCGCCACCGCATCTTCTTCCGGCCCGGGCAGGTGCGCCCCATCGCGGCCGGCGGTTCCGCGCTGCCGCTGCTGGCGTTCGCGCCGCCGCCGATCGTCCGGGCGGTGCTTCAGCGGCCGGTGCGCGGGACCACGACGGCGTCGCCCACCGTGCAGGAGTTGACCACCCTGCTCTCTCGCATCCGCGCCGAAGGGATCTCCGTCTCCCGCGGGCACATCACCCCGGGCCTGACGAGCATCGGCGTGCCGGTGATGGTGGCGGACCGCTGCCTATGTGCGCTTTCGCTCGTCGGTGAGGATGACGAACTGCCGCCCGGCCTGATCGACCGGCGCGTCGAACAGACCCGGCGCGCGGCGGCGCGGATTGCCGCGACGCTACCCGCGGCCATCGCCAGTGAGGACTGGTCCAATGCCGACGGTTGACACCCCGGCTGCCCCGCGCAGCTGCATCCTGGGCGGGCCCGGCTCGGGCTTTCGGGCGGCGCGCGGAACCGCCCTGCGTTGCCGATCGTGGCGCGCAGAGGCGCTGCTGCGGATGTTCGAGAACGTCCTGGAGGTGGGGGAGGACCCGGACAACCTCATCGTCTACGCCGCCCTCGGCAAGGCCGCCCGGAACTGGGGCGAGGCGAAAACCATCGCGCGGGCGCTGCTCTCGATGGACGAGACGCAGACGTTGGTGCTGCAGTCGGGCGCGGCGATCGGCCTGCTGCCCACTGGCGTCGGCGCCCCGCTGGTGGTGTCGGCGGTCAACAACACCGTCGGGCGGTGGTCGTCGGCCGAACGATTCTACGAGCGGGCGGCTGCCGGCCAGACCATGTGGGGCGGGTTGACCGCCGGCGCCTGGCAGTACATCGGCCGGCAGGGCGTACTGCTCGGAACGTACGAACTCCTCCGCGCCGTCGCGCAGGTCGACTTCGGCGGCCAGCCCGGCAAAGAGTCCGAGGCGCTGGCCGGCCGGTGGATGCTCACCAGCGGCCTCGGCGGGATGGGCTCGTCCCAGCCGATCAGTGCCCGCATGCTCGGCCTATCCTCGATCACCGTCGAGGTGGACGCCGAAAAGGTGCGCCGGCTGGCCGGCCTGGGCGTCGTCGACCGCGTCACCGGCGACCTCGACGAGGCGCTGGAGTCGGTCCGACGGCATACGACGATCTCCGGATCGGGCGCGATCGCCGTGGGGCTGGTCGGAAACGCGGCCGACGTCTATCCGGCGATCGCCGAGGCAGGGTTCGCGCCGGACATCGTCACCGACCAGACTGCCGCCCACGATGCGCGCTACGGGTACCTACCCGCCGGCTACACCATCGAGATGTGGCACGAGCGTCGGCAGACCGACCCCGACCGCGTGGAGCGGGACGCCCGTGCGTCGATGGCCGTCGAGGTGGAGGCGATGCTGACGATGGCGACCGCTGGGGCGGTGGCGTTCGAGAACGGAAACAACCTGCGGGTGCAGGCGATCGAGCACCTCGGCGAGGATCAGACCGGCCGCATCTGCCGCATCCGCGGATTCATGGAGGCGTACCTGCGGCCGCTCTTCGCCCGCGGCATCGGACCGTTCCGCTGGGTTTGCCTGTCCGGCGACACCGCCGACCAGGACCGGATGGACGAGTTGGCCACCCGGCTCTTTCCGGGGCGCCCGGAGGTTGCGCGCGGCATCGCGCTGGCCCGCGAACACGTTCCACCGCAAGGGTTACCCGCCCGCTCGTGCTGGATCGGCCACGGGGAGAGATCACTCCTCGCCATCGAGGCCAACCGACTGGTGGCCAACGGCACGCTACGAGCCCCGATCCTGTTCAGCAGGGACCACCTCGACTCGGCCGGAATGACCAATCCGCGGATCGGCACCGAAGGGATGCGTGACGGTTCCGACGGGGTCAGCGACTTTCCGCTGCTCGATGGGCTCCTGCTGGCCGCCACCGGGGCCGACCTGGTCGCGATCCACTCCGGGGGCTGCGGGTATTCCGGCTGGATGCAATCCGCCGGCGTCTCGATCGTCGCCGACGGCCGGCCGGAGACCGAACCGCGGCTGCGCCGATGCCTGGACGCCGACTCCGGACTCGGCGTGCTGCGACACGCCCACGCGGGCTACGAGCAGGCCGAGGCATCGCTGCACAGCGGCGGGGAGACCGGTGCGGCGCCCGTCACCTGGTTCGGCGGCGAGCCGGCCGGCGCACACCGGGCCGGCGCAACGGCTGGAAGCGACGTGAAGGAGGGGGCGGATGCGCGAGTTGACCGATAAGGACGCCCGTCATGCGGTGCTGGGCGGGGGGGTCCTGGCCTGCGGCGGCGGGGGCTGGAAGCACCATGGCGAGCTGATGGGAACCCTCGCGACCCAACTGGACCGGCCGGTGCTGGCGCGTCCCGACGAGCTGCCCGAGGACACCTGGGTGGCGACCGTCACCGCCATCGGCGCGCCCGCCGCGAAGGACTGGGAGATCCGCCCGGTCGACTACATCGACGCGCTGCGGGAGTTGATGCGCGTCGCGGATGTGCCGATCACCGCGGTCATGACCGCGCAGAACGGTTACTCGACCACCGTGAACGGCTGGATCCAGTCGTCGGTGCTCGGCGTCACGGTGCTGGACACCGCCGGCGATGTCCGGGCGCATCCCACCGGCAAGCTCGGCGGCCTAGGGCTCGGCGAGCGGGCCGGGTATGAATCGCTCCAGGTGGTCTCCGGCGGAAACCGTGCCCTGCACGGGCATTTCGTCTCGGTCAACCGCGGCAACCTCGATACGGTCGACGACGTCCTTCGTGACATCTCCGTTCGCACAGGCGGCTTCATCGCGTCGGCGCGCAACCCGGTCGATTTGCAATGGGTGAGGGACAACGGTGCGCACGGTTCGATCTCGCTGGCCATCGACTTGGGCCGCGCGATGTCGGATGCCTCTGGCGACGGTGATGCGGTGATCGACGCGGTGGCAACAACGTTGTCGGCCACCGTGATCGACCAGGGCCCGTTGGGCCTTGCGGTTCCCACCGTGACCCGGGGCGGGTGGGACCACGGCACGTTCCGCATCGGGGACCACACGGTCGCGTACCTGAACGAGTTCATGGCCGTGGACAATGCCGGCGAGCGGGTCGCCAGCTACCCCGACACGATCGCGGTGATCGACAAGGCGGCGGGCGAAGCGCTCGCTGTCAAGGACGCCCGGGCCGGGATGGACGTCGCGCTGCTCGTCAGCAGGGCCGGGACGCTGCCGGTCTCCTCGTCGTCGATCAACCGGTCCGGCATCGCGGAATGCGAGGCGATCATGCAGATGGACTTCCTGCGCTATCTCGATCCCGCGCTGCGACCCGGAACCAGCGCCTACCGGCCGCAGCGGTGACGGCACCATGAGCACCGGCCCCACCAGCGCCGCCGCCCTGGCACCGGACACCGAGCGGCTGATGGCCGACATCAGCGGCTTGACCGCGTACGTCGATAGCGGCGCGCCGGGTTGGACCCGGCCGGTCTTCTCCGACCCGTACCGGGGCTCCCGGCAATGGGTGGCCGACCGGATGCGCGATGCCGGGCTACAGACGCGGATCGACGCCGCCGGGAACATCATCGGCCGGCTCCCTGGCCTTCACAGCACGAAGCCGGCGCTGGTGACCGGGTCGCACACGGACACCGTGCACGGCGGAGGACGTTTCGACGGCATGGTCGGGGTGTTCAGCGGCATCGAGGTGGCGCGCCGGCTGCGGGAGAGCGGAACGGCGCTGTCCCGCGACCTGTACGTCATCGACTTCCTCGGCGAGGAACCCAACACGTTCGGCATCTCGTGCGTCGGCTCGCGCGCGCTGGCCGGCTTGTTGACCGCCGAGCACCTCGACCGCACGGACGACCGGGGGCGGCGCCTGGGGGACGTGATGAGCGCCTACGGTGCCGACCCCGCGGAGGCGCTCCGCCAGGCGTGGGCGCCCGGTTCGATCCATGCCTACATCGAGTTGCACGTCGAGCAGGGGCCGCTGCTCGAGCGCACCGGGCACCCGGTGGGCGTGGTGACCGCGATCGCCGGCATCGAACGGTTGCTGGTCACGTTCACCGGTCGTGCGGACCACTCCGGGACCATGCCGATGGAGGGTCGGCACGACGCGCTGGTCGCCGCGGCGGAGGCGATCCTGACGGTCGAGCGGGAGGGCTGCGGCGCACCGGTGCACGGCGTGTCGACCACCGGGCGGATCGAGTCCGTGCCGGGAGCGCTCAACGTCGTGCCCAGCGGAGCGCGGATCTGGGGGGAGCTCAGGTCGGTGGATGCCAGTTGGCTCAGTGGCGCGAAACGGCGTGTTCTGCAGCGCATTGCAGCAGATGCGGAGGCGCGCGGGGTGGCGACCATGGTCGAATGGCTCAACGACCAGGATCCGGTGCCGTGCGCGAAGTCCATGCAGGACCAGATCGCCGGTGCCGCAACCGATCTGGGGTACTCCTGGCAGGCGGTACCCAGCGGCGCGGGCCACGACGCGGCGCACCTGGCCCGCCTCGGCCCGATGGGCATGATCTTCATCCCGTCGATCGGCGGCCGCAGCCACGTGCCGGAGGAACTCAGTAACCCCGCCGACATCGCCATCGGCGCGCACGTACTCGCCCGGACCCTCGTCGATCTCGACCGAGCCGGCTGACCGTGCCCGCCGACACCACACGCCCGGCCGGGTTAGGGCGGCACGCCGCACCGCATGACCGACAAGGACGGCAATGACGCAGATTTCGACCGACGTGACATCCGAAACGCTCGGCGCGGCGCGCGACAACGCGGGCGCCGCGGTGCCACTCGGTGGCCGGCTCAGCGTCGCCCAGGTCGCCGACGTCGCGTTGGACCGGGCCGGGGTGGTGCCCAACCTCGACGTGATCCACGAACGGCTGCGCCGCGCCAGGATCGTGGTCGAGCGGGTGCTCGCCGCCGGAACCCCTGCCTACGGGGTCAACCGCGGCCTCGGCCCGCTGCGGGATACCGTCATCCCCGCCGATGAGCTCGCAGATTTTCAGCGTTTCGTCATCGCATCGCACGCCGCGGGCATCGGCGAACCGCTGACCCGCACCGAGGGGCGCGCGGCGCTCGTGGTGCGCCTGAACACCATGGCTGCCGGTAGCTCCGGCGCCTCGATCGAACTCTTCGACGCGCTGCTCGCGCTGCTGGTGAACGACGTCATCCCCGTCATCCCCTCCGAAGGCTCGGTGGGCGCGGCCGACCTGTCCCAGATGGCTGCGATCGGCATGGTGCTCATCGGGTCCGGCCGCGCCTGGCTGCCGGGTACCGACCGGATCGTTCCCGGCGCCGAGGCGCTCCGCGCCGCCGGGTTGCGCCCGCTCGTCCTCGGACCCAAGGACGGCTTGGCGCTCGTCGGATCCAACGCACTGTCCGGGGCGGTGGCGGCCCTGACCCATCGCCGGTCCGACCTGTTGGCCGAGCGCGCCGATCTGGTGGCGGCCCTGAGCGTGGAGGCCCTGGCCGCCAACGTCGGCCCGTTCGACGCGAAGATGCTGAGCGCGCGCCCGTTCCGCGGGCAGCAGCGAAGCGGGGCGAGGATCCGGCAGTCGCTCCGCGGCGGCGATCTCGCGGCCGGCGCGGTGCGGGCGCTGTCCCTGCAGGATCCGATCTCGATCCGGACCGTGCCGCAGGTGCACGGGGCGCTACTCGACGAACTCGACCGCTTGGGAACCATGATCGGCATCGAAATCTCTTGCGCCGCAGATAATCCGTACCTCGACGTCGAGCGGGAGGAATTCATCTCCAACGGCAACTTCTCGATCACGGGCCTCGCGATCGGCTTCGACGCCCTGCGGATAGCGCTGGGGCACGTGGCCCTGCTCGCCGAGCGGCGGGTCGCGCAGTTGGTCAAGGAGATGCGCCAGGGCCTGACGCTGATCGAGCAGATCGAGGTGGTCAAGTCGGCCACCGGCTACATCACGCCGGTGATCCTGGCCCAGACCGCTTCGGCCCTGGTCGGTCAGATCAAACACGCGGCCATGCCGGTCTCGCTGACCGGGACGACGGTCGGTGACGGAGTCGAGGACCACGCATCGATGGCCTACCAGGCGGTGCGCACGACGGACGCGATCCTCTCGACCGTCGAACGCCTGTTGGCGGTGGAAGCGCTGCTGGCGGCCACCTTGATCGCCACCAAACAACGCGTCAGCGCTCGACGTCTGGGGGATTCCGTGGCACGGTTGGTGACGACCATCAGCGAAATCGTCGCCGCCAACGATACGACCAGCGACATCGTCGCCGCCGTCGCGGAAGTTCTGCGCAGGGAGCGGCGGGGTGACGACCTGAGCGATGTGCCCACGGCACCGGTGGCCGAACCGGCGGCCACCCACGACCGGGAGGTCACCTTGCATGATCAGCTTCACTGACGTCACCAAGCGTTACCCGGACGGCACGGTCGCCGTCCGGGAGTTGCGCCTGCAGGTGCCGACCGGAAAGATCACCGTTTTCGTGGGGCCGTCCGGCTGCGGCAAGACCACGTCGCTCCGGATGATCAACCGGATGATCGAACCGTCCGGCGGGTCGATCGCCATCGACGGCGTGGATGTCCGCTCGGTGAACCCGGCCCGGCTGCGCCGCGGCATCGGTTACGTCATCCAGAACGTCGGGTTGTTCCCGCACCGCACGATCATCGACAACATCGCCACCGTCCCGGTACTGCAGGGCGCCGGTCGGCGGGCTGCCCGCGCCGTGGCGGCGGACCTGCTCGAACGGGTCGGGCTCGAACGGTCGGTGGCGCGCCGCTACCCTGCGCAACTGTCCGGCGGGCAACAACAACGGGTGGGTGTGGCGCGGGCGCTGGCGGCCGATCCGCCGATTCTGCTGATGGACGAGCCGTTCTCGGCGGTCGACCCGGTCGTGCGCGCGCAGTTGCAGGACGAGATGTTGCGGCTGCAGGACGAACTCGGCAAGACGGTGGTGTTCGTCACCCACGACATCGACGAGGCGCTGCGGCTCGGCGATCTGGTCGTGGTCTTCGCGCCGGGTGGCCGGCTGGCCCAGGTCGCCACGCCGTCGGCGTTGCTGGCGCGGCCCACCGACGAGTTCGTCAGCGACTTCGTCGGGCGCGATCGCGGCTATCGCGCGTTGTCCTTCGACGAAGCTCCCGCGCTGGTGACGACCGCCGCGCCGACCATCGACCATGACGCGGTGACGGCCGCACTGGCCGGCGGTTCGCCGCCGGCCGCGCCCACCGCGCCCGGCCGGTGGGTGGTGCTGATCGACGTCGACGGTCATCCGCTGGGCTGGTTGGACAGCACGGGCCTGCGTGCGGGGGAACTGTTGCGGCCGAACGATGTTCGGCTCGGGGGCACGCTGATCCGGCCCGGCGGTTCGCTGCGGGCGGCGTTGGACGCGACGCTGTCGTCGCCGTCCGGCGAGGGCGTCGCCGTCGACGGCGACGGTCGGCTGCTCGGAATCGTGTCCACCCAGGAGGTCGTCGGTGCGATCGAGTCGGCGCGCTCGCTCTCGCTTGCCGCTACTGCGGAAGATACCGCCGCGGGTGCGGCGGATCTGGGCGAAAGCAGCAGTCCGCAAACGGTCGTCCAGGGGTCGGGCCGATGAACTGGGCCTGGCTGGGCCGCAATCTCGACCAGATCACCACCTGGACGGTCGCGCACCTCTGGCTGGCGGGCCTTCCCACGCTGGTGGGCCTTGCCGCCTCGCTCCCGTTGGGCGCGATCGCGAACCGCTACCGCTGGCTCTACCCGCCGACCGTCGCGATCGCCGGCCTGCTCTACACCATTCCGTCCATCGCCCTGTTCGTGTTGCTGCCGGGGATCCTCGGCACGAGCATCCTGGACCCGATCAATGTCGTGATCGCGTTGACCCTTTACACGATCGCGCTGATGGTCCGTAGCGTCGCCGACGCGCTGTCCGCTGTTCCGCCGGAGGTGCGGCAGGCGGCGGTAGCGATGGGCTTCCGGCCGCTGAGGCGTTTGATCACGGTCGAATTGCCGATCTCCATTCCGGTGATCGCCGCCGGGCTGCGGGTGGCGGCGGTGTCGAACGTCTCGCTGGTCGCGGTCGCCGCGCTCATCGGCGTGCCGCAATTGGGGCAGCTGTTCACCAAGGGCCAGCAGATGGACTTCTTCACGCCGATCATCGCCGGAATCGTGCTGTGCGTGCTGATCGCCGTCGTATTCGATGCGCTGATCCTGTTGGCCACCCGATGGAGCACCCCGTGGCGCCGGGCGGTGACGACGTGATCGCCCAGATCTGGCAATGGCTCTCGACGGGGAAGCATTGGCAGGGCAACGACGGAATTCTGGCCCGCTGCTACGAGCACATGGCATACACGCTGATCGCCGTCGGCGCCGCGGTGCTGATCGCGGTCCCGGTCGGCGCCGTGATCGGCCACACCGGCAAGGGTGTCGGCCTGATCGCCGGCCTGGCCAACGCGCTGCGGGCGTTGCCGTCGCTGGGCGTGCTGGTGATCCTGGCGCTGTGGTCGCTCGACACGCTGCCGATATCGATTGCGCTGCAGGCGGCCGCCATTATCGTGCTGGTCTTCCTGGCGATCCCGCCGATCCTCACGAGCACCTACGCGGGGGTTTCGGCCGTTGATGCCGCGGCCCGCGACGCCGCCTCTGGTATGGGGATGACGGGGCAGCAGGTGCTTTTCCGCGTCGAGTTGCCCAACGCCCTGCCGTTGATCTTCTCGGGGTTGCGCTCTAGCGTCCTGCAGACCATCGCCACCGCCACCATCGCCGCGTTCGTCAGCATCGGCGGGCTCGGCCGCTATGTGCTCGACGGCCTTGCCCAACACGACTACCCGAAGATGGCCGCCGGTGCGCTGCTGGTCGCGGTACTGGCCATCGTCTCTGACCAGATCCTTGCGCTGGTCTCGTTTCTGACCGTGTCGGCCGGCCTGACCGGTCGGGGGACGCGGAACGGGAAGCGCTCGGAACCAACCCAAGCCGAGGGGGTGGCGGCCACGACCTTATCGAGGGTGTGAGTCGGTGACGGGACTTTCGTCACCGCCTGTGTTGTCCGCAAGAGTCACCAAAATATCAAGGAGAACAGCATGTTCCGCAAACGTCTCGTCGCCCTAGCGGCCCTGCTCGTCGGCAGCCTGGTGCTTGCGGCGTGCGGCTCGAGCGGTGATCCGCTAGAGAAGTCCGCGGGTCCGGAAAGCCCCACCTCGCAACAGCAGACCAGCACGGCGGCGCCGCCGACCGGCGACGCCGACACGACCACCAACGGCGGCGCGTTCGCCGGTGAAACCAGCACGGGGGCAAGCAATACCGCACCGGAGCCGAGCGGCCCGATCGTGATCGGATCGGCCAACTTCATCGAAAGCGAACTGATCGCGGAGATCTACGCCGCGGCGCTGTCCGCGAAGGGCCTGGACGTCAAGACCCACCTGGACATCGGTTCTAGGGAGGTCTACCTGCAGGCCATCGAGGACGGGTCCATCAACATCTTCCCGGAGTACATCGGCGGCGTGCTCGCCTACTACGACCCGGATTCCAAGGCCACGGCGCCGGAGAAGGTCTTCGCGGACGCGAAGGCGGCGCTGCCGGATTCGTTGACGCTGCTGCCGTACTCGCCGGCGCAGGATCAGGACTCCGTCACGGTGACGAGGAAGACGGCCGAGAAGTACAACCTGGAGTCGATCGGCGACCTCGCGCCCTATTCCAAGGACATGTCCTACGGCGCGTCGCCGGAGATGCAGACCCGCGCCGACGGACCCGAGGGGATGAAGAAGCTCTACGGCGTCGAGTTCAAGGAGTTCGTGACGCTCGATCCGGGCGGTCCGCTGTCGGTCAAGGGCTTGGTGACGGGCCTGGTTCAGGTCGCCGACATCTTCACCACCGATCCGGCCATCGTCGACAACGACTTCGTGGTGCTGAAGGATCCGAAGAACCTCTTCCAGGCGCAGAACATCGCGCCGCTGCTCCGCAAGGACGTTGCCTCGGCCACGGTGGTCGACACGCTGAACAAGGTCTCCGAGGCGCTCACCACCGAAGGCCTCACCCAGATGCAGAAGACGATCAACGACGAGAAGGCCGATCCGGCCGCGATCGCGAAGAAGTGGGCCGCGGACAACGGGTTCGCCTGACCCTGCCCGCTACGGGATCGGTAGGGGCGGCGGCCGTCCGCACAGGCGCGGGCGACCGCCGCCGCCGGCCTGGGGAGCAGGCGACCGTGGTGCGGAGCAGGGCAAAGGCGGCCGGCCCCCCCGGGTCGGCCGGACCTGACGCGGAACGCTCAGCCGGGCGCGACGGGCTCGCCGCAGGTCGGACACTGATGCTCGTCGATCGTGACACCCTCCGGCAGCGTGCCCGAGGAGCCGCAGTACTCGCAGCACCAGGTTTCGTCGGCCATGCGGGGAAGGCTATGCCTGCGGGCGCCGGACCGCGCCTTGTGGGCGCCGTCCGGACTCCCGTAACGTTCCTGACGCACGTTGCGCGGACTGTCAGGAAGGAGCCCCGCATGCGCCGTCCACGGAGCGGGTCTGGATCCGGCGCGCCGGAGGGTGCGATCGCTCTCGACGCCACCGCCCAGGCGCGTGCGGCACGCGGTGCCCGGGCGAGCGGCAGGGGCCCGCGCTGGCGACCGTCGGTGCGGCTGGTTCGGGCGCTCGCATGGGCCTGCGTCATCGCCATCGGGGTGGTCTCCGTCACCGGCGCAACCGTGCGGCTGACCGGATCCGGGCTCGGATGTTCGACCTGGCCGGAATGCCAGCCCGGCTCGCTGGCCCCCGACCAGGCGGTCGGCGTGCCGCTGTTCCATCAGTTGATCGAGTTCGGCCACCGGGTCGTCGCCGGCACGGCCCTGGCCCTCTCCCTCGGCATGTTCGTCCTCGTAAGGTTGCTGCGGCCGGTGCGGCGGCAGTTGACGTGGCTGGCAGGTGTCGGTCCGGCCGGGATTCTTGTGCAGGCCGTCCTCGGCGCGGTGGTCGTGTTCACCGAACTGCGGTGGTGGATGGTGACCGCGCACCTGCTGCTGCCACTGCTGCTGCTGTTCGTGGCGGTCGTCGTGGTGGTGCGCCTGAATGAACCGGACGGCCCGGTGCGGTACCTGATACCCCGACCGCTGGTGGTGGGGACGTGGGTGATGGTGGTCGTCCTGGTTGCGGTCGCCGTGCTCGGCACGCTCACCAGCGCAGCCGGCCCGCACGGTGGGGATCGGTCCACGCCCCGGCTGGGCCTTGAGATGTCGGACCTGATGGTCGCGCACCGCACGCTGCTGTGGTGCTATCTCGGCCTGATCGTGGTCCTCGGCGTGGGGTTCGTCATCGTTCGGGCCCCCCAGCGCATGATCGAGCGCACCCTGCTGCTGGTCGGCGCGACCTGCGTCCAAGCGGCGATCGGGCTGACGCAGTGGGCCTTGGGGGTTCCGGCGAACCTCGTCATCGCCCACATCGCCGGGGCGGCACTGGTGGTCGGCGTCGCCGCATCGGTCGTCATGGCCATGCGGACCCGCGAGCCGGCAGGCCCGCCCGGCGACCTCGCCCTGACGACCCCGTCGGGGGATTCCTGATGTCCGTTTCGGGCGGCTCCGGATAGTCCAGATGGGCGTGGCGTCGGACACTGTAGCGAAATGTACGGGAACCTGTCCGAATTGCCGCACTTCTCGCTACAGTGTCGAACGCGGTGCACCGAAACGCCGCAACAGCCACGTCACCAGGAGCGTCGCCAACCCGGCCGCGATCGCCCCCAGCGCCAGACCGACGGCCACGTCCAGCAGGTGGTGCACCTTCGCCGCCGTCCGGGCCCAGGCGACGGCCGCCGCGAGGACGGCCAGCACCAACCCGTAGAAGCGGTGCCGCAGCGCGACCAGCACCGCGATCAGCCCGGCCGCCGACGAATGATCGGACGGAAACCCGTTGTCCGGGGCGTGCGGGATCAGCGGCGAGATCGCGGCGTTCTGCACGAAGGGCCGCGGGTCGTAGTACGAGGCGCTCGCGATTTTGATCAGTGCGAGCACGATCAGCAATCCCAGCACCGCGGACAGTCCCAGGGCGAGCTTGCCGCGGCGATCCTCCGCGAAGATCCACACTGCGGCAAAGCCGGCGACCATGATCCAAATCAGGTAGCTCGCGGCGAATACGACGACGCTGTCCATGCCCTCGCTTCCGGTCCGTCGGCGGCCTCGGCGATCTTCGATCGCGCCGGGCCTGCCGTTGTCCGAACGGCTTGCCGTCCGAACGGCCTGCCGTCCGGCGAGCCCGCGTCAGGATACCGGCGGTTTGAGACCGGCGGCTTGATACCGGCGGCCAGGGCGCGCCGCGGGCATCCGCGAGTTCTGCTAGACGGTATGGGGTGACCCGCGTTTGCGGGTGAGGTCGCGGGTCGGGGCCTCG
>CAZUXD010000032.1:0-46123 GCA_964624455.1 uncultured Actinomycetes bacterium | reverse complement strand
GACCACGCTGCGGGAAATCGCGAGCCCGGTCTCGGAAGTCCCTCTCGCCGCGCCCGACGACGACGTGTTGGAGCTACTCCCCCGGATGAACGGCGCCGCCGATCGCCGGGCGCTCGTCGTGTCCGCCGGCCAACTGGTGGGCATCGTGAGCCCGGTGGACATCGCCCGCGCGCTCGAACGGTCCGCGCTCCGAACCACGGCGGCCGCTTGCCCGCCGTGAGCTCGTCACCGAACGCATGCGAAGAAGTAGGGCACCGAGCCGCAACGGCGCGGATGCCAAGGCCCACCGGCAAAGTCGGACCCGGAGCCCCCGTCATCCCCGCTTCGGCCCCGCACTCTAACTCCCTTCACCACTGCTCGGTTTGGCGACGCACCCCCGGCCGGGTAACGACCGAGCGCAGCAACGGGGATCGCGACAGCACCACGACCCCAGCGACCAGCAGGAACATTCCGAGTGATCCCAGCCCCAGCGCCACCCCCGGATCCGGCAGCGGCTCCCCGAATCCGACGACCCCGAGGAAGTAGCTGGTCAGCGGATCGAAGATCACGACCGCTGTCATGACGGTTGCCAACCGCCCTGCGGCATAGGCACTCTGCTGAAAACCGAAGGACGCCAACGACACCAACGCCAGGGCGTAACCCTGCCACGCCGTTGCCAGGCCGGCCAATCCGCCCGATACCGCGATCGCGGCGGTGAGTTTCGTCAGCGCGGCGCCGACACCGAACAGCGCCCCGGCGCCGATGCCCAGGAGCGCCGACTGCGCGATGGGTGCGCGCCCGCGGGAGAACGCCGCCAGCAAGACGGCCATGGCGCATACCGCAGCGAGCGCCGGGTACAGCCCGGCCGTCGGCGCACCCGACGTCGTCGCCGCGCGCCGGGTGGAGAGCACCAGTGCCAGCCCGGCGGAAACTGCGGCGGTCCCGATCCAGTCCCAAGTCCGCGGCCAGCGATGCCAATCGATGGCCGCCAACGGCAGGGTGAACACCAGCGTGGAAACCATCAGGGGCTGCACCACCGACAACGACCCGAGATGCAGCGCCGCCGCCTGGACGAAGAACGCGCCGGCATCCAGGAGCCAGCTACCCACCCACAGCGGCGATGTCAACAGTGCCAGGACGAGCGGTCCCCAGCGCAGCCACGGCCACCGGGCCGTTCGGCGAACGACCCGGGAGGCCACCCGATGCTCACCGGCCGCGCTGATCGCGGACAGGGCGGACGCGCAGAGGGCGAGGATGACGACGATCATGGCGATCGCCATTCCGCCGGAGGCGCAGGCTCCGCCGCGTCCGTCGCGATCACCCGTGCCCCGGCCGGATTCGGCCGGTTCGCGCTTCGCGCGCGGCGTATTTCGTCACCCCGCAGGCCACCGCGACAAGTGGCTGCCGCCATCGTCGCGTCGCGCCGGATGACGGCCATTCCACAACTTTCTGCCCTATGCGGACCACCATCATCCACGACAGACTTCTCGGCGAGGCGGATCTGGAGGTGGGCAGTGGACGGCGGACAGCGCAAGGATGGGCGTTCTCCTTCGCAATGGGCGTTTTCGGGGGTCGGTGTGGCACTGGGGGGTGGGCTCGGCATCGCGGTTGGCGTGGCCATCGCGGGTGGCGCCGGCATCGCGACCGGCGTGGCGCTCGGGGCGGCCGCCGGGCTCCTGGTGGGCGCCGCGGTCGACGCGTTCCGCAGCCCGCGCCGACGCGGCGGACGCGCGTCCTGACCGCGACTACCCAGACCCCG
Organism: uncultured Actinomycetes bacterium; assembly: GCA_964624455.1. Lineage (GTDB taxonomy): Bacteria > Actinomycetota > Actinomycetes > Mycobacteriales > Nakamurellaceae > Nakamurella. The sequence continues at coordinate 44,385 of CAZUXD010000032.1, read as the reverse complement.
TCGCGGCATCCGCGGCACCCGACGCAGCGTTGAACCCGTCGTGAAGCGCCGCGACGAGCGCCGGAAGGTCCGTGCAGACACCCGGATCGGCGATCACGGCGACGCTCAAGGCGCCGGCGTAGGACAGCGCCGCGAACGCGACGCTGATATTGCCGGCGATCGCCGAAACCGAAACGATGTCCAGCACGCGGCGCCCCAGCAAGGTACGTGGCTCCTGCGGTCCGCGCATGTTGCTGACAAACGTGTGCACCAGGCGCTGATGCGCCACGAAGTGGCGAAAGACGCCCAGCAGGGCCATCGCCCGGAACAGCGGCGCTAACAGATCGGCCGACGCGCCCGGATCGTGACCCCTCGCGGAGCGGGTGCTCTCGGCCACCGCGGCAAGGCGATCGATCGCACGGCCGGAAGTGGGCACCGTCACCGGTAGCACGCCGACCCGGTTCCCAAGCTTCGCGCCGTCGTCCTCGCGGTGGGCGGAGACCGGCACGGAGATCACCAGCCGGTCGAGCTGTTCGCCCCGCGCTGCAAGCAGCGTTCCCAATGCCCCGCCGATCACGGCGAGCAGCGCGTCGTTCACCGTGCCGCCGACGCTGTGCGCAAACCGGCGAAGCTCGGCGAGATCGGTGCGCACCACTGCGATGGCTCGTCCGGTGCCGATCGGGCGGTTGAGGGAGGTGCGTTGAACGGCGCGCTGACCGCCCGATGTCAGTTCGGCGAGCCCGGCCCGGACCCTGCGTGCCGCAAGGGGTAGTCGCCGCACCCCGCGGATCCGGCTCACCAGTGCGTCCACATACAGGTCGCGAATCCGTGGCGGGGGCCGCGGAAAGCGCCCGTTCGGCGGCCAGGTGTTCCCGCCCGCGGGCGCCGTCGTGGCAACCCTGTCCGCAGGCGCCGGCGGCACGTCCGGGTCCAGCAGCGCCGAGAGACCGCGCAATCCGCCGACGCCGTCCGTCAGCACGTGATGTGCCACCACGATCACGGCCGATCCCCCGGTCGCCAGCGGCTGGACCAAGCGCATCGCCCAGAGCGGCCGATCGTTGGGCAGCCGGCGGCTGAGGTGGTCCGCCACAACCTGCAGCAGGGCCGCCTCATCGCCGGGCTCGGGACACGCCGCCGAATCGACGTGCACGGAGATATCGAACGATCCGTCGTCCACCCACACGGAACGACCTGCACCTAACGGGGTTTCGAGTAGCCGCTGCCGTAGGCGCGGTATGTGGGCGAGGCGGCGGCCTACCTCCTGCCGCAACGTCTCCAAGGGGAGCGGTGATTCGAGCAGCAGCACGATCGCGACGTTCTTCGAACTGCCGGTGGAATCCGTGACCAGCTCCATGACGTCGCCGCCGCTGGCTCGGGTGATCCCCATGGGCAGAACCCCGTCATCGAAAGGTGTCCGAGCCTGTCCGGGCCTCGCCGGCGATGGTCATGAGCCATCCGACCTGCCCGCCCCAGTCGGCCGCCCGGTCCAGCTCGCCCGGGATCAACGGGCCGGTCCCGGCCGCGACATAAAAGCTCTCCGGGCCTAACAGCAGCCGGTACCCATCCCGCCGCAGCAGCCGGGCGGCGGCGCGGGCGGCCGAACCGGGCAGGTGCCGCATCCGGCGGTGGCGGGTGTCGAACGTGACGACACGGAGATCACGCGATGCCAAGAGCCCGTCGAGGTACTCGCGAACGCCGGTCTCGGCAGGGATCTCGGTGTCCGACAAACTACCGGCCCGCCGACGGCTGTCGGGCCGCGGCAACGAGAACGTGTGTGTCGGCGCGCCTATCAAGAGCAGATCGAAATCCCCTGCGTCGGCTGGATTCTCGACGGCCGCATTGCAGATGACGACGTCCATCCGCTCACGCAGTCCGTCGGCGATCGCCTCGGCTACGCGTTTCGTGTTGCCGAACATCGACTCGTACACCATCAGCGCACGCATTGCTGGCCTCCTACCTCACCGCCACCGACCAGGCGGCGGATATCAAACCCTCGGTCGGCACCGGGCCGTCCGCGGCTGCGTCGACCGAACCGGTCCGGCGCTCACCGCCAGCATCGTCCGCCCCGCCCGCTGCGTCGCCGGCCGAACGTCCCCGCCGGCAGGGGCATTCGTCCCGAAATCCGGGCATGCGCCCCCGACCGATGCGCCGCGCCTGCCGGTAGCGCCGGCGGAATACGGTTCGGCAGCCCGTCGTTGTCGCCAATGGAGCCTGTGATTGCCCCGGAACCCATCGAGCGCGAGGAGACCCGCCGTGTCCACCACCGACCTGACGAGCGCCAATTTCGACGAGACCATAGCCGCGAACGATGTGGTGCTGGTCGACTTCTGGGCGTCGTGGTGCCCGCCGTGCCGGATGTTCGCACCGATCTACGAGGCCGCATCGGACAAGCACACCGATCTGGTTTTCGGCAGCGTGGACACGGAGGCGGATCCGGCGCTCTCGGCCCGGTTCGGGATCTCCTCGATCCCGACCCTCATGGTCTTCCGCGACCAGATCCTGGTCTACCAACAGGCCGGCGCGTTGCCCGCTCCGTCGCTCCAGAAGCTGATCGACCAGGTCCGAGCGCTCGACATGGAGAAGGTCCGGACGGAAGTCGCGCAGCACGCAGGACGCTGATCGGCGCACAACACCGACGCCGAGCGGTGCACGGACCCCACAGGTGCCACCACGCCCGCCTGGCAGCGACCGGTATCGGGTTGGCCGGGCGACATGATGGTCAGGCTGTCGCGCCTGACCGGGCCGATGCCGATACGGTGATACCGGGCGCAGCCGCGGGCACGCGCCGGAACGGGAGAGGGTGAGCAACGCTGACGACGACGCGACCGTCCACCCCAGGCGCATCCGGCCTCGGCGCGCCCGAAGCGGATGACGAAGCCGAGCCTGCCTCCGCCTCGAACGAGCCCACGGCCCGCCCCGGGGCGCTGATCGGCGTCGTGCGCGAGACCGCCGCCGGCGAGCGCCGCGTCGGGCTCGTCCCCGAAGTCATCGCGAAGCTGCAGGCGCTCGGCGCCGGTGCGCTGGTCGAGCGCGGAGCCGGTGAGGGCGCCAGCTTTGCCGACGAGGCGTACCGGCTGGCCGGCGCAACGCTGGCCGGTGTCGACGAGGTGTACGACCGGGCGGCGGTGATCATCCGGGTCGGCCCGCCCGAGGCGACCGAGCCCGACCGGCTGCGGCCGGGCCAGCTACTGGTCGGACTGCTCCGCCCGTGGGAGCATCCCGACCAGGTGCGGGGCTGGGCCGGGCACGACGTCACCGCCGTTGCGTTGGACTACTTGCCGCGCACGCTCTCTCGAGCGCAGGCCATGGACGCGCTGACATCGCAGGCTTCGGTGGCCGGCTATCGCGCCGCGATCCGGGCGGCCGACACCTACGGCGGCTACTTTCCGATGCTGATGACGGCGGCCGGCACGGTCAAGCCCGCCGAGGTGTTGGTGCTCGGCGCCGGAGTTGCTGGGCTGCAGGCGATTGCGACGGCCCGGCGACTCGGCGCGTCGGTATCCGGGTACGACGTGCGGCCGCAGGCGCGGGCCGAGGTCGCCTCGCTGGGGGCGCGTTTCGTGGATCTGCCCGGCGTGGTGTCGACCGCCGGAACCGACGGGTACGCCCGGGAACTGACCCCGGAGGAGCGCGCCGCCCAACTCGCCGCGTTGGACCGCCATATCGCGCGCTCCGACGTGGTGATCACGACGGCGCAGGTCCCCGGCCGCAAACCACCCTTGCTGGTGACGGCATCCGCGGTGGGACAGATGAAGCCCGGATCCGTCGTGGTGGATATGGCCGCGGGACCGTACGGCGGGAACGTCGAGGTGTCGCAAGCGGACCAGACGATGACGGTGCCGCCGGGGGTGACGGTGATCGGGGCCGGAAACCTGGCATCGGACATGGCCGCCGCCGCATCCCGCGCCTTTGCCCGCAACATCGTGGCGGTGCTCGGCCTGGTGCTGCGCGACGGGGCGGTGACGATCGATCCGCAGGACGAGGTGGTCGGCGCGATGCTCGTGACGCATCAGGGGTCGGTGGTCCATCCCTCGCTCCGCGAGGGATCCGGGGTGGCGGAGCAGTGAGTGCAGAGATGATTCCAGCGCGGGCCACGCAGACCATGCGGAGTGGGCGATGAGCACCGAATTGCTGTTCGACATCACGACTTTCGTCCTCGCGCTGTTGGTCGGCTTCGAGGTGATCTCGAAGGTTCCGGCAACGCTGCACACGCCGCTGATGTCCGCTGCCAACGCCATCCACGGTGTGGTCTTCATCGGGGCGCTGATGATCACCGCGACGGCCCGCGGCCCGTTCGGGTACGCCGTGGCCTTCGTCGCGATGGTGCTGGCGGGCATGAACGTCGTCGGCGGATACGCCGTCACCGACCGGATGCTCGAGATGTTCAGGGCGAGACCCGTACCGTCCAAGGCGCCGGCCGACGCGCCCGAGAGCAGCGAGGCGGCCACGTGAGCGCCACCGAAACCGTTGTCCGGCTGGTCTTCCTGGCCGCCGCGGCATGCTTCGTCGTCGGGTTGCACATGATGAACTCGCCGCGCACCGCTCGCCGCGGCAGCCTCGTGTCGATGACCGGCATGATCTGCGCGGGGATCGCCGCCGTGGTGCTGATCGCGGTGCAGGGAGCGATCACCCCGGTCGGCTGGATCGTTGCCATCGCCGGGCTCGCCCTCGGCGGCGGGATCGGCCTGTACATCGCGCGGACGGTGAAGATGACGGCGATTCCGCAGTTGGTCTCGCTGTTCAACGCGGTCGGCGGTGGAGCGGCGGCGCTGCTCGCGGTGCACGACCTGACGCTGGGCGTGCCCGTCGGCGGCACGGTCGCCATCACCGCCGGGCTCGACATCATCATCGGCGGCGTCACCTTCTCGGGATCGCTGATTGCCGCCGGCAAGCTTCAGGGCCTGGTGTCCGGCAGCCCGGTGAAGATCCCCGCCGGGCAACTCGTCAATGGGGTGCTGGCGGCGGCATTCGTCGGCGGCGTGGTGTGGCTGGTACTGGACTCCACGAATCCGGGCGCGCTGATCCTGACCTGCGCGGCGGCGCTGGCATTCGGCGTGACGATGGTGCTTCCGATCGGCGGGGCCGACATGCCCGTCGTCATCTCCCTGCTCAACGCGTTCACCGGCCTTGCCGTCGCCATGGCCGGATTCGTGCTCGACTCGACCGTCCTGATCATCGCGGGCGCGCTGGTCGGCGCGGCCGGCACCATCCTCACGGTGCTGATGGCGGAGGCGATGAACCGCTCGATCCTGTCGATCATCGTCGGCGGCTTCGGAACCGGGGACACTTCCGGCGCCGTAGCGGGACCTGGCGGCGACGCGATCGTGCGTCAGGTCTCCGCGGATGATGTCGCCGTCCAGTTGGCCTACGCGCAAAGGGTTCTCGTGGTCCCGGGATACGGGCTGGCCGCCGCGCAGGCGCAGCACGAACTGGCCGAGCTGGGCAGGGTGCTCGGCGAGCACGGCGTCGACGTGGGCTACGCGATCCATCCGGTGGCCGGGCGCATGCCCGGGCACATGAACGTGCTGCTGGCCGAGGCGAACGTGCCCTATCCGCTGCTCAAGGAGATGGACGAGGCGAACCCGCTCTTCCCGCAGACCGACGTAGCGCTGGTCGTCGGCGCGAACGATGTGACGAATCCGGCAGCGCGTCGGCCCGGAAACCCGGTGTCGGGCATGCCGATCCTCGACGTCGACCATGCGCGATCGGTGGTGGTGATCAAGCGCAGCATGGGCAAGGGATACGCCGGGCTCGACAACGAGCTCTACACCGATCCCAAGACCGGCATGCTGTTCGCCGATGCGAAGGCCGGGCTGGCGGAGATCATCGCTGCGGTCAAGTCGCTGGTGGCCGCCTGACCCGGCAGCACGGTCCACGACGCGCCGCCGGTGTAGGGCTCGGCGGGCTTGCGCGGACCGCTGCCCAACGTGGCGGGAAGCGCCGAGGCGCTCAGCGGCCCCGGCGGGCGATGCGGGCGCCGATCAGTACCCCAACGGCCATGGCCAGCGCCCCCAGCACCGCCGCCGCGATCAGGCCCGGCGATCCGGCCCCGGCCGGGGCGCCAGCCGCACGAACCCCCAGGGTCGCGCCGAACGGCTGCGCCGCAACGGGTGTGGGAGCGACACCGGCCGGCGCCGAAGGTGCTGGCGCGCCCGGCGGCGCCGCCGCCGGAACGGCCGCGGCCGGCACCCGCCCGGCCGGCACGGCAGCCGCGACCAGGCGCTTGCCGGTGAGCACGTCATCGATGGCCGAGAAGAACTGACCCGCGGTCTTCTTCGCGACGCTGCTCAGCACCCGCTGCCCGACCCCGCCGGCCGCACCACCGACGACCGCATCGGCGTCATAGTCCAGCCGGGTGGTGCCGTCGGCCAGGTCGGTGAGCCGCACGGCGACCGTGGTGTCGATCGTGCCGGGCGAGCCGGCGCCGGCCGCCCGCATCGTCAGTTGCGCCGGCTTCGTCATGTCGTAGAGCTTCACCTCACCGGCATAGGTGCCCTTGATGGCCGCCACGCCCATGGAGACGGTTAGCCCGAAGTGGTTCTCCCCCAGCGGGTTGAGCTCATGGCAACCGGGGATGACGCCGGCCAGCACGGTGGGGTCGGTAATCGCCGCCCACACCGCCTCCGGAGCGGCATTGAGCACCGACGTCCCGCTGATCTTCATTCACGGCCTCCAAACGGACTGGGGGATCTGGTGGCAGATATCGCCGCTCACGCCGGTATCGCGTCGGCCGAGGCGCCGTCCCGGCCGGGCAGCAGCGGGATCTCGCCGGCGTCGGCCCGCTGCTTGAGCGCGAAGAGATCGCTGGGGGACAACGGAACCGAGTCGATGGGGAACCCGACGGCATCCTCCACCGCCGAGGCGATCAGCGCCGCGACCGGGATCACCCCGGCCTCGCCGGCGCCCTTGATGCCCAACGGATTGAGGGGTGACGGGGTCTGTTGATGCCCGAGTCCCAACTGGCCCAATTCCTTCTGCGGGATCTCCGTGACGTAAGGCATGAGGAAGTCCATGAACGAGGCGTTCTGCAACTGCCCGTCCTGGTCGTAGGCCATCTTCTCGTACAGCGCGCCGCCGATGCCCTGCGCCACCCCGCCGTGCACCTGCCCGGCGACGATCATCGGATTGACCATCATGCCGCAGTCGTGCACCACGAAGTACTTGCGCACCGCGATGTCGAACGTGTGCGGATCCACCTCCACGATGGCCGCGTGCATGCCGGAGGCGAAGGTCGAGCGCGGCGGGGAGTAGTAGTCCTTGCCCTCCAGGCCCGGCTCGTCGTCCTCCGCCACCGGGGGCTTGTCCATGTCGGCGACCTTCTGGAATTGGGTCGCCGCCTGGGCCGCCTTGTCGAAGGCGTACCGAAGCGGATTCGATAGCACCGCGACCTGGCCCAGCGGAATCGCCGCCTCCGGATTGCCCTTCATCTGCACGATTCCGTCCACCACGTCCAGGTCGTCCGGCGAGCATTCCAGCGCATCGGCCGCGACCCGCAGCGCCTTCGCCTTGGCCGCGCGCGCCGCCAGGGCGACCGCCGAGCCGGACATCACCGCGGTGCGCGACGCGAACGTGCCGACCGCGTAGCCGAAGCGGCGGGTGTCGCCGGTGACCACCCGTACCTTTTCGAACGCCACGCCCAGTTCGTCCGCCGCGATTTGCGCCAGCATGGTCTGGTGCCCCTGCCCCTGCGAGGTGAGACCGGTTGCGACGTCGACGGTTCCGTCGGTCTGGACGTGCACATGCGCACCTTCGTAGGGGCCGACGCCGGTACCCTCCACGTAACAGGACAACCCGACGCCGAGCAGCTTCCCGTTCGCCGCCGACTCGCGCCGCAGCACGCCGATGGTGTCCCAGCCCACCATGTCCTTCAGCATGGCCAACTGGTCGGGGTAGTTGCCCGAGTCGTAGATCAGCGGCCGGCCGTCCTGGAAGATCATTCCCTGGTCGAAGGGGAACTCGTCCGGCTGGATGAAGTTCGCCGCCCGGACGTCCGCGCGGTCGCGTCCGAGCGCCTGCGCGATCTTGTCCATGGTGCGTTCCATGGCGAACACGCCCTGCGGCCGGCCCGCCCCCCGGTACGGGGTCACCTGCACCGTGTTCGTGTACATCGAGTGGAAGTCGACCCGGTAGGAACGCGGCTTGTACGGGCCCAACAACTGGGTGGCGGTGATGATCGGCACGATGATGCCGTACGGCGTGTACGCACCGTTGTCGTGCCAGAACTGCACGTCCAGCGCGGTGATCCGACCGTCGTCGTCGAAGCCGACCCGGATGTGGTGGTCCTGCCCACGCTCGTGGGCGGAGGAGATGAAGTGTTCACGGCGGTCCTCCGTCCACTTCACCGGCCGCCCCAACCGCAGTGCCGCGAACGGCACCATGATCTCCTCCGGCCAGGGGTGCATGATCTTCACCCCGAAGCCGCCGCCGACGTCCGGCGCGATGACCTCCACCTTGAGCAGCGGCAGTTCCAGCTTCGCGGCGATCGCCGCCCGCACCGAGGTGGACGCCTGCGTCGAGGAGTAAACCCGAAGCGAGGAGTCGTCCGGATCCCAGCGCGCATGCACCGCCTTGCCCTCCAGTGGGGTGGAGGCGCTCCGCTCAACGTGCAGGTCGAACTCCAGCACATGCGTGGCGGCGGCGAAACCCGCTTCGACGTCGCCGACCTGCTGCCGAAGGTGCGCGGCGATGTTGTCGGACACGTCGTCGTGCACCGTTCGTTCGGCGGCGCGGGCGACGTCGAGACCGACCACCGGCGGCAGGATCTCGTAGTTCACATGAATGCGTTCGACGGCATCCTCTGCCAGGTACCGGTTCTCGGCGACCACCATGACGATCGGCTCGCCGACGTGATGCACCCGGTCCGGAGCCAGCGCGTAGGCGGTGCGCGGCGCGTGCATCGCCGGGTGCGGGATCAACACCGGCAGCGGTTCCGCGGCCGGGCCCTGCAGGTCCTCGTGGGTGTAGATGGCCGCCACCCCGTCGACGTCCAGCGCGTCGGCGATGTCGATGTCCAGGATGCGGGCGTTCGCGTGCGGTGAGCGCAGGAACGCCGCTTCCAGAACCGGTGTGCCGACTCCGATGTCGTCGGTGTAGTGGCCCTTCCCGGTGGTGAGCCGGATGTCTTCGGTCCGCCGGATCGGAGCTCCGAAGTAGCGCTGCGCCATCAGCTCTCGCCTCCCTGGGGGGCGCTGGCGGCCGCGCGGCGGTCGCGTTGCCGATCCGCGGAAGGGTCGTCCTCGAAACCCTCGTCGGGAAGCGGTGCGTCCGGGTTGTCGGCCAACACCGCGGCGCGCAGCACCGCCTCGACGATATTCTGATAACCGGTGCAGCGGCACAGGTTTCCGGAGATCATCTCGGCCGCTTGGGCGGCCGTGGGATGGGGGTTCGCAGCCAGACCGGCCGTGATGGTGGTGAGGAAGCCCGGCGTGCAGAATCCGCACTGCAGCGCATGGCAGTCGCGAAACGACTGCTGCACCGGCGAGGGCTTCGTCGTGCCGTCCGGCTGCAACTCCCCCAGACCCTCAACGGTGGTCACCGAGTGGCCGTCGACGGTCACCGCGAAGAGCAGGCAGGATCGCACCGGTAGCCCGTCCAGCAGCACGGTGCAGGCGCCGCACACGCCGTGCCCGCAGCCGACGTGCGTTCCGGTCAGGGCCAGGTCGTGGCGGAGGAAGTCCGACAGGGTGCGCCGCACGTCCACCTCCGCCGAGCGGTGGACGCCGTTGACGCTCAAGGTCACGATGCGGCGCAGTTCCGCCGGCGCCGCGGCGGTCGGGGACACCGGGCCGGATATCGAGGTCACGCGGCCGCCTCCGTCCCCATCGCGCCATACGCGCGCTCTATCGCCTGCACGGTCAGCACACCGGCCAGGTGCCGGCGGTAGTCCGCGGTCGCGTGGATGTCCTCCCCCGGATCGATGGCCGCCCGGGCGGTCGCCATCGTGGCGTCGACCCCCTCGGCCCACGCCTCGGAAAGGTCCAGCACCAGCGGGGTTTCGGTGACGGAGAGGAATCCGCATCGAACGGTCACGCCGCCGGCGTTTCCGTTGCGACCGAGGGTGACGATGGCTCCGACGCCTGCCAGCGCGTAATCACCGTGCCGACGGGCCATTTCGACGAAGGCGGTGCCGGAGCCGGCCGGAGCCGCCGGGAAGAAGGCGCTCACCGCCAGCTCGTCCGGAGCCAGCGACGATTCCAGCGGCCCCACGAAGAACTCCGCGGCCGGGATCACCCGCTCGCCACGGGTGGAGGCGGCCGTCACCGAGCCGCCCGTCAGCGCAAGGACCGCCGTCATCTCCCCGGACGGGTCGGCGTGCGCGAGCGAGCCGACCGTGGTGCCGCGATTGCGAATCGTCGGGTGCGCCACCAACTCCAGTGCTTGACCAAGGAGCGGTTGCACCCGGTTCGCCCCGGCGTGCGCCAGGACCTGGGCGTGCCGTGCCAGGGCGCCCACCGTGACGCCCGCATCGCTCACGTCGATCCGGTCCAGGGCTTCGATGGCATTGATGTCCACCAGGTGCGCCGGCTCGGCCAGCCGCATGGCCAGCACCGGGACCAGCGACTGCCCACCGGCGAGCACCTTGCCGTCGTGACCGACCTCGGACAGGGTGGCGATCGCGGCATCCACCGAACGCGGCCCGTGCCACGCGAACGGAGCGGGTTTCATGCCTCGATCCTGCCTCCCATGCGTGACCGGCGGACCGACAGGATCTGCCAGCCCGCACGGTCTCGGGTGCCCAATGGGTGCCAGTGTGCCCCAGGTCCGCGCGCGGGTCCGACCGGCCCACGACATCCCGGGTGACAGACGGGGCCGGACCCAACCGGATCCGGCCCCGCCTGCGGCTCGCCGATGCCTGCGCTGGCTGCTGAACGCAGTACCGGCGACGGAATCAGCGCAGCTCAGGCTCCCCCGGGCGGTCCTCGTCGAGCGAGGACGGTTGTCGCTGGCCCTTCTCGTCGTACGCGTCGCCCACGACAATGCCCGCACCACCGGCATAACTGCGGCCGCCGCCCTGTTCCTGTGCCTTCAGGTGCGGCGCGATCCAACGGCAGAAGTGGTAGAGCGTGATGATGGCCACCGTGCCGAGCGCGATGCCGGAGATCTCGAAGTTGTCGCCGAACTTGAGGGTGACGTTCCCGATGCCGATGATGATGCCGGCGGACAGCGGGACAAGGTTCTGCGGAGCGCCGAAGTTCACCCTGTTCTCCACCCAGATCTTGGCGCCGAGAAGGCCGATCATGCCGTACAGGATGACGGTGATGCCGCCCAGTACTCCCGGCGGCACCGACGAGACCGCGGCGCCGAATTTGGGCGAGAATCCGAAGAGGATCGCCACAACTGCGGCCACATAGTATGCGGCGGTGGAATAAACCTTGGTGGCCGCCATGACGCCGATGTTCTCCGCGTAGGTGGTGGTCGGCGAGGCACCGATGAAGCCGGCGATGGTGGTCGCCAAACCGTCACCGATGAAGCCGCGGCCCAGGTACGGGTCGAGGTCCTCGCCCGTCATCTCGGCGACGGCCTTGACGTGGCCGGTGTTCTCCGCGATCAGCGCGATCACGCCGGGGACCACCAGCAGGATCGCCGTGATCGAGAAGACCGGCAGGTGCGGGCCGTCGAGGGTGCCGCTGGCGGTGACGATGTCCCCGGGGAACCCGAACCAATCGGCTTTCCCCACGGATGAGAAGTTGAGCCGGTAGGCGGGATCCCCGCCGGCCGTGGCGGCCATCGACCCGAGCTTGCCGAAGATGCCGTCGAACAGCCAGGAGACCAGCACCCCGAAGATCAGGCCCAGGAAGATCGCGATACGCGACCAGAAGCCCTTCACGGCTACCGCGAAGATCGTCACAAAGATCATGACGAGCACGGCGGTCCACTGGTCCTTCGGCCAGTAGGCGCTCGCCACCACCGGCGCGAGGTTGAAGCCGATGAGCATGACCACGCCGCCGGTCACCGCCGGTGGCAGCACCTTGGAGACGACACCGCCGCCCAAGAAGTGCACGACCACACCGACAAGCGCCAGCAGCACGCCGGCGACGAGGAAGCCGCCGGTGACGTCCGCGCTGGTGGCCCCCTCCTGCGCACGGATCGCGACGACCGCGCCGACCAGGGAGGCGGACGTGCCGAGGTAGGACGGGATGTGCCCACCGACGATGAGCAGGAACAGGATTGTCGCGAACCCGGACATCATGACGGCGTATTGCGGGTTCAAGCCCATGATGATCGGGAAGACGAACGTCGCGCCGAACATGGCGAACACGTGCTGGGCGCCGAGGCCTATGGTGCGCGGCCAACTCAGCCGCTCACCCGGTGCGACGACTTCCCCCTCCGGGATGGCGCGACCATCCCCCTTGAGCTTCCAGCCGAAAGCTGACATCTACGCCTCCGAGACGAGGTCCTTGGTCCACGGCACGAGCGCCGCCGACTCTATCGGGACGGTATGCCGTCGGTCACACCAAACTCGTTGTTCGGTTGTGCCAGTGTCGGGCGGTCGGATTGGTGCAGATTGAACTAATTGGACGCGATATTCGGCTTGGGGCCGGGCGCTGGTACCGATACGGCGGGGCGGTTAGTGATGGGCCACCCGCATCTGCCAGACGTATAGGGCCACCGTGAGGTCCGCGCGGAGCCGGGCGTCGGCGGTGAAGGGCCCGAGCAGACGCTCGAGTTTTCCGATGCGATATCGCAGTGTGTTGTAGTGGAAGTGCAGACGCCGCGCCGTTTGCGCCACGTTGAGGTTCGTGTCGAGCAGCACGGTCAGCGTGCCGCGCAGCTCGTCCCATTCGACGTCGCCCTCGGCGGCGGCCAGGGGCCCGAGCGTGTCGTGCAGGAACGAGCGCAGCTCGGCGGAATCCGGCACCAACGACAGCAGCCGGTACAGACCGAGGTCGTCGAACCGGGACACCGATCCCGGGCCGGCGAGCCGCCGGCCGACCCGCACCGCCTCCCACGCCTGCTGATAGGCGGTCGCCAGCAAGCCGGCGTCCGTGACCACCCGAGAAACGCCCACGATGCCGTCGAACTGAGTGCCGGCCGAAGAGAGCCCGCCGATGAGCTCGGCGACCCGCGAGGTGGGCGGCGCCTGACCGTCCGGAGCATGCAGCGCCGCCACCGCCTCGGACCCGAACGCGGCGGCCGCAGCGGCCGGGTCCCACCTGCGAACCCACGCCGCCCAGGACACCCCCAGCTGCTCGGCCCGGCGCCGCCGGACCGCCTCGTCACCGTCCGGGATGTCGCCGGCCGCGGCCACCACGACGAACATCGGGCCGGTCAGGTCCCAGCCGAAACCCCGGCCGCCCTCGATCGCCGCGGCGACCGGGATGCGCCCGGACAACACGTCCCGCAGGAAGTCCCCGCGGTACTTGCCCTCCACCGCGGCGACGGCGAGCTCGCGGGTCACCACCAGCGCGGCGACCGTCGCGCCGCGCTCGGCGATCATCACGTCCTGCCCGTCCCACGGGCGGTCGCTGCGCGCCGCGATCAAGAACCCCTGGTTGTGCTCGGCGAGGATGGTGGCGATCAGCACCGACACCTCCCCCGGCTCCGCACCCAGCGTGTGAATCCCATGCCGGAACATGGTGGAGCGGAAGAGGTGGTCGTCATCGAAGAGCTCCGCCGCGGCGTCGGGCAGCGGCGCACCCGCGGTGGCCACCGTTCTCCCGGTCCGGTCGACCGCCAGCACGGACACGGTGGACTCGGCGGAGCCGGCATCGCCCGGGGCGGCCTCCCGGGCGCTCGTCACCTCCGGCCCGGCCGGCCCGGCCAGGCCCAGCCCGGCCAACTGCGCCGGCAGCGCCGCCACCACCTCCGGCAGGCCGCCACCGTGCAGCACGAGCTGCAGCAGCACCGAGTGCGCCTCCTCGCCGCGCGTCAGCATGGCCGCCTGCCGGCCCAGGACCTCCGACAGGACCTGGTTCAGGATCTCGTCGAACCCGACGCCGTCCGGGATCTGCAGCACCGGAAACGCCAGCCGCTCGGCCGTCGCCAACATGGGTGGCGGCAGCTCGTCCAGGTACCTGCCGAGCTTGACGGCGATCCCCGCCAACCCTCGCGCGGCGAGCGCCGCGACGAACTCGTCGAGCGCCTCCGGCGTGGATCGCAGCGGATACCCCGTGGTCAGCAGCAGTTCGTCCGCCTTGGTCCATCGAAGGACGTCCGGCACCTCCATGATGTTGACGAACCGCACCAGCCGGTGCAGGCCGGCGGCGCCGGCGAGCACGGTGCAGCCGGACATCGCCGGCAGGTCGAGCACCTCCCGCATGCTCATTCCGGGCGTCCCGACCGGATGGTCGGTTCGTACGGTCGTCACCGATCCCTCCGTTCCACCTCGCCGCGGCATTGGCGGATTTCACCGCCGTCGCCGGCGTGCGTCGTCACATTCTCCCATGCCTTGGGTCGCGGACGGCCGATTAGGTTCGGCAGCAGGGACGAGGTAGACCGATGCGACCTGGCGAGGCATCGGCGGCCGGTGGCGGCGCTTCGGGAGCAAGCCGCGTCGGAAGCAAGCCGCGTCGGGAGCACGGCGCGTCGGAAGCAAGCCGCGTCGGGAGCACGGCGCGTCGGGAGCACGCCGCGTCGGAAGCACGGCGCGTCGGGAGCACGGCGCGTCGGAAGCACGGTCGGGAGCAATGGAGCCGCAATGACGTTGGTACGCGTCCCTCCCGTGCGCCGCGAACCCGCGAGCCGAGCCGTGGCCGGCAGCGCAGCGCAGCGCCTCGGGGACACCGATCGCACCGCGGTACGGGCCGCGATCCCGTTGGTGATCGCGCAGCCCATCGTCGACCTCGTCACCGGGCCGTTGCAGCCGGCGACGGTGGTGGCCACCCACTCCGCCGCGGTGCTGCTCAGCTGCGACGCCGTGGAGCCGGCCAGGGTGATCGCGGTCCTCACCGCGGAGGCGTCCGGAGTGCCGAACGGAGCGCGCACCACGCTGCGGGCCGCAGACCGCCCGTTCGCCGGGCTCGCCGTCGGGGACGCCGCGTTCGTCGGCGGCGGCGGTATCCAACTGCGTGGGCTGGCGCTGCGGGCCGCCAGGTCGGTCCGCACCGGCGTGCCGCGGGTGCATGTCTCGGCGGGCGCGGTTGCCAGGATCGGCGCGGCGGCGACGATGTCTGCCAAGCACGGAGTGCCCTGGGAGCCGGTGGCGGAGTTGCAGGCCGCACTCGCGGCGGGCGTGCCGGCTCGGCTGCGGGCAGTGGTGGCCGCGCTGGTAGGGCTGGGAACGGGTTCGACACCCGGCGGTGACGACGTGCTGTGCGGGACGTTGGCCGGGCTGCATGCGACGGGCCGGGAGGTGCTGGCCCACCAGGTCGCGGTGGCGGCCCTGGACGACGTCGCCTCGCGCACGCCGCTGCTCTCCGCCGACCTGCTGCGCCTGGCGGCGGCCGGGCATGCCTGCACCGAGGCGGACGCGGTGCTGCGGGCCGCCGCGCGTGGTCCGGGCCTCGACCTGGACCGGGCGGTCGCCGCCCTGCTGTCCATCGGGCACACCAGCGGCACGGACCTGGCGACCGGGCTGGCGCTGGGCCTGGGAGCGCCGGTGCAACCGATGCCGGCGCAGCCCCGGTATCGCGCGCCCGTCCGGGTTGCCGGCTGAAGCCGCCGGCGCCACGGCCACGCAGGCGGGAGCAGGGGAGGACAGGATGCCAGAACTGGTCGAATTGCGCAGCGGTGTCTACCACGATTCGGTGACGTTGCTGCGGATATCACAGGCCGCCGCCGAGGCGCCCGGCATCACCGCCGCCCAGGTGGCCATGGCCACCCCGCTCAACGTGGAACTGGCCGTGGGCCTTGGATTCTCGGTACCGTCGGCGGCCGGGCCGAACGATCTGCTGGTGGCGCTGCGCGGTGCGGATGACGCGGCCGTCGCGGCCGGCGTCGCCGCCATGGAGGCGGCATTGGCCAGCGCCGACTCGGCGGGTCGCACGGCGAGCGGCTTCGGCGCGGTGGCGGCGCCCCGTTCGGTGCGCAGCGCCGCGAGCCTCTCGCCCGACGCGTCGGTGGTGTTGCTGTCCGTGCCGGGTGACGCGGTGCTGGGCGAGGCGTTGGACGCGATCGCCGCGCGGCGGCACGTGATGATCTTCTCCGACAACGTCCCGATCGAGCACGAGGTCCTGCTCAAGGACGCCGCGGCGAGGGCTGGTGTGCTGGTCATGGGCCCGGACTGCGGCACGGCCGTGATCGGCGGGGTCGGGCTGGGTTTCGCCAACGTCTTGCGGGGCGGCCCGGGTCGGTCCGCCCGCGCGGTCCCGGCGGTCGGTGTGATCGCCGCATCCGGCACCGGCGCCCAAGAGCTCACCTGCCTGCTGGACGAGGCCGGGGTGCCGGTCTCGGCGGTCATCGGACTCGGCGGGCGGGACCTGTCCGAGCGGGTCGGCGGCCGCTCCGCGCTCGCCGCGCTGGCACTCCTACAGGACGATCCGGCCACCGAACACATCGTCATCGTCTCCAAGCCGCCCCACCCGGCCACCGCCGACAAGGTGGTG
Source organism: uncultured Actinomycetes bacterium (assembly GCA_964624455.1). Lineage (GTDB taxonomy): Bacteria > Actinomycetota > Actinomycetes > Mycobacteriales > Nakamurellaceae > Nakamurella. The sequence continues at coordinate 27,922 of CAZUXD010000032.1, read as the reverse complement.
GCGGCCGCGCGCGCTGCCGACAAACCGGTGACGACGGTCCTTCTGGGACCTGGTCAGCCGGATCTGACCGCGGCCGTCGAGTCGGTCCTGGCGGCGATCGGCCGACCGGTGCCCGCGTGGCCGCACTGGTCCCCCGACGTGGATCACCAGGCGGGCAGCGGGGCGATGCGCGGGCTGTACTCGGGCGGCACGCTCGCCGATGAGGCGATGCTGGTCGCGGGGAAGGTGCTCGGGGAGATCCGCTCCAACATCCCGCTTCGGCCGGAACTGGCGCTGCCCGAGGGCGCGACCGGGCACGGGCTGCCGCGCCTCGCCGGGCTCGGCCACGTCATCGTCGACCTCGGCGACGACGAGTTCACCCGCGGGCGCCCGCATCCGATGATCGACCCGACGGTGAAGCTCGACCTGCTGGCCGCGCAGGCCGCCGACCCCGACGTCACCGTCATCCTCACCGACGTGGTGCTCGGCCACGGGTCGGAGGCGGACCCGGCGGCGCGCCTGGCGCCGGCCGTCGCCGCCGCGATCAGCACGGCCGCGGCAGACGGTCGCAGCCTGACCCTCGTGGTCTCGCTGTGCGGCACGCGGGGCGACCCGCAGAACCGCGACGGGCAGGCAACGGCGCTCGCCCACGCCGGCGCCCATGTCTACGTCTCGAACGCGGCGGCGGCCCGCGCCGCCGCCGGCGCCGCCGCCGGCAAGGACCCCAGGGAGTGGTGATGGAGAGCAACAATGCCGCCTCGGATCTGTTGGGCGGGCCGCCGGCCGTGATCACGGCCGGCATCGATCTGCTCGGCGACGCGCTCCGCGCACAGGCCGTCGACGTCACCGTGGTCGACTTCCGGCCCCCGGTGGTCGACCCGGCCGACCCGGTTGGATCTGCGGCCGCGCTCGCCGCGGTGCTGGCGGACACGCGGCACGAGGCCGCAAACGCCGCCGCGGTCGCCCGCATGCTGGGCGTGCGGGCCCGACTGGTGGACGTGCTGCCCGCGTCGCAGGCGTTGGGGCTGTCGGCCGGTCAGTTCTGCCATGCCGGCCCTCCGATCACCTGGGAACGCGCGTCGGGTCCGATGCGCGGCGCGCTGATCGGCGCGATGCTGTTCGAGGAGTTGGCCGCCACGCCGGCCGAAGCCGAGGCGAAACTTGCTGCTGGAGACGGGATCTCCTTTGCGCCGTGCCACGAGAACCACGCCGTGGGCCCGATGGCGGGGGTGGTCTCGCCGTCCATGTGGATGTTCAAGTTGGTCGACGAGGCGACCGGCGGCACCGCCTACTGCTCGCTGAACGAGGGCCTGGGAAAGGTGCTGCGTTACGGTGCGTACTCCGCGGAGGTGATCGAGCGGCTGCGGTGGATGTCCGGGGTGCTCGGGCCGGCACTGGCGCGCGCGGCACGAGGCGTCTCCGACGCTCGCGAGCCTATTGACGTCACGGCCATCGTCGGCCAAATGGTGCAGATGGGCGACGAGGGCCACAACCGCAATCGCGCCGGCACGTTGATGTTCCTGCGGGAGATCCTGCCGGCGCTCATCTCCTCGGGCCTGCCCACCACCGACATCGCCGCCGTAGCGGCGTTCATCGGCGGGAACGATCACTTCTTCCTGAACCTCGTCATGCCATGCGGGAAATTGATGGGCGACGCGGCAGCCGGCGTTGCAGGGTCGAGCCTGGTGACTGCGATGTGCCGCAACGGCACCGATTTCGGGATCCGGGTATCCGGCACCGGCGATGAGTGGTTCACCGGACCGGCAGGCGTACCGGACGGCCTGTACCTGGCCGGGTTCGGGCCCGAGGACGCCAATCCGGACATCGGCGACTCCGCCATCACCGAAACGGTGGGCATCGGCGGCATGTCCATGGCCACGGCGCCGGCGATCGTGCGCTTCGTCGGCGGCGCGGTGCCGGACGCGTTGGCCGTCACCCGCCGGATGTACGAGATCACGCTCGCGGAGAATCCGGCGTTCCCGATACCCATCCTGGAGTTCCGCGGGGCACCGACGGGCATCGACGTCACCCGGGTGCTGCGCACCGGAATCCTGCCGCAGATCAACACCGGCATGGCGGGCAAGCTCGCCGGGACGGGCCAGGTCGGCGCCGGTCTGGTGAACCCGCCGATGCAGTGCTTCACCGCGGCCATTGCCGCGCTGGCGCAACACGTTCCGGCATAGCGGCGGACCGGACGCGGCGCGGCGACCCGGCCCGGGCGGCGTTCAGTCCGCCCAGGCGTAGTGCACCGAAAGGGTCACCGTCACCGCCGTATCGCCGGCTGCAATCGGCATGGCTGCCGCGTCCCCGGTGGCATGCGCCATCAGCGCCACTCGGGACGGCATATGGTCGGCCCCTTCGGCGACACGGACCACCACCCCGAGCGGGCGGCCGGCCAGCGCCGCCAGCGCCGTCGCGCGCCGGTGGGCGTCGGCCATGGCTGCCTCCCGGGCGGCGAGTTCGGCCGCTCGCCGGTCGGCGGCGGTCATCGACATCTGCTCGATGCGTATCCCCTCCCCGATCCGTGAGACCAGGTCGGACAGCATCGTCCCCACCGTCGCGAGCCCGTCCAGCGACACCACCAGGCGCTGCTCGGCGTGATAGCCGGTCAACACCTGCCGGCTGCCGCGGATGTCGTAGCGCGGGCCGAGCGAGAGGTCGGCGGTGCGGACCGAGCGGGAGTCGACCCCGTGATCGGAGAGCACGCGCAGCGCCTCGCCGACGGCGTCCGCCGCGGCGCCGAAGGCCTCGCCGGCATCCGTGCGCAGCGCCTCGATCGCCAGCGTGATGGTCACCCGGTCGGCGGTGGCCGCCGCGACACCAGTGCCGGTGACGGAAATGCCCGCGTCGGTGACGAAGGATCCGGGGCGCACCCGCCCAGTGTGCCGGATACCTCGCCGGCGGTGGCGTCCGTCATCGCGCCGGCGTCGGGGAGGCGCTCCTCCGGCGCCGGGCGACCGGCTGGTCCCGCTAGTCCCACCAGAGCGCGTACTCGCCGCTGCCGGCGGGCGCCGGACCACCGGCAGCGAGTTCGTTCACCGGAAGCGGCCCGATGATCGCTTCCGTTCGCAACGGCGCCGCAAGCCGGTCCATCTCATCCGGGCCGACCGTCGCGACGAGGTGCACACCGCCCGCCGCCGGCCACTCGCCACCGGGATAGCGCCCCGCCTGCAACGGGTCGACCTGCATCAACACTTCGGCGACTCCTGCTCGGCACCGAAGCCGGTGCAGCGCACTGCGGAAGTCCCGCAGTGGCACCGCGCCGCGCAGCCGAGGCGCGATGCTGCGCGGATCCCCGTTGCCGGTGAAGAACTCCTCCAGGGTGGCCAACGTCGGCCCGGCGGCCCCTCCCCGCCGGCACAGCAGCGCGACCAGCCGGTCCCGTGCTGCCCGGTCGGTGGCCGAGGTATCCGACGCGCGGGCGGCGCGCTCTGCCGCCTCATCTCCGACGAAATCACCATCTGCGAAGCCGTCGGCCGCCGGGTCGGTGCCCGCGAAATCATCGGCCTGGCCGGCGAGGTCGCCGTGGGCTGGCGCGCGGGAGCCGCGCGCTGCGCCGAGATCGCCGGCAGCCGCCGCCGTGCCGGCCGGCGTCGGTCCTGTCGATCTCGATCCGGGCGATGTGGTGCCCAGCGATGTGGTGGAAGCACCGAGGCCCGATTGCCACGCGGGCGGAATTGTCGGCCGCGGCACCGGCGAAGACAGCCGGAACAAGATGATCGTCGCCATCAGCGAGATGCCGACCAGCAACAGCGCCGCCCCCGATCCGGGCGCCAGATCACCGATCATCGCCGCCCCCAGGATGATCATCGTGGCGGGGGCGAACGTCATCAGAAGCGCGACCCAACTGCGCAGCGCCCATGCGATGCCTACCCACAGCAGCAGCATGCCGATGCCTGCCGCGGGCACGCTGATCAGGTCGCCGGATTCGCCGCGGGCCGCAAACACCGCCTCGACGATCAGCACCCCGGTCAGCAGCGGGAGGACGAGCAGCAGTCGCGCCGGCGCCGTGATGCGGCTGCGTCCGGATGGACGGTGCGGTGGACGCACGGGTGACGAACCTTGCGGCGCCGCCCGACCGGCCCGCAGCGGGCCGATCGACGATCGCGATGGGCGGGGCAGCCCTTCCGATGGGCTGCCGGCACGATCCGCTGGACGGGGTGGCTCTCCCGCTGGACGGCCAGCCTGATCCGATGAACGGGGCGGCTCCCCCGACGAGCGGCCGGCCTGATCCCCTGGGAGGGGTGGCTCTCCCGCTGGACGGCCAGCCTGATCCGATGAACGGGGCGGCTCCCCCGACGAGCGGCCGGCCTGATCCCCTGGGAGGGGCGGCCCGTCCGATGGACGGCCAGCCTGATCCGATGGACGGGGCGGCTCCCCCGACGAGCGGCCGGCCTGATCCGCTACGCCCAGGAAAGGTGGATCATTGGGCCGCTGCCCGACCTGATCGGGATGCCCCGGATGGGTATCGGGATGGGCCGCGCTCGGCGATTCCGCCTGCCCGCCATCCGGTTCGGGTACGTGATCGATCGATGACGCGCCCGGATCAGGCTGGCTTGCCGCCGCGCCATCGCGCGGGAGGTCCGGGCCGCTTTGCTGCGCCACTGCCCACCTCCCACCGAGCGCCTCGACGCGGGATAGCTCCAGCGTGCCACTGCCACCGGAGTACCCCACGGGTCGAGGTTCGATACGGCACCTCGCACCGCGCGGCGCCGCCGTCCGGGCTGGCCCCCGTGCGCTTCGCGCAAGGTCGCGGTGCACGGCTCGGCGTGCCGCGCCGTAACGTGGACAGGGCGGCCGTCGAACCGGATCAGTAGCGCGCACGGCAACGGATCCGGGCCACCGGGGAGTCTGCGGGCCACCGAGGACGCCGTCACGCCGGCAGGACATCGCAGGTGCATGGCGGGGCGCCCGCGGACGCTGTGGCGGACAAGGCTCGGAGGAGCGTATGCATGACCGGACGCGGGCACATCAGCACCGCTGCGGCGGCGCGAACTCGCCGCGTTCTGTCGCCCGGCGCGCAGCGTCGGCGGCGAAACCCGGACCCTGAGCACCGCACCATGAGCACCGAGTGGGATGCGATCGTCGTCGGGTCCGGACCCAACGGGCTGGCCGCCGCGGTCACGCTGTCCGCGGCCGGCCTACGTGTTCTGGTGATCGAGGCGGCCTCACGGCCAGGCGGCGGTTGCCGCACCGAAGAGTTGACCCTCCCCGGGTTCCGGCACGACGTCTGCTCGGCCGTGCATCCCCTTGCCCTCGGCTCCCCGTTCTTCCGCGCCTTCGATCTGCCGGCTCGCGGAGTCCGGCTGCTGCATCCCGAGGTGGCCTTCGCCCACCCGCTGGACGGCGGCCGTGCGGGCGCCGTCTTCGGCAGCGTTGAACAGACTGCCCTCTCGCTCGGCACAGACGCCGCCGCCTGGCGCCGGACCTTCGCCCGGCTGACCGAGCACGGCGACCATGTCGTCGCGGGGGTGCTGGCGCCGCTGCGCGGCCCCACGGCGCACCCCCTGTCGATGGCGTCGTTCGGGGCCGCCGGCATCCAGCAGGCGTCGCGCCTGGGCCGATGCTTCACCACCGAGGAGGCGCGGGGGCTCTTCGCCGGGGTCGCGGCGCACGCCATGCTGAGCCTCTCGACGCCGGCCAGCGCCGGCGTCGGGCTGCTGCTCACCATGCTCGCCCATCGAGTCGGGTGGCCGTTGGCCGAAGGGGGCAGCGCCGCCATCAGCGACGCCATGATCGACGCGATCCGCGCAGCCGGCGGTGAGATTGCCACCGGAGCACTGGTCGGCGCGTTGGCCGAGTTGCCGCCGGCCCGGGCCGTCCTGCTGGATGTGGCCCCGCGAGGACTGCTGAACATTGCCGGCGACCAGTTGCCCGCTGGCTATCGGCGGGCCCTGTCGCGCTATCGGTACGGCCCAGGCGTGTTCAAGCTGGACTACGCGCTGTCGGGCGCGGTGCCATGGGCGGCGCCCGCTTGCCGAACGGCCGGAACAGTCCATCTGGGGGGCGCCTTCGACGAGATTGCCGAAGCCGAAGCCGCGGTCGTCGCCGGTCGCCACGCGAAACGGCCCTACGTGCTCGCCGTCCAACCCGGGGTGGTCGACGGCACCCGCGCCCCGGCCGGCCGCCAGACGCTGTGGACGTACTGCCATGTCCCGTCCGGCTCCGACCTGGACATGACAGCACAGGTCGAGGCGCAGATCGAACGTTTCGCGCCGGGTTTTCGCGATCTGGTGCTCGCCCGGCACACGAGCACCGCAATACAGCACGAGCGGGCGAATCCCAACTACGTCGGTGGTGACATCGCCTGCGGCATACAAGATCTGCGACAGACATTGTTCCGGCCCGTGGCACGTTGGAACCCCTACCGCACGCCGCTCGACGGGGTGTATCTGTGCTCGGCCGCGACACCCCCGGGGCCGGGTGTGCACGGCAGGTGTGGCCATCTCGCGGCGTTGACGGCGCTGCGGGACCGGTTCGGGGTGCGGGGGCAGCCGTCGCTGGCCCCGAACCCCTGAGCGCCCAAGAGCGCCCAGACCGCCGGCAACCCGACGACAGTGTCGCGAAAAGTACGGCAAATCGGGCGCCGGACCGAACATTTCGCAACACTGTCGTGGCCGGCCCGTCGTCACATGGTTGCCAGGTCGGTGAACCGCGAGTAGTGCAACTGGTGAGCAACCGTCACCGTCGCGGTCGGACCGTTACGGTGCTTCGCCACGATCAGGTCGGCCTCGCCGGCGCGAGGATCATCTGCCTCCCAGGCGTCGGGCCGGTGCACCAGGATCACGACGTCGGCATCCTGCTCCAGCGAACCGGATTCGCGCAGGTCCGCCAGCATCGGCCGCTTGTCGGTGCGCTGTTCGGGGCCGCGGTTGAGCTGCGAGATCGCCACCACCGGCACCTCCAGTTCCTTTGCGAGCAGCTTCATCTGGCGGGAGATCTCGCTGACCTCTTGCTGGCGGGATTCCGAGCGCTTGGACGACGTCATCAGCTGCAGGTAGTCCACCACGATCAGCTTCAGGTCGTGCCGCTGCTTGAGGCGCCTGGACTTGGCACGGATCTCCATCATCGTCATGTTCGGCGAATCGTCGATATACAGTGGCGCGTCCGAAATCTCGCCCATCCGACGGACAATCCTGTGCCACTCCAGATCGCCCATCCGGCCGCTGCGCATCGCGGCGAGCTTGATCTCCGCCTCGGCCGACAGCAGCCGCATGGTGATCTCGGTCCGACTCATCTCAAGGGAGAAGATGACGGTGGCCATCCGGTGTTTGACCGCAGCGCTGCGCGCCCAGTCCAGCGAAAGCGTCGACTTGCCCACCCCCGGCCGGGCCGCCACGATCACCATCTGTCCCGGATGCAGGCCGTTGGTCAACTCGTCGAGGCCGATGAACCCGGTCGGCACGCCGGACGCCAGCCCACCGCCGGTGGCTATGGCGTCGATCTCGTCCATGGTGGGCTGCAACAGCTCTTCCAGGACGATGTAGTCCTCGCTCGTGCGCCGCTCGGTGACCTCGTAGATCTCCCGCTCCGCCCGGTCGACGATCTCGTCGACCTCGCCGCTGCCCGGTTGCCCGTCACCTGCGCCGTAACCCAGCCGCACGATGCGGGTGCCCGCCTCCACCAAGCGGCGCAGGATCGCCTTCTCCGCGACGATTTGCGCGTAGTAGCCGGCGTTCGCCGCGGTCGGCACCATCGATACCAGGGTGTGCAGGTACACCGCGCCGCCGACCCGGGACAGCGTGCCGGCGCGATCCAGTTCGGCGGAGACCGTGATGGGGTCCGCCGGATCGCCGCGGGCGTACAGGTCGAGCACCGCATCGAAGATCAGCGCGTGCGCCGGCTTGTAGAAGTCGTGTGATTTGATCGCTTCGACCACGTCGGCGATGGCGTCCTTCGACAGCAACATGCCGCCCAGTACGGACTGCTCGGCGGCCAAGTCCTGCGGCGGCTGCCGCCCGTAGGCGTTTCCGTGCTCGGAAACGGCCCCTTCCCACCGGTCTTCGATGACCGCCACGCCCCACGCCCCCTCGTCTCCCACCGTGATCGTGTTCTACGCCGGGGGTCCGACAGCGCCATTCTTGGCGGGGCCTTTTTGGCGGGCCTTGATGGCGGTGCCCCCCACAAGGCACCGGTGCCCATGCCGGCGCCTTCCAGAAGGCACCGGCGGGAACAAACCAAGGCGGGCCGCAAGCGGCTCTAACAGGATCACCCGGACGCTAGGACAGCGTCGCTCTGCCGTCCAAATCCACCTGTTGACAGCCCGGGGGACAGCATGTGCACCGACCTGAAACGCCGCAGGTCGATGTCCCCAAACGGGTGTGGACAGCCTGTGGAATACTCTGCGTGATCGATCTGTTTCCCCAGGTCACGATGCTACTTGACCGAATCTTTGCTGTGTATAACCCGGGCTCGACAGAACGTCGGCGTGGCGCGCCCTGGCGTGTCGCGATGGGCAATGCCGGACGGTGACGATGCTCCCGCCCGGCTCGGCGGGAATGCGGATATGTCGCCCATTCCGTGGTGAATGTTCGGAATTTGCCGCCACGGCCGGCCGCACGGTCGGCGGCTTCGGTGGACCAGGACGCCCCACGGAACCCCGCCGTCAGGCTCGTCGCCGCATGTGCGGGGGCACCTGTGCTGCGCGATCGGGCTGAACGGCAAGCTCGCCCATCGCCGCCCACGCGGGACCCCACCATGGGTGAGCGTTCACGGACCGATCACGGACCGCCCGTCACCACCCGCCCGGGGACCCAGCGCTCCGGAACTGACACCGGGCAATGCGCGCCCGTCGCCGCCCGCCGGGCGATGCCCGGCGATTTGCAGCGGCCGCGGCCGGCTGGCCGGGATCCGGCGGCACCCGGGGCGCGCGTATCATTTGCTTAGCTAACTAGTTTCGTCTCGTAGGAAGTCACGCTTCGTGCCACCACCTCATCAAGCCACCGATCGGTCGGCGACGGTTGCGACGACCCGGCACCGCGCCCAGGGCGGTCGCGGTGCCGACGGGCCCCTCGGCAGGAACGGCCAGTCCGACAGCAACGGGCGGTCCCTTGGCGGCGGCCCGGCCTCATCCCCCGAGGTGCCGGGCCGGCACGATGTCGATAGGCCGGGCGCGAGTTTGCCCGCTCCGGGCCCCGTCGCCCCGCCAGACCGCGCGGGCGTGCCGGGGACCACCCCCACGCGGCTCCTCGCCGGGCAGCCGGTCGCGGTCTGGGTCGTCGCGTTCGCCGCGATGGTCTCCTTCATGGGCATCGGGCTGGTCGACCCGATCCTCAAGGTGATCGCGGGCAACCTCGGGGCGACCGCGAGCCAGGTATCGCTGCTCTTCACCAGCTACCTGCTGGTGATGGCATTCGCGATGCTCATCACGTCCTTCTTCTCCAGCCGACTCGGCGGTCGTACCACGCTCATCCTCGGCCTGGTGGTGATCATCGCGTTCTCCGCGCTGGCGGGCACCTCTCCGAACGTCGCGGCGCTGGTCGGGTGGCGAGCAGGATGGGGACTGGGAAATGCGCTCTTCATCGCCACGGCGCTTGCGGCGATCGTGGCGGTGGCCCGCGGCGGGGCGGAGCGGGCGATCACGCTGTACGAGGCGGCACTGGGCATCGGGATATCGGCGGGGCCGCTGCTCGGCGCAGCACTTGGCGGAATCCAATGGCGCATGCCGTTTTTCGGCGTCGCGGCGCTGATGTCGATCGCGTTGGTCGCGATCGTCTTCTTCCTGAAGGACCGCGTCCACGTGGCGCACCGGGTGAGGCTCACGGCACCGTTTCGGGCGCTCGGACACGGCGGGTTGCTGGTGATGGGCATAGCCGCGCTGCTCTACAACGGCGGGTTCTTCGCCGTGATCGCCACTGCACCGTTCGCAGTTCCGTTGGGCGTGTACGGGATCGGCTTCATGTTCTTCGGTTGGGGCGTGCTTGTCGGCGTTTTCGCCGTGTGGGGCGCACCGTGGATGCACCGTCGGTTGGGGCTGATCGTCTCGTTCACGATCGCGATCGGGGTGTTCTCGGTGCTGCTGGCCGCTGTGGCGCTTGCAGTGCGGGCCGACAGCGTGACCGGCGTGATCATCCTGGTGATCGTCTGCGGCGCCCCGCTCGGCGTGCTGAACACCCTGTTCACCCAGTCCGCCATGGAAATCGCTCCGGTGCCGCGCCCGGTGGCATCCGCCGGTTACAACTTCGTGCGCTTCCTCGGCGGGGCCATCTCGCCGTGGCTGTGCAGCAAGCTCGGAGAGTCACTGGGCTGGGACGTGCCGTTCTTCTTCGGCGCGATCTGCGTTGCCGTGGCGCTCGCCGTGATGCTCGTCTTCGGTTCGAAGTACCTGCGCGCCATCGACTCCGCGCGGTAGGGCCACCGTCCCCGCCGAGCGGCGCGACCCGGCCGGGCGCGACACTCCGCCGCGGACGTCACTGCGTGAGTTGCACCGTACGCCGCGCGAGCAGGTACGCCGGCAGCACGCCGATCAGGATGAGCGCGGAGCCGTACGGCGCCGCCGCGGTAAAATCGAGGACCTCGCCGTTGGTGGTCGACCACAGAGCGGTGGAGAGCGTCGTCATCCCCGTCGGCACCAGCAGCAGCGTGGTGGTCAACTCCTTGGCCGAATCCAACAGCACGAACAGGCCGCCGGCCGCCACCCCCGGCAGTGCCAGCGGCAGGGTCACCCGCGTCAGAGTTCGAAACCGCCCGTACCCCAAAGAATGCGCGGCCTCATCGAGTCGGCGACCCGCCGCACGCAACCCGACGTGCTGCGACCCCACGGCCAGCGGCAGGAACAGGATCACATAGGCGACGACCAGCATCACGGGCGTCTGATACACCGGCCGGAACCAACGCACCCCGATGTAGACCAATGCCAGCGCCAGGATCACCCCGGGCAGCGCGTGCGCCAGCCACACCGATCGCTCGGCCAACGTGGAGAACCGGCCCGGGTGCCGCGCGTAGAGCCAGCTGATCGGGAGAGCGGCCACGGTCGCCGTCACGCCGGCCAACAGCGCCAGCTCCAGGGTGTTCAGCGCGGCCGAACCCAGTCCCGCCCAATCGATTCCGGTCGGGCCTCCCAGCGCAGTAGCCGCGCCCGACCCGGCTTGGCCCGTCAGTCCGTCCAGCAGGCCGACCACTGCCAGGTACACCGGAACGCCCAGCGCCGCCAGCGCGACCAGGACGCACAGCGCCGTCCAGCCGAACCGCGCCCGGCCCAGGGACCATCGCACGGTCGACCGCACCACGCCTCGGCCGACCCTGGCGGGCGCCCGCCGGCCCCGGGCCAGCCGCTCCAGCAGGAGCACCAGCGCGGCACCGCCGACGAGCACCACCGCCAACGCCCGACCGGCTTCCGGTGCGCCCAGCACCCGAACCCGTTGCATGATCGCGGTTGTCAACGTCGAGTAGTTCAGCAGTTGCAGCGCGCCGAACTCGGCCAGCACGTGCAGCACCACGATCAACATGCCCGCTGAGATCGCGACCCGCAGTTGCGGCATCGTCACCGTGAAGAAGGTTCGCCAATTCGACCGGCCCAGCCCGCGGGACACCTCCTCCTGCGCGGCATCCACCCCGCGCAGCGCGGCGACCGTCGGCAGGAACACGTACGGGAAAAGTCCCAGTGACAGCACCAGGGTCGAGCCGCCCAGCCCGAAGATCGCCGTGGAGTGCGGCAGATAGCGAAAGCTCGCAGCGACCCACGTGTAGGCCGCCACGAACCCCGGAACCGCGAGGGGCATGGTGAACAGCACGATCCAGAGCCGCGGCGCGGGCAAGGTGGTCCGAACCACCAGCACGGCCAGCCCGACGCCGAGGAGTAGCGAGCACGCCCCGATCGCCACGGTCAGCATCGCTGTGTTGAGGACGAGTTCCGGTGTGGATGGCGAGTCCAGCGCGTCGACGAGCAGCGACAGGCTGAAGCCCTCGCGCAGCACCAGGTACCCGGCGGGAGCAAGCGAGGCCAGCGCGACCACTGCCGCGGCGACCAGCACCAGGACCGGCGCGCGGCCGTACCGTCCGCGCTGCCACGGGAGCCGCCGGGCCCGCGGGCCCGGCTCGTTCGCGGTCGGCAGTTCGGTGGCGCTGGACATCAGCGAGAGGGTAACCCCGCCGTCATGCGCTACCCGCCCCCGCGGCCGGGTCATGTGGGCTCCCCGCCGCCGGGCGGCACCAGCACCCCGCCGCCGGGCGGCGCCAGCACCCCGCCGCCGGGCGGCGCCCGCACCTCGCCGCCGGGCAAACGCGGCGGCGCAGCGCGGCGCCCTGCCTGCCCGGAGCCGTCACGCGATTCCGGACTTCAAGATCAGATCCTTGGCAGCCGCGGTGTCCGCGAAGATCCCCTGGTCCACATCCGGCGCCTTGAGGTCGGCCAGCGGCTCCAGGCCGACCTTGCTCTGGACCTTGGGCGACACCGGGTACTGGGCGGCCGGCGCCGATGCGATCACGGCCTGACCTCCGTCCGCCGAACCGAGCCAGGCGAGGAACCGCTGGCCCTCGGCCTGGTGCTTGCTCGCCTTCACCACGGCCGCACCGGAGGCGAGCAGCAGCCCCCCGGCGTCCGGGTGGTCGAAGTGGTAGATCTTGCTGGTCAGCTTGTCCGGACCGCCCTTGGAGTTGGCCAGGATCCACCAGTAGTAGTGGTTGGACAGGCCGAACGCATGCTGCCCGGCCTCGACGCTGTCGCGCACCTTGCCGTTCTTCTGTTCGTTGATGCCGTTGGCCTTGATGCCCTCGAGCCAGGTCAAGGTCTTGGCGGAACCGATGGTGTTGATCAGGTAGCTGACCGTGGAGGCGAAGGCGCCGGACGGCGCGTAGGCGAACTGGCCCTTCCACTTCGGCTCCACGAGGTCCAAGATGCTGTTCGGCAACTGGTCCGCGCTGATCAGCTTCGGGTTGTAGTAGATCACCCGCGAGCGCGCTGCGTACGGCATCCAGTTGTGGCTGCTGGGCACCAGTCGCTGATCCAGTCCGGCCAGGGTCGAGGCGTCCACCGGGCTGAGCAGGCCCTTCGCGTCCAGCATCCCGATCGGCCCCGGCTCTTCGGAAAGGAAGATGTCCGCGGGCGAGCCGGCGCCCTCCTCGATGATCTGGTTCGCCAGCTCGGCGTCGTCACCGGCTCGGATGGTGATCTTGATTCCGGTTGCGGCGGTGAACTTGTCCGCGAGGCTCTGCACGAGCGCTTCGTGCTGACCCGTGTAGATCGTGAGCGTCACGTCGCCGCCGGACTCGGTGGAGGTGGCCTGGTCGCCGCTGGCCGCGGTCGTGCTATCGACCGATCCGGGCGTCGTGTTCGCACCCGCCGAGCCGGGATTCTGCTGGACCGTGTCGTTGCCGGACGTACCGGCCGGGGGCGTGCCCGAGCCGGACGAACATGCGGCTGCGGCGAGTGTCAGGGCACAGGCGGCGGTGGCGGCGATGAGGCGCACCGCGGGGCGGTGACGAACGGTCCTGGACACATCTCTCCTTTCGGCGGCGGCTGGACGGTCCGACCACGCCTTCAAGAAGGCTAGCCTAGCCTTACTTGCGAGCCGAACCGGGGCAATGATCGGCAGGGATCGGTGGCGTCCGCGCCGGCCGGGTCGCAATCGTCGTCGGCCGGATCGCACGGTCGCATGGGTCGCCCGGATCGCACGATCGCCCGGACCGGAGCCTGGTGCCGAGACCGACCGCCCGGCTCACGCGCAGGCTCCGACTCGCCGTCGCGGGGAGACCTCGAAGCGCTCGCCGTGGCCCTGCTCACGCCGGGGTCGGCACCACCAGCACCGGATCGGCGACCTCGATCCCCACCGCCGTGCCCCGCGCGGGCAGATTCCCGGAGTTGCTGGTGCGCACACGGATCGTCGGCCCGTCACCGGCGGCGCCCAGCCGAAGCGTCGTCATCGCGTCATGTCCGTAGTACTCCGTCGAAACCACCACCGCCGGTGTGCCCGAAGTGCCCATGCGCAGGCTCTCCGGCCGTATCACCACGTGACAGGCGCCGCCCGCGGGAAGCGGCGGCACCGCACCCGCGGCCTGCGGCGCGGGCCCCGCTCCGGGTGCGCGATTCGTCGATGACGAATCCTCCGCCCCGGGCACGATCTGGGAATGCAGGCCCGTCAAACGACCGAGGACGCACTCGACCCGCGCCCCGCACTCGTCGCAGGAAACCACCGTTCCGTCCAGCACCACGGCGTCGCCGACGAACCGCGCGGTGGCGACATCGACAGGATTCTCGTAGACCTCGCGTGGTTCCCCGACCTGCACCACCCGGCCGTCTCGCATCACCGCGACGTGGTCGGCCAGCGACAGCGCCTCCTCCTGGTCGTGCGTCACCAGCACGGTGGTGATCCCCAGGCCGCGCAGCAGGCTTCGGACTTCGGTGCCCAGTTCGGCGCGCAGCGCGGCGTCGATCGCAGAGAACGGCTCGTCCAGCAGGATGACCCGCGGACTCGGCGCCAGCGCCCGGGCGAGCGCAACCCGTTGCTGCTGCCCGCCGGAGAGTTGGTCGACACGGCGACGCTGGAAGCCCGCCATACCGACCAGGTGCAGAAGCTCCTCCACCCGCTCGGCCCGGGCGCGCCGACGGGCCGGCGACAACCGGTCGGCCTGGGTCCGGGCCAGGCCGAAGGCGATGTTTCCAGCGACGTCCAGGTGCGGGAACAGCGCGCCGTCCTGCGGCACCATGCCGATGCCCCGGTGCTCGGGCCGCACGAACACGCCCGGTCCGACGATGTAGCGCCCGTCCAGGCTGACCCGCCCGCAGTCCGGACGCTCGAACCCGGCGATGATCCGAAGCAGCGTCGACTTGCCGCTGCCAGACGCGCCGAGGACGGATGTCATGCGGCCGCCGGCGATGCTCAGGCTCACCTCGCGCAACGCTTGCACCGCGCCGCGCCGGACCGGGAACGTCTTGTGGACCCCGTCCAGGCGCAACATAAGGACAGCCTAACCTGTACAACCCGCTGCGCACATCCTGGGCCGGATACCGAGCGCTCGACGTGCATGCGCATTGCCGGCGCGCGCCGCCGGGGACGGGCACGACTGGGGCTCCGGCTTCTAGCACTAATACTTGTTGTTAGTACAATGGAGGCGGTTGCGCGCGACCGATCGCCTCGCCGGAACGACGAAGCGAGCCCGTCCGGCAGCCGGCTCGAGAAGGCGCCGGTATTGAGCGGTTCGTCGATCCGTCCGCAGGCGCCTGACGCGGCGCAAGGGGGTGATCACAGTGCGACGGTGCGCTTCCTGATCCGCGGGACCGGATGACCGCCGCCTGCGCCCGGCCCGCTTCCTGCCGCCGGCCTGGAGTCGTTGTCCCGGTTCCGTGCGCCACTCGCTGTCACCCCCCACCACTCGCAGAAAGGGTCCTATCATGCGTCACTTCGCGTTTCGTCCGTCAATCACGCTGTCCGGGAGGGAGAACTACGGCTTGCGAGGGCTGGCCGGCAAGCCCTTTCATCCACCGCTGACCGATATCCCCGTCGCGGCATACCTCTTCGCCGCGGTGTTCGACATCCTCTCGCTCGCCATCTACGACACCAGCCAGGCCGAAATCGCCCGGCAGCTCTTCCTGGCGGCGAGTTGGACGCTCATCGGAGGCGTCGGCGTGTCGCTGCTCGCGGCCCTGACCGGCTGGGCGGACTGGCATCGCTCCAGCGAGCCGGGCAACCAGGCCCGCCGCACGATCAACGCGCACGCGATCATCATGCTGACCGTCACCGCGATCGCGATCGTCAACGTGATCGTCCGATTCAGCGCCTACCGCGACAGCTTCGGCACTCCGGTCGGGCTGATGATCCTGTCCATCGTCGGTGCCGCGTTGATCAGCGTGGGCGCCACGTACGGCGGCAGCCTGGTCTTCGACTACGGATTCAACGTCGAGACCGCCGGCGACTCGCCGGTGTGGAACACCAGCGAGGTCGACCTGCTACCCGGCCAGCACGCACCCGAACCCACCCCGCAGGACACCACCTCGGCGCCGTAATCGGACCCGCCCCGCCCACCCGACCGGGCAAGCGCGCGGGGCGGTCAGCCGTCAAGCGGGACGCACGCGAGCCGAGCCGAGAACGTGCGCGATGCGCGGCGCGATCGGCGCCGGCGCGAAACCGAAGCGGCGCACCTCGTCGACGTCGAAGCCCGCCCCCCGGATCGCGCTCACGGTGTCCCGGTTGGGCCGGCATCCGCCGGCGATGCGCCGCCAGACCGGGGTCACCGCGCCCTGAAGCACGGCGACCGGCCACCGGAGCGAGCGCACATGCTCGTAGAACCGCAATTCGCCGCCCGGCCGCAGCACCCGCCGGGCCTCGGCCAGGGCGGCCGCCTGGTCCGGCACGCTGCAGAGCACCAGCGAGAACACGGCGGCGTCGAACGAGGCGTCGGGCGCGGGGAGCGATCCTGCTTCCCCGGCGACCACCGTCACCGGCACCGGCGCCCCTGCCGCGGACCGTTCGGCGTGTTCGCGCAGGTAGCCATCCGGCTCGACCGCCAGGACGCGCGTCACCGACAACGGGTAGTGGGCGAACATCGGTCCCGGCCCGCAACCGATCTCGATCACCTTGCCGGCGAGTCCGGCGACCAGGGCGGCCCGATGCTCGCCGGCGCCACGCGCATCCATCATCGGCGCCAGCCGGACGTATTCCCGGGCGAACCGGCTCGGTCGCGGCGGCTGCATCAGCCCATCATCGCGCTCCTGGTGAGGGTCCGGCCGCTGCTGCTGCTGACAGTGGTGCGAAATGTTCGGCTCGCCGCCCGATTTGCCGCACTTTTCGCAACACTGTCGGCGCGCTCGCGGGCAGCGTCCTGTACAGGCCCGGGGGCGGATACACCGGCGGCGTGGCCCCGCCTGCTCGCGGGCAGCGCTGGCGCGCCGACGTGTGAGCTTTTCCACTTCCGCCTAGCCTTGGCAGCATCATGAGCAACTTGGATGCGCGGCCCGACGAACTCCTCTGCCGTCCGCGCTCGCTGGACGAGGCGCAGGTGATCACGCCGCGCGACGTTCCGCTGGGCGGTATCCGTGCGATGACGGTGCGCCGGACGTTGCCGGCTCGGGATCGCCCGTTCATCGGTTCCTGGTGCTTCCTCGACCACTACGGCCCCGACCAGGTCGCGCGGACCGGTGGCATGGACGTCCCCCCGCACCCGCATTGCGGGCTGCAGACCGTCAGCTGGCTCTTTCGCGGCGAGGTCGAACACCGGGACAGCCTCGGCACCCGCGCCCTGATCCTGCCCGGGGAGTTGAACGTGATGACGGCGGGTCGCGGCATCGCGCATTCGGAGGTGTCGACGCCGGCCACCACGATCCTCCACGGGGTCCAACTCTGGGTCGCCCTACCGCCGGGTCGACGCGACGGCCCGCCCGCATTCCAGCACTACGCGGCCCGCGAGACCGTGGAATCCGGCGTGGGGTGGCGGGTGTTCCTCGGCGAACTGGGCGGCGAGTCCTCGCCGATACCGACATTCTCTCCGCTACTGGGCGCGGATCTGGCGCTTGGAGCGGGCGCGGTGGCGGAGGTGGCGCTCGCGCCGGAGTTCGAACACGGCGTGCTGGTGGACACCGGCATGGTCGAACTCGATGGTCATCGCGTGACCCAACCGGCGCTGGTTGCCCTGCCCGCCGGCCGCTCGCGGCTGCGGCTGCAGGCGGTGAACGAGCGGGCGAGGGTCCTGCTGCTGGGCGGCACTCCGATGGAGACCGACCTTGTCATGTGGTGGAACTTCGTGGGTGACTCGCACGAGGACATCATGCAGGCGCGTCGGGATTGGCAGGCCGAGATCGGCGCCGAGCCGGTCGATGACGGTCCTACCGGTGCGCGGGTCGCTCTCGCCGCACCGGGTGGACCGAACGTCGCGCGGTCGGCCCCGTCGCGGCGGTCGAGATTCGGGGCCGTGCTCGGCTACGACGGTTCGCCGTTGCCGGCCCCGCGCATGCCCGGAGGTCGGTTGCGTGCCCGCGCCCCGGGCCGGCCGCCGGCCGCCCCACGGTCCTGACGGCGCCTGCGCGGTGAGCCCCATGCGGGGTGATTCTCCTTGAGACCCAGCCGTTCGAGCCGGCCGCAAACCCATGGCGAGCGCGCCGACTCGCGCCTATGGGGCGCCGACCCCGCCCCGGCGGTGCATGCTGGGGGGGTGACGACCCCGACCCCCACCGTGATCAGAAACGTCGACCGCAGCCGGTTCGAACTGAGAATCGACGGCGAATTGGCCGGTGTGCTGGATTACCGGCTCGCCGGCGGCCTCGCCGACATGTTCCACACCGAGGTGCTCACCGAATACCGCGGCCGCGGCCTGGCCGCGATCCTGGCGCGCGCAGCCCTGCACGAGGCCCGCGAACAGGGCTGGAGGATCGTCCCGAGCTGCTCGTACCTGCACGGATACGTCGCCGCGCACCCGGAAGAGGAAGACCTGGTCGCCTGAACGCCGCGGAACTGCCACGCCTGCCGACCCCGCTGCCACCGCCGCGTGCTCCGATGCTGACGGCTGACCGCTGACCGGCGCCGGACTTGACAAGCGGGCGGGTGGGCCCGTTCAGCTCCTGCTCCGGGTGAGCGATAGGAACTCCTCCCGCGAGCGATGGTCGGTGCGCAGCGTTCCGCGCAGGGCCGAGGTGACGGTCCGCGTACCGGCCGCCCGGACTCCCCGCAGCGACTGGCACAGGTGCTCGGCCTCGATCACGACGCCCACGCCGCGAGGATGCAGATTGTCGTCGAGCCAGTCGGCGATCTGGGTGGTGAGGCGCTCCTGGACCTGCAGGTCGCGGGCGAACATCTCGGCAACCCGAGCGAGTTTCGAGATCCCCAGGATGCGATCACCGGGCAAGTAGCCGATGTGGGCCACCCCGTAGAACGGAAGCAAGTGGTGCTCGCACAGCGAGTGGATGGGGATGCCGACGGCTACCACCATGTCGTCGTAACCCTCGTCGTTGGGGAACGTGGTCAGGTCGAACTCGGCAGGCGTCGTCAGCTCCAACAGCGCGTCGGCGACCCGCCGCGGGGTCTCCGCCAGGTGCTCACCGGCCGGATCCCGACCGAGCGCAACCAGCAGGTCCGCGACCGCTCGTTCGGCCGCTCGCCGGTCGGGAGCGCGCCCGCCGGGTCGGGTCCGCCGGATATGGCGCCGGAACGGGGTAACCGACCCGCCGGCTTCCGACCGTGCCGCGGCGGTGACGGATCCGTCCGCTCCCGGCCGGGCCGAGGGGGTGACGCCCCGCGCCGGCGGCATCGATGCAGCAAAACTCCGCGGGGGGCTGACCAGCATGTCGATCGGACTATCGTCTAGCAGGCTCATACCCCCAGCGTAGAACGAGAATGCTTCTTTCGCCAACTTCCCTTGTTGTTACAATTGCATCATGCAGAGGAAGCCGCTGACCGAGCGCCTTGCCGCGGTGACCACCCTGGACGACCCGACCCGGCGGGCACTGTTGGAGTTCGTGTCGCGAAGTGCAGAACCGGTAGGACGCGACGCGGTCGCCGAGGCGTTCGGCCTGCCCCGGTCGACCGCCGCCTTCCACCTGGACCGGCTCGCCCAGCAAGGCTTGCTCGAGGTCGACTACCGGCGGCTGTCCGGCCGCACCGGTCCCGGCTCCGGACGACCCGCGAAACTCTACCGGCGGACCGCCAACGAGGTGACGGTCAGCATCCCGGAGCGGCACTACGACCTCGCGGCCCGACTGCTGGCGTCTGCGGTGGAGCGGTCGAGCACCGCCGGGATCCCCGTCACCGACGCGCTGCAGAGCGCGGCGCGGGAGGCGGGCACCGCGCTCGCCGCCGGCGCGGACAGCCTCCGAGATGTGCTCGAATCCCACGGGTTCGAGCCGCGCACCGAAGCGGACGGCACCGTCGTGCTGGGCAACTGTCCGTTTCATCAGCTGGTCGCAGACCACCCGCAAACCGTCTGCACCATGAATCTGCACCTGTTGCGGGGAGCGGCGTGCGCCTGCGGAGCCGATCCGGATGCGCTGCGGCTGGATCCAGCGCCGGGACGGTGCTGCGTCACCATCGCGCCCGTTGCCCCGCCGGACGCGGGCGGTCGCGATGGCGCCCTTCGGAAGGGTGACGGCGCTCCGTCCGATCCCGGCCTTGACGGTGACGACGCATCGTATGGCGTCCCCGTCGCCGGCGCGACACCGTCGGCAAGCGTCCGCCTTCGTCCCTCCGGTTCCACCCGCCACGCGCCACGCGCTGCGCGGCCAGCGCCTCACGCAAACC
The DNA here is from genome assembly GCA_964624455.1 of uncultured Actinomycetes bacterium. Lineage (GTDB taxonomy): Bacteria > Actinomycetota > Actinomycetes > Mycobacteriales > Nakamurellaceae > Nakamurella. The sequence continues at coordinate 7,784 of CAZUXD010000032.1, read as the reverse complement.
GGCTCTGAACTACGGTCGGTCATCATGACCCCACCCGACCGGCCCGCCGACGCCGACGCGCCGCTTCAGAGCCCCCTGCTGGCCCGCATCCGCCAGTCCGTGATCGGCGATGACCAGGTGATGCCGGGCCCGTACGGACCGCGGCGGGTGACGTACGCCGACTACACCGCGTCCGGCCGGTCCCTCGGCTTCATCGAGGACTTCATCCGGGCGGAAATCCTGCCGCGATACGCCAACACCCACACCGAGTCCTCCGGTACCGGGCTGCAGACCACCCGGCTGCGCGAGGACGCGAGGCGCCTGATCCGCGACTCGGTCGGCGGCACCGACGAGGACGCGGTGCTCTTCTGCGGGTCCGGTTCGACAGCGGCGATCGACAAGATGATCGGCGTTCTCGGCATCCGCATCCCGGCCGAACTGGATGCGCGGTACCATCTTTCGGATCGGATCCCACGGGACGAGCGGCCGGTCGTCTTCATCGGCCCGTTCGAGCACCACTCCAACGAACTGCCCTGGCGCGAGTCGATCGCCGAGGTGGTACGCATACCGGAGGACCGGGACGGCCACATCGACATCGCGATCTTGCAGCAGCGCCTCGCGCAGTACGCTGACCGGCCGCTGAAGATCGGCTCGTTCTCCGCTGCGAGCAACGTCACCGGGATCGTCACCGACACCTGCGCGATCTCGGACCTGTTGCGCCGCAATGGGGCGCTCTCGTTCTGGGACTTCGCAGCCGCCGCGCCCTATGTCGAGATCGACATGCATCCGCGCTGCGACGAGCATCCCTGCGCCGGCAAGGACGCCATCTTCATCTCCCCGCACAAGTTCGTCGGCGGCCCCGGCACTCCCGGCGTGCTGGTCGCCGGGCGAAGGCTGTTCACCAACCGGGTGCCGGTGGTGCCGGGCGGCGGCACCGTTGCGTACGTCAACGCCACCGAGCACCACTACCTCAGCGCGCCGGAGCATCGCGAGGAGGGCGGCACGCCCGCGATCATCGAGTCGATCCGCGCCGGGCTGGTGTTCGGGCTCAAGAACGCGGTCGGCACCACGGTGATCCGCGCCAACGAGGAGCGCTTATTGCGCCGCGCGGTCGCCGCATGGTCCGCGGTGGCGGAGATCGAGATACTGGGAAACCTTGACGCCGAGCGGCTTTCGATTGCATCGTTCGTGGTGCACCGCCCGGGCGGCCGGTACTTGCACCACAACTTCGTCGTTGCGCTGCTCAGCGACCTGTTCGGGATCCAGGCCCGCGGCGGCTGTTCGTGCGCCGGACCGTACGGGCATCGGCTGCTCGGCATCGACCTGGTGCACTCGCAGGCGTTCGAGCGGCAGATCGCCGTCGGCTGCGAGGGGATCAAGCCCGGCTGGGTCCGGGTGAACTTCAACTACTTCATCTCCGACACGGTCGCCGACTACATCATCGACGCCGTGACGATGATCGCGCTCGATGGTTGGAAGTTGTTGCGGGACTATCGGTTCGATCCGGCGAATGGACTGTGGCGGCATCGCGACGGGCCGGTGGAGCCGCCGCTGCGGCTGCCGCAGGTCGGGTACGACACGGACGGGACGATGACGTATCCCCGGCATCGGGACTCGGCCGGCGAGGTGGCGCTGGCCGGCTACCTGGCGCAGGCCCGGGACATCCTGGCCGGCCGCTCGGATCTCCCGGCGCCGGCAGACCTGGCCGGGCACGTCTCGACGGATTTCGAGGCGCTGCGCTGGTTCGACCTGCCGGCCGAGTCGCTGATCTGATCCGGCCCGACGGCTCTCGGGACCCGCTCGTCAGTTCGTCCAGGGATGCCCTGCGCGCACCACACCCTGCGGGTCGTACCGGCGCTGCACCTGCAGCAGCCGCTGGATCACCTCGTCGGGGTAGAACCGCGCGGCCGGCACGGCGGACTCCACGAAGTTCGGGTAGTCGCGAGCAGCGGTCCATGGCGCCAGCGCTGCCTTCACGGCGGCGGCCGCAGCCTGCACGGACTGCTTCGCGGCGGGCACCGGCGTGATTCCCACCGCGTACAGCATGAAGCGCCCGGGGAGGTGGTCGATCGCGCCGCCGTTCGGGTCCGGCCGCCCGACGGCCCCGCCCAGATGCCGCAGGTCAACTGCTAGCAGCGGGCTTTGCACGTCGGGGCCGGCGACCCGCAGCAGCGCGTCGATGGCCTCGGCCGTGAGGTCGTCCAACAACAGGCCGTCCCCCCAGCCCGGGACGGGATGCGGAGGATCCATGTGGATCTGCCCTAGTGCGGCGCCGGGCATCGGGCCGAACATGTCGACGGCCGGGCCAAGAGCGCGCAGCGGTGCCAGCAGCGTCTCGGCCGCCTCGGCGGGCAGGTCGATGGCGCCGTCGATGCCCACGAACGCCTGGCCGCGCATCGCCTCCGGCAGCTCCTCCATCGGCGGGATGCGCAGCAGGCGGATGCAGGTGCCGGCGGCCTCGGCCAGGTTTCGGGTCCATACCTCGTAGGTGGTAAAGATCTCGCGGGCGCGAGCCATCGGGTACAGCAGCGCGCCGGCGTAGACCTCGGCACCGGGATAGGCGGCGAACTCCAAGGCGGTGACGACGCCGACGTTGCCGCATCCGCCGCGAAGCGCCCAGAACAACTCCGGTTCGTGTACCGCGTCCACCCGGTGAAACTGGCCGTCCCCGGTGACGAGTTCCACGGCGTTGATCGACCCGGAGCTCAGCCCGTACTGCCGGGCGAACCAACTGAAGCCGCCGCCCAGCAGGTATCCGGCCACGCCGACGTCGCCGGCCGATCCGGCCAAACCGACGAGGCCGTGGGGCGCTAGAGCCACGGACACCTCGTTCCACAGCACCCCCGCACCGGCGCGGACGGTCCGGGCAAGCGGGTCGATGGTCAGTTCCTTCAGCCGGTCCGTGCGCAGCAGGATGGTCCCGGACAGATCGCCCAGCGGATACGCGTTGTGCCCGGTGCCCTGCGGTGCGACGCGCATCCCCGCCGCCCGGGCGAAGTTGACGGTTTCCGCGACGTCCTGGGCGCTGCCGGGCTGCACCACGAACTCCGGGTGCTGATCGACGGCCAGGTTCCACGCCCGGCGGGCGCCATCCCAATCACCATCGGCCCGCGTGACGACGCGACCGGTGATGCGGGTCGCGAGGTCGTGTACGGAACCCGCCGGGGTGCCGGCGGGCTCGGTTGTCGTCCGGGGGCGCGCGGAAGTCGTTTCGGTCATGCATCCTCTTCCCTGTCCCGTCGCGGTCCGTACCGCTGCGTGGCATGTCATAACGTGATGACGAGGTGTCAATACAGGGGAATGTACGCCGGGCGCGGCATCTGCGACGGCCGGGTTGACGAAGAGCCCGGGCGCGTTGGTACGTGAACCGGTCGTGCACCGCCGGGGCGCACCGACCCATCGTCACCTACCCGCCGGATACACCGACCCGCCGTCACCGGGCCGCCGTCACCGGGCCGCCGGACGCACCTTCACCGGGCCGCCGGACGCACCTTCCGGCCGTGTGCCGACCCCAGCGCGGCGTGCAGCTCGTCGGTTCGCACCAGCACGACCCCGGCCACGATCAGTGCCCCGCCGGCAAGCTGGATCAACGCCGGCAACTGTCCCAGCAGGATCCACGCGAACAGCACCGCGAACAGCACCTCGCTCAGCGAGACGAACGAGCCGAGCTTGGGGCCCAGAGCCCGGACCGCCCCGATCCCAGCAACGTACGGTATCGCCGCGGCGATCACAGCAAGGCCCAGAATAGCCACCCACCAAGGCATCTGGTGTCCGGCTAGCGTCAGGTCGGCGGCGGATGACCGCATCGGCAGCGCGCCGACCGCGCCGAGCAGCGCCAACGTGACCGCGCCCACCAACAGGCCTCCGCAGGCCAGCACCAGGGGCGGCAGACCGCCGCTGCTACGGGAGGACAGCATGAAATAGCTGGCCAGCCCGACGGCCGCGGCCAGCCCCCACAGCACCCCGGCCAGGTCGACCCGTGCCCCGCCGGCGAACAGGTCCAACACCAGGATCAGGCCGGCGACGGCGAGCGTCCCGCCGATCACCGTCAGCCGTCGTGGGCGTTGGTGGTGACGGACCCACAGCCAACCCACCACCATCAGAATGCCGAGGTATTCCAGCAGCAGGGCGACCCCGACCGTCAGCGTGGCCAGCGCATTGAAGTAGAACAACTGGCAGCCGGCGACGGCGACCAGGCCGAAGGCCAGGATCAGTCCGGCGTTGCGTCGCAGCAAACCCCACCGGCCGCGCAGCGACCGCACGGCCGGCACGGCCAGCAGCAGCCCGCCGAGCGTGACCCTGGCCGCCACTGCCGCGCCAGGTGACCAGCCGGAATGGATGAGCGGCGTGGCGAAGCTGCCGGACGTGCCGAACGCTGCCGCAGAGAGCAGCGCCAATCCCCAGCCGGCCGCCGACCCGCTACCAACCCGGGCGACGCCGGCGACCGACCCGGTACCGGCCCGGGCGACCCCAGCCGCCGCCGACCGACTGCCGACCCGTTTCCGGGCGTTCACATCCATCTCGCCGCCTTGCTCGCGTCATTCGTCATCAAGAACTACGCTCATGACACTACGGTCGCGATCAGACAGGAGTCAACGTGGTTTTTGCCCCTGACACTGAGGCGTCGCTCACCAGCGCGGTGGCGCTGGTGAACACCGCAGACCCGGAGGCGTTGGCCGATCTCGCCGCATTGGACGAGTTCTGCCGCCGGCAGCGGTGGAGCGGGTCCCGCACGCACGACGAGCCGGAACTCACCGACGTGCGGCGATTGCGACCGCGGCTTCGCGCGCTGTGGACGGTCGACGAGGACGGCGCCGCTGAGATCGTGAACGACCTCCTTCGCCAGGCCAGGGCCCTGCCGCAGTTGGTTCGGCACGACGAATGGCGATATCACCTGCACGCCACCGCTCCGGACGCCCCACTCGCCACCCGCATGGCGGTGGAGGCCGCCATGGCGTTCGTGGACGTCATCCGAAGCGGCGAACTCGACCGGTTGTTCCGGTGCGCCGCGCCCGATTGCGACAACGTCGGCATCGACCTGTCCCGCAACAGGTCCAAGAGGTTCTGCGACACCGGGTGCGGAAACCGCGTCGCGGTCGCGGCGTACCGGGCACGCCGAGCAGCCCGCTGACGGGGCGCCGGGCGGACCTGATCAGGTGCGGTTCGGCCGCGACAACCGCAACGCCCGGATGCTCGTCATCTCCGCCACCCCACCGCACAGTCCCGACCCTTCGCCACGGTCGGTTCCCACCGCGCTCACAGGAGCGATGGTTACCATCGCGAACGGTCAGGAGGTTTCCATATGGTTCGGCTGCACGATTGGGCACGCGGTGCGCGGAGATTTGCGTTTGGTGCGCGGGGATCGGCGGATCATCCGCGGAGATGGGCGCACGGTGCGCGGAGATTGCCGGCGATCGCCGCGGTCGTCCTGCTATCGGCGACGGTGAGCGCCTGTTCCGGCGCGGCGGCGAGCGTCGTCACCGTCACCGAGACATCGACACCCACACGGCCCGCGACGCCGTTGAGCACGGCCGGCGGCGAAGCGTCCCGCACTTCCACGCCGGCCAACAGCAGCACGGGGCAACAGACCGTTTCGCCGCCGGCAGATCCGACGTCGAGCAGTAGCCCGACACCTACCAGCACATCTGCGCCGCCGCCAAAGCCTGTGCACGTCAGCACTTTCGAGGGCGACGGGAAGACGTACGGCGTGGGAATGGCCGTGATGGCGCTGTTCAGCGTGGCGCCCACCGACCCGCAGGCGTTCACCCACGCCGCCAGCGTCACCGTCAACGGCGAACCGGCGGACGGCGCCTGGTTCTGGCAGCAGCCGACGGTTCCCGGCTACGCCATGGAGGCGCTGTATCGGGAGAAGGGCTTCTGGCCGGCACATGCGACCATCCGGGTCGACCTGCCGGTGCAGGGCCTTTCCGCGGGGCCGGACCTCGCGTACGACGACAATCTGGTGGTGACGTTCGCCACCGGGGCGGCGCACGTCTCCCAAGTGAACAACGCCACCCACCAGATGACGGTGACCAGCGACGACAAGGTCGTGAAGACCATGCCCGTCTCGCTGGGCGCGGCGACCACGCCCACGTACGACGGCACGAAAGTCGTGATGGCCAAGGACAACCCGGTCCGGATGAAGAGCGATCCGGGCGATCCGCACCCATACAACGTGCTGGTCCCCTGGTCCGTACGGATCACCAACTCCGGGGAGTTCATCCACGCGGCGAGTTGGAACACCGGAAACATCGGTAGCCGCAACACCTCCCACGGATGCACCAACCTGGACGTGAAGGATGCCGAGTGGTTCTACAACTTCAGCCTGATCGGTGACGTGATCCAGTACCCGGACGCCAATTCCAAGGGAGCCGTGCAACCGTCGTGGGACGGCTGGGGCTGGTGGAACCTGACGTGGGGCCAATGGTCCGGCGGCGGCTTGTTGCAGAACGGATGACGAGCCGTCGGGTGCCGGGCGCGGTCGACCGGGCCGCCGGGTCCCGGGCGCCGCACCCCAATGCCGCCATGTCCCGGGCGCGGTCGGCCGGGCCGCCGCCGCTCCCGTTGGCAAACGAGGTAGACAGGGGTAACCGACGCAGGCGGGCCGCGCGGGCGCGCCGCACCGGCAGCCGGAACAGGTAGCCGGCACAGGTAGCCGGCAAGGACGGCCGACAACCGCCGGCAAAGGCGGCCGGCGGCGACCGCAAGCAAGGAGGGCCCGATGCCACGTCCCGAGGTGCGTGCCGGCACCGTAACCGTGTTCACCGACATCATGTGCGGCTGGTCGACGCTCGCCCTGCACCGCTTCTATGCGGCGCGCCGGGCGGCCGGGTTGGACGAGGCGCTGCACGTGGACCTGCAACTGTTCCTGCTGGAGGACATCAACGAGACGCCGTGGGACTGGCGGGTCACCGAACTGGAGAAGCCGGTGCTCGGAGCGTTGGACGAGAACGTGGGCTTCGCCGCGTGGCGACGCGACCTGGCCGAATTCCCGGTCACCAGCCTGTTGGCGAACGAGGCGGTGCACGCGGCCAAGCAGCAATCGGCGCGCGCGTCCGAGGAACTCGACATGGCCCTGCGGCTCGCGTTCTGGCGCGACAGCCGCTGCATCAGCATGCTGCACGAGATCCTCCGGGTCGCGGACACGTGCAGCCACGTCGATGCCCGCGAGCTTCGCGAGGCGCTCGAGACCGGGGCCGCACGCGGCGCCATGATGCAGGGCTATCGGCGTCATCGAGGCGACGTCCGTGGCAGCCCCCACTTCTTCCTGGCCGACGGCAGCGATCTCGTCAATCCGGGGGTGAAGATCCACCAGGTCGGCGGGTCGGACGCCGGATACCTCGTCGTGGATGACGACGATCCGGGCGCCTACGACGACCTGGTCGCCCGGGCCGCCGCGGCGCCCTGAGCCGAGGCGGCCACCGTCACACCGCCCGCAGCGGCGCCCTGAGCCGAGGCGGCCACCGTCACACCGCCCGCGGCGGCGCTCCGCTTCGCCGCGGCCACCGTCATACGGTCTGCCGGGCCGCCGCCGCGTCCCCCGATCCCGCCTGGTCGGCGAACTGAGTGCGGTACAACTCGGCATACAGCCCGCCCGCCGCGAGCAGTTCCGCATGCGTGCCGCGCTCCACGATCCGGCCGGCGTCCAGCACCAGGATCTGGTCTGCCCGCCGCACGGTGGAGAGCCGGTGCGCGATCACCAGCGAGGTCCGCCCGGCCAGCGCCTTGGCGAAGGCCTGCTGCACCGCAGCCTCGGACTCCGAGTCCAGGTGCGCGGTGGCCTCGTCCAGCACCACGACCCGCGG
>CAZUXD010000031.1:0-46384 GCA_964624455.1 uncultured Actinomycetes bacterium | reverse complement strand
GCGGCACCGGCCTGGTGGCGCCTTCCTGACGTCGCGTCAAAGCCGGCCCCCGCCGCGTTCGTCATTTCCGCGCCGGGGGCAGCCAAGGCGGCCCGCAAGGGCGGTTCCCTCTTTCCCGCCCGGCCGACCTGCGCGGCAGACCCCCCGAGCCCTCAAGCGTGAGGCTCGGGGGGTCGACGCTTTGTAGGGTGACCCCCTGCCAGCGCGGCCGCCGAGCCCGCCCCGGCCCGGGAGGCGCAGCGGCGGGAGAAGATCGCCGAGGCGGCGGCCAGCCAGCCGCGCGAGGAGTCGGGCCGCGTCGCACCCAAGCCGGATGGTCACAATTTACGTCCGTCCGGCCAACGCGCCGCACGACTACCCGAGGTCGCCGCCGCGGCTACCGGCAAGTCCGCCTCCACCATCCGCAAGGTCCGCGGAGCCCGCACCGTCGCCGAGGACGCCGGGGTGCCCCTACCGCAAGCGTCCCTCGCGCGCGCGGGGCCGACGTGACGCAGGCAGTAGTACCAGGCGATGTTCTGAAGCGTCCCTCGCGCGCGCGGGGCCGACACGGCGCGACCCGAGCCGCCGAATCCGCGTACGGAAGCGTCCCTCGCGCGCGCGGGGCCGACCCTTCCCCACCAGCAACGACGAGACCCCCGGCCCATCACCAGGCCGGGGGTCCGTTCGTGCCTCACAGAGCCTCTCAGGGCGCCGCGTGTACCTCCACACGGGCGACGTGCGCGTCATGCTCGGCGCGGACTACCGCGACGACAGCGCGGGAAGGCCATCCGGGGCAGGGTATCGGCGATCCACGCCATCCGCAGGAGCACACGGGCGTTAGCTGGTCGCCGGGATCATCGGTGAAACTGAAACGGTGCACGGTCATGTCGTCACCCCGGGCAGGCCCAACGCCAGCAACAAGTCGCCGGCCAGCGTCCGGGCCTGTGCGAGCGTCACGTCTCGCAGGGACGGCAGGATGATGTACGCCGCGGCGCCGAGCTCCTGCACCAGCTCGACCATGCCGACCGTCACCGAGTGGACGGTGATGCCTTCGGCATCCGGGTGGTTGTCAGGGTTCCGGGAGCACCAGGTGGGGCAGGCGGTCATCGGTTCGCCTCGACCGCGGCGCCGAGTTCCTCCAGCGCGTCATCGGTGGAGTACTTGCACGCGCCGAGCCGCTCGGCCGCGGCCTGCCGTTCGCCGAGGGGCAGCGCTCGCACGGCCGACTGTGCGGCGCGTTCCTCGCGTAGTGCGGATTCCAGCCTGTCGAGCAGATCCCCGAGGGTGGTTGTGGTGGTGGGCATGGTGGGTCCCTTCCAATCTGGGCGCGAATCTCGCCCGATAACTACGGCCACAACGCACGGTTTAGACATGCGTAATCGCAGGTCACGCATAGCGTTCCCGGGTTCAGCACTCCGAAGATGCCGGGCGAGCCGAAGCGGGTGCAGCCGAGCCGCGCCAGGCGGGGGTGAGGCGGGCTTCTGCGTCCGGGATCACGCCCGCTTCGGGACCTTGGACCCTGCTCGCCGGATGACCTGCTCCGTTGACTGGCGGCATGCCGCACGCCTCGAACGATCCGACGCTGCCCGTCGATCCGGCCGAAGGCTGAGGCGGTTCGGGTGGTGACGTGGTGGGCGGCGGTGCGGTTCGTCCATGTCCTCTCGGCGGCGCTGTGGGTGGGCGGGCAACTCACCCTGACGATGATGATGATCCCGCTGATGCAGCGACGGCTGCCGGCCCAGTTGGCTGCGACCGTGCGGACCTCGATCGGCAAGACGTTCGGCATATACACCCTGGCGGCGTTCCTGCCGATACAGGTGGCCAGCGGGATCGGGCTGGCGGCGCACGCGGGCGTCACCTGGGCGAGCCTCGCGCAGCCGGGCTACGGGCGGACGCTGGCGGCCAAGCTCATCGTCTTCGTGATCGTGCTGCTGATCTCCGGCATCCACGGCTACCTGCAGGGCACCGGCCGCCGCGCGGCCGCCCGGTCGTTGGCATTGGGATCGCTGATCGGCTCGTGCGTCATCGTGCTGCTCGCGGTGGCGCTCGCCAGTTACTGAGCAGACTGATCGTCGCCGCCACTTTGTGCGCACCGTTGTTGCGCACTATGCGCGAATCGAGTTGCGAACGGTTGCCCCGTCATCCTCGCCTTCGGATGATTCCGGCAAGCCGGAATGCACGCCGGAAACGAGGAGGCGCCATGAGAAACGTTGAACCGTACCGGATCAAGGTCGTCGAACCGCTGCGCATGACCACCCGCGAGGAGCGGCAGGCGGCGCTTGAGGCGGCGGGGTACAACACGTTCCTGCTGCGCAGCGACGAAGTCTTCATCGATCTGCTCACCGACTCGGGCACCTCCGCGATGAGCGATGCGCAGTGGGCCGCGTTGATGCGCGGTGACGAGGCCTACGCCGGCTCCCGGTCGTTCTACGCGCTCGAGCAGGCGGTGCGTGACGTGTACGGCTTCCCGTTCGTGGTACCGACGCATCAGGGGCGGGGAGCCGAGCACCTGATCTCGCAGATCCTCATCAGGGCGGGGCAGTACACCCCGGGGAACATGTACTTCACCACCACCCGCGCGCATCAGGAATTGGCCGGCGCGACGTTCGTGGACGTCGTGGGCGACAAGGCGCACGACGCCACGGCGGACGGGGACTTCAAGGGTGACGTCGATCTGGGCAAGCTCGAGCGCCTGATCCGCGAGGTCGGGGCCGACAAGATCGCCTATGTCAACGTCGCCGTCACCGTGAACATGGCCGGCGGGCAACCGGTCTCGCTTGCGAACCTGCGAGCGGTGTCGGCGCTGTGCCGCGAACATGGAATCTTGCTATGGAGCGACGCGACCCGCTGCGCGGAGAACGCCTACTTCATCCAGCAGCGCGAGCCCGGATATGCGGACAAGTCCGTGGCGGAAATCCTGCTGGAGATGATGGACCAGTTCGACGGCTGCACCATGTCTGGCAAGAAGGACAACCTGGTCAACATCGGCGGGTTCCTGGCGATGCGCGACGAGACGATCTTGCAGAAGGCCCGCGAACTGGTGGTGCTGTACGAGGGGATGCCCAGCTACGGCGGGATGGCCGGCCGCGACATGGAGGCCATGGCGGTCGGCATCCGGGAGATGGTCGACGACGCGTATATCGCCCACCGGGTCCGGCAGGTGGGATATCTGGGCGCCCTGCTGGACGAGGCAGGGATTCCGATCGTCAAACCTGTTGGTGGCCACGGCGTGTTCCTGGACGCGCGCGGCTTTCTGCCGCACTTGACGCAGGATGTCCACCCGGCGCAGGCGCTGGCCGCGGAACTCTTCCGGGACTCCGGCGTGCGCTCCATGGAGCGGGGTGTCGTCTCCGCGGGACGGGACCCGAAGACCGGGCAGAACCGCGTTCCGAAGTTGGAACTGGTGCGCCTGACGATCCCGCGGCGGGTCTATACCGATCGGCACATGGAGGTTGTCGCCGATTCGGTGATCCGGTTGTTCGAGCGTCGCGGCGAGATCCGTGGCCTGGAAATGGTGTACGAGCCGGCCACGCTGCGCTTCTTCACCGCCCGGTTCCGGCCGTTAGCGGTTTCGGGCTGAGCATGGGGCCGTGCGGAACCTGGCGCCACCGGTGCGGTAGCGAGGCGGTAGGGCAGCCGAGGCGTCTGTGCGGTCGGGCAGCGGCGTGCCGCCCGGCGGCGCCGTGGTGCGGCGCCGGGGTGCGGCGGACGGCCGGGCGGCGTGGACCGTTGCTACCGTCTGCCCATGGCCGAGGGCGAAGGGCACGGGGCTGACGCGAGGCTGCTCGACGCACTGGACAGGCGGCTGATCCGCGAACTGGTCTCCGATGCGCGACTGAGCGTCGTCGAACTCGCCCGCCGCCTCGGCGTGGTGCGGGCCACCGTCCAGGCCCGCCTCGACCGACTGGTGAGGCGCGGCGTGCTGGGGGGCGGGATCGCACGGGACGTGTCGCAGATCGGGTACCCGCTGACGGCGTTCGTCGCGTTGCAGATCCGGCAGGGCAGGGGCGGCGAGGTCGCCGCCAGGCTGGAGGGCTTCGCCGAGGTGCTGGAGATCCACACCACCGCGGGCGCGTTCGACATCATGTGCCGGGTGGCCGCCCGGTCGAGCGCCGACCTGCAGCGCACCATCGATCGGATCGTGGATCATCCGTCGATCGTGCGATCCACCACGTCGATCGTGCTCTCGACGCCGATGGGCTACCGCGTGCTGCCGCTCCTGGAGCGGGAGCGGGCCTGAACGGCAGATCGTTCGGCGCCGCGTCGAATCGTCAGCCGACCGCGTCGTGGCTCGGCGGCTCGTCGTCGCCGGCCGCGTGCCTCGCCAGCACGAACAGCAAGTCGGACACCCGATTGAGGTATGTTCCGACGTGCGGATTCAGCGCCACGTCCGGCGCCTTCCCCACCCGGTAGCCGACCAGGGCGCGCTCCGCGCGGCGCACCACGGTCCGGGCCAGGTCCAGCGCCGCCGACACCAGGTTCGCGCCGGGGACGACGAAGACCGGCCGCAGCGGTCGCTCCTTGACCAGCCGGTCGATCGTCCCTTCGATGCGGCTGACCATCTCAGGCGTCATCAGGGAGATGCCCGCCACCAACTGCTCTCGCGCGTGCGGGTTGGCAACGAGGTCCGCACCGGCGACGAACAGCTCCCGCTGGACGTCGAGAATCATTGCGGACAAATCGGTGTCGGTGCTCGTCGCGCGCGCGAGCCCGAGCGCGGCCACGGTCTCGTCGATGCTGCCCACGGCGTCGATGAGCGGATCCGCCTTCGAGGTGCGGCCGCCGAAGAGCAGCCCGGTGCTGCCGTCGTCGCCGAGTTTGGTGTAGATGCGGCTGGTGGTCATCGGATGGCTCTCGTGGTGGAGTCGGGTGGCGGCGCGCCCGGGGCGGTGCCGGTCCACGGCTGCGGATCGGGGAAGAACTCCTCGGTGTGCACATCGGCGGCTGCTGCGCCGAGCGCGCACGCCGCGGACGCGCACTCGGTGACGAAACCGGACGGACCGGCCGCGAACACCTCCCAGCCCGTCAGGTCGTCGAACAGCCGGGGCAGCAGCGCGGGGATCCTTTCGTGTCGCGGCGCCCGCGGATCGCGGGTGAGGGTGAGGAGATAGCGAAACCCCGGCCGGTGCTGTTGCCAACCTTCGAAAAGTTCGCGGTCGATGGCGTCCGCCTCGGTGCGGCCGGAGAAGAACAACGTCACCGGCCGCGGGTGCTGCACCTCCAGCAGCGCCTCGGCCAGGGCGCGAATCGGCGCGAGGCCGGAACCTGCGCCGAGCAGCAGCACCGGTGCGGCCTGCTCGGGATCTGTCACGAACGTCCCGAACGGGCCCTCAAGGCTGACCGCGTCACCGGGTTGCAACTGATGCGCCCAGACGCTGGTGACACCCTGTGGAAGCAGCGTCACCAGGATCGCGATCCGGCCGTCCGGCCGCGGGGCGTTGGCCGCCGAGTATGAGCGCTGTGGCACCCGGTAGTCCGTGTCCCCGAGCAGCACGTACTGTCCCGGCCGGTACGACAGCACCCCGTCCGCGGGCGAAAGCCATAGCTGCCGCACCACCGGGCTCACCATCTCGGCCGAGACCACCTCATAGCGATACCGGTCCCAGGTCGCCGGGACGGTCGCAGCGGTCACGGCGCCCGTCACCCGGCCCGTCACCGGGCCGGCCCGAGGCGGTCAGTCGCCGGGCGCCGGGTTCGCGATGCGGCCCCAGGTGGACTTGTTGCCCCAGATGTTTTGCCGCAGCCCCTCCAGTTGCAAGATCTGCGAGTGGTCGACGAACAGGTTGACCTCGTTGCCATAGTTCTTGATATACCACTCGAAAACCGGCGGGTCGGCGGCCTCGAACATCACGTTGCGTGCGCCCAGACCGTTCATGATCGACGCAGCGGCGCCGGTGTTCCAGTCGGCCACATTCTCGGTGATCCCCTCGGATTCGATCATGATGATGCTCGCGCCGGCCTCCAAGGCCCGCCTGCCCCGGTCGACCAGGTCGCCGACGTCCTTCTTGCTCTCGGCGGCGAGTTCGGCGACGGTCGAGTCGCCACCGGATCCGAACTGGATACCGAGTTCGGGCTTGGCCTTCAGGCCCGCCTTGACGACCTGCTCCACCAACCGGAGTAGGCCGCTGGTCGGAACGGAAAGGAATCCGGTGGAGATTTCGATGACGTCGAATCCGACTTCCTTGGCCTCCTTCAGGTAATGGGTCACGGCGTCCGGGCCGTAACGCAGCACCGTCTCGATCCAGCCGCCGGAGGAGATGTAGGCGTCATGCTCGTGCGCCAGGTCCGAGAATGCGCGAACCTGATCCCGAGGCAGCAACGCGAACGAGCCCCCGGCCCACTTGACGCCGTCCACCCACTGGCCGGCTACCTCCAGCACATCGGCCAGGTGCCTGGTGCCGTACGTGGAGTAGTACGGCCCGCGAACCTCTGTGAGGCCGAACGTGCGCGGCTTCTCCGGGCGGAAAGCCCGAGGAATGTAATCAAAACTGACCTCTGCCATGATGGCTCCTTCCTGGAAACGGGCAACCGAACGGCTGCCCGACGCTTCGGCCTGGCCTGATGCAATTGCGCCGTGCTTGCGCCGGCCCGCCCCAATTGCGCGAGCGTTTCAGTCGGTCCGTCGCAATAGCGCGAGCGCCTCAGCCCGCCTGTCGCAGGTGCCGATCGCGCCGGAGGGGTACCGCGGCGAGCAACTTGGTCAGGGCGGTGACGGGCCCCTCGCCCAGTTCCCGGATCGCGCCGGCGATCGATTGGGCCAGGCCGGGCCCGGTGAACGGAACGGCAAGCCGGGTGTACTTCGTCATCGCGGAATCCCAGTCCAGCGGCTCGGTGCGCGACCCATGGTACGAGGATGCCTCCGCGTCGAGGCGGGTGCCGTCCCGCATGAGAACTGCGACGTGGCTAGGCATCTCGGTAGGAAAACGTGCGCTGAAGCCTGCCTTGGGGCGAACGCGAACGAGCCGCATGAGGTGCTGCACGTCGTCGGCGGAGATGCGGGGCGCGAGGAACTGGGCCGGCTCCACCACCCCGTCCAGCAGCGCGACCGCTACCAGGTAGGGCAGGGAGTGATCGGCCTCCTCCTTGGTGCGAACGGTGCGCTTGTCGCCTTCCTCGCCGCCGCCGATGATGTCGAAGGCCACCTGGAACGTGTCCACCGTGACGTGTTCGACGTGCCCCGGGTCGAAGCCGGACCGGCCGGCGATGTCTATCGCTGCGTCCAGCGTCGTCTGGGAGTGGATCTCCGCATTGTGCTTCTTCACGATCGTGCGCCGCACTCCTTCGAGATCCTCGGTGGACCAATCGATCTCGAATTCGCCGGCGATCGTCTCGCGGAACCCCTTGTTGCCCTCGAAGACCAATCGCGGGCCGGTGATCCCGGTGCGCGCGAGCAGGGCGGCGTGCGTGCCCTCCTTGGCGACCTGGGGGTACGCCAGGCCCTTCCAGTGCGACAGGTCGCCGGTGCGGGTAACTCGGAGCGCATTGTTGGCGGTGCCGGATATGGCGATGGCGTTGGCTGTTTGCTCCGCCGACAACCCCAGCGCGCGGGACACTCCGGCGGCCACCGCATAGGCGCCCTGCACCGTGTGATCGAATCCGCGCGCACGGACCGGCGCGACGTCGGAGAGCCGGATCTGCACCTGGTAGGCGACGGCCAGCGCGGTCAGGAACTCCCGGCCGGTGGCACCGCTGCTCTCGGCCGCGGCCAACACCGCGCCGAGGTTGTCCGAAGGGTGGCAGGTCTCGCCGGGTGCGAGGTAACTGTCCATGAAATCGAGATATCGGCTGAGCGCCGTGTTGTAGAAGGCCGCCCGGTCGGGCGACGAAGACCCGCCGCCGATCAGCGTCGCCGCGGCGTTGCCCCCGAGATCTTCTGTGAGGGAACGGATTGCGCGCATCGGCTCGGCGTCGAGCGCCGCGATCGCGACCCCGATGGTGTCCAGGACCCTGATCAGCAACTGCTCGCGCGCCTGCTCGCTCATCTGCGCGTCGTCGGCGCTGACGACGAACTCCGCCAGCCGGTCCACCTCGGCCATCTCGACAAGTCCCCTTCCAACTAACGGCCTGGTTCGCGGTCTGCGCCGTGCTGCCGGAACCACTGGCCCTGTGTCGGTGGGGCGAACAGCACCCAGGTCACCCGGCCGCGAGCGGCCGTCCGTGATGTGCTACACCCATCCTGCGCTCGAAACGTGAACCACTGCCAGGGACCGACGGCTCTGGCAGGAGCATCACGCCCCGGGTAGGATCTCGGCCAAGTCGTATCCGACAGGCTCTTCGAGTTGTTCGAACGTGCAACTCGTCGGGTCGCGGTCGTCGCGCCAACGCAGGAACTGCGCAGTGTGCCGAAACCGAGTCCCCTCCATGTGGTCGTACGCGACCTCCACCACGCGCTCTGGCCGCAGCGGGGTGAACGACAGATCCTTCCCGGCGGTCCATCGGCTCTCCGCGCCCGGACGTCGACCCGATCGCGGATCCTGCCAATCCGCCCAGGGATGGCCGTCGTCGGCGCCGCGCCGGAGCCAGTCAAGTTCGCCGATCAGCTCGGCTCGGCGAGCGGTGGGAAACGATGCCGAGACCCCGACGAATTGCAACTCCCCGGCGTCGTCGTACAGGCCGAGCAGGAGCGAGCCGAGCAACGGACGCGCGACCGTGGAGTTCTTGTGCGGCCGGTAGCCGGCCAGCACGCACTCCGCGGTTCGGTGATGTTTGATCTTCATCATGGCGCGCTTGCCGGGTTGGTACCGGTCGGCGAGCGGCTTTGCGATGAGCCCGTCCAGTCCCGCGCCCTCGAACGAGGTGAACCAGCGCTGCGCGGTCGGCAGGTCGTAGCAGATGGGGGTGACGAAGGCGTAGCGCCTGCCTGCGTCCGTCGCGGCTGCCACGTCGGTGTTCGCCGAGAGCGATTCCACGACGGTTCGCCGCTCGGCGAACGGCCGGCCCAGCAGGTCCGCATCGGAAAGTGCCAACGCGTCGAAGGCCACGAAGGCGGCGGGGGTCTGCTCGGCCAGCAGCCGAACCCGGGACGCGGCCGGATGGATGCGCTGTTGCAGGAGTTCGAATTGCAGGCGTCCGTCCGCCGCGACGACCACTTCGCCGTCCAGGACGCACCGCTTCGGCAATTCGCGGCACAACCCTGCGGACAGTTCGGGGAAATAGCGGGTGATCGGGCGCCCGTTCCGGCTCATCAATTCCAATTCCGAGCCGTCACGGAACACCAAACACCGAAATCCGTCCCATTTCGGTTCGTACGCTAGGCCGCCGGCGACGGAATCCGGCGCCGGGATCTGTGGAACCGCGCGCGCCAACATCGGCTCCAGCGGAGGCAGGACGGGGAGGCGCATCCGGCTGATCCTGCCATCCTTGATGCTCTACTCGCGCGACAGTGGTGCGAAATGTACCGCCGGCCGCCCGGAATGCCGGACTTTTCGCACCACTGTCGTCGAAGCCGCTCGTGTCATCGCCTCATCGCTGCCGATGGGGGTCCGTCTCCCGCCCGGCCTCGGGGTCGGTTGCGTGCCCGGCCATCGGGTCCGTCGTCGAGGGGCGCGGTTCGGCGTATGCGCCCGGTGCCGGCGTCTCCCGCCCGGCCTCGGGGTCGGTCGCGTGCCCGGCCATCGGGTCCGTTGCCTGCCGAGCGGCCGTATGCGGCGGCCGCGAGACTTGCTGCTCGGCCATCGGGTCGTCGCTTGGCCCAGGCCGGTCCTCGGCTGCCGCCGATGGGCTGAACTGGCTGGCCATGGGGTCCGCACCGGCCGCTGACGTCGACCGCGGCGGCTCGTCGGCGATCCGCGTGGGCGGTTCGGCCATCGGGTCCTGAGCCGGTGGCCGGCCCGAATGGTGCTGAGCCGCCGGGTACTGCTCCGCGACGGGAGTGGCCGGGTACTGGACCGGGGTGGCGGCCGCCGGATAGGTCTGCGCACCTTCGGCAGCGGGTGAGCGCCGTTGCGCCGGCAGCGTGCGCTCCTCGGCCCTGCTCTCCTCGACGGTTTCGCTGACGCCGGCCCCGGGCTCGAGCAGCATCGCATCACGTTCGCTGCGAATCATGACCCGCGCCCACGCCCCGGCCGCCAGTGCGGTCAACACCGCCCCCAGCCCGTAGAAGTAGCCGATCTGTTCGATGAATCGCTGGGTGTCCGATCCGACCCCGATGCCGCTCGTGCCGATCGGTGAGCCCCACAGCAGGCTGAATGTCGGCCCGACGACGAACCACACGCCGCCCGCGAAGGCCAGCCAAGCACCGACCGCCGCCGAAAGGCGGTCTGCGCTGCTGATCAGGATCAGCCCGCCGATCAGGGCCGCCGCGCCGGGAAGGATGCACAGCCACAGCCGGTCCCAGGTGAAGACCCACGATCCGGCGGTGTCCATGCGGTAACCGAAGGTTGGCCCCACGAACGGAATGATCGCGCCCCAAATCCCGAGCAGGGCAAGTAATACGCCGGCGCTCGCGCCCCGGCGGCGTGGCATGGCCAAAGCGCTTGGACGTCCGTACCGGGTACGGGTCGCTGCCATCGAGTAGCTCATGGTCGACTCCTCACATGCGTGGTCATTCCGGGCGCCGCCGCGGTGCCACGCGTGCGCCGTCAGAACCTCGGCGCCCGGGCTGTATAGGTGATTCCCAGCGCGATGTCCCCCTAAACGTCGGTAACGCGAAGTGGCACCGTTGGAATCCGCCGATCATGCTGGTGCGGGGCGGTAGCGTCGATGACGAAATCCTTACCGTCGGTAGCGGGATGGAGGAGCGCCGTGCTGGGATTGCCCGACGATGTCACCGCCTGCCTGTTCGACCTGGACGGGGTGCTCACGAAGACCTCAGCGGTGCATGCCATGGCCTGGAAGCGCACGTTCGACGAGTTCCTGTCCGAGCGGTCCCGGCGCACCGGGGAGCCATTCGTCGCATTCGACGGCAACGCCGACTACGCCGCCCATGTGGACGGCAAGCGACGCGCCGACGGCGTGCGGGACTTCCTGGCCAGCCGCGATATCCGGCTGCCGGAGGGATCGCCCGAGGACGGAGCGGAATCCCCAACGGTCTACGGCATCTCCAATCGGAAGAACGCGTTGGTGCAGCAACTCATCCGGCGCGACGGTGTTGAGGTCTACCCCGGCAGCGTGGCGTACCTGCGGGATGCGCGCGCCGCAGGGCTTGCCACGGCCGTCGTCTCCAGCAGCGCCAACACCGTCGAGGTGCTTCGTGTCACCGGCCTCACCTCGCTGTTCGACGCCCGGGTGGACGGGGTCGTGGCCCGCGAGTTGTCGCTGCCGGGAAAGCCCGCACCGGACATGTTTCTGCACGGCGCATCGCTACTGGGCGTGCGGCCGGAGCGGGCGGCTGTCTTCGAGGACGCGCTCGCCGGGGTTGCCGCCGGTCGGTCCGGGGGATTTCGATGCGTGATCGGGGTTGATCGGCTCGGGCAGGCGGACGAATTGCGTGACCGCGGCGCCGACATCGTCGTTGCGGATCTGGCCGAGTTGAGGGCGCGATCGTGACAGCCACGGACGATGACGTGAACGATCACACCGCCCCACGGTTCGGGGTGGAACCCTTCAGCCTCACCGAGACGGGGCTGGACCTGGCCCGCCTTGGCCAGACGGAATCCGTTTTTGCCGTCGCCAATGGGCATATCGGCCTGCGGGGGAACCTGGACGAGGGCGAGCCGGCCGCGATCCCCGGCACCTATCTCGGGGCGTTCTACGAATTGCGCCCGCTGCCATACGCGGAGACCGGTTATGGCTATCCCGAATCCGGCCAAACCATCGTCGACGTCACCAACGGCAAGATCATCCGGATGTTGGTCGACGACTCGCCGTTCGACATCCGCTACGGAACCCTGGCCTCGCACCGCCGGACCCTGGACTTTCGTGCCGGAACCCTGGAGCGCACAGCGGAATGGGTATCGCCATCCGGCGCGGCCGTGCGCGTCGAGTCCACCCGCTTGGTGTCCTTCGTCCACCGCACGGTGGCCGCCGTCCAGTACCGCGTCACCGCCCTGGACCGCCCGGTTCGGATCATCCTGCAATCCGAACTGGTCGCCAACGAGGCACCTCCCGTCACCGCCAGCAAGGATCCCCGGGTCGCCGCGGCGTTGGACCGGCCGCTGCTGGCCCTCGGAGCCGACTGCGCCACCACCGGCGCGACGTTGGTGCACCGCACCCGGCACAGCAAGCTGCTGATAGCGGCCAGCATGGACCACCGGATCGTCACCCCGCAGCAGTATTCGGTGGATTGCGATGCGCGAGACGACTGGGCCCGCACCACGGTCGTGTGCAACCTCGGTCCGGGCGAGCAATTGACGCTGGTCAAGTACCTCGCCTATGGATGGTCGGCCGTGCGGTCCGAACCGGCGGTCCGGGACCAGGTCGCGGCAGCGGTGACCGGCGCGCGGCATGCCGGCTGGGATGGGCTCCTTGCCGCGCAACGCGAATACCTGGACGAGTACTGGGACGCGGCGGACGTGCAGGTCGACGGAGATCCCGAGGTGCAGCAGGCGGTGCGGTTCGGCATGTTCCACGTGCTGCAGGCCGGCGCGCGGGCCGAACGTCGCGGCATCGCGGCGAAAGGACTGACGGGCCCCGGTTACGACGGCCATTGTTTCTGGGACACCGAGGCTTTCGTCCTGCCCGTGTTGATCCTGACCAAGCCGGAGGCGGCCGCGGACGCGCTCCGCTGGCGGGCGTCGATCCTCGACGACGCGCGCGGGCGAGCCCATACGTTGGGCCTGCAAGGCGCTGCCTTCCCGTGGCGCACCATCGACGGCAAGGAATCCGGCGCGTATTGGCCGGCGGGAACGGCAGCGTTGCACATCAACGCCGATATCGCCTGCACCTTCGAGGATTACCGTCTGGTAACCGGAGATGGGAATCTCGAACGCGAATGCGGGCTGGAGGTGCTCGTCGAGACGGCGCGCCTGTGGTGTTCGGTCGGCCACCACGACCGGGACGGCCGTTGGCATGTCGACGGCGTCACCGGCCCCGACGAGTACACGGCGATCGTGGACGACAACGTGTTCACCAACCTGATGGCTGCCCGGAACCTGAGCGCCGCGGCTGCCGCGTGCGACCGACAGCCCGACCTGGCCGAGGCGTTGGGGGTGACCGGGGCGGAGTTGGCCTGTTGGCGGGAAGCGGCCGGTGCGGTGTACCTGCCCTACGACGCGACACTCGGCGTGCATGCGCAATGCGAGAACTTCACCCGGTACGACGAGTGGGACTTCGATGCATCGGTCGGCCGCTATCCGCTCATGTTGCATGCGCCGTACTTCCAGCTCTACCGCAAACAGGTGGTCAAACAGGCGGATCTGGTGCTTGCCATGCAGTGGTGCGGTGACGCCTTCACCGCCGAGCAGAAGGCGCGCAATCTGGACTACTACGAACGCCGCACGGTCCGCGACTCGTCGTTGTCCGCGGGCACCCAGGCGGTGATCTGCGCCGAGGTCGGCCACTTGGAGCTTGCGTACGAGTACCTCCGGGAGGCCGCCCTGATGGACCTGCGGGACCTGCACCGCAACACCCGGGACGGCCTGCACATCGCCTCGCTCGCCGGGGCATGGACGGTGCTGGTCGAAGGCTTCGGCGGTCTGCGGGAACACGGCGCGGTGCTCAGCCTGGCGCCCGCCCTACCGAAGGGCATCGACGCGTTGCGGTTCGGGGTCCGCTGGCGGGGCATGAGGCTGCGGGTTCGGGTGGACCATGCCACGGTGACCTGCGAGCTGCCGCAGCAGGAGAACTGTGAGCTGCCGCTCCTGCTCTACGGCGAGGAGGTGACGGTGCGCTGCCACGAACCGGTGACCTGCCCGGTGCGCTACCCGAAACCGCTCCTTGCACCGCCGGCCCAGCCGGCAGGCCGAGAGCCTCTGGCGGAAGACCTGGCGCCGTCGGCCAAGCCCGCACCCGAGCAGGCCATGGTTCAGATCGTCCCCGACGCATCGGCCGGCACGTCGGAGACCGTCACCGCCGATATCGGCTGACCGATGCCCGCCGACGATGGGGGGGTCGGGACCGGCGGCGCCCGAGGGCCGCGCGACCCGAAACGGTCGCGATGGCGGGGCCGAAAGGGAGCGCGCCCACCCGGCCCGGCGGGGACCGACGGCCCGTCATCGATCTGGGAGACTCGAGTGCAACCGGCGCGTAGGAGGCAGCGATGCACGCGTTCCCGCAGGATTTCCTCTGGGGCGCCGCGACGTCGGCCTACCAGATCGAAGGCGGCGTTGGCGAAGGCGGCCGTGGCGCGTCGATCTGGGACACCTTCGCGCACACCCCCGGGCGCACCGCCGATGGTGAGACCGGCGATATCGCCGCAGACCATTACCACCGATACCTGGGCGATGTGGCGATCATGCACGAGCTGGGACTTGGTGGTTATCGCTTCTCCATCGCCTGGCCGCGGGTGCAGCCGAACGGTTCCGGGCCGCTGAATCCGGCTGGCATCGACTTCTACGACCGGCTGCTGGACGCGTTGCACGATGCCGGGATCCGGCCGTGGGTGACCTTGTACCACTGGGACCTGCCCCAGGTACTGGAGGATGCCGGAGGGTGGCCGGAGCGGGACACCGCCTTGCGATTCGCCGACTACGCGGCAGCGCTGCACGAGCGGTTCGCCGACCGGGTCGCCGATTGGACCACCTTGAACGAGCCCTGGTGTACCGCGTTCCTGGGCTATTTCAACGGTATCCATGCACCCGGGCGGATGGAGGCGGCCGCCAGCTTGCGGGCCGTGCACCATCTGCTGCTGGGCCACGGGCTGGCGGTGCGGGCGATGCGGGCGGCCCGCGATGATCAGCGCTATGGCATCACGCTGAACCTGTATCCGGTGGATCCCGCCAGCGACGCGGAGGCCGACCGCGACGCGGCGCGGCGCGTCGACGGCGTCAGCAACCGGATCTTCACCGATCCGGTGCTCGGCGGCCGGTACCCCGCCGACGTTCTCGCCGACCTCGGGCCGCTCTGGCCGAACGACGTGATCAGGGACGGTGACGAAGCTCTGATCGCCGCGCCGATCGACGTGCTTGGCGTGAACTACTACACCCGGCATGTCGTCCGGGCTGGGCCGGCCACGGATCCTTCCGCCCGCGAGGCCGGCTGGATCGGCTGCGACGGAGTCGTCAAGACCGGTCACGAGCTGCCCCGCACCAGCATGGGATGGGAGATCGACCCGCGCGGACTCTACGACGTGCTGACCGGCCTGGCGCGCGACTATCCGCATCTCCCGCCGCTGTACGTCACCGAGAATGGCGCCAGCTTCGACGATGTCGTCGAAGCGGACGGCGCGGTGCACGACGCGGATCGCATCGCCTACCTGCATGCGCACTTCCGGCAGGCGGCCCTGGCGATTGCCGACGGCGTCGACCTGCGCGGCTATTTCGTCTGGTCGTTGCTCGACAACTTCGAGTGGTCCTGGGGGTTCCGTCGCCGTTTCGGGATCGTCCGGGTGGACTACGGCACGCTTCGGCGCACCGTCAAGGACAGCGGTCGGTTTCTCGCTGCGGTGGCGGCGGGTGGACTGTCCGCCGGCGAGGCTTCGTGATCGGCGATGCGGTCGGCGACCCGGACGCGGACCCGGGCGGCGATGCGCGCGCGGACCTGGGCGCGGGCCTGGGCGCGGACCTGGGCACCGAGCCGGGCACAGACGGCGAGGCGGACGGCGGCCGCAGGTTGACGGCCTCCGCCGTGCCCTCCGGGGCGGCCTCACCGACCGCGGCCCGGAATCGATGGCGAGACGCGGTCGCTTGGGACGACGACCCGGTGGTCGCGGCTGCGCCGGTGCTGCCGGTGCTTACGGACGATCTCACCGCGGACGTCTGCGTCATCGGGCTCGGCGGCAGTGGCCTGGGCGCGATCGGCGCGGCGCTCGATCGGGGGCTGTCGGTGGTGGGGCTCGATGCCGGGCGGGTCGCGGCCGGCGCGGCGGGACGCAACGGGGGCATCCTGGCGCCCGGCCCCGCGATCGGTGCGGCCGAAGCGGCTCGGCGCTTCGGCTTGGCGGCGGCGCGCGAGGCGTACCGGGAGGCCGCCGCCGAACTGGAGCATCTGGCGGACCTGCTGGGGCCGCAGGTGATCTTCCGCACCGGGGGGCTGAGCCTGATCGAACCGGTGTGGGACGGCGATATCCGGCCGGGCGCGGAACTGGATCGCGAATGGGCGGCGGCCGGCGAGGAGCGGCGGGTGCTCGACGAGATCGGGGTGCCAAGCGAGATCTACCGCGGGCCGCTGGGTTCAGGGGTGTTCCGGCCGGGTGACGCGGCGATGCACCCGGTTCGGCGGGCGCTGGGCTTGGCCCGGCGGTATGCCGGCCGGGCCCGGCTTTTCGAGCACAGCCCCGTGGCGTCCATCGACGAGAAGGAGGTGCGCACCACCTTTGGCCGCGTGTCGGCCGGGTTGGTGCTGATCGCGGCGGACGGCCGGATGGCCGCGCTCCTTGCGGAACTGGCCGATCGTGTCCGCCCGGTTCGCCTGCAGATGCTGGCAACTCGTCCCATCGCCCGCCGGATCCTGCCCTGCCCGGTCCACATGCGGTTCGGTTACGACTACGCCCAGCAGGATTCCGCGGGACGGCTGCTCGTCGGCGGCGGCCGGGATTTCGCGGCGGCCCAGGAGGAAACGGCCGAAACCAGGACGACAGCCGTTGTCCAGCAATGGGTGCAGCAGCAGGCGGAGAGGTTGGCGGGCGGGCCGGTGACGGTGACTCACCGTTGGGCGGCGAGCGCCGGTTACACCCCGGATGGCGTGCCGCTGGTGGTGCGCGTTCGGGAACGAGTGGTCGCCTGCGGCGGCTACAACGGGCTCGGCAACTTGATGGGCCCGATCGCCGCCCGGGCGGCGCTGGTGCTCGGGCTCGACGGCGTGACGCCGCCGCCCTGGTTGGGCGGCGGGGCGCCGAAACCGCAAACCACACGACGCAAGGATGAGCAGACGGGCCGGCCGTACTGACGTCCTTTGTCTCGCCTCGTCCAACGGCGGTCCGCTGCCGCCGTCGGTGCCGGACTGGACAATGGTCCGGTGACGGGACCGCGAAGTGCAGGCGTATCGGACGGCATCCGCGGTCCGCTGGCGGGTTTCTCCCCGCTGGTGCGCGACTGGTTCGTCGCCGCCTTCCCGGAGCCGACGCCGGCGCAGATGGATGCCTGGCCGGCGATCCGGGCCGGGCAGCACGCCCTGGTGGTGGCGCCCACCGGATCCGGCAAGACCCTCGCGGCCTTCCTGTCCGCGATCGACGGCCTTGTTCGCCGCGGGCCCTGCGGGGATGACGCGGATCGCTGCCGGCGCTGCCGGGTGCTGTACATCTCCCCGCTCAAGGCGCTGGCGGTGGACGTGCAGCGGAACCTGCGGTCCCCGCTCGCCGGGGTGGCCGCCATCGCCGCGGCGCGGGGCGAGACCATCGCGCCGGTGCGGGTGGCGGTGCGCTCGGGCGACACACCGCCGAGCGAGCGGGCGGCCTTCGCCCGGGCGGGCGCCGACATCCTGATCACCACTCCCGAATCGTTGTTCCTGCTGCTGACCAGCCGGGCGCGCGAGATGCTCAGCGGGGTGACGACGGTGATCGTCGACGAGATCCACGCGGTCGCCGGGACCAAACGCGGTGCGCACCTCGCGGTGTCCTTGGACCGGCTGGACCTGATGCTGGACGTGCCGGCGCAGCGGATCGGCCTGTCCGCCACGGTTCGGCCGATCGAGGAGGTGGCGCGGTTCCTCGCGGGCGGCCGGCCGGTCAGCGTCATCGCTCCGCCGGTGGCGAAGCAGGTCGACATCGACGTCGTGGTGCCCGTTCCCGACATGGCCGAGATCGGTTCGCCGACAGGGGACCTCACCGGATCGGCGATATCCGGTCCGGCGCGCTCATCGATCTGGCCGCATGTCGAGGAGCGTATCGCGGACCTCATCGAGGCCAACCGGTCCACGATCGTGTTCGCCAATTCGCGCCGCCTCGCGGAACGCCTGACCGCCCGGCTGAACGAGATCCACCAACTGCGCCGCGCGCCGGCGGCGCCCGACCCGTGGCTCCTTCCGGAGTCGAACGGCGCCGGAGGCGACGCCGGGGGTGGCGCAGATTCTCGCGCCGCGAACCTGCCGCCGGCACGGCTGCCGGCGCAGCTCATGGCCCAGTCCGGGTCGTCGGCCGGGGCGGCGCCGGAACTCGCCAGGGCGCATCACGGCTCCGTGTCGCGGGAGCAGCGCACCCTGATCGAGGATGCGCTCAAGACCGGCGCCCTGCCGGCCGTGGTCGCCACCTCGTCGCTGGAACTGGGCATCGACATGGGCGCGGTGGATCTGGTGGTACAGGTGGAATCGCCGCCCAGCGTCGCCTCCGGGCTGCAGCGCATCGGCCGGGCCGGCCATCAGGTCGGCGTCCCCAGCAAGGGAGTGCTCTTCCCCAAGTTCCGCGGCGACCTGGTCTCCTCGGCGGTCGTCGCGGAACGCATGCGCGCCGGCCAGATCGAGCGCGTG
The DNA here is from genome assembly GCA_964624455.1 of uncultured Actinomycetes bacterium. Lineage (GTDB taxonomy): Bacteria > Actinomycetota > Actinomycetes > Mycobacteriales > Nakamurellaceae > Nakamurella. The sequence continues at coordinate 27,967 of CAZUXD010000031.1, read as the reverse complement.
CGGGTGGTGGCCAACCCGCTGGACGTTGCCGCCCAGCAGATCGTGGCCATCTGCGCGATGGACCAGATCACCGTCGACGACCTGCTGGCGCTGCTGCGCCGCTCCGCGCCGTTCGCGACGCTCGGGCGCACCGCGCTGACCTCCGTGCTGGACATGCTCGCCGGCCGGTACCCGAGCGAGCGCTTCGCGGAACTGCGGCCGCGGCTCATCTGGGACCGCGTCACCGACCGGCTGACCGGACGCCCCGGGTCGCAACGGCTGGCCGTCACCTCTGGCGGCACCATTCCGGATCGGGGCCTGTACGGCGTATTCCTGGCCGGCGCGGAGGAGGCGGCGACGGATCGGACGGCCGGCCGCGCGGCGACACCGGCACGGCAGGCGCCGGGCCGCCGGGTCGGCGAACTCGACGAGGAGATGATCTACGAATCCCGGGTCGGGGACGTATTCGTGCTGGGCTCCAGTTCCTGGCGCATCGTGGAGATCGAACGGGACCGGGTGTTGGTGGTTCCGGCGCCGGGGACGCCCGGCCGGCTGCCCTTCTGGAAGGCGGATTCGCCCGGCCGGCCAGCCGAACTCGGCCGGGCGCACGGGGCCTTCGTGCGTGAAGTCGGCGCCGGCGCCGTCATGCCGTCCTCCGCTGCCCGTCGGAGGGCGGTGGATCGGCTCCGCGGCATCGGTCTGGATCAGTTCGCCGCCGATAACCTGCTCGCCTACCTGGCCGAGCAGCACGACGCGACAGGCGTCCTGCCGGACGAGAAGACGTTGCTGCTGGAACGCTTTCGGGACGAATTGGGCGACTGGCGGATCGTGCTGCACTCACCGTACGGATCGGCGGTCCACGCGCCGTGGGCGCTGGTGCTCGCCGCCCGGATGCGAGAGCGATACGGCGTGGACGTGCAGGCCCAACACGCAGACGACGGGATCGTGCTGCGGCTTCCCGACATCGAGTACGAGGGCGGGCTGCCGGAACTCGGAGACCTGGTGGCCCTCGACCCCGAGACGGTGCGAGGCGAGGTGACGGCGCAGCTCGGCGGATCGGCGCTGTTCGCGGCCCGCTTCCGGGAGTGTGCTGCCCGGGCATTGCTGTTGCCGCGACGGAGAATCGGTGGGCGGCAACCGTTATGGCAATTGCGGCAGCGGGCCGCGCAGTTGCTGGAGGTGGCTTCGGGCTACCCGGAGTTCCCGATCGTCGCGGAGGCCGCGCGGGAGTGCCTGGCCGACGTCTTCGACGTGGACACGCTGACGCTTCTGATGCGGCAGATCGCCGGGCGTGAGGTCACCCTGGCCGAGGTCACCACGAGAATGCCGTCACCCTTCGCGCGCTCGTTGTTGCACGGATACGTCGCCCAGTTCATCTACGAGGGCGACAGCCCACTGGCCGAACGACGTGCGGCCGCGTTGACGGTCGATCCGGCACTGTTGGCCGAGCTGTTGGGCACGGCGGATTCGGTATCGCTCCGCGACCTGCTGGACCCGGCGGCGATGGCGTCGGTACAGGCCGACCTGCAGCGCGTCTCGGACGGCCGCCGAGCGCGCAACGACGACGAGATCGCCGACCTGCTCAGGATTCTCGGGCCGCTGTCGACGACCCACATCGCGGCGCGGACCATACCGGAGATCGATCCGCGCGCTGCGGTGCGCCGGCTGGCCGCCGCCCGGAGGGTCATGCAGGTGCGGCTTGCCGGCGAGCAGCGCTGGGCGGATCCGGCCGACGCAGCGACACTGCGGGACGCGCTGGGGGTCGCGCTCCCGGTCGGGGTGCCCGATGCGTTCCTGGTGGCCGGCCCCGACCCGCTCGGACGGCTCCTGGGCCGCTACGCCCGCACCCACGGGCCGTTCACCGCGCAGGAAGCGGCCGCCCGGTTCGGCATCGGCGTCGCAGTCGTGCGCGATGCGCTGGCTCGGCTGGTGGATACGGGACGGGTCGCGGTCGGCGAGTTCCGGCCGCTCGGCAGTGCCGGCGCGCTGGATGGCTCGATCGAATACGTCGATGCGGAGGTTCTCCGGCTGCTGCGCCGCCGGTCGCTGGCGGCGCTCCGCGCCGAGGCGGAACCTGTGCCGCCGCAAACCTTTGGTCGCTTCCTGCCGGCCTGGGCCGGTATCGACCCGGCGCGCGCGGAGGGCGGCCGCGGCCGCGTCGACGCGGTGCTCAGAGCGATCGAGCAGCTTGCCGGAGCGATCCTTCCGGCATCTGCGCTGGAGACGCTGATCCTGCCCCCGCGCGTTGCGGGGTACGAGCCGGCGCTGCTGGACGAACTGACCGCAGCCGGCGAGGTGCTGTGGTGCGGGCACGGTGCGCTGGGGGCCGACGACGCGTGGCTCAGCCTGCATCCGGCCGGGTCCGCGCCGCTCACCCTGCGAGACCTGGGCGGGATCGAAGCACCGCCCGGCGTCTTGCACTCAGCGGTGCTCGCGGTGCTCTCGCGCGGCGGCGGCTTCTTCTTCCCCGCGCTGCTGCAGGCCGTGCGCGACGAATTGGCCGGTGACGGCGGCGGAGCGGCGATGACGACGTTCGAGCCGCCAGCAGTTCCCGGGCGGGACGATCCCGGGCATCGTCGAGCACCGGCGGCACCGGCGGTGCTCGACGCCCTGTGGGACCTGGTCTTCGCGGGCCTGGTCACCGGGGACACCCTCGGTCCGCTGCGCGCCCGCCTCGCGGGCGGCCGGACCGCGCATCGATCCCGGCAGAGCCCGCCACGCGCGCGGATGCGGCCGCCATCGCGGTTGGCGCTGCTCGGTTCGGCCCGCGGCCCGCAGCCCGGGTCGGGTGCTGTCGGCCCCGTGCCCGCGGCCGCCGCCGGACGGTGGTCGCTACTCCCGCCCGCCGAGACAGACCCGACGATCCGCATGCACGCGGCGGCCGAGGTGCTGCTGGACCGTTACGGCATCGTCACCCGCGGCTGCGTCATCGCCGAGGACACGCCGGGCGGATTCGCCGGGATCTACCGGGTGCTCTCGGCGATGGAGGAGGCCGGCCGGATCAGGCGCGGCTACTTCATCGAGGGCCTGGGCGCGGCGCAGTTCGCCGGCCCCGGTGCGGTGGACCGTATTCGAGCCCTGGAATCGCGCGCCGTCGACCGCCTCGAAGCGGGCGGCGCGCAGCGGGCCGTGGTGCTGGCGGCCGCCGACCCCGCGAACCCCTATGGTGCCGCGCTGCCATGGCCTGCACCGGCGACCGAGCAGCCGCCCGACGGAGCGCTCGGTGGCGCGGCGGTGACACTGGCCGGGCCCGCGGCGGCGACCCCCGCCGGGCCCGCGGCGGTGACACTGGCCGGGCCCGCGGCGGTGACACTGGCCGGGCCCCCGGCGGTGACCCCGGCCGGGCCGCCGGCGGCGCACCGGCCAGCGCGCCGCGCCGGCGCCATGGTGTGCCTGGTCGGCGGTGCGCCGGTGCTCTACGCCGAGCGCGGCGGGCGAACCGTCCTGAGCTTCACCGCGGAACGGGCCGCGCTGGACGCGGCGGCCGGCGCCCTGGCGGCACTGGTTCGTTCCGGCAGTGTTGCGTCGCTGACGGTGACCCGACTCGACGGCGCATCCGTGCAGGGAGCCGATTCACCGGCCGTTCAGGCATTGCAGCGTGCGGGCTTCTCCGTCACCCCCAGCGGGATGCGCCTACGGGCCGGGCCGACGCCGATGCGGGATCGAACGCCGCCGACCGCGCGGGGCGACCATGCCGGAGGGTGACACGGTCAGGCGAACCGCCGCCCGCCTGCACGATGCGTTGGCGGGGCGCTCGCTGCTGCGGGCGGAACTGCGGTGGGGCGGGCTCGGCGGGATCGACCTCGCGGGACGCCCGGTGGTCGATGTCGCGGCCTACGGGAAGCACTTGTTGATCCACCTCGCCGCGGCGCAGGCCGGCGCGGACGCCGAACGTTCGGTGACGTCCGGCCGGCTTCCGACCGCGCCGCAGGCTCCGCTCACCCTGCATTCGCACCTGCGGATGGACGGCGAATGGTTCGTGCACCGCACCGGCTCGCGGCGCTGGCCCCCGCCGTCAGACGGTCGGGTCCGAGCGGTGCTGGCAGGCACGGAATGGACAGCGGTCGGCCACCTGCTCGGCATGCTGAACCTGGTGGTCACCGCCGACGAGCACAGCCTGCTGCAGCACCTCGGACCCGACGTGATGGCCGACGATTTCCCCGAGGTCGGCCTGCCTCACGCGCTGCGCCGCCTAGCCGCCGAGCCGGACCGACCGATCGGCGCGGCGCTACTGGATCAGACCGTCGTATGCGGCATCGGCACCATCTACATGTCCGAAACGCTTTTCGCGCAGCGCATCTCGCCGTGGACGCCGGTCCGCGCCGCGAATGCGATGCTGCTCCTCGGCACCGCGCGGACGCTACTGCTGCGGGGCGCGACATCGGCGATTCCGACCACGACCGGCGACACCCGCCGCGGGCAAACCACCTATGTGCACGGTCGTTCCGGCAGACCCTGCCGGAGGTGCGGCGGCTTGGTCCGGGTCGCGCCGATCGGGACGCCGCCGCGCGAGCGGCCCGCGTTCTACTGCCCGGCCTGCCAGCCCGGCCCCGCCGGGACCGATGACGGCCGGCCGCAGGCGCCCATCGGGTCCGTGCCCGCCAGGCCGTATTCGTTGCGAAACAACGGGTTGCGGCGCCGCCGCGGGTAACGGCCGGCCCTTCTGCGGGCGGCCGGCCCACCGGGCGGGCCGGACGCGAGGAGCATCCCGGTACCGTCGAGGGATGACGAACGTTCCGGATATCGCTCTGAACAGCGGGGTCGCGATGCCCCAACTCGGATTCGGCGTCTGGCAGGTGCCCGACGCCGACGCGGAGACGGCGGTCGGGCAGGCGCTCCGAGTCGGATACCGAAGCGTCGACACCGCCGCCGCTTACGGCAACGAAGGCGGGGTGGGCCGGGCGCTGGCCACCTGTGGACTGCCGCGCGGTGAGGTGTTCGTCACCACCAAGGTCGGGAACTCCGACCACGGTTACGACAAGACCATGCGCGCATTCGACGCCAGCCTGCAGCGCCTGGGCCTGGAGAAACTCGACCTGTATCTCATCCACTGGCCGCAGCCGGCGCAGCGGAAGTATGTCGACACCTGGCGCGCCTTCGAGCAGATCCACCGCGAGGGGAGGACACGCGCGATAGGCGTGTGCAACTTCACCGCGGCGCACCTGGACCGGCTCCGAAACGAAACGGACGTGGTGCCCGCGGTCAACCAGGTCGAACTGCACCCGTATCTGGCGCAGCGCGAGTTGCGAGCGGTGCATGCCGAGCGTGGCATCGCCACCGAGGCCTGGTCGCCGCTGGGCCAGGGCGGGGCGCTGCTGGCCGATCCGTTGATCGCCGCGCTGGCGCAGAAGTACGGCCGCTCCCCGGCCCAGATCATCCTTCGCTGGCACCTGCAGCACGGGAACATCGTCATCCCCAAATCGGTCACGCCGTCTCGGATCGGCCAGAACATCGACGTGTTCGGCTTCGAACTCGCTGGCGACGACATGGCCGGGATCGATGGGTTGGACCGCGACGGGCGGATCGGGCCCGATCCGGACGACGTCGGCTGACCGACGAGTCCGTGCCCGGGCGGGGGCGGGATCAGGATCGGGATCAGCCCGCGTAGAAGTCGAAGCACTCCGGGATCGGGTGGGTGACTCCGATGTCGAACGCCTGCACCCGTTCGATGAGGCTTGCGCCGGTCTCGCCGTTGACGTCGGACCCGGCCACCGGGGAGGAGACGATCTGGTAGATCGCCTTGTCCAGGTCGTTGGGGGAGAGTTGGAAGCCGTTGTGCGAGTTGCGCATCCACGCGGCCCAACTCCCGGCGTAACACAGTGCGCGCAGGCCCGCATCGTCCCCGATAATCGTGGATCCCCCGGCGGCTTGCGCGGCTAACGCGTACCGGCTGACCAGGATGATGATCGCGGAGAAGTCGCCGTTCACGGATTCCCAACCGGCCGTGGGTGTTCCGATGCGCGCCAGCTCGTCGAGCTCGTAAGCGATGGTGTTCGTGGTGGGACAGTACGAGACCGGGCGCGTGGTGGCATATTCCGGGCACGGCGGCAGCTCGCCGGCCACGTGCGAGACAAGTGCCGGCGGGACGTAACCGGGCGCGGTCTGGCTGAAGTATTCGTCCACGGTGTCGGCAATGCCGGATAGCACGTCGTCGCTGATGTCCACGTTGCCGTACTGGCGCGGAACCTCGTCGAACGGGAATTCCTGGCCGCGCAAGGCAATTTCGGCCGCGTCGATGCGGCTGCACCGGACCGCGCCCGAGGTGTAGCCGAGGGTGGCGGCATATGTCCGGTCGAAGCCGTTGCCGTGGTCGTCCTCGCCGCTGCCCGAACTGCCCGCCGGATCGTGCGCCTGGAAGAGCGAGAGGAGCATCTGCCGCATGCCCTCGGTCTGGTTGAAGGCGAAGTAGGCCGAGTTCCCATCTGCCACCCACCGCCAGTAGGCGCCGGCGTAACAGTCGGCCTGCTGCTCCAAGACGATGGTCGGTGTGTCGTCCGGCACCGACAACTCGCCCTGCACGCTGTGCCCGGCTTCGTGTGAGAGGACCACGGCCGGTGCCAGCGTACCGATGTCCTTGATCAATTCGGGGAGCATGATCCCGCGGTCCCACGCGACGGTGTCGCAGGACCGCATGTAGAACGCGTTGACCACCTCGAACGTCGGTTGCCCGCAAACGGCACCGGTCGGATCGGTCGAGTCGTAGGAGACCAGACGGCCCGGCGGCGTGAACGGCCGGTGGAAGTCGTCGGGGAAGATGCTGCCGTAGTAGTCGAAGAGGTCCGCCAGCGCATTGGCCGCGATGACGTCGGATTGGTCACCGGTTCCGCCGATCACCGTCACCGCCGGCTCCGGCGCGTCGGGCTTCGGCCCCACGCTGCCGTCCGGGATGCCGGGCGCGGTCGACAACGTCGGGAACACCGCACCGGGCCCGGATTTCGTCGGGGTACTAGGCGCGGACGACGAGGTCGGGGCCCCCGCCGCCGTCCCGGGTGGTCCGCTGGCGCCGGTGCGCTGCCCGTCGGCCGTCGGGCTACCGGAGAGGGTGACGGTGCATCCGGTCAGCGCTGCGACGCAGACCACCGCGGCCGCCAGCCGGACGCGCCCCTTCCGCCTCGTCACCCCGCGGCCCTCCACGCTGATGGCGCGGCTGCGAAGCTGTCGGCAACCGGCCGTGGCGACAGCGTAACGACGCCATGCCCTCGCGCCGCCGCGGTTGCCCTGACGGCGGGTCAACGAACCTGCTCGGCCGGGCATCGGCACCGGCCAGGCTTCGCTGCCACGTGCTCGCGATCCGGTCCGGATCGCGAGCCAGATCGACCGGTGCGGGCCGTCGCGCGGCGAGGCGTCCCGGTATGGGGGCCACCGCGGCCCGGCTGGTGGGATGAACGCCTGTCGGGCCGGGGCGGCCGTCGCCGCTCGGCTTCAGCCCAGGGCCAGGCGGCCGAGCCGACCGGCCGCCTCTTCGATCACCGCGTCGTCCTTGCAGAACGCGAAGCGCACCAGGTGCGCACCGTCGGACGGCGTGTCGTAGAACACCTGCGTCGGCACCGCGACCACCTTGGCCCGTGCCGGCAGCGTGCGGCAGAACGCCATTCCGTCACGTTCGCCCAGCGGCCGGATGTCGGCCTGGACGAAGTACGTCCCCGCCGGCACCGACACGTCGAACCCGGCAGCGTGCAGCCCGTCACAGAGCCGGTCACGCTTGCGCTGCAAGGAGCCTCGCAGGTGTGTGACCCAGTCGGACTCTTCGCGCAGCGCATGTGCCACCGCCGGCTGGAAGGGCGCGCCGCCGACGAAGGTCAGGAACTGCTTGGCCGCCCGGACCGCCGCCACCAGCGGTGCCGGGCCGCAGGCCCAGCCGATCTTCCAGCCGGTCACGTTGAACGTCTTCCCCGCGCTGGAGATCGTCAGCGTGCGTTCGGCCATCCCCGGCAGCGTGCCGATCGGGGTGTGGCGCACGCCGTCGAACGTCAGGTACTCGTACACCTCGTCGGCCAGCACGATCAGGTCATGCTTGATGGCAAGGCGCGCGATGCCCGCCAACTCCGCATCGGTCAGGACCGTCCCGGTCGGATTGTGCGGGCTGTTGATCAGCATGAGCCGGGTGCGGTCGGTGACGGCGTCCGCGAGCCGGTCGAGGTCCAACGCGAACCGGCCCGTCGGATCGCGTACCAACGGCACGGCCACCGCCCGGGCCCCGGCCATCGCCACGACCGCCGGGTAGGAGTCGTAATAGGGCTCGAGCATGAGGACCTCGCTACCCGGCTCGGCCAGGGCGAGCACCGCCGCAGCGACCGCTTCGGTCGCGCCCACCGTCACCAGCACCTCGGTGTCCGGGTCGAACCGCTGCCCCTGGTCCCGCTGCCGGGCGGCCGCGATCGCGGCGCGCAGCTCCGGAACGCCGGACCCCGGCGGGTACTGGTTCACGCCGTCGGCGATCGCGCGACGCGCGATTTCGAGCATGTCCGGCGGGCCGTCGCTGTCCGGGAAACCCTGACCCAGATTGATGGATCCGGTGGCAACGGCCAGCGCGGACATCTCGGCGAAGATCGTGCTGGTGTACGGCCGAAGCCGGCGCACCAGCGGTTCGGTCGGACGCCGCGCGGCGCGTTCCGAGGGGTGGACGTCGGCCTGCGGACGGGCGGATCCCTGCATGGTGCATTCCTACCGGGTCGGGCCCCGCGCCGGCGCGCTACCTCCAGATCGGCACCATGTCCACCCCGCCCGGCGCTCGCCGGTAGGCCGGGATCGACGATGCCCGGCGACGCCCTGCGCGGCGGCGGTAGCCGGCCATCGCCCGTCACAATGGCCGGGTGATGATGCCGCACCCGCCAGCCGATACCGGTAGCCCTGGTTCCGCCCGGCCGACCGCCCGCGGGCTGATCGGGACCGCCGCCGACGAGATGCGTCGCCGCCGACTGGCGCGGATGAAGCTGGTGGCCGCCGCGCTGCTGGTCGGCATGGCGGTGATCTTCGTCACCTGTTGGATTCTCGCCGACGCGCATCCCGCCCTGGGCTATGTGCAGGCGGCCGCGGAGGCCGGCATGGTCGGTGCGCTCGCCGACTGGTTCGCCGTCACCGCCCTGTTCCGCCGGCCGATGGGCCTGCCCATTCCGCACACGGCGATCATCGCCAACCGCAAGGACACCATCGCCTCGGCGCTCTCCGAGTTCGTCGCGGTGACCTTCCTGTCCGAGCAGGTGGTGCGGGACAGGCTGGCCCGCTTCTCGGCGGCTCGGCGGCTCGGCGAGTTCCTGTCCGACGCCGAAAATGCCGAGCGGGTGACGGCCGAACTGGCCAGCGCCGTACGAGGGCTGGCCACCGTGCTGTCGGACGAGCAGGTGGCCGAGCTGATCGCCGGGCTGGCCAGGCGCAAGATCGCCGAGACCCCACTGGGGCCGCCGCTCGGCAGGATCGCCGCGGAGGTCTTCGAGCGTGGCGACCACTACGGTCTCGTGGACTTCATCGTCGACCGGTGCGTGATCTGGATCCGGGAGAACTACACGACGGTCTCGCGCGTGGTGTCCCAGCGGGCGCCAAGCTGGTCGCCGAGGTTCGTCGACGGGATCGTCGCCGACCGCATCTACCGGGAGGTGGAGGCGTTCGCGGCGGCGGTGCAGGCCGATCCCCGGCACGAGATGCGGCTCGCGTTGGACCGGTTCCTGGCGGAGTTCGCGCGCGACCTGCAGAGCGACCCGACCACCATGGCACGGGCGGATGCGGTGAAGGAGCGCATCCTGGGTAACGAGCAGGTGCGGCAACTGGCCGGCGGCGCATGGTCGAGCATCAAGGAGGCGGTGCTCCAGGCGGCGGCGGATCCGGCGTCGCCGCTTCGTGTTTCGGCGCGCGACGGACTCGCTGCGCTCGGGCGGCGGTTGTCGAGCGATCCAGCGGCGGCGGCCAAGGTCGACTCGTGGCTCGCGGACGCCGCCGGTTACCTGGCCGCGAACCACGCGCGGTCGCTGGCCGGGATCATCGACGAGACGATCGCGCGGTGGGACGGGGAGCAAACCTCGCGAACGATCGAGTTGCACATCGGCCGGGATCTGCAGTTCATCCGCATCAACGGCACGGTGGTCGGCGCGCTTGCCGGCCTGGCCATTTACAGCGTTGCCCGGATGGTGCTCGGGTGATCGCCGCCTGCGCCGCCGGACGGCGCGAATGCGGCGGCAGGGCGCCCCGAGAGCTGGTGCGGCGGCGGGGGAGAGGAATCGAGGAGGGGGCCGTCTCGGTCAGGCAGCGAGGCCTCGGCGTGCGCGCCGGGCGCCCGCCGTCGGGATAGCGCGCCGATGACTGCCGGCCGGCGCAGCGCCGGGCTGCTCCTCTATCGGTGGGCCGATTCGGGCCTGCAGGTGCTGATCGGCCACATGGGGGGTCCGCTGTGGGCGCGGCGGGAGGCCGGGGCGTGGACGATTCCGAAGGGCGAGTACGGCGCGGACGAAGACCCGTTGGATGCGGCGCGCCGGGAATTCGCCGAGGAACTCGGATTGGCGGCGCCCGAGGGCCGGGTCATCGAACTGGGCAGCGTTCGACAGGCCGGCGGCAAGATCGTGACCGCGTTCGCCATCAGCGGCGACGTCGACCCGGCGACCATCGTCCCGGGCATGTTCGGCATGCAGTGGCCACCGAAATCCGGTGCCACGCAGCAATTCCCCGAACTCGACCGCGTGCAATGGGTCGGGCCGGCGCGTGCCGCCGAAGTGCTGGTCGCGGCCCAACGGGCCTTCATCGACCGGCTCGAGAACGAGTTGCGCAGCGAGCGCTAGCTCCATGCTTGCAATTGCAAGCGCTGTTCCGTATGCTGGGAACCGGGCAGGGAGGTGCCGTGGAACTAGGCGAGATCGGCCGGGATCTCCTCGGCCCGGTGCGGGACCTGGGCTCGTACATCCGGTCCCAGCGCACGGCCGCGCAGATCTCGTTGCGCGGCCTCGCGGAGAGGGCGGGGGTCTCCAACCCGTATCTCTCGCAGGTGGAGCGCGGATTGCGGCGTCCGAGCGCGGCGATCCTGACCCAGATCGCCGACGGGCTGTCCATCTCCGCCGAGACGCTGCTGGTTCGGGCCGGCATCCTGCGCCCGGCGGCGTCCGCACCGGTGATCGTGGCGATCCAGTCCGATGCGGATCTGTCCGAGCGGCAGAAGAACTCGCTGATCGAGATCTACCGGGCATTTCGGCACGACAGCGCAACCGCCGGCGCCGACGGCGGGCCGGCCGGCACCCGCAGCGAGGCGGCTGCTGGTTCCGACGTCATCGATTCGGCCAGCAACACCACGAGACAGCAAGACCACTAGACAGCAAGACCAGTAGACAGAAGGAGTAAGAACCATGTCCCTGCTCACCGACATCAGAAACGTGTCCGACAACGCGATCGAACAACTATCCACCGCCTTCCGCGGCCTTCCGCGGCCGCTGCTGGCGGCGATCGGGGCCGGAGACCTCGCCGTCGAGCGCTTGGCAGTGCTGCGCGAGCAACTGACCGAGCGGCTCGGGGTGGATCGTGGCATCCCCAGCCGTGACGACGTCAAGGCGATCGCGTCCGACCTCCCGGCGCGCGCCCAGCAGATCGCCAACGACATCGCCCGGCAAGTCGAGCAATACGCGCAGGACGCGCCCGAGAGGGTTCAACGGATGATCGGCGAATTGCCCAACAAGGCGTCCGAACTGACCGAGTCGCTGGCTCCCGACAAGCTGCGCAGCACGGTCGACGGCTACACGCAACTGGTGGCGTCCATCTACGAGAACCTCGCCGACCGCGGCGACAAGGTGGTTGCGAAGGCCCGCACGGACCAGGGCGAGGCCGGCAAACCGTCGGCGAAGGCTGTCGGGGACGAGGCGCCGGCCCGGCCCAATGCGGCCGGAACGAGGACGACCGGCAAGAGGGCCACCACCGCGAAGTCCGCGGGTTCGCAACGGGCCAAGACGCCCGGCACCCGCAACACCGGCCGTGGGACTCCGCGGGCGGCGGGCGATGCCTCGCCTTCGTCGACGACCCGCGGCCGCGCGCCGGGCGGCACGACGGGGAATCCAGCCGGGCGCCCGCGGAGCCGGACCGGCGCCCGCACCACGGCGCCGGGTGCGGTCGAGCCGTCCACGGCTCCGGACGCACCGCCCGCCACCACTGCGGCGAACCCCGATCCGGCCAAGGGATGAGCGTCTGAAAGGTCGGCCGCAGGCCGGCCGGTTTCGGTCGGCCTGCGGCCAGCACGCCGACGCCGGCTGCGCGCGCACGTAGGCTGACATGCGTGCTGCAGGTCGTTGAGAAGGTCATCACCTCGATCACACTGGTGCTGGCGTACGGTGGCGGACTGCTCGGCGTCTTCTGCCTCGTCGACGCGCTGACCCGCAGGGCGGACGCGTTCGCAGCAGCCGACAAGCAGACCAAGGGAACGTGGATCGGAATCACCGTCGCGTGCGCGGTCGTACTCGGGCTGGCCATCGTCTCGCCGATCTTCGCGCCGCAATCCCTGCTCTGGCTGGCGGCCATGATCGGCATCCTGGTCTACCTGGTGGATGTGCGGCCAAGGCTGCGGGAGGTTTCCGGTCCGGGGCGGTGGTGAGCCGGCCGGATCGGGGCGCCCCCGCCGGGCCCGTTCGCGGCCGGGCGCAGGCAGCGGCTCACGCCGGGTGCTGCTGGCGGGCGCGGTCGAACGAGATGCGGATCTCCGTCTCGGCGTCGCCGCGTCCGACCCAGGTCGCGCCCTCGGTGCTCTTGCCCGGCTCCAACGCCTTGTAGACGCCGAAGAAGTGCTGGATCTCCAGGAGTTCGAACTCGGCCATGTCGCCGATGTCCTGCAGCTTGAACTGCCGGGGGTCGTTCGCCGGCACGCACAGCACCTTGTCGTCCGGGCCCTTCTCGTCGGTCATCCGGAACATGCCGATCGCGCGCGCCCGGACGATGCAGCCCGGAAATGCCGGCTCGGCCAGCAGGACCAGCGCATCGAGCGGATCGCTGTCCTGCCCGAGCGTGCCGTCGATGAAACCGTAGTCCGCCGGGTATTGGGTCGCAGTGAACAGCGTCCGGTCCAGGCGGATCCTTCCCGTCGCGTGGTCCATCTCGTACTTGTTGCGGGACCCCTTGGGGATCTCGATGACGACGTCGAAGTCCACGACCATCAACCTCCCGGCGCTCGAACCGCGGCCATCCCGGTGAGGGTTCGCCCGCGGCCGACTCTAGTCCGGGCCCGGCGCCGGACCGTCATCGAACAGGGTGGCCGCGATACCCTGCAGCGAAACCAGGATGAACGTCACGTCGGGAGGATGAGCAAGTGAGGCACCGGCGCCCGGCTCGGCGGAACTGGGTGATCGCAGGGGCGCTGCTGGCCGTGGCCGTCGTCGCGGTGGCGGTGGTGATCGCCTGGCCCACGCTCAGCGGATCGGGTGGTGCCGGGCAAAGCGGGGCGGCGACCAGTTCCACCTCGGCCGGGCCCGCACCGATTCCCGATCCGCCGGTGGGCACGGCCACCCCCCGAATCGTCCCGATGGCCGCCTCGGACGAGGCGCCGACCAGCGACGGGGTCGCAAAGAAATTGGCCAAGCCGCTGGGCAACCCCGCACTCGCCGAGTTGACCGGCATCGTCATCGACCCGGTGACCGGTGACGTGCTGTGGAAGCAGAACCCCGCGGCCCCGCAGATCCCGGCCTCCAGCATGAAGCTGATCACCGGTGCGGCCCTGCTGGTCTCGGCGGACCCGGACAGCCGGCTCACGACCACGGTGGTGCAGGGGGCCAGGCCCGGCGAGATCGTGTTCGTCGGCGGCGGCGACGTCACCCTCTCGGCTCGCCCCGACGGCGCTCCGACGGTGCTCCCCGGAGGGCCCACCGTCGCGCAACTCGCCGCTCAGGTCAAGGCGTCTGGGGTGACGGTGACGAAGATCGTGCTGGACACGACCTACTGGTCGGGACCGGACCTGGCCGACGGGTGGAAACCGGAGGATATCCGCGGTACCCCGCAGGTCGCGTCCGGATACATCACCTACATGTCGCCGCTGATGGTGGACGCCGACCGGGTCGACCCCGGCAACGAGGACTCGCCGCGCACCGGCGAACCGGCGATGACGGCCGGCAAGGCGCTGGCCCACGCATTGGGGATGGACGATCTCCCGATCGTTCAGGGACAGGCGCCGCCGGACGCGAAGGTGCTTGCCAAGGTCAACTCGCAGCCGTTGGCCACGTTGCTTGCGCAGGCGCTCGAGCGCTCCGACAACGTGCTGGCCGAGGCGCTGGCCCGTCAGGCGGCGATCGCGAGGGGCGGCGCCGCGTCGTTCGCCGGCGTGTCCGCGGCCGTGCTGCAGGCGCTGCGGGACCTCGGGATCGACACCGCGGGCATGGTGGTGAAGGACGGTTCGGGGATGTCCGACCAGGACCGGGTGCCTCCGGAGGTCTTGGGCCGGATCATGGCCATGGCGGTTTCCGGCAAGAACCCAGCGCTGCGCACGCTGCTGATCGGCTTGCCGCTCGCCGGGGTGTCGGGGACCTTGAACCAGAACGAGCGCTACACCCAACCGGACACCAAGGCCGGGAAGGGCTGGGTTCGGGCGAAGACCGGCTCGATCGACGTCACCTACGCCCTGGTCGGGTACGTCCCCGACGTGGACGGACGGATCCTGGTCTTCGCGTTCAACTCCAACGGCGTCGTCGGAAACAAGACACGCTACGCACAGGACGCGCTGGCGACCGCGCTGCGGTTGTGCGGCTGCAGCTAACAGATGGGTATCGCCTAACCGTGTCGAACAGCCCCATTGACTGGGATGCCGCGGTCCGCACCGGACGGCGGTTGATGCCCCGCGGCCCCGAGGTGACCCGGCGCCACGCCCGGCTCGCGGTGGCCGATCTGCGCCGGTTGGCCGGCGCGGCCGAATTGCGTGTCCGCGAGACCACCGGGCTGGGCGAGCATCTGCCGGTACAGGATGCCGAAGTGGTCGACCGGGCCGGATGGATAGCGGCGACCGCGGAGGGCATGGCGGAACTCACCGCGCCGTTCGCCGACCGGCTGACGGCGAAGGGCGGCGGCGGGAGAATTGCGGGCTCCCAGATCGGCGTGTTGCTCGGCTACCTGTCCGGCCGGGTGCTCGGCCAATACGATCCGATCGGCGGCGGATCCGGCCGGCTGCTGCTGATCGCTCCCAACGTCATCAAGGTCGAGCGTGAGATCGGCGCCGACCCGGCGGATTTTCGGCTGTGGGTGTGCCTGCACGAAGCGACCCACCGATTGCAGTTCACGGCGGTGCCGTGGCTCACCGGCCATTTCCGCGCATTGATCGATGCCTACGCGAAGGTGGCGCCGACCGATCCGACAGAGATGCTGCGGCGCGTCGCCGCGGCCGTTCGGGGTCGCCACCACGATGAGACAGGCCGCCACGCAGCAGGTTCCGCCGCCGAGGCTCTCGTCGGCGACTCGTGGATCCGCCGCATCCAGACGCCGGCGCAACTGCAGGTCTTCGACCAGTTGATGGCGCTCATGACGCTGCTGGAGGGGCACGCCGACCACGTGATGGATGCGGTCGGCCCGGCCGTGGTACCGAGCGTAGCCACGATCCGGTCGGCGTTCTCCGAACGGCGGCGGCGGGGCCGTGGACCGATGGACCGGCTCCTTCGCACCCTGCTCGGCATGGATGCGAAGCTCGCGCAATATGTTCGGGGCGCGGAATTCGTCCGCGGAGCCGTCGGGCGCGTCGGCATGGACGGCTTCAACCGGGTGTGGTCCGCGCCGGCATCGTTGCCGAGCCTGGCCGAGATAGCCGATCCGGCGGCGTGGGCGCGTCGGGTCGGGGCCTGAGCGGGCGCGATGCGATGGCACGCGACACCCGGATGACGGGGTTCGGTTGCGCGGTGGGCCGGTGACTGCGGCCGCCGTGGGCCCGTACTTCGACGGCCCGTACCGGCCGGTTCGAAACGACGGACCCGTCGCCGTCGCCGTCCGCGACTGGCTGGCCGCGGCGCATGTGCCGCCGGACGCACCGCTGGTGGTGGCCTGCTCCGGCGGCGCGGACTCCTTGGCGTTGGCCGCCGCGGTCCGCTCCGTCACCGCGACGCGGGCGCCCGGCCGCGCGGTGCCCGGCGGTGCCGTGTCCGGCGGTGCCGTGTTCGGTGATGCGGTGCCCGGCGATGCCGTGTCCGGCGGTGCCGTGTTCGGTGATGCGGTGCCCGGCGATGCGGCGCCCCGACGCGCGGTATCCGCCGCGACGGTCGACCACGGTCTGCAGCCCGGATCCGCTGCGGTGGCGCGCAGCGTCGCGGAACTGCTCCGCGCGGTCGGATACCAGCGGGTCGACGTGTTGCCGGTTCGGGTGCGCGGGCCGGGCGGGCTCGAGGCGGCGGCGCGGCGGGCGCGATATGCGGCGCTCGCCGAACTGGCGGCCTCGATCGGGCCCGATGCCGCGGTGCTGCTGGCGCACACCGCCGACGATCAGGCCGAGACAGTGCTGCTGGGGCTCTCGCGCGGATCCGGTCCGCGGTCCATCGCCGGTATGCGCCCCTGGCGGCCGCCGTGGGCCCGCCCGCTGCTGTCGGTGCGCCGCGCCGACACGGAGGAGGCGTGCGCCGGCGCCGGCCTGGTTCCGTGGCGGGACCCGCACAACCTCGACCCCGCCTACACCCGCGTGCGGCTGCGCCGGGAGGTGCTGCCCCTGCTCGGCGAGGTGCTCGGTGGGGATGCGGCGCCGGCGCTGGCCCGCACGGCGAAACTGATGGCCGCCGACCTCGCCGCCCTGGACGTCGTTGCCGAACGGGCGCTCACGGGTGCGCTCGACTCGGCCGGGAACCTCCGCCTGGAGTCGCTGGCCGACCAGCCGCTCGCGATCCGGACGCGCATGCTGCGAGCCTGGGTGCGGACCCGGACGCAGGTCACGGCCCTCACCTACCAGCATCTGGTGCGCCTGGCGGACCTCGTCACCGCCGCTCGCCCCGGCTCGGCCGTCCGCCTGCCCGGCGGGACCGACGTCGTGCGGCAGTCCGGGGTGCTCACCCTTCGAACCGAGCCTCGTCATGAACCCTCGTCATGAACCCTCGCCATGAACGCTCGCCGTGAACCCTGGTCCTGACCGCGCCCGTCATGAACGAGCGCGCTGAATCGCCGGAATCCGCGTCCTGAACAGACGCCCCGGCCCGGCGGCGTGGCCGCGAGGCGGGATGGCAGTCTCTTCGACATGAACCCATCGCAGGACGCCGCAGCGCCGAATGCCGCGCTGACCACCGTGATCGACTCCGCCGCGGCCCGCGTCGCCGGAGCGGCCGATCCCGGTGTGGCACATGGGTATCCGGGGGAGCTAAAGGCCAGCTTGATCGACGCCGACACGATCAACTCCAAGGTCGCCGAATTGGCCCGCGCGGTCGTCTCGGATTACCGCGGAGATACTCCGCCGCTGCTGGTCTGCGTGCTCAAGGGCGCGGTGATGTTCCTGGCCGACTTCATCCGGGCGATGTCCATCCCGGTGGAACTGGAGTTCATGGCCGTTTCCTCGTACGGGTCGGCGACCTCATCCTCGGGGGTGGTGCGAATCCTCAAGGACCTGGACCGGGACATCAGCGGCCGGCACGTGTTCATCATCGAGGACATCATCGACTCGGGGCTGACCCTGTCGTGGCTGCGCAAGAACCTGGCCTCCCGCGGTCCGGCCCGCATCGACGTCGTCGCGCTGCTGCGCAAACCGGCCGCCGTCAAGGTCGACGTCGATGTGCGCTACGTAGGGTTCGACATCCCCTCGGAGTTCGTGGTGGGGTACGGCCTGGACTACGCGGAGCGGTACCGCGACCTGCCCTTCGTGGGGCTGCTCGCAGAGCACCTCTACCCCTGAGCGGCCCCGGGCCGTCGGACCGGCGAAGCGCCCCGCGGCGGAGCGTGGGCGAACCCCGTAGACGCCGTCACCGCCGTCCGGACAGGCCGCCCGACTGGGCGCCGCGGAACCTTCGGCCCGGTTCGCGCGTTGCAGCATTTGCCGGGTCCGGGACAGGACCGGCCCGGCCCGACGGTGTCGGCTGTACCCTGAAAGCCAATGGTCGCGGCCTGCGCTGCCCGGCGAACGAGGGCGTAAGGCTCCCTCGTGGGCGGGCGGTCGGGGGTGACTTCCGCTAGCAGAACTGGGAGGGTGGAGGCCGCCCCGAGTGGCCGCACACCGCATGGACCGTAAGCGACTCGCTCGCTCACCGCTGGTATGGATCATCGCCGTACTGGTGGCATATCTGGCGTACTCCTACCTCTCCGACGACACTCGCGGGTACGCCCAGCAGCCGACGTCGGTCGCCGAAACCCAACTCGCGGAAGGCAACGTCACCTCCGCGACGATCGACGACAAGGAGCAGCGGCTCCGGCTGACCCTGAAGAAGCCGGTCGACGGAGCGGACAAGATCTACACCAACTATCCGGCCGGGGCGACGGCGCAGATCTTCGACGAGGTCAAGGCCGCCGACCTCGCCAAGGGCTATGACGTCACGGTCTCGTCCGAGTCGGCATTGTTCTCGCTGCTGATCTACCTGATCCCGGTCGGCATCATCCTGCTGTTCCTGTTCTGGATGATGAACAACGCGCAGGGCGGCGGCAATCGGGTCCTCTCATTCGGCAAGTCCAAGGCGAAGTTGCTGACCAAGGACATGCCGGCGACCAAGTTCTCCGACGTGGCGGGCGCGGATGAGGCCGTGCAGGAACTCGACGAGATACGGGACTTTCTCGCCAACCCGGCCCGCTACCAGGCGCTCGGTGCCAAGATCCCCAAGGGGGTCCTGCTGTACGGGCCGCCGGGCACCGGCAAGACCCTGCTGGCACGTGCCGTGGCCGGGGAGGCCGGGGTGCCGTTCTATTCGATCTCCGGTTCGGACTTCGTCGAGATGTTCGTCGGCGTCGGCGCATCCCGCGTGCGGGACCTCTTCGAGCAGGCCAAGGCGAACGCGCCGGCGATCATCTTCGTCGACGAGATCGACGCGGTGGGCCGGCACCGCGGGGCCGGCATGGGTGGTGGCCACGATGAGCGCGAGCAGACGTTGAACCAGTTGCTGGTCGAGATGGACGGCTTCGAGACGAAGGGCGGCATCATCCTGATCGCCGCCACCAACCGGCCGGACATCCTGGACCCGGCGCTGTTGCGTCCCGGCCGGTTCGACCGGCAGATCCCGGTGGGGTCACCGGATCTGCGCGGCCGTGAGGCGATCCTCAAGGTGCATGCCAAGGGCAAGCCCTTCGCCGCCGATGTGGACTTCACCGCGCTGGCCAAACGCACCGTGGGCATGTCCGGCGCGGACCTGGCCAACGTGATCAACGAGGCGGCGCTGCTCACGGCTCGCGAGAACGGCACCCTGATCACCGCCGCGGCGCTGGAGGAGTCCGTCGACCGGGTGATCGGCGGCCCGGCCAGAAAGGGCCGGATCATCTCCGAGCAGGAGAAGAAGATCACCGCGTACCACGAGGGCGGCCACGCGCTGGCAGCCTGGGCCATGCCCGGGTTGGAACCGGTGTACAAGGTGACGATCATGCCGCGGGGGCGCACCGGTGGGCATGCGCTGGTCGTTCCCGAGGACGACAAGAACATCATGACCCGGTCCGAGATGATCGCCCGGCTGGTGATGGCGCTGGGCGGCCGGGCGGCGGAGGAGTTGGTCTTCGCCGAGCCGACCACCGGCGCATCGTCCGACATCGCGATGGCGACCAAGATCGCCCGCTCGATGGTCACCGAATACGGGATGAGCGCCAAGCTGGGAGCGGTGAAGTACGGCAGCGGTGACGACGAACCGTTCCTCGGGCGGACCTACGGGCACCAGGCCGAGTACTCCATCGAGGCAGCCCGGGAGATCGACGAGGAGATTCGGGCGCTCATCGAGGCGGCGCACACCGAGGCGTGGGCGGTGCTGAACACCAACCGCGACGTGTTGGACCGGCTGGCCCAGGCCCTGCTCGAGAAGGAGACCATCGACCGCAAGGAACTCGAGATCATCTTCTCCGATGTGCGAAAGCGCCCGCGCATCACCACGTTCGACGAGTTCGGCACCCGGCTGCCGTCCGATCGGCCGCCGATCAAGACGCCCGGCGAGTTGGCGATCGAACGGGGCGATCCGTGGCCACCGCCGCAACCCGCCCAGCCGCCACGGAGCCCGGGCGACCCGGCGAAGGGACCGGTTCCGGTGGGTGCGCCCGGCGGATGGCACCCCGGAGCCGCGCCATACGGACAGCCCGGCCAACCGCCGGCGGGCGTGTACCCGGGCACGCCTGTCCCGTACCCTGCCAGGCCGTCGTGGAGCGGCGGGGTGATCCCCGGCCCGCTCGGCCCGATGCCCGGTTGGGGAGGTCCGGATTCATCCGGCCAGGGGCCGTCCGGCGCGCAGCCGAACCGGAACGGATCGAACCACGGTGCGGCCGGGCAACCGCCCACCGCTGTGCCGGACGGACACAACGAGCCGTACGGACACAACGGGCCGGACGGACACAACGAGCAGCCCACCCCTTCCGCCTGGCAACAGCGCCCGGGCGGGGGGCAGCCGGGGCGGCCGGGGCAGCAGCAACCGGGCGGCGGGCCGGCCGGGCCGAGCGGGCCGACCGGCGGATACCCGGGTGCCCATGGGGGCGGCGCCCCGGGGGCTCGGCACGGGCAGGATGACGCGCCGGACGACGACCCCTGGGCGCCACCGAGCGGGCAGCGGCGGTGACGACAGGGCCGATGGACGGCCGGGCGACCCGCGTTGCCTCGGGCCCGGGCGGGTTCGACCATGCGCGGGCGGCCGCCGCAGTCCGCGAGTTGTTGATCGCGGTGGGCGAGGATCCCGACCGCGAGGGCCTCGCCGCGACTCCCGACCGCGTCGCGCGGGCGCTGGCCGAGCAGTTCTCCGGGTTGCACCAGGATCCGGACGCCGTGCTGGGCGCGTCCTTCGACGAGAACCACGCGGAGATGGTCCTGGTGCGGGACATCAATATGTTCTCCACGTGCGAGCACCACCTGACACCGTTCTTCGGCAAGGCGCATGTGGGCTACATCCCCGGCCCGGACGGGCGGATCGCCGGGCTGTCGAAGCTGGCCCGGCTGGTTGATGGCTACGCCCGCCGCCCGCAGGTGCAGGAGCGGTTGACGAGCCAGATCGCCGACGCGCTGGTCCGTGGCCTTGGGCCGGCCGGCGTGATCGTGGTGATCGACGCGGAGCATCTGTGCATGGCGATGCGCGGCGTGCGCAAACCCGGTGCGGTGACGACGACCTCAGCGGTGCGCGGGATCTTCCAGTCCCAGGCTCGCACCCGCGCGGAGGCGATGAGCCTGATCACGAGCCGGTGACGAGTGCGCAACCCGCGGAGCGAACAATCTACGACCGTGCGCTTCCCGGTGTTCGGCCCCCGTCCCTGGGTGCTGGGCGTCTTGAACGTCACCCCCGACTCGTTCTCCGACGGCGGCCGATGGCCGGATACCGGTTCCGCGATCGCGCGCGGCCTGCAACTGGCGGCGGACGGTGCGGACGTCGTCGACGTGGGCGGCGAGTCGACCCGGCCGGGCGCCCACCGGGTGGACGCCGCCACCGAACGTGCCCGGGTGGAACCGGTGATCTCGGAGCTCTCCAGCCGGGGGATCCTGTGCTCGGTGGACACCACCCGCGCGGAGGTGGCCGCGGCGGCCCTGGGCGCGGGCGCGGTGATCGTCAACGACGTCTCCGGGGGTCTCGGCGACCCGAGCATGGCCGGCGTGGTCGCAGAGACGGGCGTGCCGTGGATCCTGATGCATTGGCGCGGGCCCAGCGACATCATGAGCTCGCTGGCGCACTACCACGACGTCATCGGGGAGGTGCGAGGTGAACTGCTGGCCCGGGTGGACGCGGCCCTGGCGGCGGGTGTCGACGAGCGAAGCTTGATCATCGATCCCGGGCTGGGATTCGCCAAGGACGCCGCGCACAACTGGCAGGTGTTGATGCACCTGGACGCGCTCGTCGGTTTGGGCCTGCCGGTGCTGATCGGCGCGTCCCGCAAACGTTTCCTCGGCGAGTTGCTGGCCCGCGACGGGATCGCCCGGCCGCCGTCCGGGCGCGACGCAGCGACCGCCGCGGTCAGCCTGCTTGCAGCGCAACAGCAGGTGTGGGGGGTGCGGGTACACGAGCCGCGGCCGAGCCTGGACGCGTTCGCGGTCCTCGATGCCGGCCGGAGCTATCTGGCACCCGCGCCGAACGGCCCGCTGGGTCCGTTGGCCGCGCGCGAGAATGACGACCCCGGCTTGCGTTTTTCGCCCGGCCGTTTGCGAACGCCCCCGCCGCCCGCCGGGTCGGGCGGCTCGGCCGGTAACGCAGGGACCGCAGCGTCCGGCGGCCAGCGCGTCGGGCGCTCGCTCACCGGGAGGAACCATGGCTGACCGGATCACGCTCAGCGGGCTCACGGTCCGCGGACACCACGGGGTGTTCGACCATGAGAAGCGCGACGGGCAGGACTTCGTCACCGACATCACCGTGTGGTTGGACCTGGGTACCGCGGCTGCGCGGGGGGACCTCGGCGCCACCGTGCACTACGGCGAACTGGCGGAACTCGCCGCACGTGTCGTCGGCGGCCCCGCCCGCGACCTGATCGAGACCGTGGCCGCGGAGATCGCGGACGCGGTGGTGGCACGGTGGTCGGTGCAGGCGGTCGAGGTCACGGTGCACAAGCCGCACGCCCCTATCCCGCTGGACTTCGCGGACGTCGCGGTGACGATCCGCCGTTCGGTTACCGACCGGGAAGCCCCGGGAGCCGCCCGGTGAGCGCTGCGGTGCTGTCCCTGGGGTCGAACCTCGGCGATGCGCTGGATCATCTGACGGTGGCGGCGCGGAACCTTCACCCGGTGCTGCGGGCGCTCTCCTCCGTGTACCGGACCCCGCCGTGGGGTCCGGTCCCGCAGGACGATTTCCTCAACGTGATTGCGCTCGTGGATGACGACGCGACCGACGCCGCCGGGTGGTTGCGACGGGCGCAGGCCCTAGAGCAGGCGGCCGGGCGAGAGCGGCTGGTGCGCTGGGGCCCGCGGACTTTGGACGTCGATGTGGTGGCGGTGACGAATCACGTCGTCACCCCGCAAGGCCCCACGGCGGTGCCGGTGCTGTCCACCGATCCGACGTTGATCCTTCCGCACCCCCGCGCGGCTCAGCGCGCATTCGTGCTGCTTCCGTGGCTCGAGATCGAACCGGAGGCCGCGCTGCCGGGTCACGGCCGCATTGCGCAGTTGCTGGCCGGGCTGGATACCGCGGGTATTGAACGGGTGGGCAGCATTGCCTGATCAGCGCCACCGCTTGACGCCCACCCGAGTCCGCGACATGGTCGTCGTGGGTGTGGCGGCGGCCGCGGTCGCCTATGTCCTCACCCGATTCAACTACGGCTCGATTCCGACGCTGCCCCGCCTCGCCGGCGTCACCGCGGCGTTGCTCGGTATCGGTGAGGCGATCGCCGGTTTCGGGTTTCGCAACCGGATCAGGGCGCGAGACGAGCATCGCGAGCACCCACGTCCGCTGCCGCCGTTGACCGCTGCCCGTGCGCTCGCGGTGGCCAAGGCCTCCGCATTGGCCGGGTCCGCACTGTTCGGGCTGTGGCTGGGATTCGGGCTATTCGTTGCCCCGGACGCGGGCCGGACGAAGGCGGCCGGCGCCGACACTGCCACCGCCGTCATCGGCCTGGTGTGCGCGGGGATCCTGCTCGCGGGAGCACTGTTCCTGGAGAGGTCCTGTCGCACGCCGGACGACGGCCGGCCCGACCCGACAGGTGAGTGACGACTTCGCGCCGCGTATGCGGGCTTTCGTACGGGTGGCGCCGGTACCCTGCGGACATGGCCGAATCCGGTGAGGTGCGATCTCGTGGCGCCCTTCCGGTGATGCTCCGGCTGCTGCTCGTCGCCGGTTTCCTGGCCGCCGCCGGCGCGACGGCACTGATCGTGCTGGCCGACGACGTGCACATGTTGCGGCTGGCCGGCGTGTTGGCGCTGTGGGCCGCATTGATGGCGGCGTTCGCCGTCAATCGGTCACGGAGGGATGCCCGGGCCGCGGTGAGCCGGGAGCACGAAGCGCAGTTGACGTATCAACTCGAGCTGCACCGCGAGATCTCGGCCCGGCACGAGTACGAAACCCAACTGGGGCGGCAGGCGGCACTGGCCCAGCAGGACCAGTTGACGGAACTGCGTGAGCAACTGGAGAGGCTGACAGAGGTCCTCTCGACCCTGGCCGAGGGCGAGGTGACGGTTTCCAGGCTCACGGTATCCGCGGAATCGGCGCGATTTCGGTCCGGGCAGGCCGCGGTCTCGGCAGCCCAGGGCGCAGCCGGGACTGGTCCGGCCGCGGTCACGACCGGGCAACTCGGCGCGCTATCGCACGGGCAGCTTCACGACCTGCCGGAGTTGAGCCGGCTCGACATGGTGGATGCGATGCCCGGGCCGTCGCGCGGCCGGGATCGGCCTGCGCTGGACCGTTCGGTTGCTGTTGGGGACACCGGATCCGCGCCGGACGCACCTACCGAGGCGGCTCCCGCGGTCGGGTCGTCCGCGGGCGACTCCGGCAAGGTCGCCACCACCGACGACGTCGTGCGTGGGCCTACGGACGGCGATCTGTCCGGCCGGGTGGCGGGCGAGTCGGATCCGGCAACACCCGACCGATCTGACGCGTCCGTCGGCGAGCGCGGCGTGTCGGCAGGGCTGGATTCGGCGCTGCCGGCACCGATCCGGCCGGAAGCGCCGGATTCCGAGGCGATTCCGCCGGATGCGGCGCCTATGCCAGATGCCGCGCCTATTCCGGATGCCGCGCCTATTCCAGATGCGGCGCCTATGCCAGATGCCGCGCCGATTCCAGATGCAGAGCCGATTCCCGTCGCAGCGGACGTCGAGCCTGCCGGGCCGGCTTCGGTGGCAGCGCCGATTCGGCCGGATGCCGCGCCTATTCCAGATGCAGAGCCGATTCGGCCGGATGCCGGGCCGATTCGGCTGGCTGCCGAGCCCATTCCGGATGCCGAGCCATTGGATGCGGCTGCGCCGGGGGCGCCGCGGGCAGCCGGGGAGGCTGCGCCCGGCGCGGATCCGGTGGCGGCGCCGGACGAACCGCAGCATTCCGCGGCCCACGCCAGCGACCCGGATGACGAGACAACCGGCCCGCATGGATCGGAGGTGTCGGTCGCCGACCTGCTCGCCGCCTATGGCCTCTCCGGGCCGCAGCGCCGCCGGCGTCGCCGCTGAGCGGCGGTGCTCGATGGCATGCAAACCGGGACGACCCGGGGGATCGGTAGGCGCCGGTCAGTAGGCTGCTCAGTCGTGGCTCCTGATCATCACCCGCCATCGTCCGAACCCGACGACCTTCCGGAGCAGATGCGGATCCGGCTGGAGAAGCGGGCCCGCCTGCTTCTGGACGGGCGCGAGCCCTATCCGATCATCACGGGTCCCGTCACCGCACTGGCGGCGGTCCGGGCGCAATTCCCCGACCTGCCGCCGGACACCGCGACCGACACCCTGGTGACGGTCGCCGGCCGGGTGATCTTCCTGCGGAACTCGGGCAAGCTCTGTTTCGTCATGCTCCGACAGGGGGGTGCGGGCGATACCGGCACCGAACTGCAGGCGATGCTGTCGGTTTCGTCCATCGGTGCCGAGGCGCTGGCCGATTTCAAGGCGTCCGTCGATCTTGGGGATCTGGTCACCGTGCACGGCCGGGTGATCACGTCGCGCACCGGCGAACTCTCCGTGCTCGCGGATTCCTGGCAGCTCACCGCGAAGGCCGTTCGCCCGCTGCCGGTGGCGCACAAGCCGTTGTCCGAGGAGACCCGGGTGCGCCAACGCTATGTCGACCTGATCGTCCGGCCCCAGGCCAGACGCACGGTCGAATTGCGCGCGGCCGTCAACCGATCCCTTCGAGAAACCCTTGAGAGCGAAGGATTCCTCGAGGTCGAGACTCCGATGTTGCAGAACCAGGCGGGTGGGGCCGCGGCCAGACCCTTCGTCACCCACATGAACGCCATGGACATGGAGTTGTACCTGCGGATCGCCCCGGAGCTGTACCTGAAGAGATGTGTGGTCGGCGGCATCGACCGGGTATTCGAGATCAATCGGAACTTTCGGAACGAGGGCGTGGACTCCTCGCACTCTCCGGAGTTCGCGATGTTGGAGTGCTACCAGGCCTACACCGACTACCGCGGGATCGCGGACCTCACCCGTCGGCTCGTGCAAAATGCGGCCATTGCGGCGACCGGATCCACAACGGTGACGTTGGCCGACGGTAGCCCGTTCGACCTCGGCGGCGATTGGCCGTCCATCACGCTGTACGGCGCGATATCGGAGGCGCTCGGGGAGGAGATCGATATCACGACCGGCATGGATTACCTGGTCCGCACGGCGGAGCGCTTGAAAGTGTCGGTTGCGCCGCATTATGGGCCCGGCAAACTCGCCGAGGAGTTGTTCGAGGAGCTTGTCGCGAATGCGCTGGTCGCGCCGACGTTCGTGCTGGACTTCCCGGCCGAGACGTCGCCGCTGACCCGCGGGCATCGCGACCAGCCCGGCCTGGCCGAAAAGTGGGATCTGTACATCCGCGGCGTAGAAACCGCAACCGGCTATTCGGAACTAACCGATCCGGTGGTGCAGCGGGAGCGTTTTGCCCAGCAGGCACGTTTCGCCGGACTCGGCGACACGGAAGCCATGCCACTCGACGAGGATTTCCTGCGGGCGATTGAGTACGGTATGCCGCCGACCGGAGGAATGGGTATGGGAATCGATCGACTGCTCATGGCGCTGACCGGACTGGGTATACGGGAAACCATCCTCTTCCCGTTCGTACGGCCGGATCTGTGACGAGAATCCTCCGATAATCTGGGCCCGGCGGGCATGGAGTGCACATTTGCCCAGTCAGTTGATATACCATGAACCTGTTATCCATTTCCGGCCGCTCTTGCCCCGTAGGAGGACATACATGGCCACATTGACCACAGTCACGATGGTTGACGACATCGACGGAACAGCCGGTGCGGAAACCGTGACGTTCGGGCTGGACGGCGTGTCGTACGAGATTGACCTCGGTGAAAAGAACGCGAAGAAGTTGCGCGATGCAATAGCCAACTACATCGCTCATGGCCGCCGGACCGGTGGCGGGCGGGCCCGGTCACCACGGACGAGCCGGGCGCGCGCCCGGACGAGCCCGGACCGCGAGCAGACCGCGGCGATCCGCGAGTGGGCGCGCAACGAGGGCTACGAGGTGTCCGACCGCGGCCGCCTCCCCGCCGCGATCGTGGAAGCCTTCCAGGACGCCCACTGAGGCGCCGACCGGGACGCCCACTGCAGGGCTGCTGACGTCAACGCGCGCTGCCGTCGCTCCTCGACGGCGGCGCGCGTTTCGTTCTTCCTCGTCACCTGTTCGCCCTGGGCGTAGCGCTTGCAGTGGCGGAAGCCCTGCGAACCCGGCAGCGTTGAGACGAGTGTCAGTGCGAGCAGTGGTCGCTGCTGTCAACGGGCCGCCCCCGCGGGTCGGCGCCTAGACTGGACGCCACGGTCGGCCGGTATCGGGATCGGAGCCCGGCCGGCGTGCCACTGCAACGCGCACGCCTGTAAGGAGTGCACATGTTTGAACGCTTTACCGACAGAGCGCGACGGGTGGTCGTCCTGGCCCAGGAAGAGGCCCGGATGCTCAACCACAATTACATCGGCACCGAGCACATCCTGCTCGGCCTGATCCACGAGGGTGAAGGCGTCGCCGCGAAGGCGTTGGAATCGCTGGGCATCGCCTTGGAGGGCGTCCGCTCGCAGGTGGAGGAGATCATCGGCCAGGGCCAGCAGGCTCCCTCCGGCCACATTCCGTTCACGCCGCGCGCCAAGAAGGTGCTGGAACTGTCGTTGCGCGAGGCGCTGCAGTTGGGCCACAACTACATCGGTACCGAGCACATCCTGCTCGGGCTGATCCGCGAGGGCGAAGGCGTCGCGGCGCAGGTGCTGGTCAAGCTGGGCGCCGACCTCAACCGGGTGCGGCAGCAGGTGCTGCAGCTTCTGTCGGGCTATCAGGGCAAGGAGACGTCGGCTGCCGAGGGCGGCCGGTCGGAGGGAACTGCTTCCACCTCG
>CAZUXD010000030.1:0-46721 GCA_964624455.1 uncultured Actinomycetes bacterium | reverse complement strand
GTTCTTGAAGGCGTGCTTGCGGTTGACCCGGCTCTCCGTGACGCCCCTGGCGCGCGCCGCTTCCACGTAGTCGTCGCGCATCGTCTGCAGCAGGTTGGTGCGCACCAGGCGCAGGAAGATTCCGCCCACCAGCAGGCCCAGCGTTGCGGCCGGCATGATGGTGTGCCACAACACATCCCAGATATATTTCGGCTCGCCGTACAGGATCGCGTCGACGATGAAGATGTGGGTTCGCGGCGAGACGTGACTGATCGCAATCCGGGTCTGGGGAGATGCGCGGCCGGAAACCGGCAGCCAGTCCAACCACGCCGAGAAGACCAGCTTTCCCAGCAGGCCCACGAAGAACACCGGCGCGGCGTAGAACAGCACGCCCGAGATGCGCAGGAAGACGTCGGGGATGCGGTCACGGTGCCGGGCGGCCAACCGGCCCAGCGGGATGCCGACCGCCAGCGCGATCAGGAACGCCCAGAACGCGAGCTCCAGCGTCGCGGCACCGTTGACCTTGAGCACGTCGGTGACGGCGCGATTGTCCGTCAGCGTGGTGCCCAGGTTGCCGTGCAGCAACTGCCACAGGTAGTCGCCGTATTGGACGATGATCGGGCGGTCGAACCCGGCGGCATGCTTGCGCTCGGCAATCTGGTCGGGCGGCAGGCGCCCGCCGAGCATCGCGTCGATCGGGTCCCCGATACCCCGCATCAGGAAGAACACGAGGGTGATCAGGATCCACACCATCGGAATGACCAGCGCAAGCCGGGTCAACAGATAGCGCGGGAGCGACCCGGCGCGCACGGCGGTACTACTGGCCACAGTTGTGGGCCTCCTGCCCAACCGGGCCGGCGTGGGGGGCCGGGCGCGCCCCGCCCCCCACGTCGGTCACCGGGTTCTCAGGAGCTCTTGCCGATGAGCCAGAAGCGGAACAGGAACGTGGTGTCCAGGGTCTTGTCGACCCCCGTGACATCCGTGCCGGTCACCGCGATCTGCTTGCCCTGCAGCAGCGGCAGGGTCGGCAGCGTACCCTCGGTGGTCTTCTTCTGGATCTCCTCGATCGCCTGGATCCGGGCGTCGCCGGATTCGGTCTGTTCCTTGGCGATCAACGGCAGCACGCCGTCCTTGTCGCAGGGCCGGGTGCCCTCCGCTGCGTCCGCGTCGCAGTAGTGCGCCTGCACGAAGTTGTTCGGCACCAGGAACGGCGAGATGTAGTTGTCGGCGTCCGGGAAGTCCGGGTACCAGCCCAGCTGGTAGATCGGGTAGGCGTCCTGCGTGCGTTCCTTGGCATAGGTCGTCCACTCGGTGGACTGCAGGTTCACCTTGAACAGGCCGGTGGCCTCCAACTGCCGCTTGATCTCGTTGTACTCCAGGTCGGACGCGGACCCGTAGTGGTCCGGGTTGTACTGGATGGGCAACGTCACGGGTGTCTTCACGCCCGCGTCCGACAGTTCCTTCGCCGCAGCGTCCTTGTCGGGCGACGCGCCGAAGACGTCCTTGAACACGTCGACGTGCCCAGGGAACCCGTTCGGAACCATGGAGTACGCCGGTGAGTACAGGTTCTGATACACCTTGTCCGCCAGCGTCTCCCGGTCGATCGAGTAGGCGATCGCGCGCCGGATCGCGCGCTTCTGCGCGTCGTTGTCACCGGGCATCGTCTTGAGGTTGAAGACGATGTAGCGGTCCTCGCCGCCGGGGCCCTCCAGGACCTTGACCTTGTCGTTGGTGCGCAGGTCGGAGATCGACTGGGCATCCAGCGTCCGCCAGGCCACGTCCACGTCGCCCTGCTGAACGGCCAGCTTGAGGTTGGACGCATCCGTGAAGTACTGCAAGGTGACGCCGGCGTTGGCCATCGCGCCGCCGTTGCCCTGGTAGTCGGTGTTCGGGCCCAGCGCGACGAGTTCGTTCTTCGCGTACGAGGTCAGCTTGTACGGGCCGGAGCCGATGACCTGCTCATCGGGGAGCAGTTTGTCGGCCGGGAACACCTTGGAGTCGACGATCGGGCCGGCCGAGGTGCCCAGCACGAACGGCCAGGTCTGGTCGTTCGGGTTGTTCAACGTGAAGACGACCGTCGAGTCGTCCGGCGCCTCAACGGATTTCATGTTGGCCAGCAGCGAGGCGGGGCCGTTCGCGTCGTTGATGTCGACGACGCGCTTGAAGGAGAACGCGACGTCCTTGGCGGTCAGCGGATCGCCGTTGGTGAACTTCAGCCCGTCCTTGATGGTGCAGGTGTACGTCGCGCCGTTGTCCGTGAATTCGCACTTCTCGGCGGCGTCCGGCTGCGGCTCGGTCTGCCCGGCCGGGATGTTCATCACGAACTGGTAGAGCTGCAGTTCGAGCATCAGCGAACCGTTGTCGTACGAACCGGCCGGATCGAGGGACACGACGCGGTCGGTGGTGCCGATCTTGATCGTGGCGCCGGTGTTCGCGGGTTCCGCAGACTTGGTGTCGGTGGGCGCCTGCGTGGGGCTGGAGGTCCCTTCGCCGCTCTGGCCCGAGGTTGGCTCGTTCCCGGCCTGCTGCTGGGAACTCGTCGTGGACGTCGTCGGAGCGTCGGTCCGGCCGGCACCGCACGCCGCCACTGCAAACACTGTCGTCACCCCCACTGCTGCGAGCAGCGCGCGACGGACGGACTTGTGCACAGGAGCCTCCTAGTGATCGGACTGTTGGCGGGTACGGGCCAGGTTCGCGGTTGCCGTGCGGCCCGGGCACGCGGTTCGTGCCCGGGACCGTGGAACCCCTTGACCGGTCGGGATCAGCGCATCTGTGGTGCGGGGATCCTCCTCCATACAGTGCTGTGGTGAACTTCGAGGCATTCTTGCACAGCACGTCGGCACTGTTCGACGTCTGCGAAAATCGCGAAATGCGCTCCTACCGGGCCAGAGCGCGCCGCGTCAGCGTGCTGGCGGTGCCGTCAGAACCCAGCGGTCCACCTCGGAAATCAGCCCCGACCACCGCTCGCCGACCCCGGTGAGCACCGCGATCCTGGTGTCGTCGGGGCGCCTGTGAAGCCCGATCAGCAGGTGATCGTCCGCCAGTTGTTCGGCTCGCCCCTCGCCCCATTCCACCACCATCGCGGCCGCCGTCAGGTCCCTGTCGAGATCGAGATCGTCCAGTTCCGCGGCGCCGGACAGCCGGTGCGCGTCCACGTGCACCAACGTGACCCCATTGTTATGTCCCGGCCGGTGGACGCGGGCGATGACGAAGGTCGGTGACATCACGATGCCCGTCACCCCCATACCGGCGGCGATGCCCTTGGTGAGCACGGTCTTGCCGCTACCCAGCGCCCCCGACAGGATCACCAGGTCGCCGGGGCGCAGCCGGCGCCCGATCAACTGTCCGAGGGTGATGGTGTCGGCCGGGGTGGGCAGCACGGCGTGGGTCATGGGGCGGTGGCCGCCGATCCGTTGCGAGCGCCATCCCATGCGCGCCACAGCAAGCGGCGTAGCGCCCGGTTCACCACGTCGGGTGCCTCCATGATCACCATGTGGCCGGCGCCGGGGATGACGAGCAGTTCGGCGCCGGGCAAGACCTCGCCGATCGCACCGGCCCGCGCCGGCGGGGTCATCCGATCCTGCTCGCCCACCGCGATCAGCGCCGGGATGCCCGAGAGCGCCGGTACCGCGGCGCTCTCGTCGAAGGAGAACAGCGCGGGGGCGAACTCCGCGATGACGTCGATCGGGGTGGACATGATCATCTGGTCCAGGTAGTCCACCAGCGGTGCCGGGACGTTCGGGTCGGCGAACCCCAGTGATCGGGTCAGCAGCCACCTGATGTCCCTGCTCAGGCCCCGGCCACGTTCGAAGGCCCGCGGGTATCGGGCCGCGGCCGCGGCCAGCGCCGGCAGCAACGGGTTGGCGCCGTTGACCTGGGTGAAGCGAGGGGACCCGCCGCTGGTCTCGTCGGCGCTGGTGGAAATGAGCGCCACGCCGCGGACCCGGCCCGCGAACAACTCGGGTTCCCGGCCGGCGAGCGCGATGACCGCCATTCCGCCCATCGAGTGCCCGGCGAGCACCAACGGGCCGTCCGGCGCCGCCGTTGCGATGACGGTGGCGAGGTCCGCCGCAAGATCGGCGATGGTGGAGCGTCCGGCAGGGGCCCGGCTGGACCTGCCGTGGGAGCGCTGGTCGTAGAAGACCAGCCGGGCCGATGGCCGGGCCGACGGGGCCGCTTCGAGGTCCGATGCCCGCGGCGCGGCTTGCCGTCCGCGCCGACCTGGCGCCGCCTGCGGAAGGTCGGGCACCGGTGACGGCGCGGCCGGATCGGTCCCTTCGCCGAAACCCGGGCCTTGCAGCGCATCTCGCTGAAAGTGCCAGGCGCCCGAACGCAGCGTCCAGCCGTGGCTGAACACCACGGTCAGCGGCGCATCGACCGGGCCGACCTCTTCCACGTGCAGCGCGACGCCGTCCGGTGCGGCCACGGAGTAGTCCCGATCGCTGCGGAGCCCGTCGAAGGGGCCGGCCGGGTAGCCGTCGGGAATCTGCCCCAACTCGCGGTAGTGCAGCATTGCCAGGCGGTGCGCGGTCGCGCCTCCGAGGACGGCGGCGCCGACCAGGCCCCCCACCAGGGAGACCGAGCCAAGCACCTTCTCCAGGGCGCCCACCGTGATCACCTCCCGGCCGCCCCCTCCCGGGGCGGACCGCTCGTTCACCTCGTCACCGGCGGCGTCGTCACCGCTCGGGGGCGCGATCGTGGTGCTCTGCCAAGCGATATCGCCGCGGCACCCGCGATCCGATGCGGGTGACGATCTCATAGTCGATTGTGCCGCAGTACCGCGCCCAGTCGGTCGCGGTCGGTTCTCCGCGACCCCCGCTGCCGAAGATCAGGACCTCGTCACCCGCCTGGACCGGATCGTCGCCGCAGTCGATGACGACCTGGTCCATCGCGATCCGACCGGCGATGCGCCGCCGCCGGCCGCCGATCAGCGCCTCGCCGACGTTGGCGGCCCGCCACGGCAGACCGTCGCCGTAACCCAGTGGCACCAGCGCCAACGTCGCCTCTGCCGCCGTTCGGTACGTCAGCCCGTACCCCACGCCCTGCCCCGCGGGGACCCTCTTGGTCAGCGTGACCGTCGCCCGCAGCGTCATTGCCGGCCGCAGCCCCGGATCGCGCCGGGCAGGGCACAGTCCATACAGGCCGATACCGCACCGTACCAGGTCAAATCGGGCATTTGGGTGGTCCAGCGCCGCAGCGGTGTTGGCCAGGTGCCGCCACCGCGGGCGGATCCCGGCGGCCGCGGCGGCCGCGACCGCCTCGCGGAAGCGATCCGTCTGTTCGGGCACCGATGGGTCGTCCGGGATGTCGGCGCATGCCAGGTGGCTCATGATGCCGACCACCTCGACCGCGCCGGCCTGCTGCGCCCGCGCGATCGCGGCCAGCAACGGGCCCAACTCCGGCATGGTGACGCCGTTGCGGCCCAGCCCGGTGTCGACCTTGAGGTGGATCGGCACCGATCCACCGGGCGCGGTTGACGACGCGGCGGTGACGGCGTCCAGGTGGGCGAGGCTCGACACGCCCACCTGGACCCCGGCCGACACCGCAGGCCGAACGTCCTGGCCCGGCGGCCACAACCACGCGGCAACGGGCGCGTCGATGCCGCGGGCCCGCAGCGCGACCGCCTCATCGAGCGTTGCCACGCCGAGCACGGATGCTCCGCCGGCCAGGGCGGCGCGCGCGACCTGGGCGGCCCCG
This sequence comes from uncultured Actinomycetes bacterium, assembly GCA_964624455.1. Classification (GTDB taxonomy): domain Bacteria; phylum Actinomycetota; class Actinomycetes; order Mycobacteriales; family Nakamurellaceae; genus Nakamurella. The sequence goes on along the minus strand of CAZUXD010000030.1, from coordinate 41,045 downwards.
TGTCCATAGCCGTCGGCCTTGACAACAGCCATCAGCTCCGTGGCGGCGGTTTGCCGCAGCAGCGCCGCGTTCGCGGTGATCGCGTCCAGATCGATCACCGCCTCGGCGGGCAACACGACCTGCGGCGCGGTCGACCGCCCAACCGGGAGCGCGGGTTCGGGGGTGCGGACCGTCACGCACCGATGGAACCACAGCGCGGCGCCGGCGGTCCGTCGCGGCTCGCCGCGCAACGGGCAGGTGGAGACCGGGCCACACGGGTCGGCCGGGTCCCTCGCCTCGACAGTGGTGCGAGAAGTACGGCATATCGGGCGCGGTGTGGAACATTTCGCACCCCTGTTCGTCCTGGCCGCTCCGGACGGGCGAGCCGGGATCAGCCCGGCGAGCCGTGCAGCAGGTCCAGCAGCGCGGAGGACCCCGCCCGGCCCGCGGCCGCGGCCCGCTGCCCCGCGCGGCCGTGGATGTGCGCGCCCAGCGCGGCGGCCAACAGCGGATCCATCCCGGAGGCGAGCAGCGAGCCGATCATGCCGGCGAGCACGTCGCCGGACCCCGCGCTGGCCAACTGCGGCGACCCCGACGTGTTGACGGCCAGCGCTCCGGCCGGATCGGCGATGACCGTGCGGTATCCCTTGAGCAGCACCACCGCGCCGGACCGGGCCGCCGCGGCGCGTACCGAGCGGACCCGGTCGGCCGGGTCCAGGTCGGGGAACAGCCGCGCGAACTCGCCGGCGTGCGGCGTGAGCACCGTGATCGCGCCCCGCCGCCGCCGGTCCTGAAGCAGCCACGGCGCGCTCGAGAGCAAGGTCAGCCCGTCGGCGTCCACCAACACCGGCTCGCCGCCCGCGAGAACCGTCCGCAGCCGGGCCAGCGCCGCGCCGTCGGTGCCCATCCCCGGGCCGGCGGCCCATGCCTGCACCCGGCCGGCCTGCGCCGGATCGGCCGCGGCGATGACCTCCGGCCACCGGGCCAGCACCGCGTCGGCGTGTGGCCCTGCGAACCGGACCAGGCCCGGGCGCAGCCGCACCGCCCCACCGACGCACAGGATCGCCGCACCCGGATATCGCTGGGATCCCGCGACGACGCCGATGACCCCTTGGGTGAACTTGTTGTCGTTCGGTTTCGGTTGCGGCATCAGCGAAATCACGTCATCGTCGGTGATGACGATCGCATCGTGCCCGGCCTGCGGAGCAACCACCGCGGGATCCATGCCGATGGGCGCCACGCGCACGTCGCCCGCAGCGTCGGCCAGCAGCAACCCGGTCTTGAGACCACCGACGGTGACGGTGACGTCCGCGTCGAACACGGCCCCGTCACTCCGCCCGGTATCCGATTCGATGCCGCTCGGCAGGTCGACGGCCACCCGCCAGCCATGGCACTCGGCCGCCCACTCCGCCAGCCGGTCCATCGGCGATCGCAGCGGTGGCTGCGCCCCCAGACCGACCAAGCCGTCCAGCACCGCGTCGGCGGTCGCAACCAGCCGATGGACACCGGCCGAATCCGCGGCCACCACCCGGCCGCCCGCCCGCCGCAGCGCCAGCAACCCGGCGTCGTGCACCCGGTCGGGGTTGGCAAGGATCGCCGTCACCGCCATACCCCGCCGGCGAAGCGTGACCCCGGCGTACAGGGCGTCGCCTCCGTTGTTCCCCGAGCCGACGAGGAGCACGGCCGACCGGCCGGGCACCGGCGGGGGCATCCGCGCCGTCACCGCGTCCGCCACCGCCCGGGCGGCCCTGGCCATCAGCATCGGCTCGCCGACATCGGCCAGGGCCACCGCCTCGGCGGCCCGTATCTGCTCGGCGGTGTAACTGCGCAGCACCCCTGCACTGTCCCACGCGTGACAACCGGCCGCAGCCCGTCGCGCGCCGGGCCGGACGAAAACTGGCACCGAGAATCCATCCCGAACGCGACGAGTGGCCGCAAGGGCCGCGCCGGCCGGATTCCGGCGGCCACCGATCGCCAGGTGGACGCTGCCTATCCGAAGCCGATCACCACCGCGGCGGCGATGCCCGCATCGTGGGACAGCGAAATGCGCCAGTCCGCAATGCCCGCCGCCGCGCAGGCGGCGGCCACCGTCCCGGTGACCGACAGGGCCGGGCGGCCGGAAGCGGCGGAAACCACCGTGCAGTCGTGCCAGTCCATGCCGGCCGGAACGCCCAGCGCCTTCGCGACCGCCTCCTTGACCGCGAATCGCGCGGCGAGCGAAGCGACAGACCGCGCCGCGCCGGTGAGGGTGATCCGTTCCGGACCGGTGAAGAGCCGGTGCGCCAGACCCGGCGTCCGCTCCAGCGCGGCGGCGAACCGGTCCACGGCCACCACGTCGATGCCGACCCCGATCACACCCGCGATCCCGGGCAACGCATGCACCGCGCCGCCTCGGCCGGACCCGCGCGCCGCGATGCCCAGCGGATCCGTCGCCAGATCGAGATCCGCGGGGTCCGGCAGCGCATCCGGCCGACCGGGCCGCATCACTCCACCGTCACCGACTTGGCGAGGTTTCGCGGCTTGTCGATGTCGTACCCGCGGCCCCGGGCGATCTCCGCGGCCAGCACCTGCAGCGGCACCGTGGCTACCAGCGGCTGCAGCAGCGCCGGCACCCTCGGAATCTCGATCAGCGTGCTGGCGAACGGCGCAACCGTGTCGTCGGCCGTCTCGGCGATCACGATGGTCCGCGCGCCCCGGGCCTGGATCTCCCTGATGTTGGACACGATCTTCGAGTGCAGGATCGGCTGCGACTTCGGCGACGGTGCGATCACCACGACCGGCAGGCCGTCCTCGATCAACGCGATCGGGCCGTGCTTGAGCTCGCCCGCGGCGAACGCCTCCGCGTGCATGTAGGCCAGTTCCTTGAGCTTCAGCGCCCCCTCCAGCGCGACCGGGTAGCCGACGTGGCGCCCCATGAACAACACCGCCCTGGCAGAGACCAGATCGCGGCCCACCGCCCGGACCGCGTCCATCCCGGCGAGGGTCCGCTCGACCGCGTCGGGGATCTGGGTCAGTTGATCGAACTCGCGGGCGACCTCGTCGGGGTACTTGGTCCCGCGCGCCTGCGCGAGCGCCAGGCCCACCAGGTAGTTCGCGGCGACCTGGGCGAGGAAGGCCTTGGTGGAGGCGACCCCGATCTCCGGCCCGGCATGGGTGTAGAGGACGGCATCGGATTCCCGCGGGATCTGCGAACCGTTGGTGTTGCAGACCGCAAGCACCCGGGCCTTCTGCCGGCGGGCGTGCCGCACGGCCTCCAGGGTGTCCATGGTCTCGCCGGACTGGGACACCGCGATCACCAGCGTGTCCCGGTCGAGAACCGGGTCGCGATAACGGAACTCGCTGGCGAGTTCGACCTCTACCGGCAGCCGGGCCCAGTGTTCGATCGCATACTTCGCAACCAGCCCGGAGTGGTACGCGGAGCCGCACGCCACGACGAAGACCTTGTCGACGGTGCGCAACTCGTCCTCGCCCATGCGCTGCTCGTCGAGCAGGATTCGCCGGCCGTCGAAATGCCCCCGCAGGGTGTCCCCCAAGGCCGTCGGCTGCTCGTCGATCTCCTTGTCCATGAACGTCGCGAACCCGCCGCGCTCGGCGGCGGCGATGTCCCAGTCGACGTGGAACGGCCGCACCGGCGCGGGGTGGCCGTCGAAATCGGTGACGAGGTAACCGGCGGCGGTGACGGTGACGACCTGGTCCTGGCCGAGTTCTACCGCATCGCGGGTGTGCTCCAGGAACGCGGACACATCGCTGGCCAGGAACATCTCCCCGTCGCCGATGCCGAGGACCAGCGGTGAGGAACGGCGGGCCGCGACCAGTTGCCCGGGCCGGTCGGCGTGCGCGGCCACCAGGGTGAAGGTACCCCGCAGGCGCGCGCAGACCGCGCGCATGCTCGCCGCCAGATCGCCGGCGGTGGGCCCGGCGGCGAACGCCCGGCCCAACAGGTGCGCCACCACCTCCGTGTCGGTGTCGCTGGTGGGCTCCACACCGTCGGCCTCGACCTCGGCCCGCAGTTCGGCGAAGTTCTCCACGATGCCGTTGTGGATCAGCGCCAGCCGCCCCGTGGCGTCGGTGTGCGGGTGGGCGTTGCGGTCGGTGGGACCACCATGCGTGGCCCACCGGGTGTGACCCATCCCGGTGGTGCCGGCGAGCGCGGCCCCGTCACCGATCTCGGCGCGCAAGTTGGCCAATACACCCGCCTTCCGGGCGGTGACGATCCCGCCGCCGGGCCGCACGACCGCGACCCCGGCCGAGTCGTAGCCCCGGTATTCCAGCCTCGCGAGCCCGTCCATCACCAGGGGTAGGGCCGCGCGCGGACCGGTATAGCCCACAATTCCGCACACGAACGTCAGCGTATCGGGCGGCGGGAGCCGGCGGCGCCGGCAAGGCGCGGGGGCGGCGCCGGCAAGGCGCGGGGGCGGCGCCGGCATGGCGACCGGCAAGGCGCGGGGCTCAGCGCGGCGCCACGGTGAACCGGCGGTTCGCAAGGCTCGGGTTGGTCTCGCGCACGTCGGCGATGCGGGCGGTGCTGATCTCTGCCACCGCGATGCCCGGCTCCTCCCCGACCCCGGCGATCACGGTGCCCATCGGATCCAGCACGATGCTCTGTCCGCACGAGACCGGCCCGGTCTGGTCGGCGGCGGCCAGGTAGACCGTGTTCTCGATCGCGCGCGCGGCCAGCAGCGTCGCGAAGTGGCGTTCCTTGGCCGGCCCGGCGATCCACGCCGAGGGCAGCACCACCAGCTCCGCGCCGGCGTCCACCACCCAGCGGAAGATTTCCGGAAAGCGCAGGTCGTAGCAGGTGAGCGCGCCCACCGTGACATCTCGGACGGCAAACGTGAGCGGGGTGCCGATATCGCCGGCGAGGTAGTGGTCGGACTCCCGGTACCCGAACGCGTCGTAGAGGTGAACCTTGCGGTAGCTGCCCCACCGCTGGCCGCTCGGCCCGATGGCCACCAGGGTGTTGTGGTCCCGTTGCCCGTCGGCCGGTCGTTCCAGCATCCCGGCGACGACCGCGATCCCCGAGCCGGCCGCCGCGTCGCAGAGGGCGGACGCGAACGGTCCGTCCAAGTCTTGCCCGTGCGGTCCGGGGCCGTCCTGATGCCGCGGGTCGAAGTACATCGCGACCTCGGGCAGCACCGCGAGGTCGGCGCCGGCGCAGGCCGCGTCCGTGATCAGCCGTAGGCACTGCTCGGTGTTGGCGGCGACGTCGACGCCGGCTGCGAACTGGCATACCGCCACCCTCATGCCCGGTGCCCCCTCCCGATCGCGCCTGATGCCATCCTGGCACGACGGCGCCCGCAAACCGGTCCGGCCGACGCCGGGGCCCCGCCCGGGCCGGGCGGGGCGTTACTGTACGAGCAGGCTGGGTGACGCGGCCGTGCCGGATGAGACGGCCGTGCCGGATGAGAGGCCGTGCCGGATGAGAGGCCGTGCCGGATGAGACGGCCGTGCCGGATGCCGGCCCGTTCGCGGATCGGATGGGAGGGATGCCGCCATGGCGAGGCGTTTGCCGCCCTTTTCCAGCGCCCGGCCCTCCATGGAATACCTTCGACACCTCGGCCCGCACCGCACCTCGGTCGGCGACCTGACGGCGATCGGCATGCCGGGCGTGGTCTTCGCGCCGGTCACCGGCCCGCGCTGCCCGGCGGTGGTGTTCGGTCACGGCTGGCTGCAACCGGTGGGCAGGTACGCGGACACCCTGCGCCATTTGGCTTCCTGGGGATTCGTGGCGGCCGCGCCCGGCAGCAGCCGTCGCGGCCCCGTCCCGGCCCCCGGTGCGGCGGCGCTCGATCTCGCGCGAACCCTCGACCGGTTGGCGGAAGCCAAGTTGGGGGGCGGCCGGGTGACGGTGGACCGGTTCCGGTTGGGCGTGGTCGGCCACGGAATGGGTGGCGGCGCTGCGGTGTTGGCGGCGGCCTCCCGAACCCCACCGGTCAAGGCGGTGGTGACGATGTTCGCGACCCGCACGGCCCCGTCGGCGGTGCAAGCCGCCGGCGCGGTCCTTGTTCCGGGCCTCCACCTGATCGGCGCGGACGACAAGCTGGCCTCCCGCGATTCCGACGGGGAGGCCATCGCCGCGGCGTGGGCCGGACCGGTGCAACTCCGGCGGGTGCCGGGTGCGCGGCACCTGAGCATGGCGGAGGGCGCCCACTGGACGTCGTTCCTGCTCGGTGACCCCGGGGTGCCGCGGGTGCAGCAGACGGTACGAACCCTCGCGACCGCGTTCCTGATGCTGCACGTGGGCGGCCATGACCCGTTGGCCGAGGAGATGACGGGGAAGATCGCCGGCACCCGGCCGGAAGTCCTTCGGACCCGCCGATCCACCGAACTCGAGCCGGCCTGACTTTCGCCGACGGCCCCCGCCACGCCGCTCGGCAGGGGACAATCGGAGCACCTGGCCCGGATGGCGGCGCCCCGAACGAGCGGCAGGGGAAATCATGAGCGACCCGACGGACGACGCGGCCGGCCTTGCGCGCTTCTTCGACGGGCTGTGGCCCTACCGCGACAGCACCGAAATCCACCGGGCCGTGCCTGCCGAGCCGGTCGACCGCGAGACCCTGTTGCGCGAGATCATCGACCTCGCCAGGGCCGAGGACCGGCAGGGCGACCGGGGTACGGTCTCGGGCAGCCTGTACTCCGGTGACCACGCGCACTACGCGTTCCTCGGCGCCGTCTTCAGCGCGTTCTCACACGCCAACGTGTTGCAGCGGGACATGTACCCCAGCGCGACGAAGTTCGAGGGCGAGATCATCGCCATGACGTCGAACCTGTTGCACGGCAGCGGAATCGGCGTCGTCACGAGCGGCGGTTCGGAGAGCCTGATCACCGCCCTGTACTCCTATCGCGAACAGGCGCGCGCCGGGCGCTCCGTCACCCGCCCGAACGTCGTCATGCCGGCGACGGCGCACGTGGCCCTGGACAAGGGCGCCCATTGGCTGGACGTCGAGGTTCGCCGAACGCCGCTCGCGGCGGACTACCGGGCGGACGTCAAGGCGCTCGCCGGGGCGATCGACGATCAGACGATCGCGATCGTCGGCAGCGCGGCGAACTACGCGCATGGGCTGATCGACCCGATCGAGGAGTTGGGCGAAGTGGCGCAACGCCACGAAATCGGGTTCCACGTCGACGGCTGCCTGGGCGGCTGGCTGCTCCCGTGGGTCGAGCGGCTCGGATACCCGTTGCCCCGATGGGATTTCCGCGTCCCGGGGGTCACGTCGATCAGCGCCGACACGCACAAGTACGGCTATGCGCTCAAGGGTTCCAGCGTGCTCCTGTATCGCGATCGGGCGCTACGCGCCCGCCAATACTTCACCCATCCCGACTGGCCGGGCGGGCTCTACCTCTCCCCCGGCTTCGCCGGATCGCGCAGCGGCGGCACGCTGGCCTCCACGTACGCCGCGATCCTGGCCACCGGCGAGTCGGGCTACCTGGCAGCCGCCGGTGAGATCATGGAAACAGCAACGAATATCGCCGACGGCATCCGCGCGATCGCCGACCTGGAGGTCATCGGCGACCCCACCTTCCTCGTCGCCTTCAAGGCGAAAGATCCGCGAACGCTCAACATCTACCTGGTCAACGACTCGCTGACGATGTCCGGATGGCGGATGAACTCGCTGCAACTCCCACCGGCGCTGCACTTCTGCGTGACCCGGCCGAACACCAAACCGGGAACGGCCGAGACGTTCCTGGCGGCGCTGCAGACCGCCGTCGACTACGCGAAGACCCACCGTGGGGAACCGGCCGGCAGCGGCATGATGTACGGATTCGGTCACACGCCGCAGGGGCACGCGACCGCAACGAGCGTGATGTCGATGCTGCTCGACGCCATGCACGAGGTGCCGGCAACGGATCCGGCCGGCTGACGTGGATCGCTGGATCCTGGCCGTCGACTTGGGCAACGGCGGGCCGAAGGTCGCCGTTGTCGCGCCGGACGGCGAGATCGCCGGCTCGGCCGCCCGATCGGTGGGAGTGCACGTCGGGCTGAGCGGCGCCGCGACCCAGGACGCGAACGAGTGGTGGAGCGCGCTGGTCGCCGCCGCACGCCAGGCCATCGCCGGAGCCGGCGCCGCACCGGACGGGCTGCAGGCGGTCGGGATCACCGGCCAGTGGGGCTCGACGGTGCCGGTCGACGCGACCGGCCAGCCGGTAGGCGACGTGCTGCTGTGGGCCGACACGCGGGCGCGAGACCTGGTTCGCGACGTGATCGGCGGGCGCCTGGCCGTCGGCGGGATCTCCCCAGTCAAGGCGCTGCCGTTTCTCCGGCTCACGGCCGGCGCGCCGAGCCCCAGCGGCTCCGACCCGACCGGGCACGCCTTGCTGCTGCGCGAACGCCTGCCGGAGGTGTATGCGCGCACCTCTTACTTGATCGAGCCGGTGGACTACCTCGGCCTGCGCTTCACCGGGCGGATCGCTGCCACGCCGGCGTCGATGGCGCTGTCCTGGTTGACCGACAACCGCCCCGGGGCGCCGGCGGGCTACGTCGGCGCGCTGGTCACGCGGGCTCGGCGCGACCCCGCGCGGCTGCCCGAGCTGCTCCCTACCGGTTCGGTCCTCGGGCCGCTCCGCGGGGAGGTCGCGGAAGAAATGGGCGTGGCGGCCGGGGCGCCGGTGGTGTGCGGCATACCGGACCTGCACGCGGCGGTGCTCGGCTCGGGCACGGTAGGCCCGTTCGAGACGCATATCGCCGTGTCCACCACGCAGTGGATCGGCGCGCGGGTGCCGTTCAAGCGAACCGACCCCTTCCGCCAGATCGCGACCGTGCCGGGGTTGGACCTCGACCATCCGGTCGTGGCCAACAACCAGGAGACCGGCGCGGCGGCCCTGCAGTGGCTGCACGAGCGGATATTCGCGCCGAACGGTGGCGTCCCAGACGCCCTCGATGGCCTCGTTCGGCTCGCCGCCGCGGCGCCCGCCGGGTCCGAGGGGGCGCTCTTCATGCCGTGGCTCAACGGCGAGCGAAGCCCGGTCGAGGACAAGCTGGCCCGTGGCGGGTGGCTGAACGTGTCGCTACGGACCGACCGGGCGATGCTGGTGCGCTCGGTGCTGGAAGGCGTTGCCTACAACGCGCGTTGGCTGTTCCAGGCGTACCAGAAGTTCCTGCGGCGAACCGTCAGTTCGGTCCGCATCCTCGGCGGCGGCGCGCAGAGCGATCTGTGGTGCCAGATCTACGCCGACGTCCTCGGCGTGGCCGTCGAGCAGGTCGCCGACCCGCGGTTGGCCCAGGCGAGGGGCGTCGCGTTGTGGACCCGGATCTGCCGCGGGGAGATCGCTCTCGCGGAGGTTGCGCCGCTGGTTCCGGTTGCGGCCCGGTTCATCCCATCGCCGTCCGCCCATGCCGAGTACGGCCGCTACTACCGGGAGTACCGCCGGCTGCACCGCACCCTGAAGGGCCTGTACGCGCGGCTGAACGGCCCCTGATCGCGCTCAATCCCGCGCCCCCAGGAAGGTCAGCACAGCCAGGACCCGGCGGTTGTCCTCCTCGCCGGCGGCCAGCCCCAACTTGGTCAGGATGTTCGCCACGTGGGTCTCCACGGTGCGCTCGGTGAGCCACAGCCGCCGAGCGATCCCGATATTGGTGCGTCCTTCCGCCATGAGCGCCAGCACGTCACGTTCGCGGGGGGTGAGTTGTGCGAGCGGATTGCTCGTGCGCCGCGCGGCCAGCAGCCGCGCCACCACCTCGGGGTCCAGCGCGGAGCCCCCGGCAGCCACCCGGCGGACCGCGTCGAGAAACTCGTCAACATCGAAGACCCGGTCCTTGAGGAGGTAGCCGAACCCGCCCTGCGTCATCAATTCGACCACGCCGGCCGTCTCGACATGCTGGGACAGCAGCAAGATGCCGAGGTCGGGGTAGTCCTGTCGGAGTTCCCTGGCCGCCCGCGCACCGTCGTCCGTCAGGTTCGGCGGCATCCGGATGTCGGCGATCACAAGATCCGGCCGGGTCCTACGGACGGCCGCGAACAGCGCATCAGCGTCACCGACGCGGGCCGTCACCTCGTGCCCGGCGTCCTCCAGCAGCCGGGCCAAACCCTCCCGGAACAGGGCCGAATCCTCCGCGATCACCGCGCGCACGGCAACACCGCTTCCAATACCGTGCCGCGCATCTCGCCACCGAGGTAACCGTTGTTGTCGGCGAGCCGGCGATCGGTGACCGTCAGCAGGCCCCCGGCGGCAGCCACCCGGTCCGCCAGCCCGTCGAGACCGGAACCGGGAGCGGGCCGGGCTCCGCCGCGCCCGTCGTCGATGACCTGCACCGACAGCAGCCCGTCGGCGACGTGGAGCCGCACGTCGACGCTGGCCGCATCGGCGTGCTTCACGATGTTGGCCAGCGCCTCGCTCGCAACATAGTAGGCAGTCGTGGCCACCAGGTCCGGAACCGGTTCCGGACACAGGTAAAGCTGCACCGGGATCGGCAACGCGGCGGTCAGCGATTCGAGTGCCGGTGCAAGGCCACTGTCCAGGACCGCCGGGCGCAGCCCGTGCGCGATCGCGCGGAGTTCCGCGACCGCGGTACCGAGTTCCGCGACGGCCGCGTCGATCATGCCGTCGATCTCCTTGTCGGGCGGACCGTTTCGGTTCAGCCGCCGCTGCGCCAACCGCAGCGTCACCCCGAGCGAGACCAGCCGCTGCTGCGCGCCGTCGTGGAGGTCACGTTGCAGGCGTGTGCGCTCGGTATAGCCGACCCGCAAGAGCCGGGTCCGGCTGGCGGCGACTTCGGCCAGCGCGGCCCGGATCTGCAGCCGGCTGCGGATCAACTCGACGAGCACGGCGCTGCCCACTGCGGCTTCGGCCAGTAGGTGCCGAGGTAGGTCCCCGGTGCCGGGCACGATGGCGCCGACCCGGGTGTCGCCCAGCACCACGTTCACCGCGCCGTCGACGTCCACCAGCGCTCGGCCGTCGGCGTTCGTCAACTCGGACTCGCCGGGTAGGCGGTAACCGACCCGCAACATCGGATCACCGAGCGCGGAGGCCAATGTCGCCTCGAGGTCCTCCGGGCGGGCGTTGCCCGAATCGACGTCAGCGCGCAGACGCCCGATCGCTGCCCGCAGGGTGTGCCGGCGCGGGTTGAACCGCCGGTCGACCCGGAGCTGGATTCGGCTGCGCAGCGGCGCCAGCGCGAACGCGCAGCATGCGGTGGCCGCGGCAGCCAGCGCCGGGGAGTCACGACCGAGCAACACTCCGGAAAGCACTGCCGCGCCGCCGAATCCGGCCAGCAGGACGGTCGCCAGGCAGGCGTAGGTGACGGTGGCCGACAGCATCCGATCAATGCCGTACAGGTCGTGCCGCAGCAGGGCGACCCCGACGGCGAGCGAAAGGGCCAGCGCGCTGAAGGTCAGCGCGAACCCGGCGAGATCTGGGCCGCCCCACAACAGGTAGCCGATCCAGCAGAGCAACAGCGTGATCGGGAGGGACAACGCGCCCAGCGCGAAGACCCGGAGCTGCGATCGGGTCTGCGGATCATGGATCGCGCCGCGATAGCGCACGATCATTGCTGTCGCGCTGGCGATCAGCAGGCCGAGGAACGTCACCAGCAACGCCACCGCGGCCGGCGCGGCGATGCTCCCCGGAATCCGGAAAGCGCTCGGCACCGTGTCGAACGGCACGGGATGCGGTTCCGGGTTGCCCAACCCGAGAACGGCGAAGAGGACCGGGACGGCCAAGAGCCCGCCAGCCACCCATCGCATTTTCCGCCCGGGGAGACGCCCATCCGGGAAGAGAAGCAGGAGTAGCGCGGCGGGGACGTACAGCCACATCCAAGCGGTTTCGGCGAACCCCGCGTAGAGCGGGCTCACGGAGATGTCGCCCGGATAGCGGCGCACCGCCTCCGCGAAGACCTCACCGAGCCCGAGGCCGCCGATCGGAATCGCCCCAACCAGGACCAGCAGCGGCGCAACCTTGTTCGCCGGACGCTTGGACGCGATCACCGAGCCGAGCACGACGGCCGGAAGGGCTGCGGAGATCGCGAGGGCAGGTGCCGTCACATCAAGACCGGGCCAGCGCACCGCGAGGATCCCGGCTGTGAGCGCCATCGCCAGCGCCGAGCCGGCGAGGAGGTAGGCCAGTGTCCGCGGCCACGTCATCGCCACACCATAGGGCCCGGAAGGCCCAGCCGACCTCCGTGCGGGCACGGAGGCGGACTTCGGTGTTCCCCACGACGCGCGCGGGGCCGTGTTCGCCGCATCCTTGCGGCAGCCTCCGCAAGCGCAGAGCACAGGTCATTGGTATCGCGAGGGAGATGGAAGATGTCCGAAATCACCGACGCCGGGTCCGCGCTGGGGACCGCGACAGTTCAGCAGCCAGCCGACAGATCCGGTCCGTTCCGGCTCCGCGCAATGGCGCTTGCCTGTTTCGCCGCCCCTTGGGGTTTCCTGATCGCCAATCTCGGATATGCGTGGGCCACCCGCAACGGTGGCAGCGATCAGAACGGCGTCGAGACCCTCGCGCTGGCCGCCAGCCATCCGGGCCTGATGCGGGCTGCCGTCCTCGCCGCGCTACTCGGATGCCTGCTGGTGATCCCGGCGGCACTCGGCGGCATGCGGCTGACCCGGTCCCGGTCTCCGCGGCTGGGGATCGTCGGCGGCTCGCTCATGATCGCCGGGTACGTGTGCTATTTCGGCGTCAACACCACGTCATCGGACGCGTTCGCGATGGTCGAGATCGGCGGCAACACCGAGATCTTCGCAAAGGTGTTGGACACCAGCCAATCCGACGCCTGGGGCATGTGGATCTTCCTGCTGTTCGTTGCCGGAAACCTCATCGGAACCGCGATCTTCGGGGCCGGAATGCTGGTGAGCAGGGCCATACCGCTCTGGGCGGGCATCGGCGTCCTGGCGTGGCCCGTACTGCACGTCGTCGGTCTGGTGGCCGGGGCCGAGTGGTTCGAGGTTTCCGGCGCGGCCCTGCAGATGATCGGCTTCGCGGGGATCGGCACCGCCCTGTGGCGCGGCGCGCGGATCGGAATTCCGGTCGCCTAGCGTCGCGGTCGGGTGCCGAACCGACGTAGCGAGTTGCCGGGCCGCGCCGAGCAGGGACCTTCGACTCCGACGTTTCGGTCGTTGCGGCAGTGTCCGCGGCCGATCCGGGCGACGATCATGGTGTCGGGACCAACTCCGGGAGATGTGTCATGCACGGTTCGACGGTGCGATCCGCCGAAGCGCCGGCGCGCAATCGGTCTGCCGCGGCAACCGTTTCGGCAGCCGGTCTCGCGATCCTTCTCGCCGCTCATGGGGCGGTGCACGGTATGGGGGTCGCACTGTTCTGGAGGCTGGCGGAATCGGGCGAGTTGCGTTATGCCGACACTGTTCCGACGCCGGGCACTGCGCCGGCCTACCTTCTCGGAACCGGCTGGCTCATCGCGGGCATCGCGCTGATCACCGCCGCCGTATTGCTGCTGACGCACCCGGTTTGGTGGCGCATCGCAGCGTTGGTGGGAGCACTGCTCTCGCTGATGGTGATTTCGGTGAACCCGGCGCAGGCGCCCGTGGGTCTGGCGGTGGACGGGTTCGTGATCGCACTGCTCCTCGCCAGTTGGCTCATCGCCCGGCGGCGCCGGGCAGGATGACCGCGGCGTCCGCACGCCGGATGGGCCTGGCCTGCCTGACGTCGCGTCACTGCAGAACCGCCGTCATTCTGCCTCAACGCAACAGCGAGCCCTGCGCCTGAAGCGACCTATTGGCATACGTTGCGCTGCAGCCGATATTCAGAATGGCGGGAGTTCGTCGTCGGGGTCGTGGGGCGGGCCGGGCGGGGGGCCATTCGCGAGACCGTGACCTGCGAGCCGGTGGTCCGCGGCGTGGTCGTGGAGTAGGTGGGTGGGTTCTTTGGGGTAGGTGTGGCCGGTGGGGCTGGTCCACAGGAGCAGCCCGTCCGGTCCGGGCTTGGCGGTCCAGGCGGTGAAAGTCTTGGCGCGGTGGTTCGTTCTGCATAGCAGATCGGTGTTGCATGGGCAGGTAGCGCCGTCGTCGTGGTACGGGTGGCGGTGGTCGAGGTCGCACCGGGATGCGGGGGCGCGGCAGCCGGGCCATTGGCAGCGGCGGTCCCTGGCGGTGGCGTAATCGGCGGCGGGGTCTGGTGGCCGGTACACGGCGCGGCCGGCGTCGAGCACGGTGCCGCATACCTGGTTGCGGGCCGGGTTGGCACTGTGCACACCTACGCTCTGCACCCCCGTTCCGGCGCGGCCGTCGGTTTCTGACGGGTGCGCGCCGTTCAAGCCGATGCGTGGCGGGGGTCGTCCGGGCGGCCTGGTGATGATGGTGCGGATGGTTGCGGCGGAGGCGGCGATGGCGCGGGCGGTGTCGGCGGTGATGGCGCCGTGCCCTTCGAGCTCGGCCGGCGCATCGTTCAGGCAGGCGAGGGTGGTGGCGTCCATGTACACGTTCAGCCCGACACGCGCGCCGCGGCCAACGATTTGGCCGAGCCTGCCGGTGGGGTGCCGGGCTGGTGGCCAGCCGGCCGGGCAGGGCGTGACCCCGGAAAACCGCCCCGGGACGGCAAAATCCACGAACGTGGGTGGCGGGCGGTCGCCGCCGGCCAGGCCGCTGCTGCCTACGCCGGTGCCGCCGCCGGCGCTGCGTACGCCGGTGCCGGGCTCGCCGCCGGTGCCGGGGGGTGTGGTGGTGATGTGGGCGTGGCCGGTGGCGGCGAGGGTGTGGATGAGGTCGGTGAAGGCGTCCGCGCGCAACTGGGCGGATCCGCGGCCGTGGGCGCATCCGGTGGTCTTCAGGTCGGCGGCGATCTGGTCGAGGACGTCGAAGGCGAGGTGGGCATCGGGGGCGGCGAGCAGGGCGCGGAAGGTTGCCATGTCGTCCCGGTCGGCGTCCACGTACACGCCCCGCCCGGCGCGGGCGGCGTGCGCGCGGCGGGCGGCGGCGGACGGATCCGCTGCGGTGACTTCCCGGTCGGCGAGGTGCCGCAGGGTGGCGGGGGTGCGGGCCGCGGCGAACATTGCCAGTGTGCGTTCGACTCGGCGGCGCAGCGGTTCGGGCAGCACCACGGTGCGGTCGGCGATGATATCTGCCCGGTAGCCGTCGATGTGCCCGGCATGTTGGGCGTGCCAGGTGGCTGGCAGCGCGTCGACCGCGGCCAGGGCTCGTTCGGTGCGGATCCGCGCGGTGAGCGGGGCGATGTTCAGGGCGCAGCCGAGCTCCGCAGCGGCCAGCCGCGCGGCGGTGTCCGCCAGCGGTAACGCCCACCGCGGATGGTTCAGCAGCGGCCGCAGATCGACCTGCCCGGCGGGGCCCGTGGGCAGGTTGTGGGGTCGTTCGTCGGGTGGGCGCAGCGCCCCAGGCACGTGGGCACCGGGGTGCTGGCAGACGTCGACCAACTGTTCCAGGGGCACGGCGACGCCGGGACGGGCGAACGCCGCGATCCACTGCTGCAGCACCGCCTGAAAATGGTTGATCAACTGCTGCGCCACTCGAATACCCGACAGTAACGCCGCCGCCGCCGACGGACCAGACGGGGGAATGTCGCCGCCGGCCGCGCCGCGGCGCAGGTGATCGCCGTGCGGGCCGTCGAACGCGCCGGGTGCGGCACCGGCCTCGGTGCCAGCGTCGTTGCAGGCCGCGCCCCCTGTGGGCAGGCCGAGCACCCCCGCTGCGGCGGCGGCGCCGACGAGGGCGGCCGCGGCTAGATCCTCCGGGCTGAACGACGCCAACACCCCCGCCGCATCCACCGCCGCCAGATCCACGGCCGCGACAACGGCTGGATCAATACGCGTAGCAGCGTTCGCCGCGCCATGATCTTCGACGCCGCGCCGAACGGCTTCCTCTCGCGTGCCGGTACCAGCGTCCAGGCCGCCGTCGAGACGGCGGGCTTGGTTATTGCGCGATGCGGATTCGCCGCCCGACATGCGCGGCGCGCGGGAGCGGCGGCCGGGCCGGGCACCTTTCCGCTTGGCCGGCGGCGGGGCGACGCCAGCGCCAAACCCGGCGAAGCCGCAGCGGGGATCGGCGACCAGGCCGGCCGCGGCGGCGGTCAACCGCTCGGCGAGAACCTGCGCGGAGAGCCCCAACGCCCACACCGGCTCAAACGGCTCATCCATGATGGGCGGGGAATCGGGATGGTCGTCATGAAGGTTCGAGTGGCCGGCGGCCGTCCCGTCACCGATGGGATCTCGGTAGCATCCGGCACCGCTACGGATTTCCTCACGATCCCGATTGGCATCGTCGGGGAAGGAAATGTCGTCGCGCGGAAGCACCGTCATCACGACATCTCCTCAACATATCGTTTCTCGCGTATAGCGGGCAACCAGAGCCTATTCGAAATCGCTTGCCCACCTAGGGAATGCGCCTAGAACTGTGTGGATAACCCAGCCTCGACGGATGTCACAACGAATCCATGGGGACAACCCCCGCCTGCAGGCCTGCGCTGTCGTACCCCTCGTGTATGGCCGGTCATTCAGCACTACACGTCCCGCGTGCTTTCGCGCGCTGAACTCGGCCCGTGCGCGACTGGGCGTCGGGTTCACCCGGCGTCGTTTCTGGCCACCA
Source organism: uncultured Actinomycetes bacterium (assembly GCA_964624455.1). Taxonomy (GTDB): domain Bacteria; phylum Actinomycetota; class Actinomycetes; order Mycobacteriales; family Nakamurellaceae; genus Nakamurella. Next base: position 24,579 of record CAZUXD010000030.1, on the reverse strand, counting down.
TTCTCGAGACGATTTTCCAGCAGCTCGAGACGGCCTCCTGCATTGCGGGAGACAGAATCAGGCGAGCCCTGGGTCCCGGCATCACCTTGGCATCACCCGAGTCGGCCGCTCACAACCATTTCTTCAGCGATCCGCGCACGCTGGTGTTGTTGGCACCGCGCATGCGGGAGTTGCGCAGATCGGTCAGCGATCGCTGGAAGGTGTCGACCGCCTGAACGTCCGCCAGGTGCGCCTTCGTCTCGGATTCGTGGTGGTGCCGCTTGTCCACGTTGCGGTATCGGGTGTACATCAGCCCGTAGAACAGGAAGCCGGACAACAAGAACAGGTAGGCCAGGCCGTTGGTGCCGCCGTCGGAGGAGTCGTCCGCCGACGCCTGCACGATTCCGGCGAGGTGGTGAGCGAGTTCCAGCATCATCACAGGACCAATCCGAAGACCACGAACAGGACGATGCCGAGCACCTGCACGACGGCGGCCATCAGCAGGAGCCTTCGGTGGTTGACGGGAACGCTGCCCATCGTCTCGCCCGTCCTGGCATTCACCGCCACGTAGTGGCAGAACGACCGGCCTCCGGACTTTCGTTGGTGGTAGCTGTACAGCCAAACCGGCAGGTATGCGGACACCCACCGCTGCCCGCGCAACTCGAGCTGTTCGTCATCCCAACGCACACCGCGGTCGTAGAACGCCAAGGTGCGGTTCGCCTGGTGCCGGGCGATATCCTGCGCCTGGGTGAACGCGATCGGGGTCAGATCTGCCAGGTTGCTGTCGCGCCGCTCCGACGTGAATCCCGAGAGGTAGTTCGAGCGGTAACATACCGAGTTCTCCACGTCGAACGGCATGATCGAGTTGATGATGTTGTTCGAGTTCTGCGATGTGCTCTGGTCGCGGCGCTGGCTCGACGACTCCACTGTCAGATCGCTGATATAGAGGCCGAACTCGCGCGCAACATCGTATAGGTCTGCGTCGTAACGAGTTTCGTTCTTGTCGTTGTTCTTCACGGTGTACGTCCTGGTCTGGTGCTCACCTTGCCCACTCAGCGACGCACGCGTGTTCAGGTCGGCAACCATGTAAGGCAAGTACACGCCCATGACGTTGTCCGGGTTGAACTCCCGCTTGAACGCGGGATGCGCGAAGAAGGTTCGCCTCCTGACGAATTCGGCGATCTTGGCGACCGCGGAGTCCTTCGCCAGCGCGAAGGGCAGGATCATGTCCGGCACGGCCCCGTTGGGAACCTGCTGGTTCATCGAGAGCATGTTGCGGCACCAGTGACATCTCGCCTGGGTGCTGCTGCGGGTGTCGATGACGACTTCCGCGCCGCACGCCCCGCATTTGAACGTCAGCACCTCGTCGGTCGAGGGCACGATGTCCTCCGACCCGGAACCGACGACCGTCCCGATGACCCGGTCGATGTCGCCGTCGAGGTGATACACCTCCAGCGCCTTCGCGGCCACCTGCTCGAATCGGCAGAAGTTGCAGCGGAGGTTGCCGGTTGCGATGTTCAGCGAGATGTCGGTGGCGCCGCACCGGGCGCACTTTTCCAAGCCGTCCTTCGCGCCCGCGTCCGTCCGCACGACGCTCGGCCCGGCCGGCGGCGCCGGCCGGGCGATGGGCTGCGGGCCAGCGGCCAACCGCGCGCCGGACGTCGGAGGCGGCCCGACGGGTGCCTCGGCAAATGCCTGACCGGGCGAAGCCGGGGCCACACCGGGCGGGTCCGCCCCGGCCGGTGCCGCAGCTGCGGCCGGCCCATCCGGAGGCGACGGCCATGCCCGGGCCAGCGATGCCGGACCTTCGTCAACGGTTTCCATGGCTCTACAGGCCGAGTACCTTGGCCTTGGCGGCCTCGTAGTCGGCTTCGGTGATCAACCCCTGGTCGAGCATCGCCTTCCACTGCGCCAGCTTGGCCACCGGGTCTTCCGGAGCGGCTGGTGCGGGCGAAGCGGCACCGGCCGGTGCGGGCGGCTGCTGATGGCCCGCTTGCGGACCGCCTGGCGGGTAGCCGCCCTGGGGATGAGCACCCTGCGGCGGGTATCCCGGATGCCCGGCCTGTTGATACACCGGCTGCTGCAGTCCGGCGACCGCGCCCCCGGCAGCACCCATTCCCATGCCCAGGATCGCCATTCCGGCGCCACCACCGGCCGGGTTCTGTCCCGCGGCCTGAATCCCGCGCGCCGCGGCCTGCTGCATGAAGGCGTTGCCCCGTGCCCCGGAAAGGGCATCGGCCTTCTTCACGTCGCTGAGCAAAGCCCTGGTGTCCTCGTCATATTCGATGGCCTGTAACGCGACCTTCACGATGGTCAACCCGCGGTCCGACGTCCAGCGGTAGCCCTCCTCGACCGCGTGCGCCAGGGACTGCGCGAAGCCGATCATGTCGCCCTGGATCCGCGCGATGCGGTTTCCCTTGCTCGGATCGTTGGTGTAGTGGGAGAACGCGGCGGAGAGCGAGCCGACCACCTCGTTGAAGAGTTGGCTGGCGGCATCGTTGTCCAGGTCCGAGAAGTCGAAGACCCGCCCGTCGTGGCCGTAGTAGGCCGCCGGAACGAACTGGTGGACGAACAGGATCGGGTCGACGATCCGCAGCGTGTAGGTCCCGCGGGTAACCGCTCCCACCTGCGCGCCGAGGTATGCGTCATCCCAATAGATCTCGGACTGGGTGCCGAATCGATTGTTGGGGATCTCCTTGAGGTTCACATAGAAGGCGAGCTGCTGGGACCCGGGTTGGCCGCCGAACTTGAACCGTTCCCATGAGGTGTTGAGGGTGGAGGCGAGGATGCCGTCGCCGGAGAACACCGACCTCGAGTTGGGGTCGCCGGATGCCCAGACGAAACCGCCCGGATCGGCGACGAAGCTGGTGATCCGGCCGTCCTGGAACGTCATCAGGCCGTACCCCTGTGGCACCACGATCTTGCTGCCGTTCGTGATGATGTGCTCGGAGGCCTTCGTATTCGAGCCGCGACCGGCGTTTTGGCCCTGCGGCACCGCGGGGAAGATCGCCGCCGTAGGAGCCAACCCCGCGGGGGGCACCAGGAAATCCTTCCACTGATCGGCGAGCATCCCACCCACCGCGCCGGCGAACGCCTTGATGAACCCCATGCGCATCCTCCAGGAGACGGAACCTTGAAAGCGGGCGACCGGCCGGGCCCCCGTGCTCCATAGGTGACCGGCCGGCGTCCGGGGCGCCGAAGCGCGCCCAGGTTGGCCGAACCATACCGGATGCGGCGATTGGTCGGCCCGCAAACAGCCGACGCGCAGCAATCGCGGCCGGCCGATGGCCGTACCGGGAAGGGACTTTCGTCCCGGGCTCGCGGGGCCGATTGCCCTTACCGCCGGGTTCCCTATCGGCGATGCTTCGTCGATCTGGCTCCGCCTCGACCCGTCCCGGGCCGCGGCTGCGCCATGGGCTCGACCAACGGCCAACGGCCCTGCCGACGCTTTGACGAGGAGTGCCAGATGACGGAACCCGACGGTGCCGGTGCGCGCAACGGCAATAGGCCGGTGGCGGAGCGGGTTCCGGGGACCGCTCCGCTGCTGGCCGCGCGGCGGTTCTTCACCAAGGAGACCGTCGGCGATTCCGGGCGGACGCTGCACCAGAGCGGAAAGGGCGAATGGGAGTCGTTCTACCGGGACCGGTGGAGCTATGACCGCGTCGTCCGTTCGACGCACGGGGTGAACTGCACCGGTTCCTGTTCGTGGAACGTCTTCGTCAAGGACGGCCTGATCACCTGGGAGCACCAGGCGACCGACTACCCGACGACCGGCCCCGACTCCCCCGACTACGAGCCTCGTGGGTGCCCGCGCGGGGCGTCCTTCTCCTGGTACGAGTACTCGCCGTCCCGCGTGCGCCACCCGTACGTGCGGGGCCCGCTGGCCAGCATGTTCCGGGAGTCGCTGGGGCGGTTGGGCGATCCGGTGCTGGCCTGGGCGGACATCGTGGAGGACTCGGCCAAGGCCCGCGCGTACAAGAGCCAGCGCGGCCGCGGTGGCTTCGTGCGGATGTCGTGGGACGAGGCGATGACGATGATCGCGGCGGCGCACGTCTACACGACGAAGGCCTACGGTCCGGACCGTGTCGCGGCGTTCTCCCCGATCCCGGCCATGTCGATGGCGTCGTTCGCGGCGGGCATGCGCTACCACTCGCTGCTCGGCGGCACGCTGCTGAGCTTCTACGACTGGTACGCAGATCTGCCGGTCGCCTCCCCGCAGATCTGGGGCGACCAGACCGACGTCCCCGAGTCCGGCGACTGGTGGAACTCCACCTACCTGATGATGTGGGGCTCGAACGTTCCCGTCACCCGCACTCCCGACGCGCACTTCCTGGCCGAGTCGCGCTACCGCGGCACCAAAGTCGTTGCGGTGAGCCCGGATTACGCAGACAACGTCAAGTTCGCCGACGACTGGCTGGCCCCGCATCCCGGAACCGACGCGGCGCTGGCCATGGCGATGGGGCACGTCATCCTCACCGAGTTCTTCCGCGATCGGCAGGTGCCCTACTTCGCCGACTACGTGCGCCAGTACACCGACCTGCCGTTCCTCGTCGTGCTGCGGCAACGCGGGGGCGACGCGTTCGCGGCGGAGAGGTTCCTGACCGCGGCCGACCTCGGCGACACGGCCGACGGCGCGCAGCACAAGGCGGTGCTGATCGACGACGCGACCGGAGAATTCGTGGTGCCGAACGGTTCGCTCGGCTTCCGGTGGGGCGAGGCGGGCGCCGGCCGGTGGAACCTGGACCTCGGCGACGTCGTGCCGGCGCTCGGCCTTGCGCGCCACCAGTCCGGGACGGCCCCGGTCGACCTGGCGCGATTCGACGAGGGCGAGACCGAGGGCGGAACAACGATGCGCCGGGGTGTTCCGGTGCGGCAGGTGGGAGACCTGTTGGTCACCACGGTCTTCGACCTGACGATGGCGCAATATGGCGTGCGGTGCGGCGATCTGCCGGGCGACTGGCCGGCCGGTTATGACGACGCCCAAGCGCCGAACACGCCCGCCTGGCAGGAGTCGATCACCGGCGTCCCGGCGGTTCTCGCCGTCCGGATCGCCCGTGAGTTCGCGCGGAACGCCGAGCGCAGCCGGGGCCGGTCCATGATCATCCTCGGCGCCGGCGCGAACCAATGGTTCCACTCCGACATGACCTACCGGGCGCTGATCTCCATGGTGCTGCTGACCGGTTGCCAGGGGAAGAACGGCGGCGGCTGGGCGCATTACGTCGGGCAGGAGAAGGCACGGCCGGTGACGGGCCAGCAGCATCTCTCGTTCGCGCTGGACTGGCAGCGGCCGACACGACACCAGGCGAGCACCCCGTTCTGGTACCTGCACACCGACCAGTGGCGCTACGAGCAGGTCTCGGTCGGCGAGCTCTCGTCACCGCTGGGCACGGGGCGCCTGGCGGGCATGACGTTCGCGGACGCGGTGGCCGCGGCGCAGCGGATGGGTTGGACACCAGGGCATCCGGCGTTCAACCGCAACCCCCTGGACCTGACCGACGAGGCCGCCGCGGCCGGCCGACCGGTCGCCGAGCACATCGTCGATGAGCTCAGGGCGGGCCGGTTACGAGCGGTGGCCGACGATCCGGACGACCCGGCGAACTTCCCGCGCTGCCTGACGGTGTGGCGGGCCAACCTGCTCGGCTCCTCCGGTAAGGGCAACGAGTACTTCATGCGTCACCTGCTGGGCGTCGACTCGCTGGCCAGCGCGCCGGAGTGCCCGCCCGGGATGCGCCCACGCGACGTCACCTGGCGGGAGGATGCGCCGACCGGGAAGCTCGACCTGCTGACCGCGATCGACTTCCGCATGACCAACACGGGCCTGCACGCGGACATCGTGCTGCCGGCGGCCACCTGGTACGAGAAGAACGACATCTCCACCACGGACATGCATCCGTTCGTGCACGCGTTCAGCCCGGCCGTCGCGCCACCGGCCGAGGCCCGCACCGATTACGACGCCTTCCTGGACCTGGCCGACAAGGTGAGCGAACTGGCCGTCGCCCACCTCGGGATTCGGAAGGATGTACTCGCCGCGCCGCTGCAGCACGACACCGCCGACGAACTCGCCAACCCCGGCGGCCGAGCCCGCGACTGGAGGGCCGGCGAGTGCGCGCCGACCCCGGGCGTGACGATGCCGAGGCTGGTCGAAATCGAGCGCGACTACACGCTGATCGGCGCGAAGATGCGCGCCGTCGGGCCGGCGTTGGACCGGCTCGGGGCGACCACCAAGGGCATCACGGTCGATGTCACCGAGGAGCTCCGCTACCTGCGCCAGCAGAACGGCGTGGTGGTCGACGGCCCCTTCGCCGGTCGGCCGTCGCTGGCGACCGCGGACCGGATGTGCGAGGCCATCCTCGCGCTCTCCGGCACCACCAACGGGCGCCTTGCGCTGGAAGGCTTCCAACGGCTGGAGGAGCGCACGGGGCAGCCGTTCGTCGACCTGATCGAGGGGCACGAGCGCGATCGCGTGAGCTACGCCGACACCCAGCGGGCGCCGCAGCCGGTGTACACCAGCCCCGAGTGGTCGGGCTCGGAGAAGGGCGGCCGCCGATACTCCCCGTTCACCCTGAACGTCGAGCGGCGAAAGCCGTGGCACACCCTCACCGGCCGCCAGCACTTCTTCGTCGAGCACGACTGGGTCGCCGAACTCGGCGAGCAACTGCCGGCGTTCCGTCCGCCGCTGAACATGGCCCGGCACTTCGGGCCGCCGGGCGAGCTCGTCGACGGCGGGGTGACGGTGAGATTCCTGACGCCGCACGCGAAGTGGTCGATCCACTCGATGTACCACGACAACGAACTCATGCTCGCGCTGTCCCGCGGCGGACCGGTGATCTGGATGAGCACGAAGGATGCCGAGAAGATCGGGGTGGCCGACAACGACTGGGTGGAGGCGCACAACCGCAACGGCACGATCGTCGCCCGCGCGGTGGTCAGCCACCGCATGCCGGAGGGCACCGTCTTCCAGTACCACTCGCCGGAGCGAACCGTCAACGTGCCGAAGACCGAAAAGCAGGGCCGGCGCGGCGGGTACCACAACTCGATGACGCGGCTACTGGTCAAACCCACGCAACTGGCCGGCGGCCACGCGCAACTGACGTACGCGTTCAACTACTACGGTCCGATCGGCAGCCAACGGGACGAGATGACCGTCGTCCGGCGCCGCGCCCAGGAGGTGCAGTACTGATGAGGATCCGCGCGCAGGTGGCGATGGTCATGAACCTCGACAAGTGCATCGGATGCCATACCTGCTCGGTGACGTGCAAGCAGACGTGGACGAACCGCGCGGGCACCGAATACGTCTGGTTCAACAACGTCGAGACCAAGCCCGGCGTCGGCTACCCGCGGCACTACGAAGACCAGGAGCGCTGGAAGGGCGGCTGGCACCTCGACCGCAAGGGGCGCCTGCGGCTGCGCTCCGGGGGCCGGACCAAGCGGCTCGCCCAACTGTTCGCGAATCCCGACCTGCCGTTGCTCACCGACTACTACGAACCGGCGACGTTCGAGGGGGACGACCTGGTCGGCGCGCCAGCCGGTCTGCCGGACACCCCGGTCAAGCAACCGCGATCCGCGCTGACCGGCGAGCCCATATCGCTTTCGTGGGGCCCGAACTGGGAGGACAACCTCGGCGGGGCGCACGAACACGCGGGCGGCGACCCGAACATTGCCGCCCTGACGCCGGATGCCGCGGCGGCGGTCAAGTTCGAGTTCGAAAAGACGTTCATGTTCTACCTGCCGCGGATCTGCGAGCACTGCCTCAACCCCGCGTGCGTCTCCGCCTGCCCCTCGGGCGCGATGTACAAGCGGGAGGAGGACGGCATCGTCCTGGTCGACCAGCATAAGTGCCGCGGCTGGCGGATGTGCGTCTCGGCCTGCCCGTACAAGAAGGTCTACACCAACCACGTCACCGGCAAGGCGGAGAAGTGCACCCTCTGCTTCCCGCGGATCGAGGCCGGGCAGCCGACGGTCTGCGCGGAGACCTGCGTCGGGCGGCTGCGCTACCTCGGCATCGTGTTCTACGACGAGGATGCCGTGCTGGCCGCGGCGTCGGTCGCCGACGAGCACGACCTGCTGCAGGCGCAGCGCGACGTCTTCCTCGACCCCCGCGACCTGGATGTCCAGCAGGCCGCCCGGGAGGCCGGTATGCCGCAGGAGTGGCTGGACGCCGCCGCGGCATCCCCGGTGTGGCGCCTGATCAGCGACTACCGGATCGCGCTGCCGCTGCACCCGGAATACCGGACGCTGCCGATGGTCTGGTACATCCCGCCGCTCTCGCCGGTTCTCGACGCCGTCGGGCGCGCGGGGCGCGACGACGCCGATGCCGATGACGTCTTCCACACGATCCGCGAGCTGCGCATCCCGGTGGAGTACCTGGCCGAGCTCTTCGCCGCCGGCGACGCGGACGTCGTCGCCGGGGTCCTGATGAAGCTCGCCGCCATGCGGTCCTACATGCGGGGCCGGACGCTGGACGGCGCCGTCTCCCAGGAGTTGCTGGACGGCGTCGGCATGAGCGCCGAGGACATGGAGGCCATGTACCGCCTGCTCTCGATCGCGAAATACGAGGATCGTTACGTCATCCCGCGGGCCTATTCCAAGGACGCCGCCGCCCTCGAGGCGCAGGCCGCCGCGACCGCCGACTGCGCGTTGGAATGCGAAGGCGGCCCCGGAATGGGCGAGCGGGAGAAGACCGCAACCGTGCAGAGCTTCCACCTGGTGGCCGACGACCAAGGCGTGCACCCCGGGCGGCAACCGCTGATCGGCCGGCGGAGCGACGGCCGTTTGCGGCTGTCCATCGACCCGGTCAGGGGCGATCGGTGACGGCCGTATCGCGAATGTCTGCCGGCAGCCCGGTTCCGCCCGCCGACCGGGCGGCCCTGTTCGGCCTGATCTCGCAGCTGCTCACCTATCCCGACGCGGACCTGCTCGCGGCGCGGACCGAGATCGCTTCGGCCGCTTCGGAAATCGCAGACGCGCCGGCCCGGGCGCTGGTGGAGCGCTTTCTGGCCTGGTTCACCGCGACGCCGGCGACCGAGATCCAGCAGCATTACGTTCACACCTTCGACCTCCGCCGCAGGTCGAGCCTGAACCTCACCTACTACCTGCACGGCGACACCCGCAAACGCGGCATCGCGCTGCTGGCCCTGAAACAGCGCTATCGGGCGAAGGGGCTGCGGCAGCGCCGCGGCGAGCTGCCCGACCTGCTCCCGGTGATCCTGGAGTTCGCCGCGGTCGCCGGACCGGGCGAGGGCGAGGCCCCGCTGCGGCAGCACCGCCGTGGAATCGGCCTGCTGCACAGCGCTTTGGACGAGGCCGGGACGCCCTACCGGCACCTGCTCGGCGCCGTCAGCCGGGCCCTGCCGGACCTCACGCGCGCGGACCACGAGGCGATCGACGCGCTGGCCGTGGACGGTCCGCCGACCGAGTTCGTCGGGCTCGGGCCCGACCTGGGCCTCACCCCAGGCGGCCCTGCCGCGGGCCCGACCGGTGAACTCGCACCCTACGGCTCATGTCCCCACTCGGAGGTCAGGGTATGAACACGCTCATCTGGGTCGCGGTACCGTACCTGTGCCTGGCGATGTTCCTGGCCGGCCATGTGTGGCGGTGGCGGCGCGACCAGTTCGGGTGGAGCACCCACACGTCACAGTTGCTCGAGGGTCGGATCCTTAGGTGGGGCTCGCCGCTGTTCCATTTCGGCGCGTTCGGCGTCATCGGCGGGCACGTCCTGGGCCTGCTGATCCCGGCGCGGGCGACCGCCGCGGTGGGCCTGTCAGAGCACGCCTACCACCTGATCGCCGTCACCGCCGGCACGATCACCGGGCTCATGCTCACCATCGGTCTCCTACTGCTCATCATCCGGCGGATCGTGAACCGGCGGGTCCGCCGCGCCACCAGCCCGATGGACCGGGTGCTGTACGGCGCGCTCGGCATCATGGTGGCCCTGGGGATGATCGCGACGGTGGCCGTCAACGTGTTCGGACCGGGATACGACTACCGGGACACCATCGCCGTCTGGTTCCGGGGCGTCCTGCTGTTCTCCCCCGACGCGGGTCTGATGGCGGGCGCCCCGCTGGTCTACCAGTTGCACGCGATCGGCGGGTTCCTGCTGCTCGCGCTGTGGCCGTTCACCCGCCTGGTGCACGTCCTCTCCGCACCGGTGGCCTACCTCTGGCGGCCCTACGTGATCTACCGGGGCCGTCGCGGACCCGTTCCTGGATCGTCGCCGCGCCCGGCACACGTACGGGACGCCGCCCTCTCGACTTCCGCGCGAACGCCCGAATCCACCCCATGAAGGCGCCGGTGCGGGACGCGCCGCAACCGGGCCCGCGGACGAACCGCCGAGTCCCGGATCGCGGCGGCGCGCGCCGCCGGGTGGCCGCGCGCGCAGCCCAGACGCCGTCGCGAGAGCCGGTCCTGCAGGACCGGTTCGCGGTTCGCGTCGCCCGAGCGGTCGAAGGGTTGACCCCGGGTTACTTCGCGCTGGTGATGGCGAGCGGCATCATCTCGGTGGGCATGGCGCTGAAGGGGCATCGGGTGCTCTCGCTGCTGTTGCTCGCGGTCTGCGTCATCGCCTTCCTCGCGCTGGTGTCGCTGACCGCCTGGCGGCTGCTCTCCTACCCCGCCGCCGTCAAGGACGACTTCATGGATCCGCGGCGGGCGTTCGGGTTCTTCACGTTCGTCGCCGGGACCAATGTGCTCGGCGTGCGGCTCGGGATCGAGGGCTATCAGCACCTGACCGCAGTCCTTCTCGGGGTATCCGGCGCGGCATGGCTGCTGCTCGGTTACATCGTGCCGTGGACGGCGGTGCTCGGCCGGCAGGAGCGCCCGGTCGTCGCGACCGCGAACGGTACCTGGTTCATCTGGGTCGTCGCCAGCCAATCGGTCGCGGTGGCCGCCGCGACCATCGAGCCGGTCTTCGACTCCGTGCGCCGGGAGCTGGCGATACTGGCCATCGTCTCGTGGTCGGTCGGCGTATTCCTCTACGCCGCGGCGGGGATTTTCGTGTCCCTGCGCCTGATGCTCTACAAGTTCGGTCCGGAGGATCTGACGCCGCCGTACTGGGTGTCCATGGGCGCCCTGGCGATCACCATCCTGGCCGGCGCACGGATCGTGGAGATGGCCGACGCGCCCATGGTGACGGCGACCCGCGAACTCATCGCAGGCCTGGCGGTGGTCTTCTGGGCCTTCGCGACCTGGCTCATCCCGGCGCTCGTCGCCGCTGGGTGGTGGCGGCACGTCAAGCGCCGGGTTCCGCTGCGGTACGAGGCGACCCTGTGGAGCATCATCTTCCCGCTGGGCATGTACGCGGTCGCCGGCATCTACCTCGGCCGGGCCAACGGGTTGCCGATCGTCAGCGCCATCGGCGGGGCGTGGATCTGGGTGGCGCTCACCGCCTGGGCCGCGACGTTCGCCGGCATGCTGGTGCATCTCGCCCGGACGGTCTTCGTGCCGGCCAGGACGCCGGCAAGCGCGGGTCGGCCGGCGTAGCCGGCAGGCGGAAGCGGGGCGGACGGCACGCCGGTCGGGAGCGCGAGGCAGCGGTCACGGCAACCACCCGGCGGTAAGGGAATTTTCACGGGAAATATTCATCTGATCGGGTTAGACTCGCGGGGAACAGGGCCGGTTGGCGAGGGCCGTTGGGCGCCGTGACGAGCGAGGGACGAGAGTGCGATGACGACGAGCGAGCAAATGATGGATCCGGTGACGTGCGAGCTTGCCCAGCTCACCCGGGACGAGGCCGCCCCGCAACGGGTGCGCGACGTCATGGTCATCCGGCCCAAGACCCTGCCCGGGAACGCGACCCTGGGCCAGGCCCGGGAGTTCTTCGCCAATCCCAGGGTCGTCAATGCCGTTCTGGTGGACGAGAGGACATTCGTCGGCGTCCTTCAACGCAGCGATCTGCCCAGCCTGGTGCCGGACACCGCGCCGGTTCGCATGTACGCGCGGCGCGATGTGAAGACCATGCGACCGGCCCAGCCGATGCAAGATGCCCTCGCCATCATGGACGGCGACGGGTCGGCGCGGCTCGTGGTGCTCGAGGATGACGGGGTGACACTGGCGGGGCTCCTCTGCCTCGACCTCAAGCGGGCCGGTTTCTGCCAGGGCTGAGCGGGTTCCGGCGCCGGCCCCCTGCCGGCGCCCGGGCCGCTTCGGGCGGCGTCACGACACGGTCGCCCCGCGGGCCGCCACCGCCTTGGCGATCTGCTCGGAGATGCGCACGGCGTCCGCCTCGATCGCCGCCTCCACCATGACTCGCACCACCGGCTCGGTCCCGGACGGGCGCAGCAGCACCCGGCCGGCGCTGCCGAGTTCCGCCTCGGCCGCGGCCACCGCACGCAGTACCGGTTCCGCCGCAAGCGCGCCGGCCTTGTCCGCCACCCGGACATTGACCAGCGCCTGCGGGAACCGCGGCACCGTCGCCGCCAGCTCCGCGAGCGATCGGCCGGATGCGGCAACGATCGCCATCAGGTGCAGCGCTGTGAGCAGGCCGTCACCGGTGGTGGCCAGTTCGGAGAGAATGATGTGTCCGGACTGCTCCCCGCCGAGCACGAAGCCGCCGGCGAGCATCTCCTCCAGGACGTACCGATCCCCCACCGCCGTGCTGCGCACCGCGATTCCGGCCGCGGCCATCGCCCGATGCAAACCGATGTTGGCCATAACGGTGGTCACGACCGTGTGGTGCGTGAGTTCGCCCCGCTCGCGCAGCGACACGGCCAGCAACCCGAGTATCGCGTCGCCGTCGACATCGGTCCCGTCGGCGGCCACCGCCAGGCATCGGTCCGCGTCACCGTCGTGCGCGATTCCGAGGTCGGCGCGGTGCGCGATCACCGCCTCGCGCAACGTGTCGAGGTGGGTGGAACCCACGCCGTCGTTGATGTTCAGCCCGTCCGGTGACCCGCCGATCACGATCACCTCGGCGCCGGCCCGGCGGTACGCCTCGGGCGCCACCTCGGAGGCTGCCCCGTTCGCGCAGTCCACCACGACCCGCAATCCGGCGAGCGGGTGCGGAGTTGCCAACAGCAGATGGTCCGTGTAGCGCCGCGTCGCCTCCGGAACCGGCCGGATCCGCCCGACGTCCTCGCCGGTCGGCAGGCCGGAGGGGCGGTCGTCCATTCCGGATTCGATCAGGTCTTCGGCGGCGTCGGACAGTTTGCGCCCACCCGCCGCGAAGATCTTGATGCCGTTGTCGGGCATGGCGTTGTGCGATGCGGAGATGACGATGCCCAGGTCCGCGCCCAGGTCTGCGGTGAGGAACGCGACCGCGGGCGTCGGCAGCACGCCCAATTGCAGAACGTCGACACCGGCGGAGGCGAGGCCGGCCGCGACCGCTGCCTCGAGCATCTCCCCGCTGGCGCGCGGATCGCGGCCGAGCACCGCCATCGGGCGGCCACCGCGCCGGACCGAACCCGAGACCGTGCCTTCCGGGATGTTCGTCACCGACCCGCTGACGACGGCTGACGGTACCGCGCCGCCAGAGGTCAGCGCGAAGCTCGACGCCTGGGCCAGCGGCAGCGCGGTCAGCACTCGGGCCGCGGACGTGGCCAAACGCAAGGCCAGGCCCGGCGTGAGGTCCGCGTTCGCCAGTCCGCGAACGCCGTCGGTGCCGAACAGCCTGGGCATCAGCGCTTCGAGTACTGCGGTGCCTTCCGGGCCTTCTTCAGGCCATACTTCTTGCGTTCCTTCACCCGCGCGTCGCGAGTCAGGAACCCGGCCTTCTTCAGGGCCGGGCGGTCCGTCTCGTCGACCTCGATCAGGGCGCGCGCGATGCCCAACCGGAGCGCGCCGGCCTGTCCGGTGACGCCGCCGCCCGAGAGGCGGGCGATGACGTCGAAGCTGCCCACGCGATCCAGCGCCGTCAGCGGCTCCTTGATCAACTGCTGATGGACCTTGTTGGGGAAGTACGAGTCGAGGCTGCGGCCGTTGAGCGAGAACTGCCCGGTACCGGAGATCAGCCGAACCCGCACGATCGCCCGTTTGCGACGGCCGACCGTGAGGACGGGGCGGTCCGCCCCGAGCCGGCGGGCGGCCGGAACGACGGCCGGGGCGGGTTGCTCGTCGGTGGGCGCACCCGCTACGCCTGCGACTTCCTCGTCCCCGCTAGCTGCGGCGGTGTCGTCGGCGGTGGTGGTGTCGGTCGCCGCGGCGGCTTCGCCGGCGGCGGTGTCGCCCGGCGCCGCGGCTTCGCCGGCGGCGGTGTCGGCTGGCGCGGCGGCTTCGCCGGCGGCGGTGTCGGCTGGCGCCGCGGCTTCGCCGGCGGCGGTGTCGGCCGGCGCCGTGTCGCCGGGGTTCGAGTCGGTCGCGGCCGTCTCGGCGGTCTCGGTCACAAGGTCACTCATCTCGCTGTCGGAGGGTTCGGCGGTGGGGGCGGGCGTCACTGGGAGACCTGCAAGAGGACGAAAGGCTGCGGCTTCTGCGCGGCGTGCGGGTGGTCCGGGCCGGCGTACACCTTCAGCTTGCGGCCCATCGCCCGGCCCAGGCTGCCCTTGGGAAGCATGCCGACGACGGCCCGCTCCACCAACTTGTGCGGACGGCTCTCCAGCAACTGGCCGGCCGTCCGGGCGCGGAGGCCGCCGGGGTAGCCGGAGTGGTGGTAGATCATCTTGGTGTCCCGCTTCGAGCCGGACAGCGACACCTTTTCGGCGTTGACGATGATGACGAAGTCGCCGGTGTCCATGTGCGGTGCGTAGATCGTCTTGTGCTTGCCGCGCAGCAACTGGGCCGCCTGGCTGGCGAGCCGGCCGAGCACCACGTCGGTCGCGTCGATGACGTGCCAGGCGCGGCTGATGTCGGCCGGCTTCGGGCTGAAGGTACGCACGCTGATCCTCTTCGTTCTCGTTCAGGTTCGGTGTGGGCTCTCCCCACGGGTGCGGCGTCGATCCGCTGAAGCTCCGTCATGCTCGGCGCCTCCGTCGAGCAGCCACCGACGGCCGGCAGCGACGCACCGACTATCAAGAGTACCAATCCCGCGACCGCCGGGTCAAAGCGATGACGTGCCTGCCTGGAATTTGGGCGCGTGGCCGGAGGCGCCTCACCTGTTCCGGCCCGGGATCAACTCGGCATCGTCCGCAGCGCGCGAGTTTGAACCGCCCGGTGGGCCATCTCGGCATCCGACGGATAGTCCACGCCGACCAGCGTCAATCCGTGGGCGGGCGCGACCGCGAGTTCGGCGGCCCGCCTGCCGGCCGCCAACACTTCCGCGGGAACGTGCACCGCCATGCGCGCGGCGCCCACGGCGAGCAGGGCGCCGACCAGGCTGCGCACCATCGAATGGCAGAACGCATCGGCGGTGACGTCGATGCGCACCAGCGTCCCGGGGTCGCCGGCCGCGCCGGCGGCAGGGGCAGCGGCCGGGCCGAGCGGGCGCGCGGTGACGGTCAGCCGCTGCAGGTCCCGGATGGTCGTGGCGCCTTCCCGCGGCTTGCAATACGCGGCGAAGTCGCGCAGCCCGACGAGCCGGTCCGCAGCGCGCTGCATCGCATCGGTGTCGAGGGGCCGACGCCAGACGAGCGTGTCGGCGCGCCGCAGCGGCGGGGCCCCCCACTCGCTGCACGCGATCCGGTAGCGGTAGTGCCGGCGCGTCGCGGAGAACCGGGCATCGAACCCGGCCGGGGCGAGGCTGGTCGCTGTGATGCGAAGATCGAGCGGCAGCAGGCCGGCGAGCCGCCGCCGCAAGCCGACGGCCCCGGCCGCCAAGGCGTCCGCCCAACCCGTCGACTCCTCGCGCGACGGATCCGAGGAGGCATCCACCGTTCCGCCCGACGTGACCCCGGTTCTCAGGTGCCTCGGCACCAGACCGGCCAGCACCTCCCGATCCACGTCGATGTGAGCGACCTGTCCGGTTGCGTGCACCCCGGCGTCGGTGCGGCCCGCGACCACCATCGGCACGGCCACCCCGAACAGGGTCTGGAGCGCCTCGCCGAGCGTGCCTGCCACGGTGCGCCGGCCGGGCTGCAGGGCCCAGCCGGAGAACTCCGTCCCGTCGTAGCAGACGCCGAGCCGCAGACGCACCGTCATCGTCGGGCTGTCGGGTTCCTCAGGCACTGGCCGCCCCCTCGATGCCGCCGCGGGCCGGGCCGCCGGCGGGAGACCTGCGCCACGGGGCGTTCGCCTCGCCTGGCGGGACATCCGGCCCAACCGGTGATCTTCCCGGCGGGGCTACTGGTCCGCCAACTCCTCACCAGCGGCCTCCGCCTGGGACGGCGGCAACGAGAAGCCGGCCGCCTCGGCGGCCTGCGCGTCGGCGAACCACACCTCGGCGACGGTCTGCTCGTAGTACGGGCTGCCCGGGATGTGGTACAGCATCGAATCGGCGTTGCCCTTGATGGGGAAACCGCCGGGCTGCGACCCGTCGTCCAGCGGCGCATGGGATCCCGCGCCGTACGGGGCGTCCTCGGTGGATGCCGACTCCTCGACCGCGACGGCCTCGTCACCGGCAGCCTCGTCACCCGCAGCCTCGTCACCGAGCGGGAGAGCCGATTCGTCGGCTTCCGCCGCCGGCTGGGCCGGCGCCTGCGGATCGGTTGCCGCCGCCGCGGCCGGGACGCCCCCTTCCGGCGGGGTGGACCCGGCGCCCGCAGCCGCCGCAGTACCGGCCGGCTCGGCGGACGCCGCCTTGGCCCTTCTCCGGGACGCGGCCGTGCGCGCAGTCCGCGACGCAGCCGCCGAGACGGTCTCCTCGGCGATCAGTTCGATGACGGACATCGGCGCGTTGTCGCCCTTGCGCGGCAGCAACCGGGTGATCCGGGTGTACCCCCCGTCGCGGGTCGCGAACGACGGGCCGATCTCGGCGAACAGCTTGTGCAGGACGTCCTTGTCCCGGATCACCTTCAGCGCCTCCCGCCGCGAGTGCAGCGTGCCGCGCCGGGCGGCCGTGATCAGCCGCTCTGCCACCGGGCGCAACCGCTTCGCCTTGGTCGTGGTCGTGGTGATCTTTCCGTGCTCGAACAGCGACCGCGCCAGGTTGGCCAGGATCAGCCGTTCGTGGGCGGGCGATCCGCCGAGCCGGGGTCCCTTGGGAGGGGTGGGCATTGTCGTTTGCTCCTCGATCTGCTCCGTTGGAGTGGCTCGTCGCTCTTCGCGAGCCGCCCGCGGTGTCTGTCCTGTCGGTGGGCGTGCCGTATCGACCGGTTCGATCCGGTCAGATCTGCTCGGTCTCGGCGTAGTCTTCGCCGTTATCGTCCCAGTCGCCCTCGCCATAGGACATGCCAGCCGCTCCCGGTTCGAATCCGACGGGCGAATCCTTCAGCGCCAGGCCCAACCCGTAGAGCTTCTCCTTGACCTCGTCGATCGACTTCTGGCCGAAGTTGCGGATGTCCAGCAGGTCGGCCTCGGTGCGGGTGACGAGTTCGCCCACGGTGTGGATGCCCTCACGCTTGAGGCAGTTGTAGGAGCGCACCGTCAGGTCCATGTCCTCGATCGGCATGGCGAACGCCGCGATGTGGTCCGCCTCGGCGTTGCTCGGGCCGATCTCGATACCCTCCGCCTCGAGGTTGAGCTCGCGCGCCAGGCCGAACAGCTCGACCAGGGTGCTGCCGGCGCTGGCCAACGCATCGCGGGGCGTGATCGACGGTTTGGTCGTCACGTCCAGCACCAGTTTGTCGAAGTCGGTGCGCTGCTCGACACGCGTCGCGTCGACCCGGTAGGTGACCTTCTTCACCGGGGAGTAGATCGAGTCGACGGGTATCCGCCCGATTTCGGCGCCCAGCACCTTGTTCGGGGCGGCCGGGACGTAGCCGCGGCCCCGTTCGACGACCAGCTCGATCTCCAGCTTGCCCTTCTTGGTCAGGGTGGCCAGCTTCAGCTCGGGGTTGTGCACCGTCACGCCGGCCGGCGGCGCGATATCGGCGGCCATCACCTCGCCGGGACCCTGCTTGCGCAGGTACATCGTCACCGGCTCGTCCTCGTCGGACGAGACGACGAGTTCCTTCAAGTTGAGGATGATCTCGGTGACGTCCTCCTTGACACCGGGCACCGTCGTGAACTCGTGCAGCACCCCGTCGATGCGGATGCTGGTGACGGACGCGCCGGGGATCGACGAGAGCAGGGTGCGGCGCAGCGAATTGCCCAGCGTGTAGCCGAATCCGGGTTCGAGCGGCTCGATGGTGAACCGGGAGCGGATCCCGTCGGTGATGACTTCCTCGTTCAGGACGGGCCGCTGTGAGATCAGCACGTGAATTCCTCCGTGTTCGCAAATGACGCCCGCCATATGACGTCATGCGGTGGCGGCGGCCGGTGGCGGATGCCCGCCGGCCTGTCCACCCCGGCACCGCCGAGGTGGCGCCGTCCCCAGCCCGGCAGCGCGCCGGACCGGGTTCGGCGACGCCCGACCGGGCCGCTGGAACGCGACCCGGGCGGGCGGAACGCTACTTCGAGTAGTACTCCACGATCAGCTGCTCGGTGAGCTGCGAATCGATCTGGGCGCGCACCGGCAGTTGATGGATGAGGATCTGCAGCGTCCCGGGAACAACCTGGATCCAGGGCGGAACCGGCCGCTCCCCGTAGGTCTGGCGCGCCAACTCGAACGGGAACGCCTCCGTGGACTGCTTGCGCACCGTGATGATGTCGTACTGCTCGACCCGATAGCTGGGCACGTCCACCCGATGGCCGCCCACCTCGAAATGGCCGTGGGTGACGAGTTGTCGGGCGGCCCGGCGGGTACGGGCGAGGCCGGCACGGTAGACGACGTTGTCCAGCCGGGACTCCAGGATCTGCAGCAGGGTGTCACCGGTCTTGCCGGGCCGACCCGCGGCCTCCTTGTAGTACCGCGTGAACTGCTTCTCCATCACGCCGTAGGTGAAGCGGGCCTTCTGCTTCTCCTGCAACTGGGTCAGGTACTCCTTCTCCTTGATCCGGCTGCGGCCGTGCTGGCCCGGCGGGAAGGGCCGGCGGTCGAAGGACATGTCGCCGCCGACCAGGTCGGTGCGCAGGCGGCGGGACTTCTTGGTCATGGGTCCGGTGTATCGGGCCATCGGTGTTGGTTCCTCCTCTTGGACCCGTGTCAGACCCGGCGCCGTTTGGGCGGCCGGGTGCCGTTGTGGGCCTGCGGTGTGACGTCGGAGATGGCGCCCACCTCCAGGCCGGCTGCCTGCAGCGATCGGATCGCGGTCTCCCGGCCGGAGCCGGGACCCTTGACGAACACGTCGACCTTGTGCATGCCGTGTTCCATGGCCTGCCGCGCGGCGTTCTCCGCAGCCATCTGGGCGGCGAACGGGGTCGACTTGCGCGATCCCTTGAAACCGACGTGGCCGGCCGACGCCCAGCTGATGACCGCTCCGGTCTGGTCGGTGATCGACACGATGGTGTTGTTGAACGTGGACTTGATGTGCGCCTGGCCGTGCGCGACGTTCTTGCGTTCCTTACGCCGGACCTTCTTGACGGCGCCGGGGGCCTGACGTGACTTGGGGGGCATCTGCTCTGTTCCCTAACCTTTGTTAGCGGGCCTTCTTCTTCCCGGCGATGGTCTTCTTGGGTCCCTTGCGGGTGCGCGCGTTCGTCTTGGTGCGCTGGCCGCGGACCGGCAGGTGACGACGGTGACGAATCCCCTGGTAGGACCCGATCTCCATCTTGCGGCGAATGTCCGCCTGCACCTCGCGGCGCAGGTCACCTTCGACCTTGTACTCGTCGGCCTCGATCGCGTCGCGCAAGGCCAGGACCTGCTCGTCCGTCAGGTCCTTGCTCCGCTGTTCGGGGCTGATGCCGGTGGCCTTCAGCAGGGCCAGGGATCGGGTGCGCCCGATCCCGTAGATGTAGGTCAGTGCGACCTCCATCCGCTTGTCGCGGGGAAGGTCGACTCCGACGAGTCGTGCCATCTGGCGCGCTCTCCTTCGTTGTGCGCGGAGGTGTCGGTCGCGTCCCGTCCCGGACCAGATGATCCGGGCCCCGGCCTCCGACCGGGGGTGTCCCGCCCTGCAGGCGGGTGGTCACGCGATGGATGGACTGCTTCTCGCCGCCCGGGCTGTCCAGGGTCGGCAAGACATGCGCGTCAGCCTTGACGCTGCTTGTGCCGAGGGTTTTCGCAGATGACCATGACGACGCCGTGCCGGCGGATCACCTTGCACTTGTCGCAGATCTTCTTGACGCTTGGCTGGACCTTCATTGCTCTCTCCTGGTGCCGGACGCTCCCGGCGGCCATATCGGATGGGCGCGCTCTGCGGGCTCCCCGGCGCATGACGCCGGCCCGCCCGCCGTTACTTGTAGCGGTAGACGATTCGACCGCGGGTCAGGTCGTAGGGCGAGAGCTCCACGACCACACGGTCCTCCGGCAGGATGCGAATGTAGTTCTGCCGCATCTTGCCGCTGATGTGGGCCAGGACCCGGTGCCCGTTCTCCAACTCCACGCGAAACGTCGCGTTGGGTAGGGGTTCGACCACACGGCCCTCGACCTCGATGGCCCCGTCCTTTTTGGCCATGTCCTCCGCACTCTGTTCTTTGCTGCTCTTGTCCTGCTGCAGTTGTTCGGCGGTCCTGCGCCGGTTCCGGCCCGGCCCGCCGCTGTGGACCAGGGGCGGGCACGCCGCAATGCATCCGACCGTTCGGCCGGACCATCACGGGTGTCACGTAAGAGGGAGCGGCACCGGTCTGCGGCCACAGCAGACCGGCACGGCAACGCGCGCCAGCGCTTTACTCTACCCGTTCGGCGGACCGGCCGCCAATCGCCTCACGTGCCGCGGTGCGCGTGGGGCGATCCGGCAGCTCGCAGCGCCGGCATTCGCACCGCGAAGGATCACCCCGGGAGGATGAGCCACCCGACCGCCCATGCCCCGGCCGCGATCAGACCCGCCCCGGGGAAGGTGTAGATCCACGCCTTGCCGATGTTGACGGCCACCTTCCAGTTCACCGCCGTCAGCCGCCGGGTGGCGCCGACCCCCATGATCGAGGATGAGATCACCTGGGTGGTGGAGATCGGTGCGCCGAAGACCGCGGCGCCGTACAGGACGACCGCGCCCACCGCCTCGGCGGCGAATCCCTGCGGGGGATCCAGCGCGACGACCCTGGTCCCCAACGTCTTCATTATCCGAAACCCCCCGGTCGCGGTGCCCACCGCGAGGACGCCGGCGCAGGAGAGGTACACCCACAGCGGGATGGACTGGCCCGAGTGCACTCCGGCGACATTGAGCGCGAGCACCAGTATCCCCATCGTCTTCGCGGCATCCTGCATGCCGTGCCCAAAGGCCATGGCAGAGGACGAGCCCCATTGCGCCCTCCGGAATCCGTGCCGCAACTTGCTCGGCGAGACGCGGCGGAAGGCCCACATCATGGAAAGCATGACGATGTAGCCGGCGGCAAACCCCACCACCGGCGAGAGGACCATGGGGATGAGCACCTTCTCGACCACGCCGCCCCAGAGCACGGCCATACCCGTCGGCAGGGTGGCGCCGACCATGCCTCCGATGAGCGCATGCGACGAGGAGGAGGGCAGGCCGAACCGCCAGGTGATCAGGTTCCACCCGATCGCGCCGACGAGGGCGGCACCGACGACCAGCATGACGGCGCTGTCCGACGGGAGCGCAATCAGACCGCTCCCGACCGTGGTGGCCACCTTCGCGCCGAAGAAGGCGCCCACGAGGTTGCCGGCCGCCGCGATGACCAACGCCACCCACGGCAGCAGCGCCCTGGTCGCGATCGAGACGGCAATGGCGTTCGCCGAATCATGGAATCCGTTCGTGAAGGTGAAGATCAGCGCAAGCGCAACCGTGATCACCAAGGCCGTCATAGCGGCGCTCAGCCCTCCGTGATCAAGACGGTCTCCACGATCTCGGCGACCTCCACGAATGCCGCGACCGTCGCGTTGAGTTCGTCGGATACCGCCCGGATCTCCACCGCGTCCAGCGCATCGACCTCCCCGCTGGTCAACCGGACCAGCAACAGCCGCCGGTCGAACTCGGCCTGCGCGGCCAACTGCCGGATGGTCGTGTGGTGCTGCTTGATGCCCTTGAGCTTGCGCAGCCTCCCTATCGTCTCCTCCGTCGCCAGCGCCGCCTGCTCGAGCAATTGCGTCACCGTCACGAACTCGGACGGCAGGTCGCGCGGGTCGAGCAGGTGCACCAGCGCCCCGGCCGCCTCGAGGTGACGCACGGCGGCGGCCAGGGCGCGCGCGAGAGCCTGGATCTCGGTGCGCTCGAACGGTGTGACGAAGCTCGCGTGCAGCGCTGTCAACACGGAGCGGTATTCGGCGTCCGCGACCTCGGCGAGGGCCGCCAACTGTTC
Organism: uncultured Actinomycetes bacterium; assembly: GCA_964624455.1. Lineage (GTDB taxonomy): Bacteria > Actinomycetota > Actinomycetes > Mycobacteriales > Nakamurellaceae > Nakamurella. Next base: position 2,403 of record CAZUXD010000030.1, on the reverse strand, counting down.
CGCGACGGCCCCCCGGTCGGCCGGCCTGCCGTTCAGCGTCGCCAACGCCTGCGCGGCGACGGATGCCGCGTGCGCCGCCGTGGAGAAGTGCGCGTAGTACGCCTTCTCCTTGGGCTTGAGCTTGGCCATCGGCACGTCCTCCACAAGGTATCGGGGCAAGAGCGCCCTGATGCGGCGTGTCGGTCCCTCACTGCCGCGGAATGCAGTGTCACCGTGGCATATCGGCTCCGGGGTGGACAACCCGGGTCGGGTCCCGCAGTGGCCGGATCATCCCGGCGCGGCCGCGATCTTCTAGGCTCAGCCGCGTGACCGTCGCGCTGCCACGCCCCCGGCCCGGATCGCCGATCATCTCGGTGTGCCTTCGGGACGCCGCCAATGGCGCGGTGCTGGCCGCCGACGACGCCGATCGGGTGCACGACACCGCGGCGGCCGGCGCGATCCTGCTGCTGGCCGAGACGGCGGTCCGGTTCTTCGACGGCCGGCTCTCGCGGGACGAGCCACTCACCCCCGCCGCGGCAGATTCCGTGGCCGGCGCGGGCCTGTGGCAACACCTGCGAACCAGGACGCTGCCCGCCGCCGACCTCGCGGCGTTGGTGGGGGCGATAGGCGACAACCTCGCGGCGAATGTGCTGCTGCGCCACATCGGGCTCCCCGCGGTCGCCGACCGCGCGCGGACCATGGGCCTGACCCACGTCGCGCTGGCGGACTGGGCCCGTGACGTCCGCCGCCCGTCCGATCCGCCGGCCCGGTCGGTGGGCACCGCGGCAGAGTTCGCCTCGCTCATGCTGGCGCTCGGCCAGGGACAGGTCCGGTCCCGCGCGGTCTCCAAGCAGGTGCTGGATTGGCTGGCGACGAACGCGGACACCTCCATGGTGGCCGGCGCGCTGGGCCTGGACCCGCTGGCACACACCGAACCCGACCGCGGCCTGACGCTGGCCCACATCACCGGCGCACATGATGGCGTCCGCGCCGACGTCGGACTTGCGACCGGACCCCGTCGGGGCATGGCGTACGCGGTGCTGGCCACCTTCCACGAGGCGGACCGGGACGCCGTGCTGGCCTCGATGTTCCGGGTGGGCGAGCGGATCCGCCGGTTCCTCGACGATCCGACCGGCCCGTCCGACCGGTGACCGAGCCGGGTCGCCGGTTCCCGGCGGGTCAACCGAGGCGCGCGCAGGGCGGCTCACCGCGGGTGTACTGCGCCAGTGCGTCGAGGGCTCGATCACCGAGCGGATCGACTCCCCGCCCGGCGGCCAGCGAATGCGCGACCAAGGCATGCAGGCATTTGACGCGGCCGGGCATTCCGCCGGCGCTGACGTCGACCCCCAGGTCCTCGACCGCGTTTCGCACCGCCAGGTAGGCCTCGTGGGCCCGGCGGTGCGCCGCTGCCAGGCCCGGGTCGGCGGCCAGCTGCTGCGTCATCTCCCCCATCATCCCGGCCGATTCCATCCGGCTCACCGCAACGGTCAGCGCGGAGCAGCACAGATAGAACATGGTCGGGAAGGGCGTGCCGTCCGGCAGCCTCGGTGCCGTCTGGACGACTGCCGGTATCCGGTGCGCGCAGCGATAGGCGACCGCCAGCACCCCGCGAGCGGGCCGGCCCATCTCGCGCAAGAACGCCTGCGCGTCGGCGGCGGTGAAGGGAGTCAGCCCGGCGGGTTCACCGAACATGGCCGCGTCCCATTCGTTTCCGGCCCGGGCGCCACGCGCGTCCGCGCCGCACGCCTGGTTTCACCGCGGCGGGGCGCCCGCCGGTGCTGCATCGCGGTCCCCTCCCAACGTGTTCCACAGGGACGCGTACCAGGGGTCGGCTCCGCCGGGTCGGGGACCCGTCGACGAGCCGTCAGCGGTTTGCGCGGTCGCGGCGGAGCGATCCTCGCCGCTGCCGCCGGAGGACGCCGCGTCGGCGTTGCCGCTCGCGCCGGACGGACCGGTCGCCGTCGCGGGCTGCTGGGACGGCGGTGACGAGGCGGCGGGCTTCGGCACCTTGATCACATAGACGGTGTCGCCGGGGCTGACGTACTGCAGGCGCCGCTTTGCCTCGGCCTTGATGTACGCCGGATCGCGCAGCGCCGCCTCCTGGGCCTGCAGGTCGGCGATCTGCTGCTCCAACTCGTGCTGCTGGACCACCGCCACCTGCTCGGCGGCCTGCTGGTGCAGGTACGCGCGCAACGGATACGCCAGCGACAACGCGACCGCGCACAGCGCCAACCCCAGGGCGGCGATCTGCCGGGCCAGCGGCGCGAGCACGAGAGCGGCCGCCCGTCGGCGGACGCCCGCCCGCGGCGCGACGGATCGCCCGGTCCGGCGAGGCGTCGACGGGGCGCCGGCCGGGGCGTTCCCGGGGCGGTCGGCCGCCGGGTGCGCCGCGCCCGCGCGGGTCGGCCGCCGGGTCGCCGGCGG
>CAZUXD010000029.1:7342-46771 GCA_964624455.1 uncultured Actinomycetes bacterium | reverse complement strand
ACCGCGGTCGGCTCGTCGAGGATCAGCACCCGACAGTCGCGGGACAGCGCCTTGAGGATCTCCACCCGTTGCTGCTCACCGACCGACAGCCGCTCCACCCGCGCATCCGGATCGACCCGAACCCCCAGGCGCTGTGCCGCTGCGGCCACCATCTCCCGGCCGGCGCGCCGGTCCACCAGCCCGAGCCCCGTGCGGGACAGCAGCAGGTTCTCCGTCACCGTCATCCGGCCGACCAGCGAGAAGTGCTGGGTCACCATGCCGATCCCGGCCGCGATGGCATCCGCCGGCGATCCGATCGCCACCGGCGAGCCGTCGATCTCGATCGCACCGGCGTCCGGACGGGTCAGCCCGTACAGGATCCGCATCAGCGTGGTCTTGCCGGCCCCGTTCTCCCCGAGCAGGGCGTGCACCTCACCCGGCATGAGCGACAGGTCGATCCCGTCGTTGGCGAGCAACTCGCCGAACGACTTGACGATCCCGCGAAGCCGCACCAGCGGAACCGACCCGGCCGGCGGAACCCATCCCGCCGGCCGGGAACGCGCCGTCACCGAGCCATGCGGACGAACCGAGCCATCCGGCGGAACCGACCCGTCGGGCCCGGAAGGCGCCGTCACCGCCGACGGCGGTTCACGATCGGAACCGGCCGGGCTCATCCGCCGACGGTGGTCGACCCGGCCGGCGCACCCTCGTCGATCGGTGTGGTGAACGAGCCGTCCATGATCGCCTGCTTCTTCGCGTTCACCTTGTCGAGCACATCTTGCGGGATGCCGCCGGGGATGTCGGTATTGATCGGCGCCAGCGAGGAACCGCCGTTGCGCATGAACGAGAACTGGCCCAGATCCTGCGAATGCAGCGTGCCGGCGCGGTACTCCTTGATGATCTCCTCGACGGTCGGCCGCATGTTCCACACCAGCGAAGTCATCACGTTGTGCGGCGCCTGATCGTGCTGGTCGACCATCATTCCGATGGCCGGCAGGTTCTTTTCCTTGGCCGCTTCGATGACCCCGTCCCGCTCGGCGAACAACACGTCGGCGCCCTGCGCCACCTGCGCCAGCGCCGCCTGCTTGGCGGTGGTCGGATCGAAGAACGAGTTGATGAACGTCACCTTGACGGTGGCCTTGTCGTTGGTCTCCGCCACGCCCTTGATGAACGCGTTCACGATCCGGTTCACCTCCGGGATCGGCATGGCCGCGACGACGCCGATGGTGCCCGACTTCGTCACGCCGCCCGCCAGCATCCCCGCCAGGTAGCCCGGGTCCTGCAACCAGTTGTCGAAGGTGGAGAAGTTCGGCTCCACCGGCGCCTCACCGGAGCCGAACGCGAACTGGACGTCGGGGTAGTTCTTCGCCACCGCCCGGATCGCGCCTTCGGAGGAGAACGCGTCGCCGACGACGATGGCCGGCTTCTCATTGGTCAGCAGGTCCGTCAGGGTCCTGGTCATCTTGTCGTCGGAGTCGTTGTTGTCGGTGTGCTTGTAGATGATCTCGCCGTCGGCGGCCGCGGCCTGCAGCGCCTGATGCACCGCGCCGTCCCAGGGCTCCTCCAGCGGAGTTGCGAAAACACCATAGACAAGCGGCTTTTCGGTGTTCGGCGCGCCGGAGCCGGTGGTCTGGCCCGACCCTTGGCCGGTCCCGCTCGTCGTGCTCGAACCGGTCGTCGAGCCGGTGGTGCCACCGCACGCGGACAGCACCAGGGCGGCGAGCGCGACCAGCGAGGCCGCTGCGGTCCGATGCCGACGGCCGCGCAGCGGGCCATGCACCCGGCCGCCCAGGTGACCGCGCATCGGGCCGGCCGGATGACCGCGACGGGATCGTTCTTCGGAGGAGCCTGAGCGCATGGGATGACCTTTCTCGACTGGCCCCGGAAGGCCTGGCCGGGGCCGGCCGGCAACCGGTCGGCTGCCTACCGGCATGGCGGCGGGAGGGACGTTCGCCATGCAACCGCGTCACACCATGACCGCGATAGAGACGTAACGACCGCTCAAATGCCGCCCCGATTTGACGCTGTGTCCATCAGAGCGGACGGTAGGTCGATGATCGAGCACGCATGGCGGCTTTCCGAGCCGCCGGGGAGGGGTGACGGTGCGCCGGCGCCGGGGCCACCGGCCCCCGAATCGGCGGTCGTTCCGGCCCCCGATACGGCGGCACCACCGCCACGCCCCGGCGAAGGCGCCGGACCGGCCGGCGCGGAACCGGCCGGCCTGCCGTCCCGCCGCCCGTACCCAGCCGGAACATTGACGGTTGCCGACCTGCTGGAGTTGCCCGTCATGCGGCGGGGCCGGCCCGAGGTACTGGCCGGCGGCGACCTGCAGCGCCGCGAGGTGCGATGGGTCCACACCAGCGAGATCTACGAAATCGCGCCGCTGCTCAAGGGCGGCGAGGTGCTGCTGACGACCGGCCTCGGGCTGGTGGGGATGAGTCCGGCCGCGTTGCGGGACTACGCGACCGGCCTCGGCCAACGATCCATCGCCGCCCTGGTACTCGAACTGGGCCGCACGTTCACCAGCGCGCCGCCCGCATTGGTCAGCGCCGCCCGCGATGCCAACCTGCCGCTCGTGACGCTGCGCGGGATCGTGCCCTTCGTCGAGGTGACCGAGGAGGTCCATGCCCTTCTGCTGTCCGAGGAGATCGGGCGTTTGCGCCTGGCGGAGCAGATTCAGGCCGCGATCGTGCCGGCATTGCTCGCCGGTGCGGGCCTGTTGGCCGTCTTGCGGGTGCTCGCCGACCTGGCGGGGTGCCCGGTCCGGCTGTACGCCGAGGACGGCCATCTGGTCGCGGCCTCCGACCGGGAGCGGGGTTCGAGTCGCGGCGAGACCGGCGCGTCGGACGCCGACGGCGACAGCCCCAGCGGCGCGCCCCGGGTTCCGGTCGAGCTTTTCGGTCGCGCCTGGGGCCAACTCCTGGTGGCGGGAGCGCCCAACGGGGTTCGCGCGACGGTGGCCGAACGCGGAGCGGTCGCGGTGGCGTTGGAGTTGGGGCGCACCGGCGCATCTGCGGCGGGGTTCGGCCGGCGCCGGGCGGGGGCCCTGCTGGTACGGGAGATCTTCGGCCGGCAGTACTCCTCGGCGGACGAGTTGGCCGGCAGGGCGGCCGCTCTCGGCGTCGTCATCCGTCCGGGCCAGCGGGCGGTGGCCATCTGCCTCGCGGTAGACCCGGTTGGGCCGAGCAAACTACCGCCGCGCGTCGACGCGCGGACCGGCGTCCGACGGGCGCTGCCGACCGCCGACGCATCGACCGGCCCCGCGCGAAACCCGTTCCGTCCGGACCGGAAGTCGGGGCGCGCGGCCGGCCCTACCGGGCACCCGACGATCTTGGCCGACCAGGCCGGGCACCCGACGATCGCGATCGCTTCGACGGCCCCCCAACCGGAACGCGAGGGCGCCGTGCCACGCGAGGGTCGCAGCGGCGGCGCGGCGGCGCAGGCGACCATGACGGCCGTCACAACGGCGGCCGAAGCCCAGTTCGGGACCGCCCTGGTGGCCGAACTCGACGGCAGCTACCTCGTCGTGGCCGCCACCGACGCCGACGACCTGCGCGCGCTGGTGGCCCGGCTGGCCGACCGGGTCGACGCGGCGCTGCCCAGCGGGCGGGCCGTGGCGGTGACGTGTGGTCCGGTGGTGGCCGAATTCGCGGCGCTCTCCGGGTCGCTGCGGACCGCCCGGGAGGCCAGCCTGCTCGCCCGGCGCCTGCGCAGCGGGATGCGCGGCCTGTTGGCAAGCGATCTGGGGGTGCATCGCCTGCTGAGCCGATTCACCGCTGATCCGGAGTTGGCGACGTTCGTCGCAGAGCAACTCGGCCCGCTCCTGGACTACGACGCGGCGCACGGCAGGGAGTTGGTGCGAACCCTCGACACCCTGCTGGCATGCGGGTTGTCCAAGGCTGCCGCGGCGCGCGTGCTGGGGGTGCGGCGACAGACGCTGTACCAGCGGCTGGACACGATGTCGGCCCTGCTCGGCGGGCTCGACCTGACCTCGCGCGAGCGGCGCACCGCGATCGATCTGGCGCTGGTCGGCTGGCGGCTTCGGGCAGCCGCGGTCCAGCCCACGCGCACGCTGGAAGGGCCGGCGGAGCCCGACCGGATGGGTTGAGTCCCGACGCGACGCGATGGCGGATGGTGCGCAGCGAGCCGAGCCGAAGCCAAAGCCGTCAGCCCCACCATCCACAACCAGCGAAATCACCCGACACGTCCGCTTCCCGGCGTTTATGCTCGGTCGCGCAGACCGCACGCAATGCCGCATCGACGTGCCGAAGGGAGCGCGCCGTGTCGTCCGGACCGTTCCGCGCCGGGCATCGCCACCGGTCCTCCGCGGGGGGCTACCCCATGGGGGTCCAGCCGGGCGATGGCATGCCCCGCGGCGCCGGCGGTGCATGTGCCGCCGTTGACGCTCGGATCGCGGCGTGGAACGCGGCCTCGTTCCGCTGATCGGGCCGGGCGGCATGGCGATGGACGCCGCCGCGGCCGATCGGGGCGTGGACCTCGAAGCGTGCGCCGGCGACCGGGCGACCGCCGGGAGCCTCCGCATCGCCGCCGGCCCGGAATGCCCCGGAGTCGTTGCCCGGCAAGCTGCGCGGACACCGGATCGCGGCTCGGTGACCCCGTTGATCATCGGCATGGTGATCGGACTGCTGCTGCTCGGCTCCGGCGTCACCGCCGCGACGTCCGCCTTCCTGGCCCGGACGCGGCTACAGGGTGCCTGCGACGGTGCTGCGGCCGCGGCGGCGGACGCCGCGCAGGCGACGCGACTGACCGGAGGGCCCGGCAGCAATCCGGGGCGCTCCGCGCTCTCGGCGGCGCAGAGCTACCTGGCCACCCACACCCCGCAGGCGAGCGTGGCCGCCGACACCACTGCCGGGTCCGTCCGGCTGACGTGCACCGCGACCGCCGAGGTCACGTTCGGGGCGCTCTTCGGCGTGCCGACGGTCACGCTGACGGTCCAGGCGCTCGGCCACCCGGTGCTCTGACACGAACCGTGCGGCACGCGCCCTCCCGGGCGGCCCAGTACCCTCACGCACATGGCCTCCGCGCGCACCACCCTGGATCTGCTGAACGTGGACGGCACGCTGTCCGAAGAGGAACGCGCGGTCCGCGCCACCACCAGGCAACTGATGAACGACCTGGTACGCCCGCGGGTCGCGGACTGGTACGAGACGGGTCAGCTACCCGTGCGCGATCTCGCCGCGGCCTTCGGCAGGACCGGCCTGCTGGGCATGCACCTGACAGGTCATGGGTGCGCCGGCGCGTCTACCGTCGCGTACGGCCTGGCGTGCATGGAACTCGAAGCCGCCGACTCCGGCATCCGCTCGCTGGTCTCGGTCCAGGGGTCGCTGGCCATGTTCCCGATCCACCGGTACGGCTCGGACGAACAGAAGGACCGCTGGCTCCCGGCCATGGCCGAGGGCCGCGTCGTCGGGTGCTTCGGGCTGACCGAGCCGGACGCGGGTTCCGACCCGGCGGCGATGCGCACCAGGGCACAGCGCGACGGGGACGGATTCGTGCTGAGCGGCACCAAGATGTGGATCACCAACGGCACCGTGGCCGATGTCGCCGTGGTGTGGGCCAAGCTCGTCGATGACGACGGGTCGGAGACCATTCGCGGGTTCATCGTGCCGGCCGGCACGGTGGGCTTTTCGACGCGGGAGGTGACGGGGAAGCTGTCGCTGCGCGCGTCCGCGACCGCCGAACTCCACCTGGACGGCGTCCGGTTGGGCCCCGAGGCCCTGCTACCGCATGCGCGCGGCCTGAAGGGCCCGCTGTCCTGCCTCACCGAGGCGCGCACCGGCATCCTGTTCGGCGCGCTCGGCGCAGCCCGGGATTGCCTGCAGGTCGCGCTCGACTATGTCGGCACGCGGACGGTGTTCGGGGCGGCGCTCGGCGGGTATCAGCTCACCCAGGCGAAGTTGGCCGACATGACGACCGCGTACACCGCGGCCTACCTCATGGCCCTGCACATCGGCCGCGCCGCCGACGCGAACGCCGCCACCCCGGTCATGGTCTCCATGGGCAAGCTGAACTCGACCCGCACGGCATTGTCCATCGCACGAGCCTGCCGAACGTTGTTGGGCGCCAACGGTATTTCTGGCGAGTATCCGGTGCTGCGGCACGCCAACAACCTGGAGAGCGTGCTCACCTACGAGGGAACCGCCGAGGTGCACCAGTTGGTGCTGGGCCGGGCGTTGACCGGCCTGAACGCGTTCGGCTGATAGGTCGCGGGCGCTACCGCCGAAGCGTGGCCGGGCCGGGCGAATACCGCCGCGCGGCCGGCGGCCCGGCCATCCCGCAAAGCCGATGGCCGGCGGGCCGGAAACGCCGGCCGCGTCCCATCGGAACGTTTGCCGGATCCAAGCCGCGCCAACCTCCCGGGCAGGCTAGCCTGGTAGGTGGTCAAATCCGATCGAGTGCAGACAGGCGGAGATCCACCAGTGTCGTCAGCGACAGTGCCGGAATTCGGACCCAACGACTGGTTCGTTGAAGAAAAATACCAGCAGTTCCTAGCCGACCCGAACAGCGTCGACGCAACCTGGCGGGTGTACTTCGCAGAGCTTGCGGACGGCAACGGGTCAGGCGACGGCCGGGCGGTGTCCCCCCGGCCGCACGGCGCCGCCGGCCATGCCGACGCGGCCGCGCCCCCACCGGTCGGAACCGTCACCGCGGTCCGCGAGGGCCCAGCGACCGCCGCCCGGGTCGCCGCCCCGGCCCCGCGGACGGCTCGCACCCCGACACCCGCACCACCCGCGCCGCCGCCGACCGCCCCGCCTGCCGAGCACCGGCCGGTGGCGGCAACCGCGCCCACCCCGGCGCCCGGCCGCGCGGCCCCCGTGCCGGAAGCGCCGCCGACCCGACCGGCCACCACCGTCACCCCGGCGGACGTCCTCAGCAGCAAGAAGGCGGAAGCCGCGGAGGACACCGCCGTCGAATCGCGCAGCCCGTTGCGCGGCGCGGCGGCAGCGGTGGTGCGCAACATGACCAGCTCCCTGCAACTGCCCACCGCCACCTCGGTGCGCGCGGTCCCGGCGAAGCTGCTCGCGGACAACCGCATCGTCATCAACAACTTCCTGCGACGCCACCGCGGCGGCAAGGTGTCCTTCACCCACCTGATCGGCTACGCGGTGGTCCGCGCGGTCGGCGACCACCCGGCCATGAACCGCCATTTCGACATGGTCGACGACAAGCCGCAGGTCGTCACCCCGGCACACATCAACCTGGGCCTGGCCATCGATCTGCCGGGGAAGAACGGCAACCGTTCCCTGGTCGTCGTCCCCATCAGGGCGACCGAGACCATGAGCTTCACCGAGTTCTGGTCCGCCTACGAGGAAGTCGTCCACAAGGCGCGCGCCGGTGAACTGACCCCGGAGGACTACGCGGGCGCCACGATCTCGCTCACCAACCCGGGCGGCATCGGCACCGTCCATTCGGTCCCGCGGTTGATGGCCGGCCAGGGCACGATCATCGGCGTCGGCGCCATGGAGTACCCCGCCGAGTTCCAGGGCGCGAGCGAGCAGACCATCGCCGATCTCGGCATCTCGAAGATCATGACGCTGACCTCGACCTACGACCACCGGGTGATCCAAGGTGCCGAGTCCGGGGAGTTCCTCGGCCGGGTGCACCAACTCCTGCTGGGGGACGACGGCTTCTACGACGAGGTGTTCGCGGCGCTGAAGGTGCCCTACGAGCCGGTGCGATGGGTGGCCGACCGCAGCGTGGGCCGCGAGGGCGCGGTGGACAAGACCGCGCGTGTGCTCGAGATCATCGACGCCTACCGCACCCGCGGCCACCTGATGGCCGACACCGATCCGCTGAACTACCGCCAACGTCGCCACCCGGACCTCGACGTGCTCGAGCACAACCTGACCCTGTGGGACCTGGACCGGGAGTTCCCGGTCGGCGGGTTCAACGGCGAACGTTTCATGAAGCTGCGCGATGTGCTCGGTGTGCTGCGCGATGCGTACTGCCGGACGGTCGGCGTCGAATACATGCACATCATGGATCCGATCCAGCGCCGCTGGATCCAGGAGCGGGTGGAGAGTCGTCGCGACAAGCCCAGCCTGGAACGGCAGAAGTACATCCTGTCCCGGCTGAACGCCGCCGAGGCATTCGAGACATTCCTGCAGACCAAGTACATCGGGCAGAAGCGCTTTTCCCTGGAGGGCGGCGAGACGGTCATCCCGCTACTGGACGCCTGCCTGAACACCGCCGCCGAGCACGAGGTGGACGAGGTCGTCTTCGGCATGGCCCACCGTGGGCGGCTGAACGTGCTGGCGAACATCGTCGGCAAGCCCTACTCGCAGATCTTCCGGGAGTTCGAGGGCAACCTCGATCCCGCGCAGGCGCACGGCAGCGGCGACGTGAAGTACCACCTGGGCGCGGAGGGGAAGTACATACGCCCGTTCGGCGGCGGGCAGATAGATGTCTCGTTGGTGGCCAACCCGTCGCACCTGGATGTCGTCGACCCGGTCCTGGAGGGCGTGGTCCGCGCGAAGCAGGACACCCTGGATCGGGGCGAGGGCGGCTTCTCCGTCCTGGCGGTGATGCTGCACGGCGACGCCGCGTTCGCCGGGCAGGGCGTGGTCGCCGAGACGCTGAACCTGTCGCTGCTGCGTGGCTACCGCACCGGCGGAACCGTGCATGTGGTGATCAACAACCAGGTTGGGTTCACCACCGCCCCGGAGTATTCGCGCTCCAGCGAGTACTGCACCGATGTGGCCAAGATGATCCAGGCGCCGATCTTCCACGTCAACGGCGACGATCCGGAGGCCGCCGTGTGGGTGGCGCAGTTGGCGGTGGAATACCGGCAGAAGTTCGCCAAGGACGTCGTCATCGACATGGTGTGTTACCGCCGCCGCGGGCACAACGAGGGTGACGATCCTTCGATGACCAACCCGCAGATGTACCAGATCATCGACGGAAAGCGCAGCGTACGGAAGATCTACACGGAGGCGTTGGTCGGCCGCGGAGACCTGTCGGAGCAGGACGCCGAGGAGTCGCTGCGCGACTACCACACCCAACTCGAACGGGTCTTCAACGAGGTCCGCGAACTGGAGAAGGCGCCCCCCGAACCGTCCGGGTCGGTCGAGGCGCAACAGCAGATCCCGACCAGGGTGGAGACCAGCGTTCCGCTTGAGACCGTGCACCGGATCGGCGACGCGCATGTCGACCTGCCGGCGACCTTCACCCCACACCCGCGGGTCAAGACGGTGCTTCAGCGCCGGCGCGAGATGTCCCGGGACGGGCATATCGACTGGGCCTTCGCCGAACTCCTTGCCCTCGGATCGCTGGTGATGGAGGGCCGGATGGTCCGGATGAGCGGGCAGGACACCCGGCGCGGCACGTTCGTGCAGCGGCACGCCGCGTTGATCGATCGGAACACCGGCGGGGAATACCTTCCGCTGCAGCATCTCTCCGACGATCAGGCCCGTTTCTTGGTGTACGACTCGGCGCTGACGGAATACGCCGCGCTGGGCTTCGAGTACGGGTACTCGGTGGCCAACCGGGACGCGTTGGTCATTTGGGAGGCGCAGTTCGGGGACTTCGTCAACGGCGCGCAGTCGGTGATCGACGAATATCTCTCCTCCGGGGAAGCCAAGTGGGGGCAGCAGTCCGGTGTCGTGCTGCTGCTGCCACACGGGCACGAAGGTCAGGGACCCGATCACACCTCGGGGCGCATCGAGCGATTCCTGCAACTCTGCGCGGAGGGTTCGATGACGGTGGCGATCCCGTCCACCCCGGCGAACTACTTCCACCTGCTACGAAGGCACGTGCTCGACGGCGTGCACCGGCCGATGATCGTTTACACGCCTAAGTCGATGCTGCGCAACAGGGCCGCGGTGTCTCAGGTGGCCGACTTCACGACGGGCAAGTTCGAATCGGTGCTGGCCGATCAGACGCTCGATCCGGCGAAGGTCCGCCGCGTGCTCCTGGTCTCGGGAAAGCTCTTCTACGAACTGGATCATTACCGCACCGAACACGAGATCACCGACACCGCGATCGTCCGCCTGGAGCAGATCTACCCGGTGCCGCGGCGCAAGCTGGATCACCTGCTGAGCCCCTACGGCGACGTGGAGTTCCGTTGGGTTCAGGAGGAACCTGCGAACCAGGGCGCGTGGAGCTTCTTGAAGCTCAACCTGCCGGACATGCTGCCGAGGCTTGCCGGGATGACCAAGGTCTCGCGACGGGCGATGGCCGCGCCGTCCGCCGGTTCCGCGAAGGTGCATGAGGTGGAGCAACGCGCGGTGGTGAGCGAGGCGTTCGCCGACTGAGTCGGTCCGGCCGGTGGGACGGCCCCTGGGACGAAACGTTCCGCCGCCCGGGGTTGTTTCGGGCGAGGCCGGTCCGCGGGGGCGTCGTCCGGAGACGCTTCGGCGACGGGGCGCGCTGCGCAGCAGGGTCACCGCGTGGCGGCGGCATGGGCGAAAGGACGGCATGCAGTGCAGGTGGAGATCTTCTCCGACGTCGTGTGCCCGTGGTGCTACATCGGCAAACGGCGGATGGAGGCTGCGCTCCTGCGGTTCGCGCACGCAGCCGAAGTCACCGTCATCTATCGGTCGTTCCAACTGGATCCGAGCGCAGCCACGAAGTTGACCGGCACCGCTGCGCAGCACCTGGCCGAGAAGTATGGCGTCCCGCTGGCCGAGGCGGAAGCGATGAACCACCGCGTGAGCAGTGTCGCGGCAGCGGCCGGCCTTCGATTTCGGCTCGAGATGGCGCGTCCCGCCAACACATTCGATGCGCATCGGCTCTTGCACCTCGCCGCCGACCACGGTCTGCAGACCGAAATGGTCGAACGGCTCATGCAGGCGTACTTCGTCCGCGGCGAGTCGGTGGGCGACGCCGAGTCCCTGGCAACGATGGCCGGTGAGGTCGGCATCGACCCGCAATCGGCTCGAAACGTGTTGGCGGGCGCGGATTACGCCGATGCGGTGGCGGCTGATCTGGGACTCGCCCGCTCGTTCGGCATCTCCGCCGTCCCGTTCTTCGTCATCGACCGCGCATACGGCGTGCCCGGCGCGCAGGAGAGCGATGTGCTGCTGGGAGCGCTGGACACCGCATGGTCGACCGCGGAGCGACTACCCGGGACCATGGATCCGGGTCCAGCCGGGAACCCGAACCGCGCAGCCGACACCGCTGTCGACGAAACCATCCCGCCGACCGCGGCCCCCGCCTGCGCCGAGGACGCCTGCCCCGCCTGACCACCGCCTCCCGGCTCGCGCCGGCCCCGAGTGGGCGGGATGTTCGCAGCGGCGGACAAAGGCTCAGATCACCCGTTCGCCTCGCTGCCAGAGCGCGTGCACCGCGGTTCCGCCGACGCGGTAGGCGATGTGGTCGATGGACGGCGCGTCGAGCACCTGCAGGTCGGCGCGGGACCCGACCCCCAGCCACCCCACGTCCGGCCGGCGCAACGCCTTCGCGCCGCCGGCCGTCGCGGCATGGACCGCCTCCGCCGCGGTGAGCCCGCACTGCAGCACGGCGAGCGCCACCACCAGCGGCATGGACGTGGTGTAGGACGTGCCCGGGTTGCAGTTCGTGGCCAGTGCGATCTCGACGCCGGCATCGGCGATGCGGCGGCCCGGAGCGGGCGGCTGCCGCGTCGAGAGGTCGGCCGCGGGAAGGAGTGTCGCGACCGTGTCGCTGCCGGCCAACGCCGCAATGTCCTCATCCGTGAGGTACGTGCAGTGGTCGACGCTGGCGGCACCCATCTCGACGGCGAGGCGCGCCCCCGGCCCGGTGCCGAGTTGGTTTCCGTGCACCTTGGCGATAAGGCCGGCGCGGAGCCCTGCGGCGAGCACCCGGCGGGATTCGGCCTCGTCGAAAGCGCCCGTCTCGCAGAAGACGTCGACAAATCGCGCATGCGGCCGGACGGCTGCGAGCATCGGCCCACAGACCAGGTCCAGATACCCCGCCCGGTCGGATGCGAACTCGGGCGGAACCACATGTGCGCCGAGGAACGTCACCTCGTCCACCCCTGCCTCGGCCGCCAGGGCGGCGCACCGCGCCTCGTCGGCGACGGTGAGCCCGTACCCGGTCTTGGTCTCCACGTAGGTCGTCCCGCTGGCGCGCATCGCGGCGAGGCGCTGCTCTACGCCCGACCGGAGGGCGCTATCCGTGGCTTGGCGGGTCGCGACAACGGTGGCGGCCATTCCGCCGGCGTGGTACGACTCGCCCGCCATCCGGGCGGAGAACTCGGCCGAGCGATCGCCCGCGAAGATCAGATGGCTGTGCGAATCGACCCAACCGGGAAGCGCTGCACGCCCGGTCACGTCGACCGCTCGATCCGCTGCAGGCGCGGCCGACGCCGGGCCGATCCACGCAACGAGGCCGTCCGCGATCACGACGGCCGCATCGAGGACCGCGCCCAGCGGGCCGGGGCCGGCGCTCGGATCGTTGGTCACCAATTGCGAGATCCCGGTGACGAGCATGCTGGGCTGCTGCGACGGCGGTTGCGGGCGCGGTTGCGGCCCCGGTTGCGCCGCCGTCATCGGATCAGTCGTCCCGTCATCGCCGCTCCCGCTCCGTCGTCGGCACCGTCATCGTCGCATGTGTCCCCTCGATGGGCTCCGTCATCCCAGTTCTGTGATCCCCTGCCGACGAAATTCCGTCATCCGTCGCTCACCGGGTGGTCTCCACGGGCGACCGGCACTGCACGCCGCGACCCGGCGAGGCATATTACGGCGCATCGGCACCCGGCCGACCGGTACCCGACGCTGAGGACGCCGTCAACTCCCCGAGCACCTCCGTGAGCGCGATGACGCCGGCCAGGCAGTCGTCCGTCTCGGCGTACTCGTCCGGAGCGTGCGAGATGCCGCTCGGGTTCCGCACGAACAGCATCGCGCTCGGCACGTGCGGGGCGAGAAGGCCGGCGTCATGACCGGCGCCGGTCGGGATCTCGGGCACCTTCAGCAGGCCGGCCAACCGGGTCCGCATCGCGGCATCGAACGTGACCTCCGGCGACATCGACTCCTGTTGCGCAGCAAGGGAACACCCTTGGTTGGCGGCTTGCTGGCGGACCCGGGCCAGCAGCGATTCGACCAGCGCAGTCGTATCGCCGACCACGCCGTACCTGGCGTCCAGCCACAGGTTCACCGACGACGCGATGACGTTGGTACCGCCCGGGTTCGGCTCGATGCGCCCGACCGTCGCCACCGCACCGTCGTGCGTAAGGGCCACCTCTCGGGCGGCAAGGATGGCGTGTGCCGCCGCCAGCATCGGATCGCGACGATCAGCGATGGCGGTGGTGCCGGCGTGGTTACCCTGCCCGGTCAGGCGGAGCCGCCAGCGGCCGTGGGCAACGATCCCGTTGCCCACGCCGACGGCGGCGGACGGGTCGGCGGCGTGCAGCAAACGGCCCTGCTCGACGTGCAGTTCGACGAACGTGCCGATCTGGGCGAGGCGCGCCGGGTCCGGACCCATGCCGTCCGGGTCCACGCCGGCGCAGCGCGCGGCTTCGGCCAGCGAAACCCCGTTCGCGTCCCGAAGGTCCCGGACCGCGTCGGGATCGGCCGCACCCGTCAGCAGCCGCGAACCCAAGCAGGCCAGGCCGAACCGCCCGCCCTCCTCCTCGGCGAAGCACACCACGGCGATCGGCCGATCCGGCCGCGCACCCCGGGCCCGGAGTTCGTCGACGGCGAGCAGCGCGGACACGACCCCGAGCGGCCCATCGAAGGCCCCGCCGCCGGGCACCGAATCCAGGTGGGATCCGGTCACGAGCGCGCCCGGGCCGGGCTGCCCCCACCAGGCCCACAGATTGCCGTTCCGGTCGGTCTCCACGTCCAGGCCGCGCCGGGCAGCCTCGGCTGCGAACCAATCGCGCATCTCAAGGTCGGCGTCGTCGAAACCGTGCCGGGAATAGCCGCCGCGCAACGGATCCCGGCCGATGCCGGCCAGCTGCGACCACATCCCCTCGAAGCGCCGGCGCAGGTCGCCGGTCCCGCGGCCCCGATCCTCGGTCATCCCACCCCACCGACTCGCGTGATCATGCCCGGTTCACCGCGCCGGGCAGGGATGCCCAGACGGCCGGGGCGCCAAACCGGACTTCGCTGCCCCGGCGCCCGCGGGTGCTCCACCGAGACGGTCCACGGGCCGCGCGGCCCGACGTCCGGCGCATCACATCCCCATCGGGATCGTCAACCCGATCCGGTCGGCCGCCTGCTGCGCCAGCGGATAGCCGGCATCGACGTGTCGCAGCACCCCGGTGGCCGGGTCGTTGGTCAGCACCCGCTCCAGCTTGGCGGCGGCCAGTTCGGTGCCATCCGCCACGGTCACCTGACCGGCGTGGATGGACCGCCCGATACCCACCCCGCCGCCGTGGTGGATCGATACCCAGGTCGCGCCGGATGCGGTGTTCACCAGCGCGTTCAGCAGCGGCCAGTCCGCGATGGCATCGCTGCCGTCGGCCATCGCCTCGGTCTCCCGGTAGGGCGACGCGACAGAACCAGAATCGAGGTGGTCACGGCCGATGACGATAGGGGCGGTGATCTCGCCGGCGGCCACCAGCTCGTTGAAGCGCAGGCCTGCCAGGTGCCGCTCCCCCGCGCCCAACCAGCAGATCCGGGCCGGCAGCCCCTGGAAGGCGATCCGCTCCGGCGCCAGCTGCATCCAGCGCTGCAGGGATTCGTTGTGCGGGAAGAGTTCTCGGATGGCGCGATCGGTGACGTGAATATCGTTCGGATCACCGGAAAGCGCCGCCCAACGGAACGGGCCCTTGCCTTCGCAGAACATCGGCCGGACGTAGGCCGGAACGAACCCGGGGAAGTCGAAGGCCCGCTCGAAGCCGCCGAGCTTCGCCTCGCCGCGGATGGAGTTGCCGTAGTCGAACACCTCGGCGCCGGCGTCCAGGAATCCCACCATCGCGCCCACGTGCTCGGCCATGGATTCCCTTGCCCGGTCGGTGAACTCGTCGGGCTTCTGGGCGGCGTAGTCGTGCCAGTCGGCGACGTCGACGCCGAGCGGCAGGTAGGCGAGCGGGTCGTGCGCGGACGTCTGGTCGGTGACGATGTCCACTTCCACCCCGCGGCGGAGGATCTCGGGCACGATCTCGGCCGCGTTGCCGATCACCGCGACCGATAGGGGCTTGCGCGCACGCCGCGCATCCAGGGCGAGACCGATCGCCTGGTCGAGGCTCTCGGCAATCACGTCCAAGTAGCGGGTGGCCAGCCGGCGCTCGGCCCGGGCGCGGTCACATTCCACCGCCAGCACCACTCCCCCGTTCAGGGTCACCGCCAGCGGCTGCGCTCCGCCCATGCCGCCCAGCCCGGCGGTCAGCGTCATGGTCCCGGAAAGCGTTCCACCGAACCGTTTGTCGGCGATGGCCGCGAACGTCTCGTAGGTACCCTGGACGATGCCCTGGCTGCCGATGTAGATCCAGGAGCCGGCGGTCATCTGGCCGTACATCGTCAGGCCGAGCGCCTCCAACCGGCGAAACTCCGGCCAGGTGGCCCAGTCCGGCACCAGGTTGGCGTTGGCGATCAACACCCGGGGTGCCCATTCGTGGGTGCGCAGCACCCCTACCGGCTTGCCGGAGACGACCAGCATCGTCTCGTCCGCCTCAAGCGCCGTCAACGTCCGCACCATCGCGTCGAAGCAGGCCCAATTCCTCGCCGCTCGGCCGGATCCGCCGTAGACCACCAGGTTGTCCGGATCCTCGGCGACATCCGGGTCCAGGTTGTTCTGCAGCATCCGAAGTGGCGCCTCGGTGGCCCACGACTTGGCGGTCAGGGTGGTGCCGCGAGGGGCGCGGACTGGCCGGGCGCCCGGAGCGGTATTGGCTGCGACCGTCGTCATATCGGCTCCTTCAGTTCGTCGACGCAGTGATATCTCGTGCAGGGGCGTTGTGCTCGCTTCCGCGTGGGGCGGGCGCGAACGTCGATGACGGGACTTCGTGGGGATTCGCGGTCTCCAGCGCCGCCGGATCCGAACTCGCATGCTGGGCGCACGGCGTCACCTGTTTCCGTTCAGCGCGGCGGCGGCGACCTTCGTGATCGTTCCGGAGGCGACCAGGTCGACGACCGCGTCGATCTCCGGGGCGAGGTGCCGATCCGATCCGGGACCGGCGACCACCGTGCGAATCAGATCGAGCACGGCTCCGGTCGGTCGGCCCGGCCGGAGCGGCGCACGCAGGTCCAGAGCTCGTGCCGCCGTGAGGATCTCGATGGCCAGCACGCGACCCAGCCCGTCCACCGCCCGGCGCAGCTTCCGTCCGGCGTGCCATCCCATGGACACGTGGTCCTCCTGCATCGCCGAGGACGGGATCGAGTCGACCGATGCCGGCGCGGCGAGCCGCTTGAGTTCGGAGACGATGCCCGCCTGTGTGTACTGCGCGATCATGTGCCCGGAGTCCACCCCGACCTCGTGCGCCAGGAACGGCGGAAGCCCGTGGGAGCGGGCCGGATCGAGCATCCGGTCGGTGCGGCGTTCGGCGATCGACGCGACGTCGGCGATCGGTATCGCCAGGAAGTCGAGCACGGCGGCGATCGGCGCGCCGTGGAAATTGCCGTTGGACTCCACCCGGCCGTCCGGCAGCACGACGGGGTTGTCGATGGCGCTGGCGAGTTCACGCCCGGCCACGGCGGCTGCATGGGTTGCGGTGTCGCGGGCCGTGCCGTGCACCGCCGGGGCGCAGCGCAGCGAGTAGGCGTCCTGGACCGTCGGGTCCTCCGGCCCGGCGTGCGAGGCGACGATCGGAGATCCGGCGAGCATCGCCGCGATCCGGGCTGCACTCAACGCTTGGCCGGGATGCGGGCGCAGGGCGGCCAGGTCGGCGGCGAACACCCGGTCGGTACCCAGCAGCGCCTCGACGCTCATCGCGGCGGCAACGTCGGCGGCGTCGAGCAGGTTCTCGAGGTCCGCGAGCGCCAGCACGAGCATGCCGAGCATGCCGTCGGTGCCGTTGATCAGCGCCAGCCCCTCCTTCTCGGCCAGCCGGATCGGGGCGAGGCCGGCCTCCGCCAGCGCATCGGCGGCCGGGCGCACACGGCCGGTCGCGTCGACAATCTCGCCCTCGCCGGTCAGCGCGAGCGCACAGGCGGCCAGCGGCGCCAGGTCACCCGAACACCCCAGGGATCCGTACTCGGCCACGATCGGCGTCAGGTGCGCGTTGAGCAGGCCCGCGTAGGCGATCGCGATGACCGGCCGCGCCCCGGTGCGGCCGGTCGCCAGTGTGGACAGGCGCAGCAGCATCATGGCGCGCACCACCTCGGTTTCCACGACCGGCCCGCTGCCGGCGGCGTGCGACCGGATCAGCGATGTCTGCAGGTCGGCGCGTCGATCGGGAGGGATCCGGGTGGTCGCCAGCGCCCCGAAGCCGGTGGAGATGCCGTAATGCGGGGCCCGGTCGCCCGCCAGGGCCTCCACCACGGCCCGAGATGCTGCCATCGCCGCCAGCGCTTCGTCGGCCAGCGTGACCGGCACGCCCTGGCGCGCCACCGCGA
The DNA here is from genome assembly GCA_964624455.1 of uncultured Actinomycetes bacterium. Classification (GTDB taxonomy): domain Bacteria; phylum Actinomycetota; class Actinomycetes; order Mycobacteriales; family Nakamurellaceae; genus Nakamurella. The sequence goes on along the minus strand of CAZUXD010000029.1, from coordinate 29,354 downwards.
TCACCTTGTCCGGGGCCAGCGGGCCGGTAACGACTGCGACCGGGGCGGGGGTCACTACGCCCCCGGCGACCGCTTTCCCCCCAGCCGGTGCAGACGCCACGCGGCTAAGGGCATCAGTCGATCGGGTCGGTTGCGTCCGCGCTCTCGCCATGGACCCATTGCATCCCGGTGAGTGTGGGCGCACCAGCGCGCACGAGCGGGTTCTGTCCGGTATACCGGACAGGTGATGCCATCGGGGGCCGCGGACTCTTCGGCCCAAGCCCATCCGCCGGCCGCGCAAGATCAGTCCCGGCGGACGGCCGCCCCCGCGCTGCGCCGCGGCCTTGCGGTGCTGCAGTTGCTGGCCACCCGCCCGGGCCCGGTCTCGGCGGCGAGCATCGCCCGTGAGCTCGGCCTCGCCCGGTCCACGATCTACGAGTTGCTCGTCGAGCTCTCCCGCGCCGGATTCGCGGTCCACCTTCCGCAGCGGCGTCGGTGGGGCCTCGGCCCGGCGGCGTTCGAGATCGGCAGCGCGTACCTGCGCGGGCAGCCGTTGGAGCAGCTCGCCGAGCCGGTGCTGGAACGCCTTGCCAGGCTTTTCGAGGCCAGTGCGGCTGCCGCGCACCTGGGCGTTCTGCACGGCGGGCAGACGCTGTACCTCGCCAAGCAGCGGCCCGTACACGGGCCGACGCTGGTGACGGAGGTGGGAGTGCGGCTGCCGGCCGCCCTCACCGCGACCGGCCTGGCGATCCTGGCAGCGTTGCCGTCCGCGCAGGTGCGGGCCATCTTTCCCGCTGCGTCGGCGTTCGTCGTCCGTACCGGACGGGGCGTGCGGACGCTCCCGCAGCTACGCGCCCGCCTGGTCACGATCCGCCGACGGGGATGGGCCGTCGAGGACGGTGAGGTCTCGCCCGACACGGCCTCGCTCGCCGCGCCGGTCTTCGATCACAACGCCATGCCGATTGCCGCCGTGGGCGTTACCGTGGCCCACCGCTGCCCTGCCGCGCTGCAGGCCGTCGATGGTTGCGGATGGGAACTCGCGGAGTTCTCCACCGTGGTGCGGAGCGCTGCGGCCTCGCTGACAGCTTCCATCGGCGGGCGGGCGCCGGCCTGATCCGCGGCCAGGCACAACGAGGTCGGCGGCGCGGACACCGCGATCGTCAGCCTGCGGGACGCGCACCCGCCGCCGCGGCCACCTTGCCGATCCGCCGGGCAAGCTCCAGGTCCGCCGAGGTGATGCCGCCCGCCGAGTGGGTGGATAGCGCGAGGTTCACCGTGTTGTAACGAATGTCGATGTCGGGATGGTGGTTCATGTCCTCGGCCTGGTCGGCAATCGCCGCAACCAGCGAGATCGCGGCGCGGAAGTCCGGCGTCTCGAAACTCGCCCGGAGCACATCGGCGTCGCGTGCCCAGGGCGGCATGTCGGTGATCGCGGCGTCGACGGCGGCAGAGTCCAGCAGTTCGGGCATGCCTCCACGCTCCGCCTCCCCAGCCGCGACGTCAAGGCGGCGGGATGCACCCGCCCGACGGGCGCGGCGGGCACGACCATCGGGCCGAACCGACACAGCCCGCACCGCGGCCGAACCGACACAGCCCGCGCCGCGGCCGAACCGACACAGCCCGCGCCGCGGCCGAACCGACACAGCCCGCACCGCGGCCGAACCGACACAGCCCGCGCCGCGGCCGAACCGACACAGCCCGCGCCGCGGCCGAACCGACGGCTACCGTGCTGAAGCGACCGGAAATCAACGAGAGCCCGCCCGACCGGGCGGCGCGTCAGGAGGCGAGAATGCCGACCCAACCCACGACCGGCGGCCCGATCGAAATTCCCGCGAATGACCCTCGCGTGCAGGCGATCACGCCGGCAGACGTGCCGCGCACCGTGCAGTTGGTCTACGAGCTTGCCGAATACGAGAAGCTGCCCGACGACTGCCACCTGACCGCGGCTCAACTGCACGCCGCGCTGTTCGCGCCGCAACCGGCGGTGTTCGCCTTGGTGGCTCGCGAGCGCCCGGACAGTCCGCAGGTCGGGTTCGCGCTGTACTTCTTGAACTTCTCCACTTGGGAGGGTGTGCACGGCATCTACTTGGAGGACCTGTACGTCACACCTGGGCACCGCGGGAGCGGATTGGGCCGGGCCATGCTGGCCACGCTGGCGGCGATTGCGAGGCAGCGCGGGTATGCCCGGGTCGAGTGGTCGGTATTGGACTGGAACGCCCCGTCGATCGACTTCTACCGGCGTCTCGGAGCGGTCGGCATGGACGGCTGGACCACGTTCCGGCTCACCGGTCCGGCGCTGGGCCGAATGGCCGGGGAAACTGCCTGATCCAGAAGTTGGCGACGGGGCTGACGAGCATTCCGCCCGTGACCACGCCGAGGACCATCAGCCCGATCCCCCATCGCAGCCGGCCCGACGGGAAGGCCATCCACATGCCGACGGCGACGATCACCAGCTGCGCCACCACCGCCGGTGTGCGCGCCCAGCGCCGGCCACGCAGCAGCCCTGCCGCCACCAAACCGAGAAGCGCGCCCAGCACGAGGAAGTACGCCGACTGGGCGGCTAGTTGCACGCCTCGCGCGTGGTGGGCGATTCCGGATGCGACCATGAGCCCGGTCAGCACCCACAGCCCAAGTCCTTGAAGCGCAACCAGTGCCGCCGCAACGCGGACCGAGGCCGGCGGTGGAATGGTCACCGGGGTGGCAGTCACCATGCAAGGCTAATCGGCCCGTATGCTTGCGCCCCGATGCGTTCGCTGCTGATCGTCAACCCGCACGCCACCGGGACCACCGACCGGCGACGGGACCTGTTGACCCACGCGCTCGCCGGCACCGTCACGCTGCGGGTCGCGCAGACCACCCATCGTGGACATGCCGCCGAACTGGCGGCCGAGGCCGTCACCGACCGAGTCCGGCTGATCGTCGTGCACGGCGGCGATGGCACCGTGAACGAGGTCGTGAACGGGCTGCTGTCCCAGGGCGTGCGACCGGCGATGCCGCTGCTGGCCGTCGTCCCGGGAGGTTCCACGAACGTCTTCGCGCGCGCGGTCGGGATCGATCCCGACCCAACCGCCGCGGCCGAGCAGATCCTGGAGGCGCTCGGCCGCGGCCGCACCAAGATCGTCTCCCTGGGGCGGGCGGACGAGCGGTACTTCACCTTCAACGCGGGGCTCGGGCTGGACGCCGAGGTGGTGCGGGCGGTGGAGGAGCATCGCGCGAGCGGGCGACCGATTTCCAATTCCCTGCACATCCGGCGCGCCGTGCGGGGGTTCTTCGCCACGGATCGTCGTCATCCGCGCCTGAGCGTCACCGTCGGTGACGAGGTCACGGACGGAATCTACGTCGCGCTGATCTCCAACGTGGATCCCTGGACCTTCGCCGGGAACCGGCCCGTGCGCACCAATCCCGGCCTGCCGGCCGATCGCGGGCTGGGCTTGCTGGCGCTGCGCAGCATGCGGCTACCCACCGTGCTCAAGACCGCCGTGCAACTGCTTGCCGGGCGGTCGGGACCGACCTCGAAGACCCTCCTTCGGATCGACGGCGCCGACGCCATCACCGTGCGAGCTGACGGACCGACCGGTCTGCAGGTCGACGGCGACTACCTCGGGGAGCGAACCGAAGTGACGTTCCGATCCGTACCGGACGCCGTTCGACTCGTGGTGTGAACGGCGCCCGGGTTCGACGGCGGGGGGAAGGTCCGGCTGACGAATCCGTCAAACGGCTGTTCTGAATCGTTCCTATCTGGCATCCTTACCAGGTACGCAGGGATTATGACAGGCAGGCGTGATGTTGGTAACGACGTCGCGTCCAACTCTTGACATAGCCGTAATGCGTGAAAGCATCTACCGGGTACCGCAAGGTGCCGACGAGCTGGTGTGACGAGCTGCGGGTCGCTGAACCCGTGGCCGAACCGAATATGACGAGGAGTACGACCGATGAACTGGCGTCACCGCGCCCTTTGCCGTGACGAGGATCCCGAGTTGTTCTTCCCCGTGGGCAACTCCGGACCGGCATTGCAGCAGATCGCCAAGGCCAAGGCGGTGTGCGCGCGATGCCCCGTTCTCGACGAATGCCTGGAATTCGCCCTGCAGACCGGGCAGGATGCCGGCGTATGGGGCGGGCTCGACGAGGACGAGCGACGCGCGCTGAAGCGGCGGCGCGCCAGGGCGAAGGCACGCAACAGCACCATGGCGTGACGGGATAGGCCGGCTTCTCCCAGCGCCGCGGCTCGCCCGGCGGCACGACACGCAACAGCATGGCGACACGCAACCCCATGGCGTGACGGGATCGGCCGGCACCGAGGCGGAACGACCGGAACGACCGGCCGGGCACGATGCGACACGCTCGTGTGGCGACCCCTTTTGCAGTTGATCATGAGATCTCTGCGATAAGGTCACCCTCCTGCACGACCTGCCCCTCGGTGACCGCGACGGCCGACACCACCCCGTCCACCTCCGCGATCACCGGGATCTCCATCTTCATGGACTCGAGGATCACCAGCGTGTCTCCGTCTGCGACCTGGTCCCCCTCGGAGACCAGCACCTTCCACACGTTGGCGACCATCTCGGCGCGGACTTCCTCCGCCATCGGCGTTCCCTTCTCGACCGCGCCGGCAGGCACCGAAAGCCAAGACGCGAGGACCTAAGAGCGGGTCCCATCCAATCACGGCGGAACGGCACGGCCCGCAGCGCCATCCTGCCGGCGCGGCGACCGGGGCGGCCGGTCCGCGATGCGGACCGGCCGTCTCCCGCTCGCGGCTGAGCCCGACGACGGGCGCGGCGGATCGGTCCGTCACACCATGGCGGCCCATTCGGAGCGCCTACCCACCGGAGCGCGGCTTGCCCCGAGGACATGCGGTACCGTGGGCAACCGCCGCTCCATTGCGCGACAGTCGCGGTCACCGTGCGGCGAGCGGCGAGGCGTGGGCCGCCGGATTTCGAAGGAGACGCAGATGGGCAAACGCGCACGGAGGAAGAAGGCCCGGAAGGGTTCGGCCGCAAACCACGGCAAGCGGCCCAACTCGTAGCGCGCTACCTATAGCGCCCAACTCGTCGCGCCGCGGCGCTGCGCGCTCGATCGCATCGCCCCGGGGCGTCAGCCGCCCTGGCCGAGATCGCCGCCGGCTTCCGTGTCCGGTCCCGAATCCGATTCCTGGGACGGCCCCCGGCCCGGCAGACCGGCACCGGCGCCACCGCTCGGCATGGAGTCCCGGTTCGTCGTCACCGACGTCGTCGCGCTGATGGATGTCGCGCTGAACGTCACGCCATCCGGTCCGATCGATCCGCTCCATTGCACCAACCCGGTGACGATGCGCTCGCGCAGGTGCGCCGGCGCATGTTCGCCTCCGCATTTGCGGGCCAAGAGGCGCTTGAGCTTCGAATCCAGCCCCGCCTCCTCCAGGCATGGGGAGCACTCGTCCAAATGCCTCTGCACCGCGGCGCGCCGTTCCGGGTCGAGTTCGTCATCGAGGAACAGCCACACGTCACGCAGCACCACACTGCAATCGTCATGCGCGGGCCCGGTCGGGAGAGACATCTCAGGCATCCTTCGGATTCTGCGCAGCGGGAGCGGGCCGGATCAATCCCTGCTCGACCGCGTAATCGGTCAGCCGGTCCCGCAACTGTCGCCGGCCGCGATGCAACCGCGACATCACGGTCCCCAGCGGAGTGCCCATGATTTCGGCGATCTCCTTGTAGGAGAAGCCTTCCACGTCCGCCAGGTACACCGCGAGCCGGAACTCCTCGGGCAACTCCTGCAGCGCACTCTTCACATCGGTGTCGGGCAGCCGTTCCAGCGCGTCCATCTCGGCGGAGCGCAGGCCAGTCGAGGTGTGCGACTCGCTTTCCGCCAACTGCCAGTCGGTGATCTCGTCGGTCGGCCGCACCTGGGGCCGCCGCTGTCGGCGGCGGTATCCGGTGATGTACGTGTTGGTCAGGATGCGGTACAGCCAGGCCCGCAGGTTCGTCCCCGCTTGGAACCGACCGAAGGCGGCGTACGCCTTGAGATAGGCCTCCTGCACCAAGTCTTCGGCGTCCGCAGGGTTCCGCGTCATCCGCATGGCGGCGGCGTACAGCTGATCCAGCAGTGGCAGTGCCTCCGCGGTGAACCGGCGGCTGAGCTCCGATTCGGTTGACGCCGCAGCCACCGACACCCCCGTAGGTTGCATTTGGACCGATCGGCGGCCGCGAGCTTCCTGACCCACCAAGGGTACCGTCGCGGCCGGCGTCGGCCGCGCGGCGGATACCGGCCCCGCCGCGGTGCCGGAGCCGCCCGGAACACGGGAACCGGAATTTCGCACAGCACGGGAGCCGGCGCCTCGCCGCGCACGGGAGCCGGAACTGCCCGGACCACGGGAACCCGGCCCGCTCGAAGGCGCTTGCGTTCCCCGGCGACCGGCGTCGGCGGCAGTCGCCGCCTCACGCGCTGACGGCTGCGGCTGCGGCTGCGACGAATCGTCACAACCGATCGTCGTTTCTGCGCGGTAGATCCTGGTCTGCACCTCGGCTACCTCCCACCACGGCCCAACGCGAGCGGGCGACGGGCTATTCCCCGAGCGCCGGGGCAAGCACTCCTACGCCCCGCCCTGGGTACCGTGCAGGGTCATCTCGTCGCCTCCTTCGCCTCGCGGACTCGCACGCCCCCGCGCTCGCGACGGTGGCCGTTTGCGCGCGGCGCTCACTGCGGTGCTGCCCGAACGCCCCCGCGCTCGCGACGGTGGCCTGGCTGTTCCCGCCGGGGCGTGGCAGCCTTCGCTGGCGGCGCCGCCGCCGCTGACGCCGATCGGTCCCGGCGGGGCCGCGGCAGAGGCTCGTCGCGCGAACCCAACGGGGCGTCGTCCGGCCGGCGTAGCGTCGCCGATGGGGCACGCAGAGGCCAGCCCGGATAGGCGATGACGGTTGGCGGGAAGCACAAAGCGGGGCAGCACCGCGGGATGGCACCCACCCGGCGGCATCCGGCGCGTAGCACCTCCGGCACCGACACCTGTCCCGTCGAACGAGAGGGAGAACATCGTGATCAGCAAGCGCTTCGCCGCCGCGACGGCGATACTGGCGGGCAGTTTGGTGCTGGCCGCGTGCGGCAGCAGTTCGAGTCCGCTGCAGAACGCGCCCGGGACATCCGAAGGAGCAGGCGTCACCTCCTCGGGATCAGTCGTCACGTCGGGATCCGTCACCTCCTCAGCCGGGGGCGGTTCGGCGGGCGCGTTCGACTCCGACTCGACCGATGCGCAGAGCAGCCGGCCGGCCCAACCCTCCGCCGGAGCGACGGACCAGACCGGTGGCAGCGGCGCACCCATCGTCATCGGGTCGGCCAACTTCACCGAGAGCGAACTCGTCGCGGACATCTACGCAGCGGCGCTGACGGCCAAGGGTGTGGACGTCTCGACGCACCTGGACATCGGCAGCCGGGAGATCTACCTGAGCGCCATGCAGGAGGGTTCGATCAACCTGCTGCCGGAGTACACCGGAGGGCTCCTTGCCTACTACGACAAGGCCTCTACGGCGACCAGCCCGGACGACGTGTACTCGGACCTGAAGGCCGCGGTACCGGACTCGCTGGAGGTGCTGGACATGTCGCCGGCGCAGGATCAGGATTCGGTGACGGTGACGAAGGCGACCGCCGAGAAGTACCACCTGACATCGATCGGCGATCTTGCACCGGTAGCCGGCCAGATGACGCTGGGCGGGTCGAGCGAATGGCAGACCCGGGCGGACGGCCCCCAGGGGCTGAAAAAGCTCTACGGCGTGGTGTTCAAGGACTACAAGGTGCTCGATCCGGGCGGGCCGCTGTCGGTCAAGGGCCTGCAGACCGGGCTGGTGCAGGCCACCGACATCTTCACCACCAACCCCGCGATCGAGGAGAACGACTTCGTGGTGCTGAAGGACCCGAAGAACCTGTTCCAAGCACAGAACGTGGTGCCGCTGATCGCCAAGAACGTCGCCACCACGACGGTGACGGCCACCCTGAACGCGGTTTCGGCCAAGCTCACCACCAAGGCGCTGACCGACATGCAGAAGACGATCAGCGACACGAAGGCAGATCCGTCGGCAGTCGCGCAGAAATGGGTGGGCGACAACGGGTTCGGCTGAGCCACCGGGTAGCCGGGGAAGGCCCGTAGGCGATCTGACCTGGACGCCCCAGCGGCACGTACGGCAGCAAGTCGGGCCTCGATGGAACACGTCCTACCGCTGGGGCCCCGCATTGCGGAACACCCCGCATGACCGAACGCGCACGGTGTCGAGCAGCCCCAGACGGCTGGCGACCGATCTTGCCGGGCCCCGCGTGTGGCACGCTGCGAGGCATGTCCGCGTCCACTCCTGCGATCTCCGCACTGGCCAAGGCGAAGGTCGCGCACACCGTGCATCCATACCACCATGACGCGCGTGCATCGGCTTTCGGCGACGAGGCGGTCGCCGCGTTGGGCCTGGACCCCGCACAGGTGTTCAAGACCCTCATCGCGGCGGTGGACGGGTTGGGTCTGGCGGTCGGCGTGGTTCCGGTAGCGGGGCATCTGGACCTGAAAGCACTCGCCGCGGCGGTCGGCGGCAAGAAGGCGGCGATGGCGGCGGTTGCCGAGGCCGAGCGGACGACGGGTTACGTGCATGGCGGGATCAGCCCGTTGGGGCAACGGAAGGCGCTACCGACCGTCATCGACTCCTCCGCCCAGCAGTTCGAAACGATCTTCGTCAGCGCCGGCAGGCGTGGGTTGCAGGTCGAGCTCGCGCCGGCCGACCTGGCCCGGGTGGCCCGCGCGACGTTCGCGCCGATCGCCGCGCCCTGAGCGACCTGTCCTCGCCTGCAGGCCGGGTCCGGTCCGTCGGCATCCGTTTGGTACGCGCGGATCCCGCCGGGAGGGCCGGTCCCTTCGGAACAATCCGGCTACCGCTCGCCGTGTCCCGCCGGATCGGGGGGCGCAGGTTTGGTCAGCGCGCGGTGCGCCGATCGGTGACGACGTCCAGGTCCAGCGGAGCCGTCCCGCCGGCAGGATCCGTCACCGGCTCGATGAGTTCGCCAGAGTTGTTGCGCACGTTCCCGACCGCTCTGCCCACCGGGTACAGGTCCAGGCGCGGCTCGGCCATGTTTGCGAGGAGTCGTTGCGCAACCTCGGGGTCACCCGCCGTGCAGTCGAGCCACGCCTCGTGCATAGCGAGGGGGACGATGACGGGGCAGCGGTCGTGCACATGCCCCAAGGCGTCGGTGGCCGGGCGGGTGATGATCGTCGCGGTCCACAACCACCGCTGCGGGTCGTCTTCCGGCAGCGAGCCGTCCCGCCAGATCTCGTACAGGCCGGCCATCGCGATCGTCCGCCGCTCGGGATCGTGCAGGAAGTACGGGACCTTCGCCCCGTCGGCGCGCATCCATTCGTAGTAGCCGAGGGCCGGCACCAGACACCGGCGGCGGGCGGCCGCCGCCTTGAAAGCCGGTTTGCTGCTGACGGTTTCGCTTCGTGCGTTGATCATCTTTGCGCCGGTCGTCGACGATCGAGACCAGTGCGGAACCAGCCCCCACCGCACCGTGCGCAATTGGCGGACCGGCGCGGCCCGCCGGTCGTCGACCGGATGCCGCTCGGCGACGATCCGCACGTCGTCGGTCGGCGCCACGTTCCAGGACGGCGGCAGGTCATCCCCAACCGCCTCGTCGACGTCGAACTGATCTACCAGGTCCTCGGTGGAGGCAACGTTGACGTAGCGCCCGCACATGTCTCCAGTATCCGGCAGCGTGCGGAGAGTGCCCGGCCGCCAATGCCGGTAGCGATCGGACGGAGGGGAGTGATTTGTGGATCGGGCAACGCTGCGAGCCGGCGGCAGCCGGGCAACAACGCCGCAAAGGCGGGGGCGGCCCACCGCCCGAGCAACGACATGCACGCGACCAAGGCCCGCCGTGCACCCGTGCGCGCCAACGAAACGTGACCGTGCGCCCGTGCGCGCAAACGAGGGTGCCAGTCGGCGAGGACCGCGGCGGGGCCGATACACGTGCGCCCCCACGAACGCACGAAGGCGGACACGCTCGCGCAGGCGTCCGCGATGGAGCCCGTGCGCCCCCACGCGCGCACGAAGGCGGACACGCTCGCGCAGGCGTCCGCGATGGAGCCCGTGCGCCCCCACGCGCGCACGAAGACTCTCGAATCAGCAGGCGCACGAGGTGCAGATGCTCGCGCGCCCCTCCACGCGGACGAAGATGGCCCTGCACGCACGCACGCCAATAGGGTTTCGGTGCACCCACGCGCGCTGACGAGGGTGACTGTCGTACCCACCTTGTAGCGTTTGGCCATGTTCGGTGGTGGCGCCGGTTGGGCACACGGGGTCGTGCTGCTCGGCGGCGCCCCCGACCGGCTGCCCGGGCGGGTGCTGCTTCCGGGCCCGGGGTCGACCACTCGCGAGCGGGCACAGCGGGCGGTCGACCCCGCTGCCCGGCGGCGCCGGGCCGAAGCCGCGAAGGCGCTTCACCTTCAACTGGCCGAGCAAGATCAGGTCGATGTGGCCGCTGCCGCCGAATTGTGCCCACCGACCAACGACGAGCTGCGGCACGCGGCGGCGGTGTTGGATTTGGGGGTTTGGCGGTACAAGCTCGACCACACCCGGCCCGGGCCCGATCTGGCCGCGCTGCTCGCTGCCCGTCCGGACGAATTGGCCCCGCCGGCCGGCACCGGCCGGGTGGTGCCCGCCGAGCATGGCGCGCCCGGTCGGGCCGAACCGGGCTGCGACGAACAGTGGCCCGACACGATCCTCACCAGCATCGCCGCCCGGCACAGGCTGATCTCCCACCTGCAGGCCCGGCAGTACGCCGACCTCGCCGCGCTCTCGGCATGCTACCCAGGCATCGAGCAGTTCCTGGCGACCGAAGTCGGTTTGGCGTTGCACCTGACCGACACCGACGCCGCGGCGCTGATCGGCGCCGCGCTCGCGCTACGCGATCGCCTGCCCGGGACCGCCGAAGCCCTCGACTGCGGGCGGATCGACGACGGCAAGGCGCACGCCATGGTCCGGGCCACCGCGAACTGCCCACCCGAGGTGGCCCAAACCGTCGAACGCGCCGTGCTACCGGGCGCCGAGGACGTCACCGCAGCCACGCTGCGGCGCCGCGCCGCTCGCTCCGTCATCGCCGCCGACCCCGATGGCGCGGCCGAGCGGCACCGGCGAGCCGTCGCCGAACGGTACGTCAGCCGGCGCCACGACGTCGACGGCATGGCCTGGCTGAACATCTACGCCTCGGCGACCGACGTCACCACCATGTGGGAAGCCCTCACCGCCTGCGCCGACACCCTGAAACGCCCCGCCGACGGTCGCACCGTGGGCAACCGCCGCGTCGACGCCCTGACTCAGATCTGCGGCGACATCCTCGTCGGCGGCGGCTGGAAGAACCTCAGGCTGCCCGATAAACACCGCGGGCCGCGAGTCAACGTCACCATCCCCTACACCGTGCTGCTCGGCCACCGCGCGCCGTGCGATCTGGCCGGCCACGGCCCGATCACCACCGAACAGGCCCTGCCGCTGATCGGCGCTGGGGATCTGTACCGCATGATCTGCGACCCCGTCACGGGGCAACTGCTCGACTACGGCCGCACCCGGTACAAACCTCCCCCGCACCTTGCCGAATTCGTCAGAACCCGCGACGGGCAATGTCCCATGCCCACCTGTGACAGCGATACCGGCCGCGGGCATCTCGACCACATCGTCCCGGCGAAACCGGACCCGGCCACCGGCAGACCCACCCACGGAACTACGGACGCCGACAATCTCGCCGCCCTGTGCCCGCATCACCACCTCGCCAAGGACGCCGGCCGCGGATTCGGCCTGCACCGGTCCGCGACCGGCACCTACACCTGGACCACGCCGCTGGGACGTAGATACACGTGGCAACCCGACCCGCGGTGGAACCCCGACACCGATGCATTGCCGGCCGCGGGACGGCCCGCGGGCCGGCCCCCAGATGGGACACTCACCGAACCCGAACCGTGTCGCTGCCCCCCGACCTGCAAGTGCCAACAGTCGCCTGCCCCGTGGCCGGACGGGCTCGTTCCCCTCGCCGTTGACGACTCGTGGATCGAAGCGGCGGCAGGAGAACCGGAAACCCAGGTCGAAACCACCGGTCCCCGCGACACCGCCGCGAAGTCCGATTCGACCAACCCGACCCTTGGGTATCCGTCGGCCGGCGAGTTCGAACCACCACCGTTCTGATCAACGGCCCGCGCACGCAGTGAGGGCTCATCGGGTGGGAGCGGACGAAGAAACCCGACGGCAGCGGCGGTGGCCGTGGGTCGCCGCCGCTGCCGTCGTGCTGATCTTTGCCGCAGCCGCGACGGCACCGACCGGTGGCGCCTGCTTTGACCCGCCGCCCGGTGGCACCGGCTATTGCGTCTCGGTCGACCCGGCAGCCGTCGTGCGCCTCGCGGTGCTGGGCATCGCCGTGCTGGCCGCCGCCGGATACCTTCTCCAGCGCGCTTTCGGCCGCCGCCGGTCGCGGGCCGGGCCGTCAACAGAGGCCATCGCGGGATGCAACGACAGAATGCGGGATCATGTCCTGGTGAGCGCACGCGGAGATGGCCGGGTCGAGGTCAGAGCCGGCGCGACAAGCCCCACCCCGCAGCCTTGGGCCGCGCCACTTGCCACCCGACCGGTCCGGGCCACCGTCACCGTCCCGGGCTCGAAGTCGCTGACCAACCGCGCCCTGATCCTGGCGGCGCAGGCGGATGCACCCTCGCTCATCGTCGGTCCGCTCCGGAGCCGCGACACGGACCTGATGGCCGCCGGACTCCGCGCGCTCGGCGTCGAGATAGCGGCAACACCATCCGGCGACTGGATCGTGACCCCGCGGCCGTTGCGCGGCCCGGCGCGGATCGACTGCGGCCTCGCCGGCACCGTCATGCGCTTCCTACCGCCGCTGGCCGCGACCGCCACCGGTCGTATCACGGTGGACGGTGACGATGCCGCTCGGCGGCGCCCCATGCGCCCGGCGCTTGACGCCCTGCGCAGCCTGGGCGCGGCCATCACCGGCGACGCGCTGCCGTTCGAGATCGAGGCTGCCGGTCGCGTGCCCGGGGGCACCGTCATCATCGACGCGTCCGCTTCCTCACAGTTCGTCTCGGGCCTGCTGCTCGCCGCGCCCTCCTTCGAAAACGGTGTGACCGTCATCCATCGGGGGCCGCCGCTGCCGTCGCTACCCCACATCGAGATGACGGTCCAGTGCTTGCGCAAGGTGGGTGTGCCGGTCGACGACTCGGTTCAGGCCGGGTCGGGGCAGGCCGGGCAGGCCGGGCAGGCTGGGCCCGAGCAGGTCGGGCAGACCGGGACGGGGCAGGCCGGCCACCGCGGCCAGGCCTACCACTCCGGACAAGTCGACGGCGCGGAGCCGAATGCCTGGCACGTTCCGCCGGGACCAGTCCTGCCCTGGCGCGAGCGGATCGAGCCGGACCTGTCCAACGCGACCGTCTTCCTGGCCGCCGCGGCGGTCACCGGCGGCACGGTCACCGTGCTGGGCTGGCCCAGCGTCACCACCCAGGCCGGTGACGCATTCCGCGACATTGCCGCGGCGATGGGCTGTATCGTCCGCCAGGGCGTCGATGGACTCACCCTCACCGGCCCGAAGTCCTTGCGCGGCATCGACATCGACATGCGGCGCATCGGCGAGCTCACACCCACCGTCGCGGCGATGGCATTGCTGGCGGACGGACCCAGCCAGTTGCGCGGCATCGGGCATCTGCGCGGGCATGAGACCGATCGGATCGCAGCGCTGCAACACAACATCACCGCGCTCGGCGGGGCGGTGACCGCCGACGCCGAGAGCCTGCACATCACGCCCAGCACCCTGCACGCCGGAACGTGGAACGCATTCGCCGACCATCGCATGGCGACCGCGGGTGCGATCATCGGATTGCGGGTACCTGGAATCGACATCGACGACATTGCCTGCACCGGCAAGACCCTGCCAGAATTCCCGACGATGTGGGCCGAGGTATTGTCCGACACCACGACCGACGAATCGGAGCGCGACATCCAGTCGAGTCCGGAAGGTTCCCACCCCCGGCAGGTGGGGCGCTGAGCGCGCTCTCGGAGCAGTGGGACAACGATGACGTCCGGGTTCGGCCCGGGCGGAGTTCCCGGCCGCGTACCAAGATCCGACCGGCGCATGCCGACGCGGTCGGTGGATTCGTCACCGCGGTCGATCGCGGACGCTACACGTGCCTTCTGGGGCAGGACGCCGCGCACGGACGGGCCGTCGTTGCGATGCGGGCCCGCGAACTGGGCCGGCGGGCGATCGCTGTCGGCGACCGAGTGGCCCTGGTGGGTGATACCAGCGGCGCAGCCGATACCCTCGCGCGGATCGTGCGGATCGGGGAACGCACCACCGTGTTGCGTCGATCGGCTGACGACACCGATCCGTCCGAGCGGGTGGTGGTCGCCAACGCCGACGCGCTGATGATCGTCGTCGCGCTCGCCAACCCGCAACCACGCACCGGGTTCATCGATCGGTGCCTGGTCGCGGCCTACACCGGTCGCCTGCAACCGCTCCTGCTGCTGACGAAGGCCGATCTGGCCGACCCGTCCGAACTGCTGGCCAGTTACGCCGATCTCGACCTGCCGGTGCTCGTCACCCGGCGCGCGCCGGGTAGCCGCGCGCTCGACGCCGCGGCGGTCGGCGCGGTGCAGGGGGCGCTGACCGGTCGGATGACCGCTCTCATCGGGCATTCCGGAGTCGGGAAGTCGACTCTGGTCAATGCGCTGGTTCCGGACGCGGACCGGGCAACCGCAGCGGTGACGGGGGTCGGGAAGGGCCGCCACACATCGACATCGGTTGTGGCGCTTCCGCTCCCGAAGGGCGGATGGATCATTGACACACCGGGCGTTCGTTCCTTCGGGCTGGCGCACGTGACCCCCGATGACGTCCTGCAGTCGTTCGAGGACCTCCTGCCCGCCACTGCCGGGTGCCCACCGGGCTGCGACCACCAGGCGATCGGCGCCCGTTGCGCCCTGGACGATCTGGTCGAGCGCGGCGCGGCTTCGCGCGGCCGCCTCGAATCGTTCCGGCGGCTGCTCGCCTCCCGATCGAACGACGCGGGGTAGCCGGCCACTTCAGGTGGTAGCGCGGGGACGCCCGGCCGTCGGAATCGCCCGGCCGACGTAGCCGCTGCCACCCAGGTGCGCGCGCCCAGCCCGGCAACCGCGCGCACATCGCCGGCCGGGCACACCCCGGCAACCCCGCCCACACCCCGGCCCGAACCGACCTCATCGCGGCGAACCGGGCCAAGTCCGCATATTGCCCAGGCCCCGAGATGGTGCCCGCTCACCGCCTGCCCCGCCCAGCGCCACCGGCCGCAGCGCGCCAGCCTCAGCATGCGGCCCGAACCGTCGGCGTGCCCGCTAGCAGCCGCAAGCCCATTCGCCGGTGACAACCCCGGACAGCCATCCACCTGTCCGATTCCCATCCCCAATCCCCGAGTGCAGCCCCGGCCGCCCCGCGCGGCCTTCCGAGAATGGCAACCATGCCGCGACTTCGCCTGCCGATCACCGTGATCGGCTCGCACGGTCCGGTCGAGTTGGTGTTGCAGGCGGCGACCGCCGTGCCGTGGGAGCGGGCCGCGCCGCTCGTGCTGCGGGCCGCCGGGCTGCCATCCGACACGGTTCTACATCACGGGATCGGGCCGGTCGAGCCCAGTTGGCTGGTGGGGCTGCCGCCCCTGCTGGCCGGATGCGTCCTCACAACCGCTCCGGCCGACGACCAGCCGGAACGGCCAGCGGTCGTGCTCGCCGTCATCGCCGGTCCGGACGCCGGACGATGGCTCCCGATGACGCAGGTCCCGATCACGGTCGGTCGTGACCCGGCAGCGGATCTTCCACTCACCGACGCGCAGGCATCACTCCGACATGCCCTCTTGCAGCCGACCGCAACCGGGCTCTCGGTGGCCGACCTGGGCTCGACCAACGGGGTGTTCGTCGACGGGGCCCCTGTCGTCGGCACCGCCATCGCGGTCACCGGTTCGGTGATCCGGATCGGCGGCAGCCTGCTGCAGATCCAGCTAACTGCCGAACCGCCCGGCGGGCGCACCCCCGATGCCGCTGGTCACCTGATCCGCAGCCCCGCGCCCCCGTCCCCCGCGCGCCCCTTGCCGCCCCTTCGTTCCGGGCCGGGTCCGCCACCGCGCCGGCACCGGCGATCGCTGCCCCTGGTATCCGTGCTGCTCGGTGCCGCTGCGGGCGCCGCGCTTGCGCTGATGCTGCACAGCACGGTCTACCTGGCGTTCGCCGCCCTCGGGCCGGTGGTCATGCTCGGATCGGCGCTATCGGATCGGGTCAGCGGCCGGCGCTCGTACCGCAAGGAGTTGGCCGCACACCGCTCCGCCGTCACCGGCTGGCAGAAGGCGGCCGCCGAACACATGGCGGCCGTGCGCGAGCACGCGTGGCGGATCTGGCCGGATCCGGCGACGCTGCTTCGTCGGGCGGTGAGCGGGGGCCTGCGCCTTTGGGAACGAAGGCCCCAAGACGGCACCTACTTGGTGCTCGCGATCGGTTCCGGCTCTCGCCCGTGGCCCGGCGGGGCATCCTCGGGATTCGCGGAAGGCGCACCCGCGGCTTTCCCCGGCGGCACGTCGGCGGCGGTCCCGGGCGGCGCATCAACGGCATTCCCGAGCAGCCCATCTGCGGCCTTCCCAAGCGGCGCATCCGCGGCGGTCCCGGGCGGCGCATCCGCGGCGGTCGCCGACCCCGATCCGGAGAGGATCGCGCCTCCGATTCGGCTGGTCGATGTGCCGATGACGATGCCGCTGCCGGCTGTGCTCGGCCTGCCGGGCGACGTCGGCCGCGCCCTCGCGAGATGGCTTTTGCTGCAATTGGTCTGCTTGCACTCGCCCGGGAATGTCGCGTTGCTTCTGGTCGGCGCAGCGCTCGACCTGCGGCCGTGCCGCGATCTGCCGCACGTCCCGGGGGGAGGTCCCGATGTGACTTCGCCAGGACCGGCGTCGGGGACTGCCGTTTCCGGGGATCTCGCTGCCGTCGGCGCCCGCGATCTCGTCGTCATCCTGGACGGCCCCTCGGCGATCGCCTCCCCCGCCGGTCGGGCGCTGCTGACCGCGGCGGCCGGCCCGGACAACGAAGCGCCAACTGGTCCCGTATCGCCCTTCCCCGCCGCGGCTGACTTCGGCGCCGGGGTACTGACGATGGCGCCGCCGAGTACACCCCGCGGCACTTCGTCGCCGCCTGACGGTCGCGGGACCCGGTTGCGACCGCGCCTGTCGGTACTGTGCCTCGCCGACGACCTCGCCGACCTGCCGGCCGGTTGCGTCACCCCGCCGTTGCCGGGCAGTGGACCGCGTAGCGGCGTCCTCAATGCCGCTGCAGGATTCGACGTGGGGGCGTGCGGCCGGGGGCGGAGTTCCTTCGCGCCCGTCGACTTCACCGGAATCACGGCGGATCTGCTGGCGGAGGCCTGTCGCGCGCTGACGCCCGTGCGCGAGGGGCTCCCCGGTACCTCGGCGCACGCGCCCGGCGTCCTGCCCCTGACGGATCTCGTCGGCCGCATCGACGCGGACGCGCTGCGCCGCAACTGGCGTGATCCCAGACCCCGGGCTTTGCTCGGCGCCGGGCCAACCGGTCCCGTGCACATCGACCTGGACGTCGATGGGCCGCACCTGCTGATCGCGGGAACGACCGGCTCGGGCAAGTCCGAACTGCTGCGCACGCTCGTCGCTTCGCTCGCGATCGCCTGCCCACCCCAGGCGCTCACGTTCCTGTTGGTCGACTACAAGGGCGGCTCGGCGTTTCGCGCGATCGCCGCATTGCCGCATGTCGTCGGCGTCGTCACCGATCTGGATTCGACGCTGTCGGCCCGCGCGCTGGCCAGCCTGCGGGCCGAGCTGCGCCGTCGCGAGCGCCTGACGGCGGCCGGAGAGCCTCAGCCGGGGCGACTGGTCCTGGTGATCGACGAATTCGCCACCTTGGCGGCAGAATTGCCCGCTTTCCTTTCCGGAGTGCTGGACGTCGCGCAGCGCGGCCGCTCGCTCGGCCTGCACCTCGTCTTGGCCACGCAGCGGCCGTCCGGAGTCGTCTCTCCCGCCATGCGAGCGAACATCAGCGCCCGGATCTGCCTCCGGGTCGTCGACACCGCGGATTCGCTCGACGTGATCGGAATCCGGGATGCGGCGGACCTGTCTCCGAACACCCCGGGGCGCGCGATGCTCCGCACCGGGGCGGGGCTGGCGGCGTTTCAGTCCGCGCTGGTCTCCACCGCACTCTCGCCGGAGATCCGGGTCTTGCCCCGCGACGATCCCGAACCGTCAGACGTCGCCGCCGACCGCCGCGCGGGCGAGACGGGATCGTCACGCACAGGTGGCGATCCCGAAATGGCAGACACCGCAAATACTTCCACGCCGTGGTCGGCACCGATGGAACCGGGCGAGCCAGGCGTGCAGGGGCGCGAAGCGAGCTTCGGACCGAAGGCGCCCGGTATCGTCGCCGCCGCAGCCGTCGAGCCGCGCGCGAGGCTGACGGTGTTCGAGACGATCATCCACGCGGCTCGCGAGGCGGCTGCCGGGCTGACGACGCCCCGCCGGCCCTGGGTTCCGCCGCTGCCGGACCGCTTTCTGGCCACCGCAGAAAGCTCGGAAGCGCTAGCGCTGGCCGATCTGCCGGATGAGCAGTGCAGCCGAACACTGCCGCTGCCCGACACCTCTGTCCTCGTCACCGGCCCTGCCGGATCGGGGCGCACGACGGCGGTCCGGCGCATCGCAGCGATCGCCGCGGAGCGCGGCTGCGAGTTGCTGATCGTCGATGCCGCCGGTTCCCTTGCGGACCTGCGCGACTGGCCGCCGGTGAGCAGTTACCTGACACTCGCCGAGCCGCACCTGGTGCTGCGCCTGCTCACGCTGCTGACCGATCCGGCCCGGCGCGCCCGAGATGGCCGCATCCGCTATCTCGTCATCGACGACTGCGACGTGGTCGCCGCCGCGCTGGACCGCGCGGACTTTGCCACGGGGTCGCTTCCGCTGACCGAAATACCGACCCGGACGGCCGGGGCGGTGCGCCTGGTGGCCAGCGGACCGCCCTCACTCGTGCATCGCAGGGTGGGGAGTGATTTTCCCGTCGTCATAGAGTTGGGTTCCGACTCCACCCCCTCCCCACCCGGCCGGGGGCGCTGGTCCGGAACGACCGTGCAAATAGCGGACAGCCCCCCGCGTTCGTGCGATGACGCCGGGTCCCAGACCAACCGGCCCAGCGATGACGCCGGGCACCAGGCCAACGAGCGCCGCGCACCGGTTGATCCGCCGCCGTTCGAACCGGAAAACGCGCAACGGGACAGCCGCCGACAAGGCGCCGCAGCGCCGCACGCCGCGCGGGAGCAAGGCCTCGAACCCCATATCGCCCAACCGAACGCCACCCGACCGAGAAGCGCAGTCG
Source organism: uncultured Actinomycetes bacterium (assembly GCA_964624455.1). GTDB lineage: Bacteria > Actinomycetota > Actinomycetes > Mycobacteriales > Nakamurellaceae > Nakamurella. The sequence goes on along the minus strand of CAZUXD010000029.1, from coordinate 9,993 downwards.
CATCTGCCGCCGCACCTGCGGCCGGAGTTCCACCGCCCGCCTCGCGGCAGTCATCCCGGTGGCCCGATGCCCTTGTGGTGCGGCCGATCCCCCGCCTGGTCCGGATCACGGAACTGCCATCGCCCCTACCGGTGGCCGTGCCACTGGGCCTGGGCGGTGACGACGCCCGCCCGCTGACGCTCGATCTCGGCGGCTCGGGCGGCGCCGTCGTGGTGACCGGCCCTCGCCGATCCGGGGTCAGCAACGCGCTCGCAGTACTGGGTCATGGCGCGGCCCGAGCCGGGGTGCCGGTGATCGTCGTCACCACTGGTTCGTCGGGGACGGATGGATCCGGACTCCTCCACGCCGCCGCCCCCGGGGCGGGCGGCAGATATCGCGTGACGACGCTCGACGTTCGCGACGGGGCGGATCCGCTGCGCGCCGCATTGGCCGCCCACTCCGGCCCACTGGTGCTCATCGTCGACCAGTGCGGCAGTGGCGCCGAGCACCCGGCCGCGGAACTGCTCGACCGGTTCTGCCGGGTTTGCGGCCGAGCCCAGCACCTGCTCGTCGGCGAACGAAACGACGTGCTGCTGCGGGCGCACCGAGGGCATCTCCGCTCCGCGCTGTCCGAGCGGCGGGCCCTCCTGCTGCAGCCGGACGTGGGCGACGGGACGCCGCTCGGCGTGACCGTTCCTCGGCGGGTCGAACCACCCCCACCGGGGCGAGGGCTGTGGGTGGACGCCGGAACCTCGACGCCGGTGCAGGTGGCGCTGCTCGGCCCAGATCCGACGAGCCCCGTCCCGCCGGGCCCTGCCCCGACCATCCCTGCCCCGATCGGCCCGTACCCGACCGGCCCGTACCCGACCGGCCCGTACCCGACCGGCCCGTACCCGACCGGCCGGGCGACCGGAGCGCAAAGGACCGGTTGGGACTCAGCGCCTGCGGCCCCGACGGGCTGACTGCCTGTCGGCGTCGTCACCGTTCTCCGGGCCGTGTATTCCGGAAGTCGGATCCGCATGATCGGAAACGGAATGGCGCACGGGCTTGGCACTGCCCTTCGTGCTCGCCTTGGCACTGCCCTTGCCGCCCGGCGTGGCACTTCGGGCTTCCCGGCGCGGCGCCCGCCGCGGCGTGGCGCCCGGGTGGGTCTTCGGCGCCGAAACGGTACCGGCAAGTTCCGCAGCCGCCTCGTCCAGCAGATGCGCGAACTCACCCACATCGGGCATGGCATCCCGATCGGCCGTCAGACCGAAGTACACCTTCCCGCGATAGGACGTGCATCCGACCGCCACCGCATGGCCCTTCGCGAGCGGCATCACCGGATACATGGCCACCACGGGGTAGCCGGCCGCGTAGACCGCGGTCTGCGGCCCCGGCACATTCGTCACCAGCAGGTCATAACTGCGTCGGGAAAGCTGGCTGGCCACCCGCGCTCCCATCGCGTGCAGCGTGGGCGGCGCGAAACGGCCCAAGGCCAGCAGGGTGTCCGCACTCACCTGCCGGCCCGATTCGGTGTGGGCCTGCATCGCGTAGGACACCTGGTGCAGGCGCATCACAGGGCTGGGTTCCGCGACCGGCAGGTCCACCACGTACGAAGCGATCTCGGTGCCCTCCGCCGGGTCGTCCGGATGCACCGACATCGGCGCCAGCGCCCGCAGCACGGTGCCGGAAGTCACCGGATCCCCGCGGGAGAGCAGCCAAGACCGCGCCGCACCCGCCAGGACCGCCAAGATGACGTCGTTGACCGTGCCCCCGTGCGCCTGCCGGATCCGTTTCACCAGGGCAAGGTCGACCTGCCCGGCGCTGAATCGCCGCGGCCCCGGGACCACCACGCTCATCGCGGACCGCGAAGCGGGCCGGATCGACCGCCTCGCGACCTCGACGACCGCCTGCCCGGCGCCGGCCAGGCCGGTCAGCACGGATCGCAGATCCAACGCAAACAGCCGCACGGAGTCGATCGCTTCCGCCGGCCGTGCCGTGAGATCGGCGATCGCGTCGACCACCAGATCGACGTTGCTCGGCGCCGGCGCAGGAATCCACGGGGTTTCGGGCATTTGCCGCGGGTGTGCCGTGACGTCCAAGATCGCCGCGGCGACGTCCACCGCGCCGACCCGATTCACCATCGATTCGTGCGTCTTGTTGATCAGCGCGACTTGGCCGCCGGCCAATCCTTCGACGATGTACAACTCCCACAACGGCCGGCCCCGGTCCAACGGGCGCGAGATCAGCCTTCCGACAAGTTCGTCGAGTTGCTCGAGCGACCCCGGCCTCGGCAGCGAGGATCGCCGTACGTGGTACGTCAGGTCGAATTGCTCGTCGTCCACCCACACCGGGCGGGCAAGTCGGCCCGGCACGAACCGCACCACCTGGCGGTAACGAGGTAGCTGCGAGAGGCGATGCCAAATCAGGTCAACGACCTTCTGGTAGTCGAACTCCCCGGACGGATGCAGGATCACCACGCCACCGACCTGCAGCGGCGTGGTGGGCTCCTCGGCGTACAGGAAGGCCGCGTCGGTGGCAGACAGCCGCTCGGTCACCAATTCATCGTGGCACAGCCAGGCCGAACGGAGCAGTTTTCAGGGCAGTGAACCGCGGCGGTGACGGTGCCCGCGCCGTGACGCCGATCCCAAGCGGTGACGGCGCCCGCGGCGGTGACGCCGATCCCAAGC
>CAZUXD010000029.1:0-7242 GCA_964624455.1 uncultured Actinomycetes bacterium | reverse complement strand
GTGACGCCGATCCCAAGCGGTGACGGCGCCCGCGGCGGTGACGCCGATCCCAAGCGGTGACGGCGCCCGCGGCGGTGACGGTGCCCGCGCCGTGACGCCGATCCCAAGCGGTGACGGTCAGCCAGTCGAGACCTTCCCACGACGGTTCGCGTCGGCCGGCATCGCCAGCAGCGCCCGGCTCAACCGGGCGAGTTCCACCGTCAGCGCAGATCGCGGCGCCACCGCGGACAGCGTGATCCCGCGTTGCCAGGCCCGATCACACGCCTCGCGGTCCTCGGGCAGGAAGGCAACCGGCTCGAGCGCTGCGAACCGTCGCACCGCGGCTACCAGATCGCCCACCGATGCCGCGGTGCGCCGCACCCGATTCAGCACCACCCGTGGCGACGGCCCGCGCGTCGCAGCGGCAAGCTCGGCGAGCCCACGGACCAGCCGTTCCATGCCTGGCGGGTCGGCCGAACCGACGACCAACACGACGTCAGCCTCGTCCAGCACCGCGAGCGTCGCGCCGTTTCGCCGCGGAGCCATGGTGTCGAAGCTGATCTCCTCGTCGGTCTCCAGCACCGCAGCACAGTCCACCACCACGACTTCGGCGATCTGTCGTGCCACCGTTAACACAGCAGGGATGGCCGAGGGCCGGACCTCCGGCCATCGGTCGGCCCGCGCGATGCCGGTGAGCAGCGAGAGGTGGTCCCCCACCGACCAGCACAACGCTGCCAACTCCTCGGCGTCCAGGCGCCCGCCCGCCGCGAGCCGGCACGCCCCTGCGATGCCGGGCGATTCGTCGAGGAGCCCGTAGGCGCTGGCCAAGATGCCGCCGTAGACGTCGGCGTCGATCAACAGGACCGACCGTCCGGCCGCGGCGACCTGATCGGCTATCCCCATCGCCACCGTGCTACGCCCCGGTGCGCCGCCCGGACCCCATATCGCCAACGCGAGGCCCGGCCGTGCGGCGCTACCAGCCGGCAGCGGATCGATGCCCGCGTCGCGACGGGCCTTCCGGTCGCCGCTACCGTGCCGGGGACGCGCCGAACGCGCCGAATCGGCATGGCCCGTGGCGGGCGCGGCGTCGTCGGCCGCCCGGGACCGCCGTCGCCGGATCCGGCCAGCGCCGGTCCGCCGGTCCGCATCGGAGTGGCCATGACCCCGTTGGCCGGCGGGCCATAGTTCGGCGTGGTCAGCACCCGACGGTGCCGCGCCCGACGGTGCCGCACCCGACGGTGCCGCACCCGACGGTGCCGCACCCGACGGTGCCGCACCCGACGGTGCCGCACCGGACGACTGCGTCGCCTCGCCGACCCCGTCGGGCAGCGCCTCCGGCAGTGCCCACCGCGGGTCCGCCAGCCCTCGGGACGCCGACCATCGGTCCGCAGCCTCCGCACCGCCCCGTAGCGCGTCACAGACTGCCGCGATCAAGGCCGCGCTGCCCGCCTCGTCGGCGACCATCGCCGCCACCCCGATCCGATCCAGCCGCGTCGGGGCACGATCGTCGTCGGAGCCGTGCACGGCCACCACGAGCACCCCGAACGCCGCTAGCTGCTGCACCGATTCGCTGTCCAGCCGGCGCAGGTCGGCGGCCAGCAAGCACGCGGCCGCCTGCCCAGTCGACGCGAACGCCAGCACGTCGGCAATATCGGCGCATCGGCGCACCACCGACAGCGGCATGCCGGGGCGATCCAGCGCGGCAACCACTTCGGGCTCCCACGCGTGACCACCCCCGGCGGTCAACACCCCGCGGGACATCGCGTCACCCACCCTCGGGCGCCGGCGGTCGTGTGACATCCGATGGCCGTGCGGCCGACTGGTCCGACGACGCGGCACCCGACGGATCCGACGCCCGCGCACCGGCTGACTCCGACTGGGCCGCACCGGCCGGACCCGAGCCCCGGGCATCCGACGGATCCGACGCCTGCGCACCGGCTGACTCCGACTGGGCCGCCGCGCCCTCCAAGGCTGGCGCCGGCGATGACGATCCCGGACCGGCCGCTGCCACGGCGTCCGGCCGAGATGAGTCCTCCGTCGACATGCCGGCGGGAGGAGCAGGCCCCGGGGGGGCCGCGCCAATCGACGAGCCGTACCCCGAATCGGCCGCTGCACCCGTTCGCAGCACGACCACGGGCTCGCCGGCCGCCAGATCACGGACCAGCGCGTCCGCATCGAGCGGAGACAGCATCAACGCCACCTGGTAGCGACTGGACGTCGCAGCGGAGAGTCCGCCGGACGCGGGTGCGGTGACGGACTGAACGGTGACGCCACTCTGCAGCAACCAGGTCCTGACCTCACCACCCGACAGGGCGGTCCGACCGCTGGTGAGGTACAGGTCGATGACCGAACCATGCGCGACGTCCGGCGCCATGCGCTCCGGCATGACCGCTATCGACACGACGCGCCCGTCACCGACGGGTTCGACGACCGAAACCGGCACCAGTTCGCCACCGCGCACCGACCGGTTCAGCATGCGGCCAGCGAGCGGTGACGACGCGTCAAGATACGATTCCCCGCGCTCGCCGAGATTGACCTGCGCCGCAACCACATCGCCGCTGGCCAACACCGTTCCGGCAGCGAGGTCGTGCGCAGCCACCCAAACCGGGCTGGTGCGTGACGACGCGCTGATCACCCGCACCCCGACGACGACCGAGGACACCAACAGGAGTACGCCACCGATCACACGGAAGTCGAGCCAGCGGGGACGCGCCATGCGTCGCGGCTTGGGTGGATCCGGCATGGTCCCACGGCCCCCTCGTGTCAGTACGACGACCCCGCCGGCACGGCACGGCGTATTCGGGTGATTCTGCGACATATGTGGACAGCCCGCGAGTCCATCAGGCAAATGTGGAAAACTGACGCGTGGGCGTGGCAACCGAGTCGAACTGCCCGCAAACGTCGATCAGTGGAGGGGACCATGACGGCCGAGCGGTTCCTCACGCTCGCCGACGTGGCCGAGATCTTGAACATCTCGGCCAGCCAGACCTACGCGCTGGTCCGGAGCGGTGAGCTGAAGGGCATTCAGATCGGCGGGCGCAACCAGTGGCGCGTCGAGCGCAGCAAGCTCGAGGAATACATCGCGCAGGCCTACGAGCGCGCGGCCGAGGGCCTGACCGAACTGCCCGGCACCCTGCCGGCGGACGCCGACGCCGACCGTTGAACGGCCACGCCGCCACCCTCAGCCGGCCGGGATCGACCGCACGCTGAGCACACCGGCCAACGGGATCAGCACCACGGAACGGACCGAAGAGGGCCGCCGCGGTTCCCACGCCGGATGTTGCGCCACCTCCAGGAAGTCCATGCCGACTCGATCGACAGTGCCACCGAGTTCGGGGCTCGATCGATCAGGGCCGGCGGCCGGGCCGGCCACCGTGACGAGCACTGGCGCCCGGTCCCGCGCGATCCCCCGCAGCGCAAGCCGGAGGTCCAACCGCCGGCCCAGCTCGGACAGCGGATTTCCGGTGGCTGCCGTGAGCCCTTCGATCGCCGTCACCGCCCGAAGCGCCACCAGCAGTTCGCCAGGACCCTGCTGATCCAACAGCAGCCAGTCGGGGCCGACGTCGCAGAGCACGCCGCCCGCCACGGACCCGTCGCTGAGACGGACCCGTGCGGTGCGCCCGATGGCGCCAGCACAGCGCTGCGCCATGGCTACCGAACCCGCGGCCACCCGTTCCCGATCGGCGAGTTCGGCCATCATCTGCTCGTCGGAGAGCTCCTCAAAACGAGCATCCAAATCGGCGAACAGCCGCTCCCATCGCACGCAGCACACCGTGCCAAACTGCGGGCCGCCCCGTCAACCCAGTGATGATTCCGCTTGACAGAACGCATTTGCATGCGTTTGACTTTGTTCTATGCTTTTTAACTTCGATGACGTGCATTCGTCGACGATCGATAGCCGGCGTTGCGCGGCGGCGCACCGCGACATGCCGGGGATGGCGCGGAGCCACCCGGACGCTCGGCCGGCGGACCGGAGCGACCGGACGGGCGCGCTCCTGCGGGTCGCGCTCGGGGTGGCGGGGCCGGTCGCGTTGGCCCTCGTGCTCCCTTCCCCGAGCCAGATTCTGTCGGCGCCGAGCGGTGTTGCCGGCCCGGTCGCGGTACTCGACAGCGCGATTCTCTCGGCCGTGACCGTGGTGAACTGGTGCCTGCTCGGCTGGACGATCCTGGTGGTCCTGGTGGCCGCGTTGACGCGGCTGCCCGGGGCAACCGGCCGGGCGGCCCGCACGGTCTTGAGATCGGTCGTACCGGCCGGAGCTCGGCGGATCCTGATCGTGGCGGCCGGGGTGTCCCTGGCGGCCGGGCTGTCGGCGTGCGGCGGTCAGGTGACCGGTCCGGTGGCTTCGGCGCCCGGCATCCCGGCGGTGTCGACCACCCAGCCGAGCGCCGGCCCCACCGCGGCGCCGAGCGATGCTCCGGTCGAGATGTTGACCAGCCCGTCCGGCACTGCGTCGCCCGCCGCCGCCGAGTCCACCCGTTCGGCGAGTCGCCCGGCGGCCGGGCCGGCGTCCCGCATCGGGGGGTACACCGGGTCGGCCGCCGGGAACGGACCTCGGGCATCCGGCACCGCGTCGGCGGGGGCGGTCGCCGGCCGGTCCATCCCAAGCTCCGTGACCGATCCGCTCGTCGATCTGGACTGGCCAGCGCAGACGCGCCCGGACCCCACGGCGGGGACGGGACCCACCACCGACGCCGTCCACCAGGAGCCCGACCCGGGCCCGCCGGTCGGCGAAGTTTCGACACCGCCTCTCGGCGCCCATCCGACCGGCGGGCCGGAGGTCCCTTCGCCGATCGGCCGGCCTGGGCGAGCCGATCGGGCTCCCGCCCCGCAGCACAACGAGGCGCTCGCCGCGGCAACACCCCACATGACGGCGACCGCCCCGACGGTCGTCGTCACGGTGCGGGCCGGAGATTCGCTCTGGGCGATAGCCGCCCGGCAGCTCCCGGCAAGCGCCACGGACGCGCAGATCGACGCGCAGTGGCGCTCTTGGTACCGGCTCAACCATGACGTGGTCGGAGACGACCCGGACCTCATCCTGCCCGGGCAGCAACTGATCGCCCCGCCAATGGGAGGCACGTCATGACCGCCGCTATCGCCGACCCGCAGCTGGACACCGGCCCGGCCCCGCACTCGACGCCGCCGGAGCCCGCCGCGCTTGGTCGGATACCGCGCCTGGTCCCGGTACCGGACGGCGAACCACCGTTGGACGAGTCATGGGGAGGCGCCGTCTACTCGCGGCTGTTGTCGGAGCAGGACCGGCCGCCCGATGGTGACGATCCGTCGTGGCGGGCCACGCCGGGTTTCGACCGGGCACCGGGCGGGCGCAGCGGCGCAGCCGCGGCGGATCGCTCGGTGCGCCGGCGTTCCGAACCGGTGCGGCCCGCGGATTCGTCCTTCATCCGGCACACGACGATTCTGCCCGTACTCGCAACCGGATCGCCTCGCGGCGATGGCGGCGCGATGCTGTCCGCCCGAGCGGTCCCCCGTGTCCCTGCCTCCCCGGCTGCAGCACGGACCACGGCGATGCCGGCACGCGGCGACAGGATCGCGCCGGGCGCACCCATCGCCTCGGCCTTCGCTCGACCGCACCGCCCGACACGCGGCATGCTCATCTCATCGGAAGCCGTTCCCGGGTGGTCCAAGGCCACGGACATGGGGGTTCGGATGACCGGTACCGCCGACCTGCCGCCCGCGAGGAGCGCGGGAGCCGCGCTCGCGAGGGCACTGTTGGAGGCCTTCTCCGGTCGCCGCACGGTCGAACAGTTGCGCGGCCACTGTGCACCCGACGTGTTCGCGGGCCTGCTGGACGCGCCTTACCTGGGATCCGGTGGTGCCGCCCGACTGCTGATCACCAGGGTCGATGAGCCGGCGGACGGCGTGGCCGAGCTCTCGGCGGTCTTCCGCTCGGCTGACCACGTCCGCGCGATGGCGATGCGCATGCAGGGCATCGACGGGCGGTGGCGGATCACGGTGTTGCAAATCGGGTAGCGGCGGCCGTTGCTGGGTCGGCTCCGGCTGCCCGGTCGCCCGCAGGACTGGCGCGGGTCGTCAACCCGACGGCTATGCCGGCAGGTCACCTTCAACCCCGAACCTCGACCAGCACGGCAGGCCTGGCAGGTGGCAGTGGCGGCGGCGGTTCGGCCTCGGCCGGCATCAACCGCGACACCTCGACCCACAAGGCAGCCCCGAGCTGTTTCGGTGTCTCGGCAGCCCGATCAGCCCGCGCTCGCCGGCCTCCCGTGGCACAATTTGTACTTCTTGCCCGAGCCGCAGGGGCACGGCGCGTTGCGGGCGGGTTCCTTGGTGGAAACCGATGTCTGTCCGGCGCCCCCCGCCTTGCCCGCCGCGGCCGCTTTTCCATTCCCGCCGGTGGCACCGGACTCGCCCGGACCGGAGTAGGTCAAGGCGGCCGCCGGGGTCGACGGGCCGTTCAGACCCTTGGCGCGAAACGCCGCCGGCGCGGTGGCCGCCTCCTTGGCAGCCTCCGCCTTGGCAGCCTCCGCCGCCTGGGTCGGCAGCGGCGCGACCGGCCGCATCCGGGCCCGTACCGGCTTGCCCCGCCCCGCGGCCCCGTCACCCGCGGCGCCGTCGCCGCCCGGTTCCGCGGCGGCCGCCGGCTGCTCGGCCGGCTCCACGCGCACCTGCAGGTTGAACAGGTACCCGACGGACTCCTCCTTGAGCGACTCGAGCATCGCCGAGAACATGTCGAAGCCCTCCCGCTGGTATTCCACCAGCGGGTCGCGCTGCGCCATCGCGCGCAGGCCGATGCCCTCCTTGAGGTAGTCCATCTCGTAGAGGTGCTCGCGCCACTTGCGATCGAGCACCGAGAGCACCACCCGGCGCTCGAGCTCCCGCAGGATCTCCGGCCCGAGTTGCTGCTCGCGGGCCCCCCACGCCGTGCGCACATCCTCCCGGACAGCGGCGAGCAACGTCTCGTTCGTCAGCGACCCGTGCTTCTCCGCAACGGATTCCGGCGTGATCGACACCGGGTACAAGGTGCGCAGCGCGGTCCACAGGGTGTCGGTGTCCCAGTCCTCCGCGAACCCGGTCGAAGTGGCGCCGTTCACGTAGGCGGTGATCACGTCGTCGATCATGTTGCCGACCTGCTCGTGCAGGTCCTCGCCGTCCAACACGCGGCGCCGCTCGGCGTAGATGACGGTGCGCTGCTTGTTCATCACCTCGTCGTACTTGAGCACGTTCTTGCGGATCTCGAAGTTATGCTGCTCAACCTGGGTCTGCGCGCTCTTGATCGCCTTGGAGAC
>CAZUXD010000028.1:0-46925 GCA_964624455.1 uncultured Actinomycetes bacterium | reverse complement strand
GGGGTTCTCCACGCCGTGCAGCAGCATGTTCATGCTGCCGATGCGCAGCATGGTGGAGTCGAAATCGTAGCCGTGGAACATGCTGTGGTGGAAGAACTTGCGCTGGCGGGAATCCGTCATCACCGAGGGGTGCTCGCGCCGCACGTGATCGGCCGCCGCGATCAGGAAGCCGCAGGTTCCGGCCGCCGGGTCGCAGATCTCGTCCGCCGGCGTGGGCGCCATCATCTCGACCATCAGCGCGATGATGTGCCGCGGCGTGCGGAACTGGCCGTTCTGCCCGGAGGTGGCGATCTTGGAGAGCATGTACTCGTACACGTCGCCGTTGGTGTCCCGGTCGTGCATCGGGATGGTCTCCAGCAGGTCCACCACCCGGGCCAGCAGCGCCGCCGTGGGGATCGTGAATCGGGCGCCTTGCATGTGCTCGCCGTAGGCGGTGCCATCCCCGCCCAACTCCCGCAGGAACGGGAACACCCGCTGCCCGACGATGTGGAACATCAACTCAGGCTTCAGGTCCTTGAAGTGCGACCACCGCAGGTCCGCCTGGCCGGGCCGGAAGATCGGCTTCTCGATCGCCTTGCCGGTGGTGCGCGCCTTGTTCTCGTCGAGTGACTGCAGGTCGTCCAGCCGGCGGAGGAACAGCAGGTAGGTGATCTGCTCCATCACCTCCAGCGGGTTTGAGATCCCGCCCGACCAGAAGGCGTCCCACACCCTGTCGATCTTGGATTTCAGCTCACCGGTGACCACGCACAGACACTATCCGCCCAGCGCCCCAATCGGACGAAGCTGCCGATTCGGCACGGCCCCGCCCGCCGGCCCGCCGAGCCGCCCCGCACGAACCGTTCGGGTGCCCTGGTCGGTATCGATTGTCCGTTTCGACGTTCCCGCGGGAACCTTTCGGCCGCATCCTGCTGCGTGCCGCGCGGCGTATGCGTTGTGCCACACTGTAGGCATGACGATCAACGTGTCAGTGCGCCTCGACGAGCGCCTAGCCGAACGGTTGCGCCTGCGGTCCCGCGCGGCCGGTGAAACGCTGTCGGATCGCCTGCGTCGCTATGCCGAGGAGGGCGCCCGGCGTGACGAACACCCGATGGTCACCTTCCGGGACGGACCCACCGGGCGGCGGGCCGGCCTCATCGGCGGCCCTGACATCTGGGAGGTCGCGATGTGGATCGACGATCTCGGTGACACCGGTGATCCGATGGCTGACCTCGCCGCGGCGGGCGTCGTCACCCGTGCGCAGGTCGACGCGGCGCTGGCCTACCGGTCGGACTACCCCGAGGAGATCCGGGCGCGGATCGACCTGCATCGCACCGAGACCGCGACCGCGGATCGCCGGTGAGGCTCCTGCTCGACGAGATGTACCCGCCCCGACTCGCGGACGCGTTGCGCGCCAGCGGGATCTACGTCGGCACCGTGGCGGAACTGCATCTGGGCGGCGCGCCCGATGCGGCCGTATTCGCGGCGGCGGTCGAGGCGGACCGGACTGTGCTGACCGAAAATGTCGCCGATTTCGCCCGGCTGGCGGCAGATGCGAGTACGGCGGGTCGGCACCACAGCGGGGTGCTGATCGCGCTCTCGTCCCGCTTCGACCGCCGCCCCAGCGGCATCGGCACACTCGTTGCCGCCATCCAGGCCGTGGCACACGAGGATCTCGCCGACCGGGTGGTGTACCTCAAGGCGCCCGGCGCCGGCCTGTGACGGGCCGCCAGTCGACCCTCCCGGCACGGCTCGGTCCTGGCCGGCGGCCCGCCCCATCCGGACTATCTGGCCCTTCGCGGGATTACGAAGACCTCATACGACCGGCGCCAGTCACACCGCTTCGCCGCAGCGTCGATTGCGGCGACGCAATATTGCTCTATTAGCGGATCGCGTCGCCCAGTTGCGCATGCGTTGATGTCATTACGCGAACATGCGCGCGGCATGTGCGCGAACTCGGGCCGAACCAAGCCGGCGCACCACGGGGATCAGATCTCGCGGCAGCCGCCGGCGCCGGCGGCAACGAGTTGATCGGCCGTTGAACATCGCCGTCGTTGACGGCGCTACCGTCGTCGGCCTCATTTGTAACCTGCCGGCAGCCGATCCGTTCCGCCATCACCTGACCAAGGCGGATCCCCAGGCGGAACCACAAGCGGTCGCGATCCGACCAGCCAGGCCATGATCACGAAACCGCCGCACCACGGTCGAGTCGTGTCTCGGCCCAGTCGCGGAGGCGGCGTTTTCTGCGTGCCGCCAACGGTCAGGAGGTGACGCGCGTCGACCTCGACGACGCCGACCGGGTGCGCGCCGTCGAACTCTTGGAGCGTTACGCGGATGTCAGCCCGGCCCCGCGGGCGCCAACATTCTCGCCGTCGCGGAGCGCTTCAAGGTCGCCACGATCGCAAGCTTGAACCACTGCGGATTCCGGGTCGCGCGCCCTATTGCGGACCCAGCGGCGTCCGTCTGGGCGACCGAGTTCGGCACCCGAAGCGACGTCAATCGCACTCGAGCCGGACACGGTCCAGTCGATGCTCGCGAACGGTGTAGAGCAGCGGTCCCGACTGCTCGGCTGCGCGGGCAATCCGGGCGAGGTTGGCGATGTAGCGCTCGGCCATCGCAGCCGCCCTCATGTTCGCGCTGGGGAGGCAGAAACAGCGGGCTCGGTAGTCCCGGATCGCCTCGGACTCGGCGGGTCGGCGCTTGATGGCGAAGTCCTTCAGGAATGCGATCCAGCCACGCTGCGCGGAGTCCCTGATCCAGGTTGTGTCCTGGACGTTTCATCCGCCGGTATCCCGTAGTGCTCGGCCAGGGTGATCAGTTCGACTCCCGCGGCCCTGAGCAGTTGGGGCACCTGAAGGCGTCCCAGGCTCCGATCGAGGAAGACGAACGGGAGGTCGGCCATGCCCGGTCAGGCTGCGGCCCGGGCCGTCACCCGCAGAGCGTCCTCAAGCTGGTCGGCCGGCACCCCGTACTCCGCGGCCACGTCGGCTAGTGACTCACCAGCCCGGAACAGGCCAAGAGCGTCTTCGACCCTCGCCCCTCCGATGCTGAAGATCGGTTGGCCGAACCCGCGGCTAGGATCGACGACCACGTCCGCCATCTCGTACGCCGGCAGACGGATCAGTCCAGCGTAACCATCGTCGGCGAACTCGACCCGCTTGAGATATCGGTCGACGACCTCGTTGAACACGTGCTGTCCATTGCGGACCACGACCAACTCGCGAGCGCTCTGGGCCGCGTCAGACTCGTTCGGGGACTTGGTCGCATAGTCGTAGAGCACCTCGGCGCCATCGGTGTACAGCGATTTCGAGGCCAAGGCGTGTTTGAGCCCGAGTTCTTGCTCGAGAAGCTCCAACGCTGGACGGATGCGCTGCAGCGGAACCCCCGTCTTGCGGATCGCCGCGAGCACCAGGCCTTCTGCCAAACCCACGAAGGGAACTGTCGCCGACCCGGGCGTCTTGGGCCGCAGTAGCGTGACGACAGCGTCACCGCGCACCTCCGGCCGCGCCGGGGACCGGCGGACGTAGCCTTTCGCCCAGGCCCGGAACGTCGAACCCGGCACGCCGAGATACTGGGCAGCCTCACTCGCGGTGTACAGCGGCGTCGTGAACCTGTCGACAGCGATTCTGATCACCTCCCCATGATTATCCCCGGTCGCGCCAGATCAGTCTGCATCACACGAGCGCTATGAACCAGACCAACAGAAGTTCGGCACCAGTTCGGACCGGATGGCCCAGCGGCACGGTCGAATCGATCAGGCCCGCTGCTCTTCCGGCGGCGCGGTCGGCTCCGTGGCCACCGCGAGCCGAACCAGGAGGTCGGGCACCAGACGGGCAAGCGCAGTGAAGACGAGCCGGTCGTCAACCCGGTCGTAGTGTTGCCTACGTATCCGCGCGGTCATCCCGCCCTCACCCGTTCGGCGTAGCGCTGCGGCCATCGGATTCCAATTATCGAACGCTGCTCCCCGCGCCACATAAGGCAGACGGGTCATCAATCACTCGACTGCCCTGAGCGACTCGTCACCTCAACACCCTGTCATCGAGAACCCCGTCGCCTGGCAGGATCAATCCGTGATCATGCAGAACTTCCGGACAGCCGCAGCCCTCCCCGCCGCGGCATTCGCGGTCGGTGGCCGGCCGTGAGCGCGAGCCCGAGCCGCCGCCCGATACCGGAAGCAGACGGCGCCGACGCGAAGCCGCGCAAGGTTCGCCTGCTGCTGCCGGCGTTGCTGGTGGTGCTGTGGCTGGCGATCGGCGGTATCGGCGGCCCGTTCGCCGGGAAGCTCAGCACCGTAGCCACGAACGACAGCGCGTCGTTCCTCCCCGCGTCGGCGGAGTCCACCAGGGTCCAGGCCGAGCAGCGGGCCTTCTCCGGCACGCATACGCTGCCGGCCGTCGTCGTCGCTGCGCGCGACGGCGCGATCACCACCGCGGACCAGCAGTTCCTGGCTGGGGCGGTGGACCGCATCAAGAAGATCGCGCACATCGACGCCGACGCCGTGTCGGTGCCGATCTCCTCGAAAGACGGTCGGGCACTGGAGGTTTTCGTGCCCATCGGCGACTCCGCGGTGGCCGGCGATACCGTCGATGCCATACGCCAGGTGCTGGCGGACCCGCCGGCCGGGCTTACCGTTCTGGTCACCGGACCCGCCGGTCTGATCGCGGATCTGGTCACCGCCTTCGCCGGCATCGACGGCCTGCTGCTGATGGTCGCCGCCGCGGTCGTGCTGCTGATCCTCATCGTCGTGTACCGCAGCCTGCTGCTGCCGATCCTGGTGCTGCTCTCGGCGGTCTTCGCGCTCGGCGCGGCGAGCCTGGCCGTCTACCTGCTCGCCCGGGACGATCTGCTGACCCTCAACGGCCAGAGCCAGGGGATCTTGTTCATCCTGGTCTTCGGCGCCGGCACGGACTACGCGCTGCTATTGGTGTCGCGGTTTCGCGAGCAACTCCGCGACACCGCCGACAAGGTCGCGGCGATGCGCCTGGCCTGGCGGGCAACAGTGGAACCCGTCACCGCATCGGCGGGCACCGTCATCGCCGCCGTGCTGTGCCTGCTGGTCTCGGACCTCAACTCCAACAAGGGGCTCGGCCCGGTCGCCGCGATCGGGGTCGCGAGCGCCTGGCTCGCGTCGATGACGTTCCTTCCGGCGGTGCTCGCCCTGGCCGGCCGGGCTGCCTTCTGGCCGCTGCGGCCGGCGCACGGTTCGCCGCACGTCGAACGCCACGGCTGGTGGGGCCGCCTCGCCGACCGGGTGGTGCGCCGCCACCGCGCAGTGTGGATCCTCACCGGGCTGGTGCTGCTGATCTTCGCGGCGTTCCTGCCACAACTCAAGGCCCAGGGCACATCTCAGGCGGATACCTTTCTTCGACCGGTGCAATCGGTCGAAGGGCAGAACCTCTTGGCGGAGCACTTCCCCGGCGGCAGCGGCGCGCCGACGATCATCATCGCGAACGCGGACCGCGCCCAGCAGGTCAAGCGCGCCGCCGAGGTGGACGGCGTCTCCGAGGTCGGCATCCTCACCGGAGAGGACGGCAAACCGAAGGTGGTCGACGGCCGGGTGGAACTGCAGGCGGTGCTGACCGCCGCGGGCGACTCGGAGCGCGCGGTGTCGACCGTGCAGCGCATCCGCGAGGCCGTCCACCAGGTCGACGGCGCGGACGCAATGGTGGGCGGCCAGACCGCGCTGCAACTGGACACCCAACGAACCTCCGAGCGAGACCGCGCGGTGATCATCCCGATCGTGCTGCTGGTGATCTTCGTCATCCTCGCCCTGCTGCTGCGAGCGCTTCTCGCGCCGCTGCTGCTGATCGCGACGGTCGTCCTCTCCTTCGTCGCCACGATGGGCATCACCGCGCTGGTGTTCAACCACCTGTTTCACTTTCCCGGCGCGGATCCGTCGGTTCCGCTGTTCGGGTTCGTGTTCCTGGTGGCGCTGGGGATCGACTACAACATCTTCCTGATGACGAGGGTCCGGGAGGAGGCACGTCACCTCGGGACGCGCGACGGCACCCGGCTCGGGCTCGCCGTCACCGGCGGCGTCATCACGTCGGCCGGGGTGGTGCTGGCGGCGACGTTCGCCGCGCTCGCCGTCATACCGCTGCTCTTCCTCGCCCAGATGGCGTTCATCGTCGCGTTCGGCGTGCTGCTCGACACGTTCGTCGTGCGAACCCTGCTGGTGCCGGCCGCGGTGATCGACCTCGGCCGGCACACCTGGTGGCCCTCGCGCCTGTCGCGGCGGAACCCGGACCGCTGAGCCGGTTCAACCCACCGGGCGCAGGGAGATGTCGGTGCGCCGCAACAGTTGCGCGTTCAGCGCGACCACGATCGTGGACAGGCTCATCAGCACCGCGCCGACGGCCATGGGCAGCACGATCCCGGCCCAGGCCAGCGCCCCGGCGGCGAGCGGGATCGCGATGATGTTGTACCCGGCGGCCCACCAGAGGTTCTGCAGCATCTTGCGGTAGGTGCGCCCCGACAGGTGCCGGGCCGAGACGACCGCGCGGGGGTCGCTGGACGCGAGGACGATCCCGGCGGACTCGATGGCCACGTCGGTGCCCGCCCCGATCGCGATGCCCACGTCGGCGCGCGCCAGCGCCGGCGCGTCGTTCACCCCGTCACCGACCATGGCCACGACATGTCCGCGCCGTTGCAGTTCGGCGACCGCGGCGTCCTTGTCGGCCGGCAGCACTTCGGCGAAGACCTCGTCGATCGCCAGATCCGCGGCGATCGCGTCCGCGACCTGCTGCGCGTCACCCGTGATCATCGCGACGGCGACCCCGCGGGCGTGCAACTCATCGATCGCTTCCCGCGATTCGGGCCGCACCACATCCTCCAGTGCCAACGCGCCGATCACCGCGCCGGCCCGCACCACGTAGAGCACGGTGGCGCCGCGCGCCTGCCAGCCGGCAACGTCCGCGGCCAGCGCCTGCGGCGCCGTCAATTCGAGGTGGCGCAGCAGGCCGGGACCGCCGACGGAAATCCGCGTCCCCTCGACGGTGGCCTCGACGCCGCGACCGGTCAGCGAACGGAAGTCGGAGGCTGCCGGCAGCGGCGCGCGCTCGCTCGCGGCCGCGACGATCGCCCGCGCCAACGGGTGCTCGCTGTCGGCCTCCGCGGCACCGGCGATCCGCAGCACCTCGTCGGCGTCGCCATCCGCGGCCGCGACGCCGGTGACGCGATGCTCGCCGCGGGTCAGCGTGCCCGTCTTGTCGAACAGCACCACATCGACCTTGCGCATCCGCTCCAGCGCCATCCGGTCCTTGACGAGGATGCCATTTCGAGCCGACAGCGACGTGGAAATCGCTGTCACCAAAGGGATTGCGAGCCCCAGCGCGTGCGGGCAGGCGATGATCAGGACGGTCACCGTGAGCAGCACCGCGTCCTGCGGGTGACCGAGCAGGCTCCAGGTGATGACGGTGACCACCGCGGCGCCGACCGCCACGTAGAACAGCAACGCCGCGGCCCGGTCGGCCAGCGCCTGCGCCCGCGAACTCGATCCCTGCGCCTGGGCCACGAGCCGTCCGATGCCGGCCAGCGCGGTGTCCTCCCCCACCGCGTCGACCCGCACCCGCAGCGCCGAGTCGGTGGCGACGGTCCCGGCCACCACCCGATCGCCCTCCCCGCGCGGGACGGGCCGGGACTCCCCGGTGATCATGGACTCGTCCAGCTCGGCCGCGCCGGAGATGACGGTGCCGTCGGCGGGCACCCGGCCGCCGCTTCGCACCAGCACGACGTCGCCCGCGGAGAGGTCGACGACCTGCACCGTGCGGACCTCGTCGCCGTCGACCAGTTCGGCCTCGTCGGGCAGCAGCGCGGCCAGCGCCGACAGCGCGCCGGACGCCTGCCCCACCGCGCGCATCTCCAGCCAGTGCCCCAGCAGCATGATCGCGATCAGCAGCGCCAACTCCCACCACACCTCGACGCCGGACCATCCGAACGAGGTGGCCAGGCTGGCGCCGAAGGCGACCGTGATCGCCATGGCGATCAGCAGCATCATCCCGGGCCGGCGGCTGCGCAGTTCCGCGACCGCGCCAGTGAGGAACGGCCAGCCGCCGTAGCCGAAGATCACGGTTCCCAGCACCGGGGAGACGAGCCACGAACCGGGAAACGCCAGGGTGTAACCGAGCAGGTCCTGGAACATGCCGCTGAAGGCCACCACCGGGACGGTCAGCGCCAGCGTCAGGGCGAAGCGCTCGCGGAAGGCCGCGGCGTGGTCGCCGTGGTTTTCGTGGCCGCCATGGTGGGTAGCCTCGTCGGGTCGGTGTGCCGGCGCGCTCATCGTCATCCCCACCTCATTAATACCCATGGGGGGTATCGTACCAGCGGTCCGGCGGTGAGAGTGGTGGCGATCGCCCACCCGACCGCCAGGAAGGTGGGCGGCGCTCAACGCCGGGTGGATTGTGGCCCTCCTGACGCTGGCCGCCCGGTCTCCGCCGATGCCACGCCGCTCCTCGCCCTTCAACCTGCAGTTCGCGTGGGGGTGCACGGCGCGGCCGACACGTCGGTGCTGCGGGACGATGCCCGGGCGTTCGCCGAGCGGCTCCGCGCAGCCTCCCGGGCGGCCGCCATCTCCACTCGGCGCCGCCGGTGTTCTCCGCCCGCCGAGCCGTCGCCGGCGGACGCACTGTACGGATCCGCTACCGATATGACGTTGTACGAACTGCGTCTTAGACGTACGATTAGTACATGACGTCGATGGAAGCACTCAACATCTCCGACGCACGGAACCAACTCGCGGCGATCGTCGATCGGGCCCGCGCGGAGCACGAGCCGGTCTATGTCTCGCGGCGTGGTCGCCGAGTGGCCGCGGTCATCGACGCTGACGACTTGGACCGCATTCTCGCGCTGGCTGAGGACATGGCCGACATCCGCTCCGCTGAGCAGGCACGCGACGAGATGCGAGCCACCGGCGAAGCACCGATTCCCTGGGACGAGGTCAAGGCCGATCTGGGTCTGGCGTGACCTACGAGGTCACCCTGGCCCCCGCCGCGGCGCGGCAACTGGGCAAGCTCGCCCCGCAAGCGCGACGTCGCATCCAGGCTGTGCTCGAACTGCTCGCGGTTGACCCGCGCCCACCCTCGGCCACCCAACTCGTCGGCGGCTCCGGCGAGTGGCGAGCACCCACCGGCGTTTACCGCGTCGTCTACGAGATCCACGATCGGCGACTGCTGGTTCTCGTCCTGGCCGTGGGGCATCGCCGCGAGATCTACCGACAGCGCTGGGGGGCCATCGGTGGCAACGTTCCGTAGCCAGATCCTCGGCTTGCGGGGTATCGCGGATGCCCTGTCGGTCTATACGCCAATGATCGTGATCGGGTACGTCGCGTGGGCGGCCAGGTCACGCAGGTCGTCAAGGTCGCTGGTGACGACGATGCCGCCCGGCGCCACATCGGCGGCGGCCGCTACCAGCGCGTCCACTGCGGAGATGCTTCCGGCGCGACCCGTCGCGGTGCGTAGCCGCGCAGCACGCCTGGCGTGGGCTTCGTCGACGGGGCGCACCTGGCAGGCCCGCAACAGCCGGTTGACGTGGAAGTCGCGGCGGTGGTCCCCGGTCAGTGCCTCGGTGAGGACCACGCTTGGAACCTGCGGGGGCCACAGGCCACGTCGACGCAGTTCCTGCAATCGAGCGCGGTTGCCGGCCAGCGCGGTGACTGCGCCGGCGTCGAATACCAGGCTCACGCGGAACGAGGCGTACGTCCGGGCGTCGAAGCTTCCGCCGCGCCGAGTGCGGCATCGGCCCACTTCCGCGCGGAATGTTCATCCTCTGCGGGTATCGGGCCGAGTTCGACGTCAAGCTCGGCCAGGTACCGATCCAGCTCCGCGATCTTGCCGCGGCGGTCCAGCTCCTCGACCAGCGCGCTGGCCGCGAGTTGCGACACGTTCAAACCGGCGGCTTTCGCCCGACCGAGAACTTCGTCCGGGACGGTAATGTTGATCCGTGCCATGCGCATAGGATACACATCGAGTCCCGGTCACCGATCCCTGGACGGAGTTGGGTACTCGGCGCGGCCTGCTGCCGAACTCCTGCGCCGGACTCAGGCGTCCTTGATCGCGGAGACCTCGAACTCCAGCACGACCTTGTCGCTGACCAGGACGCCGCCTGCCTCGAGCGCGGAGTTCCAACTCACGCCGAAGTCCGTGCGGTTGATCGCCACCGAACCCTCGAAGCCGGCCCGGACGTTTCCGTACGGGTCGGTTGCGATTCCCTCGAACTCGAATGGGATGGTGACGGGCCGGGACACGCCACGGATGGTCAGATCGCCGGTCAACTCGAAGCTGGTCTGGCCCTTGGCAGTTGCACCCGTCGAGACGAACGTGATCTCCGGGTACTCCTGCATGCTGAGGAAATCGTTGCTGCGCAGGTGCGCATTGCGCTGATCGTTGCGGGTGTCGATGCTGGCGGCCTGGATCGTCAACGCCACGGTGGAGGCCCCGAAGTCCTCTCCGTCGACGACCGCGCGACCCTCGAACTCGTTGAACCCGCCGCGGACTCGGGTGACCATCGCGTGCCGGGCCACGAAACCGATCCGGGTGTGGGACGGGTCGATGGTCCAGGCGCCCGCGAGGTCGTCCAGCATGGCCGGGGCGGTGGTATCGATCATGGTGCGTGTCATGTTCGCTCCTTCGATGGGTGGAAAAGCTACGTAGTTGACGTATCACCTACCCTAACGCTATATAGATGACGTGTCAACCATCAAGGACTATGATGGTCAGATGGACACCGCCCCGTGGCTCGACGAGAAGCAGCAACGCCTCTGGCGCCGCTGGCTGACCGTGAACGCGCTGCTTCCCGCCGCGCTGCACCGCGACCTGCAGGCCGATGCCGGCCTGTCGCTACCGGACTACGAGGTGCTCGTCCACCTCACCGAGAGCCCTTCCGGCCGGGTCCGGATCAGCGACATGGCGCAGGCCCTCACGTGGGAGAAGAGCCGCGCCTCCCACCACCTGACCCGGATGGAGGGTCGCGGCCTGGTGCGGCGCGAGGAGTGCCCCGAGGACGGCCGGGGCGCGTTCGTCGTGCTCACCTACCAGGGTCGCACCGCCATCGAACGGGCCGCCCCGGGTCACGTCCGCGCGGTGCGGTCCCTGCTCTTCGACCGCATCAGCGAGGACGAACTCGATGCGATGGAC
This sequence comes from uncultured Actinomycetes bacterium, assembly GCA_964624455.1. Classification (GTDB taxonomy): domain Bacteria; phylum Actinomycetota; class Actinomycetes; order Mycobacteriales; family Nakamurellaceae; genus Nakamurella. Next base: position 35,820 of record CAZUXD010000028.1, on the reverse strand, counting down.
GCGGTGCTGGGCAAGGTGCTCGAAGCGCTGAACCGCGAGGCCGCCGCGCCGGGCGGCGGTGCGCGTCGCGCGAGCAGGTTCAGGTAGCGCCGCGGCACGGCCCCGCGAGGTCCAATAATCGGACCCCGTCGGCGAGCGTGGGGTTGCGGTGCGGCACCAGGGTGATCACGCACCGGATCCTGGGCGCCGGGCGATGTCAGCCGGCGGCGCCGCGGCGTTCTGCCGGCCCGCGGCGCTGGTGGATCGGCACCTCCCCCACGATCGGGTTGGTGCGATGCCCCGGTGCCAGGTAGCGGGTGGCCAGGTTCACGCACGTGGCCAACCGGTTCCGATTGCCCAGCAGCATGACGATGTGCACGAACAGCCACAGGAACCAGGCCGGCGTGCCGGCCAAGCGCAGGTGGCGCTGCCAGGGCAGTTCGATGTCGGCGACCGCGGCGCGCCGCCCGATGGTGGCCATCGTGCCCTTGTCCCGGTACCGGAACTCTCGCAGCGGTTGTCCGGAGATCATCGAGGCTATCTGCCGCCCGGCGTGCCGCCCCTGCTGGATCGCCGGTTGCGCCAGTTGCGGCAGCGAATCCGGCCCGATCGCGACATCCCCTGCGGCGAAGAGCGTGTCGAACCCCGAGGCCCTCAGGTCCGGGCCGACCCGGATCCGGCCGGCCGGGTCCTGCGGCAGTCCCCACCCCGAGACGACCCGCGGGATCCGCACCCCGGCCGCCCACACCACGAGGCCGGCGGGCAGGAACTCGCCGGGGGCCAGTCGGACCCCGTTCGGACCGACCTCGGCAACCGAGGTGTGCAGGCGAAGTTCCACGCCGCGCGCCGCCAGCGCCCGGCGGGCGAAGAGCCGCAGCGGCGGGGCGAAGGCGGTCAGCACCTCGCCGGCCATCTCGACCAGCACGATCTTGGTCCGGTTCGGATCGAGTTCGGGGTACACGGCGGCCATCGCGTCGTTCCGCCACTCCGCGAGCGCCCCGGCCATCTCCACCCCGGTCGCACCCCCGCCCACCACCACGATCGCCAGATCCGGTGCCGGAACCGAGGACGTGGCGGCCTGTTCCAGGCTGCTGAAGATCGCGTCCCGGACCGCCAGCGCATGGGCGCGGGTGTAGATCGCCCTGGCGTACTTCGCGGCGCCGGGCGTGTCGAAGTAGTTGGTCGTCGCGCCGCCTGCGATCAGCAGGTAGTCGAAGTCCAGGCACCAACCGTCGTCGAAGGTGATGACGCGGCGTGCCGGATCGACATCGACCACCTCGCCGCGCCGGATCCGCAGGTTCCGCTGCCGCATCCGGGCCGCGCGCAGGAAGTAGGTGACGTCCCCGGGGTTGAGCCCGGCCGTCGCCACCTGGTAGAGCAGCGGCTGGAACGTCGTGTAGGCGTTGCGGTCGATGAGGGTGACGTCGGCCGGGGCGGTGCGCAGTTGCCGCGCGGCGGACACTCCCGCGAAGCCGCCGCCCACGATCGCCACCTGGGGTCGCGGACCGCCGATAACGGGTGTGCTTGTTCCTACTCGCGCATGGATGGACACCCTTCAGCGTGCCTCGGGCAGCCGCCCTTCTGCAACGTGCGCGGGCGCAAGGGCTTCTCCGCCCGATCGGGCGAGCGCTGCCCGGCGGCGAAGCGCCAGGCTCTCCGGCGGGTAGCGGCCGGGATCGTCCACCCCGGTTGTCCAGCCGGTCTGCACCGTCCACCACGGATCCGGGTCGGTGGCGAGCGGCGGGAGGGTCAGCACGGCGAATACGTATCCCACGATGAGGACCATGTCCGCCGCGACCGCGACGGATTCCCACACGGCCCAGGACGTGTTCGTTCCGAGGCCGGTCGTATCGATCCCCGCCGCGGAGATCAGCAACAACTCCAGCGCCGACGCGCTGGTGGCCACCAGCAGCGCCGCGCACCGCCGCCAGATCCTGGTGGCGGCCAGCGAGGTCAGCAGGATCCCGATCGGCAGACCTCCCAGCGCTAGCGACGCGCCGGCCAGGTGGATCTTGGCGTTCACCGAGTGCTGCAACCCGCCCGGATCCGTGTGCACGATCGCCATCACGGCCGTCCCGAACAGGCCGGTCGCCAGGTACCAGCGCGCCCCGAAGATGTTGACCGGCCGGTAGAGGAACAGCAGGCACGGGCCTGCGGCCAGGGTGAGCATCCAGAGTTGGAAGAGGTACGCGTGCGGGCCGAGCCCGTACTGCGAGATCGACACGTCCGGCGGCAGCGGGTCGCGCGCCACGGCCTGGACCAGGTAACAGAAGAACCACCCGAGTGCGACCGAGACCGTACCAGCGATCCAAAAGCCGCGCACGGCCCCATTATCCAGGGCCGCTGCCGCTGGCGCCGCCTGATCGGCGTTGCCAGGCGCCGCCGGTAGCATCTGCTTCGAGCCACCCGGCTCGCACGACGCGGCGCCGGGGCTCGTCCCGCCGCGCCGGAAGGGGCCGAGCGCATGTCTGCACGTCACGCGGTCGCGACCGTCCTTGCCGGGGTCGGCGCCGCCGCGCTGGCCGCCGGCTGCGCCGTGACCGTGGCGGGCAGCCCGCAGGCAGCCTCGTCACCACCGACGCGCACCGGTGCCGCGGCGCCCCGCAGCGCCGATCCCGGCGCAGCGCCCGCGACCACGTCCCGTCCGGTGTCGACCGGCAGGGGCATCCGACCCATGCCGCCGCTAGTCCCGTCCGGCACGAGCACGGCGGGCAGCCCGGACAATGCGATCCCGACGGCGCCCGGTCCGAGCGACGCCAGCATCGCCGGTATTGGCATCGCCGCGGTGCTGGCCGACCTGAACGCCGGCCACGTGGCGGTCGTCGACTCGGCCGCCGACCCGCGGACACTGGCCTCGCTGGTGGACGGTGCCCGGGCGCAGGGTCTCGACCTTTCCGTGGTGACGATCGGGCGGGACATCGACGACGCGGACACCTCGCGTCTCGCGGACGCCCTCTTCACCCGGATCGGCGGAACGCTGCTGGTGCTGAGCCCGTCGCTGGTCAGCGCCCGCAGCGAGCAGCTCACCGACGAGCAGCGCGACGCCGCGGTCGGCGCGGCAGCGGACGGCACCGACGACGAGCAGGCGACCTCCGCGTTCGTCGACTCGGTGCTGCGTACCGCCCCGGCACTCAGCGCGAAGACCCCGGCGACGGCCGGGGAGACCGTGGTCGGCGGGATCGACGTGGCCGCGCTGGTTCATGCGCTGGGGCCGGATCACATCTCGGTCGGCGCCGGCATCACGGAACTCACGGCCGGCGAACTCGCCGCCCCGGTGCGCCGGGCCTGGGGCGCCGGGCTGAGCCTCTACGTCGCGATCCTGGACCAGAATCCCACCGGGCACCTGTACGACGTCGCCGCCGCGGTGATGCGGCAGACGGGTGGGACCGTCATCGTGGTCAGCCCCAGCATGTATGCGCTGGCCAGCACGGTGGCGACCGACGCCCAGTTGGCTGCCGCGCTGAGCGCCGGTGCGGGCAGCACCGGGTACCCGAGCCTGGTGGAGAACATGGTCGAGGCGCTCGTCGGCTGAGCCGCATCCGGTGCTGCGGAAGAGCGCCGCTCGCCGGCACATCCGCCGCGCCGGGCTGTGCCTTTGCTGCGCTTGCTGGCTTCGCTGCGTTTCCTGCCTCGGCTGCCTTTCCCGTGCTGTGGTCGCCGCCGGGCACGGCGATCCGGTCAGCCCTTCACGGACCCCGCGAGCAAGCCGCGTACGAAGAATCGTTGCAGCGCAAGGAATACCGCAAGCGGGACCACCATCGCCAGGATCGCGGCCGAGGGCAGGATATTTCCGGAACTGGAGAACTGCGTGGTGAGCTGTTGGATGCCCGCGGTGATCGGGCGCGTGGTGTTCCCGGAGAAGGTGAGGGCTACCAGCAGGTCGTTCCACACCCACAGGAACTGGAAGATACCGAACGCGGCGATCGCCGGCACCAGCAGCGGCAGCAGCACCTTGAGGAAGATCTTGACGTGCCCGGCGCCGTCGACCCGGGCGGCCTCCACCAGCGACGAGGGGATCTCCTTCATGAAGTTGTGCAGCAGGAAGATCGCCAGCGGCAACCCGAAGATGGTGTGCGAGAACCAGATCGACCAGAACGAGGCCGACAGGCCGAACCGGACGTACACCGTGTTCAGCGGGATCAGCGCCACCTGGATCGGCACGATCTGCATGACGAACACCGCGATGAACAGCAGGTTCCGGCCCCGAAAGTCGATCCACGCGAACGCGTACGCGCCGAGCAGCGCCAACGTGATCGGGATGACGACGGCCGGCAGCGTGATGACCACGGAGTTCAGGATGTAGTCGGACAGCGGGGTTCCGCCGTGCCCCGTCCACGCCTCGATGTAGTTGTTCAGCGTGAAACTGGAGTGCGTGCCCCAGAAGTTCCACCACCCGGAGGTGGTCGGCCCGGGTTCGGCGCGGGTCGAGTTGACGAGCAGGCCGACGGTGGGAATCGTCCACAGCACGGCGATGACGACAGCCAGCAGCGAGGCCCACGGCGAGCTCAGCTTGGTCTTGGCCTGCTCCGCGCGCAGTCGCGCCTTGAGACGGCGCGAACCCTCCTTCGGGACCACGACGAGCGGCGGGGTGGTCGTCGTCACCGGATCGCCTCCGACTTGCGCATCTGGCGGACGTTGAAGGCGATCACCGGGATCACCACGACGAAGATGATCACCGCGGCCGCGCCGGCCCACCCCGGCTGTTGCACCGACATCCACTGGTAGAACGCATTTGCCAGGATGTCGTTGACGCCCAGGTTGTTGCCCATCACGTTGACGATGTCGAAGGTCTTGAGCGATGCGATGGCCAGCGTGGTCAGCACCACCACCATGGTGGGTCGGATGCTCGGCACCGTGATGCTCCGGAAGAGGCGCCAACCGGTGGCGCCGTCGATGCGGGCGGCTTCGATGATCTCGTCCGGTATCGCCTTGATGGAGGCGGACAGCAGGGTCATCGCCAGGCCGGTCTGAATCCAGATCATCACCACGATCAAGGAGAACGTTCCGGTCGGGAACTCCGCCGTCCAGTTCACCGGGTCCCCCCCGACGAGGCTGACCAGCGCGTTCAGCAGGCCGATCTGCGGCTCACCCGGCGGTGCGGGTTGGTAGTAGACGTACTTCCAGATGACCGAGGCGGCCACCATGGAGATCGCCATCGGCAGGAACACCAGGGCCTTCGCGGCAGCCTCGACCCGCGTGCGGTCCACCAGGACGGCGTAGATGAGCCCGAACGCGGTGGCGACGATCGGCACGATGAAGATCCACAGCACCGTGTTGATCAACATGTCCTGGTTGGCGGTGGTGAAGATGTGACCGTAGTTCGCCCAGCCGGCCCAGCCGATCTCGGTGCCGAACTGGTCGAACCTCTGGAACGACTGGATGATCGTCTTGATCGCCGACCACAGCAGGCCGGACGCCAGCGCGATCACGACCGGCCCGAGGAACCCGGCGATCAGCACGCCCTTCGGGACGCTGGTCCGGTCGACCGCCCACAGGATGACCCCCATCACGACCAGGAACAGCGCGATCGCGACGAACATCACCACGATCTTCTGCATCACCGAGGTCGGCTGGAAGATCATGTCGACGAGCCAGGAGTGCTCGTTCGCCCGGTTGTAGAGCAACGGTTGGCCGCCCGGGCTCAAGCTCAGGTAGACGACCAGCGCGACGACCGCCGCGATCACCAGCCAGACGAGCGGCGTCAGCCATCGTTCCTGCAGGTTTCGGTCGGCGAAGGAGCCCTCCGTCAGCCGATCGCTGGCGAACACCAGGATCAAGATCGGTAGCACGGCGAACAGCAGCGGCAGGAAGATCGCTGAAACCACCACGACCGAAGGCGGCTCTGCGGTACTGACCAGCATGGTGATCGCCCAGATGAGGCTGAGCAGCAGGCAGATGGACGCCGCGGCCCGGATCAGGCGGCCCTTGCCCGCGAGAGCCACCACCCCGCCGGCAATCAACAGCGCGGCGCAGACCAACCCGGCGAACCCCAGAACGAGGAACAGCCCGGCCGGGCCGCCGCCGTCCCGCTCGCCCAACGACAGCAGGATCGCAACGACCGCGTACAGCACCAAGCCGGCCTGCACGAACGCGAGTACCGCCGCGGCGACGACCGCGCCGGGCCGGGACCGCCGCGGAGCGGCGTGCTCGGCCGGAGCATTGCTCGTCATCACCACTGCAAGACCCTGCCTCCGTCAGCCACCGACGCGACGCGATAAGAAACTCAGGCACCCGAGTGCCGCCGAACGCGGAACGGGTCGATCCCTGCCTTGCCTTCGGCCCTGGATCTGACCCGTCCCGCGCGGCGTCACCGTCTAGCGGTTCAACTCGGCGGCCACGCGGCCTGGATGGCCTTGAGCGTGGTCGCGTCATCCTGTCCGGTGATCCACGACGTCAACTGCGTCCACTCGGCGCCCGAGCCGACCGCGGCGGGCATCATGTCCGACGCGTCGAAACGGGAGACCGCGTTCGGATCCTGCAGGATCTGCACGGAGAGCTTGTTGATCGGCCCCTGCGCGTTGTCGATCTTGAGGCCCTTGTTGGCGGAGATGCGCGATGCCGAGGCGATCGACTGGTTGTTGGCCCAGTGCGCGGTGGACAGGTAGAACTGCACCGCCTGCACCTCCGGCTTGTTGTTGAACGCCAGCACGAACTCGCCGCCCACCTCGACCGGCTTGCCGAACTTGTCGCTCATCGTGGGCTCGTAGAAGGCGTACACGTCGCCGTCCTCGCCGACGTTGGTGCCGTCCGGCCAGGTGTAGAAGTTGGCCATCTGCATCATGTAGCACTTGCCGGCCAGGATCGGCAGGCCAGCCTTGTCGAAGTCGGTGGTGGCGATGGACTTCACGTCCCCGAGACCGGCGTTGACATACTTCGGGTTCTTGAGGATCTCCCCGACCTTGGCCAGCGCGTCGGCGATCGGCGGATCGGTGAACTTCACCTTGCCGTCGACCCAGTCGTCGTAGACGTCCGGTCCGGCCGACCGGAGCACGACCTCCTCCAGCCAGTCGGTCGCCGGCCAGCCGGTGGCGTTGCCGGACGCGATACCGGCGCACCACGGCTTGACATCACCGGCGGCCACGATGGTGTCGGACAGCTTGATCATGTCGTCCCAGGTCTGCGGTACCTGATAGCCCTTTTCCTTGAACATCTTCGGCGAGTACCACACCAGGGACTTGACGTTCGCGCCCAGCGGCGCGGCATAGAACTTGCCGTTGACCGTGCCGTACTTCTTCCAGCCCGGGTCCCAGTACTTGTCGACGTTGGCGACCACCTGTGCCGGAGCCTCGACGGCCTTGCCGGTGGACACCAGGGTCGCCAACAGCCCGGGCTGCGGAACGATGGCGATATCCGGCGGGTTGCCCGACCGAGCCTGCACCACGACCTGCTGCTCGAAGTTCTTGTCGGAGTTGAACGTGATCTTCGCCCCGGTGCAGTCGGTGAAGTCCTTCCAGGAGTCGCGCAGCGACGTCGCCTCGTCACCGGTGATCGACGAGTAGATCGTGACGTTCTTGCCGGAGATGTCCGGCCAGTCCTTCTTGATGGCGTCGCACCAGGTGTCGTCGTCACCCTGCACCGCCCCGGCCGGCCCGCTCTGCCCGGTCTCGGTCGCCCCCGCGGATTCGGTCGAGCCGGCCCCTCCGGAGCTCGTCGTGCCGCCCTCGGAGGTTTCGGACGACGCGGATTGCTGCGATGTGGTGGTGCCCTGGGTGCCATTCCCGCTGCTGCCGCATGCGGTGATGACCAGCGCCAGCGCGCTGATTCCGGCGACGATGGCCGTCACCTGTCGAGCCGACGTCCGTTTCACGCGGCGGACCTCCATTCCGATCGGGCTTCGCTGTGAAGGACTTCACAGCGCCTCTCTCCGATGAAAGCCCTTCCGGTGCTTCGGCGCAACCGGGGCAGGCCGCGTTACTGTAACAATTCAGTAAAGTAGGTCACACCGCTCTCACGGCGTCTGGAGGGGTCCGTCCGCGTCGGCGGCGGAACGCGTCCGGACGGCGGAGCCCGCCAGGTCCAGGTAGCTCGCCCAGGCGCCGCCCGGCGTGCGCACGCCGGTGGCGGCGAGGATCGCGCGGACCACGGCCCGGGTCACCACGTCTGCCGCTGCGGCGAGAATCGCCTGGTAGCCGGGCATCTCCGGGGCCGGACGGCCGGTGGTGGACAACGCGAACAGGGTGTCCCCGTCGAACAGGGTGTGCACCGGGTTGATGGCGCGGGCGATGCCGTCGTGGCCGACCGCGGCCAGCTTGCCGCACTGCGCCTTGGTCAGCGCCGCGTCGGTCGCCAGCACCCCGATGGTCGTGTTGCGGATGACGTGTCCGGCGCTCGCGCCGGTCGGCATTTCCGACCGGCGCGCCGCGTCCGCCAGCGCGTCCCGCTCCGCGGGTGACGGGACAGCAAGGGCGGGGCCGTCGGCGGACAGCAGCAGCGGCGCGCCCCACAGCGCCCCGGTCCGCGGATCGACGGCCGACCCCACCGAGTTGACGACCACCAGCGCCGCGACGGTGGTGCCGTCGGCGAGCACCGCCGAGGCCTGGCCGAGCGCCCCCTTGAGCCCGCCGGCGACGGCGCCGGTTCCGGCGCCCACGCACCCGCCGGCCGGTGCCCCATCGCCCGCGCCGCCCAGTGCCGCATCCACCGCGGCGCGTCCGAAGGTCTGGTCCGGGCGCGCCCGGAACGCCCCGCCGCGGCCGAGGTCGAACAGCACCGCGGCCGGCACGATCGGCACCACCTCCGACGGCGTCGGCCCGACCGGAAGGCCGATCTGCCGGTCCCCCAACGCCTCTGCCACCCCGGACGCGGCGGCCAGCCCGTACGCGCTGCCGCCGGTGAGCACGATGGCGTGCACCCGCTGCACGGACGCGGTCGGTGCCAGCAGGTCGGTCTCGCGGGTCCCGGGGCCGCCGCCCCGGACATCCACGCCGGCGACCGCTCCGCCCGGTGGCGCGAGAACGACGGTGGTTCCCGTGAGGTAACCGCCGCCGGTGCGGGCGTGATGCCCCACCCGCAGCCCCTCGACATCCGTCAGGGCGTTGCCGGCCCCGGCGCGGACGGGCGGCCTGGCCGGCGTGTCGAAGTGGCCCGTCGCTGCTGGATCCGTCATCCCTCGGCCCTCCTCGGCTGCTCCGCCGCCGGACCCGACCCCGCGCGAAGCCGGGCGGCGGCCATCGATCGCGCAAGGGTGGGCACCGCCGCCACCAAGTGCCTGGTGTAATCCTCGCGCGGGTCGGCGTAGACCTGTTCCGTCGGACCGGATTCCACCAGGCGCCCGCGGTGCATGACGGCGACCCGGTCGCACAACCGCCGAATCACCGACAGGTCGTGCGAGACGAAGATCAAGGTGAGCTGTTGGCGGGCCGCGATCCGTTCGATCAGTTCCAGGATCTGCGCCCGGATGGTGACGTCGAGCGAGGAGACCGCCTCGTCGGCGATCAGGATCCGCGGCCGCGGCGCTATTGCCCGCGCGATCGCGATCCGCTGCCGCTGCCCGCCGGAGAACTGGTGCGGGAAGCGCCGGATCGCCGCCGCGTCAAGCCCAACGTCCGACAGCGCGCGGCGAACCGCGGCCTCGACGCCGGGCCGGCGCTGCGCCCGCAACGGTTCTGCCACGATGGACCCCACCCGCATCCGGGGGTCGAGCGATGCCATCGGGTCCTGGAAGATCATTTGCACGTTCCGGCGGAGCAGTTGCAGCCGCGACTGTCGGAGCGCGGTGATGTCGGTTCCCTCGACCAGGATCCGCCCCTCGGTCGGACGATCCAGCGCGGCGATCAATCGAACGAGCGTGGTCTTGCCGGAACCGGATTCGCCGACCACCCCGAACTTGCTTCGCGGTGGGATCGCCAGGTGCAGGTCGGTGAGCGCGGCCACGCTGCGCTCACCGCGGAACGGGCTCGGGCGGCCCAGCGGGAAGCGGCGGGAGACGCCGACGAACTCGACGGCCGGCGGTTCGCCCGCCGGCCGGCCCGCGGTCATGTGGCATCTCCCCGGGCCGGCAACCCGCGGGGCGCAAGGTCGGCGTCGGCGAGCAACTGCCGGGTGTGCTCGTGCTGCGGATCGGCCAGCACGGAGACGAGGGGTCCACGCTCGACGATCCGGCCCCGCCACATGACCAGCAGCTCGTCGCACACCGCTGCCACCACGGCCAGGTCGTGCGAGATGAACAGCAGCGCCGCCCCCGTCTGGGTGATCCGGCGATCGATGAGGTCAAGGACCCTGGCCTGCATGCTCACGTCCAGCGCGGTGGTCGGCTCGTCGCAGATCAAGATGCCCGGGTCGTTGGCCACCGCGATCGCCAGCACCACCCGCTGCCGCTGGCCGCCGGAGAGCTGGTGCGGGTAGGACCCGGCGATGCGCGCGGGGTCGTCGAGCCCGGCCGACGCCAGCAGGCTCCGGGCCTCGGCCGCCGCGGCGGAGCGGGAGGTCCGCGGCCGGTGCACCCGAATGGCCCCGGCGACCTGCCGGCCCGCCCGCATGGTCGGGTTCAGCGCCGTCATCGGCTCCTGGAAGACCACCCCGGTCAGGCGCCCCCGCACCTTCGCCAGCGCGCGTTCGCCGGCCCGCAGGACGTCCGGGGCGAAACCCGCCAGCCGGATCGACCCGGTCGCGGACAGCTCGGACGGCAACAGACCGGCGACGGCCAGCGCGGTCAGCGTCTTCCCCGACCCGGACGCGCCGATGATCCCGACCCGTTGGCCCGCGCGGACATCGAACGAGACGCCGCGCACCAGCCCCACCCCGCCGGTGCTGATGCCGAGGTCCCGCACCGCGAGCAGCGCGGCGGGGGGGGCGCCGGGCGGGGCCGTCGTCATCGCCGCTGCAACCGTGGATCGAAACGATCGCGCAGGCCGTCGCCGAGCAGGTTGAAGCCCAGGACGGCGAGCGCGATCGCGACGCCGGGCCACACCACCAGCAGCGGGTGGAGGGCGATGACGGATTGCCCCTCGTAGAGCATCCGGCCCCAGGACGGCGTCGTCGGCCCGGCGCCGAGCCCCAGGTAGGACAGCGCGGCTTCGGCCAGGATCGCGATCGCGTAGGACACCGAGCACTGCACGATCATCAGCCCGGCCACGTTGGGCACCACGTGCCGCACCGCGATCGCGACGCCTCGGCGCCCGGCTACCCGGGCGGCCGCCACGAAATCCGCCGACATCACCCGGATCGTGCCCGACCGCACGACGCGGACGAATGCCGGGACGCTGCCGATGCCGATGGCCGTCATCGCCGAGGTGATGGAGGCGCCGAACACGGTGGCGAAGATCAGCGCCATCAACAGCGCCGGGAACGCCAACCAGATGTCGGTGAGCCGCAGGAGGAACTCGCCCGCCCGCGGCCGCACCATGCCCGCCAGGATGCCGAGCGGGGTCCCCACCAGGGCGGCGATCCCCACCGCCACGATCCCGACGTAGAGCGTGGTGCGCGACCCGGCCATCAGCCAGGACGCGATGTCCCGGCCGTAGAGGTCCGTGCCCAGCAGGTGCCCGCCGGTTCCGGGCGCGCTCGCCAGGTGGTCGGTGTCGGTCAGGCCGGTGGGAAACGGGGTCCAGAAGAAGGAGACCAACGCCGCCGCGACGATCAGGGCAACGATCGCGCCGCCGGCCAGCAGCAGCGGGTTTCGCCGCCGCGCGATCCGAGCCGCATTCGCGGGCAGCAACTCCGGCGCTGTCCGGGTCGACGGTGCGCTCATGTCGTCACCGGGTCCGCAGCCGCGGGTCGATCAGGGTGTAGGCGACGTCCACCAGGAAGTTGACCGCAAGGGAGATGACGACGATCGTCACCACGATGCCCTGCACCGCGAGCCGGTCCTGGCGGCCCACCGAGTCGACCAGGAAGGAGCCGATGCCGGGGATCACGAAGACCCGCTCGACCACCACCGCGCCGATGAGGATCGTCACCAACTGCACGCCGAGCACCGTGAGCACCGGGATCGAGGCGTTGCGCAGGCCGTGCCGGACCATCGCCCGCCGGGCGGTGAGCCCGGTGGACCTCGCGGTCCGCAGGTAGTCCTGCCCGACCTCGTCGAGCACCGCCGAGCGCACGTACCTGGCCAGCACCGCGCCCTGCACCAATCCCAGCGAGAGCCACGGCAGGATCATCCGCCGCAGGAAGCCGGCCGGGTCCGCCGCCGGGACGACGTATCCGCCGGCCGGCAGCCACCCCAGGCCGACCGCGAAGACCGCGACCAGCAAGATCCCCGCCAGGAAGGCGGGAACGGCGATCCCGACCTGGGACAGCCCGGACAGCACCCAGCCGGAGGGGCGATCGGCGCGCAGCGCGCTCGCGGTGCCGACCGGGACCGCCACCGCGAGCGCCACCACGATGCCGCCGGCCACCAGCCACAACGTCACCTGCAACCGGTCGGCGATCTCCGGCCCGATCGGGAAGTGCGTGACGTAGGAGACGCCGAAGTCGCCGTGCGCCATGCCCAGGACCCAGGAGAGGTACTGCGTGGCGATCGGCCGGTCCAGCCCCATCCGGCCGCGCAGCTCCGCGATGGCCTGCGGTGTGGCGTCCGTTCCCAGCGCGGTGCGGGCGGGGTCGCCGAGCAGGGTCAGCAACGCGAACACCACGACGGACGCGGCGACGGCGCTGACCAGGAAGATCAGCAGGCGGCGGAGAAGATGCCACCACACGTCGGCGTCCGGGGGGTCATCAGCTCAGGTACAGCCGAAAGACGTTCAGCGACTCACCGATGGAGTTCTTCGGCAGGCCGTGCACGTTCGCGTCCGCCACCATCAGGTTGGGAAAGGCCCACAGCCAGGCGGCTGCCGCGTCGTCCGCGAGAATCCGCATCACCTGGCGGAAGTCGTCCACGAACGTCGCGCGATCGCCTGCGTCACCGGCAGTTTCCAGCTCGGCGACCTTCGGATTGGTGTACTGGGTGTAATAGTCGGCACTGCCGTCGAAGACGGTGGTGACGTCGTACTGCTCGACGTGGTTGACGATGGTCAGGTCGTAGTCGTGCTCGCCGCCGAACACGGTGCCCAGCCAGCTGTCCCAGGAGATGGTCTCCGGTTTGACGGTGATCCCCGCCTGGGCCAGTTGGGAGATGACGATGGGTGCGGCGGCGACCGCGTACGGCAGCGTGGACGCGATCTTCAAGGTGAGCGTGAGGTCCTGCTGCCCGGCTTGCGCGAGAAGCGCCTTGGCCTTTGCGATGTCGTGCGGATACCGGTCGCCGAGATCGACGAACCACGGGTCGGTGGGGACCTCGTGCGAGCCGATGACGGTGCCGTAGCCGGCCCACGCGGCCTTCAGCAGCGCCGGTTTGTCCAGCGCGTAGTTGATGGCCTGCCGGACCCGCAGGTCGTCGAGCGGTTTGCGGGCGTTGTTGAACGCCATCATCACCTTGCCGTTGGTGGTGCCCTCGATGATCCGGTACTTGTCGTCGTTCTCGAACTGCGCGATCGCCTGCGGCGTCTGCACCGTGGTGATCACCTGGATCTGGCCGGTGAGCATCGCGTTGTTCATGGCGGTCGGGTCCTTGAAGTACTGGAACACCACCGTCTTCACCGGCGGCGGGGTGCCCCAGTAGTTGGGGTTGCGGGTCAGGGTGATCGACTGGCCGTGCTTCCAATCGCCCAGCAGGTAGGGCCCCGTGCCGATCGGCTCGGTCGCGAGCGTCGCCACGTGCTTCGGGCTGAGCATCGCGCCGATCCGCGTCGTCATCTTGAACAGCCACAGGTTGCTGGGTTTGTCGAGCACGACCTGCAGGTCGGTCGGCGACAGGGCCGTCGCCGACCGCACGACGTTCATCGCGTCGGCGACGTTGACGGTCCAAGCGGTCTTCACGTAGTTGATCGAGAACGCGGCGTCGGCCGCCGTGAACGGCTGCCCATCGGAGAACGTCACGCCGTCTCGGATCGTGAAATCGTAGGTCTTTCCGTCATCCGAGACTGTCCAACTCTGCGCCAACCCCGGCACGATGGACCCGTCCTGCGCCTGATCGACCAGCGTCTCGTAGACGTTGTCCAGCAGGACCTGCGGACTCTGCGCGCCGCCCTGCGTGGTGAAGTCCAGGCTGGTGGGCTCCAGCACCAGCCCCAGCGTCAGCGTCGCGTCGGAGGGCGGGGGCAGGGTCGCCTCGGTGGCGGCCCCCGTTTCGCCGGCACCCGGCGACGTCGTGGTGCCGGGGGTCTGCCCCGACCCGGAGGCGGACGTCGAAGGGCCGCCCTTGCTGGAGTTGACGATCCCGGCGCCGGCGCTGCACGCCGCCACCGACAACGCCAGCGAGACCGTCGCCACCAGCATCCGCGAACGACTCCACTTCATATGGAGGTGTCCTTCCAACCCGCGGCCCGCCGGTACCGGCCAGCATGACCGGGGGCCTAGCGGGTCTCGTCCATCGGTGAGCCCCTACGCCGCATGTCGCCGAGCTTGCGGGCTGCGGGAGCACATTATGGTATCGGGCGGGCGGGTGGCGAAAACCCGCGTACGGGCGGGATGTGTCCGGTTTCACCGGCGGTTGTGGCTGGGCTCACGGACCCGTCCGGGCAGGTCCGACCCGTCAGGGCCCGGCCGGCGGACCGTCGGGTGGTTCCGCCGGCAGGCCGGCGGGGATCTCCCGTGCACCAGCGGCCCGCGCCGCCGCGGCGGCCGCGTCCTTCTGCTCGATCGTCACCGAGGCCTCGTGCTCGGCAGCCCGCACGGCCTGCGCGACCTCGTCGGCCGACGTGCCGCCGAACCAGTCCTGCACGTCCTCGTCGATCGCGCCCGGGATGGACTGCGGGATGTCCTCGGTCGTGGGCTCGTAGCGGAAGACCCCGTCATCGCCCTTGGTGCCGAGCATCCGGGCGAATCCCTCCAGCGACTTGGAGAAGTCGGACGGGATCATCCACACCTTGTTCGCGTCGCCCTGCGCCATCTGCGGCAGGGTCTGCAGGTACTGGTAGGCCAGCAGTTCGGGTGTCGGCTTGCCCGCCTTGACCGCCGCGAAGACCTTCTCGATGGCCTTGGCCTGGCCCTGCGCCTGCAGGTAGCGGGCGGCCCGCTCGCCCTGGGCGCGCAGGATGCGCGACTGCCGTTCGCCCTCGGCGGCCAAGATCGACGACTGCTTGGCGCCCTCGGCGGTCAGCACCGCGGCCTGCTTGAGACCCTCCGCGGTCTTGATCGAGGACTCCCGCTGGCCCTCGGCCGTCAGGATCATCGCGCGCTTGTCCCGGTCGGCGCGCATCTGCTTCTCCATGGAGTCCTGGATGGACGGCGGCGGGTCGATCGCCTTGAGCTCCACCCGGGCCACCCGGATGCCCCATTTGCCGGTGGCCTCGTCCAGCACGCCGCGCAACTGCCCGTTGATGCGGTCGCGGCTGGTCAGGGTCTGTTCGAGGTCCATGGATCCGACCACGTTCCGCAGCGTGGTGGTGGTCAACTGCTCGACCGCGATGATGTAGTTGGCGATTTCGTACACCGCGGCGCGCGGGTCGGTCACCTGGAAGTACACCACGGTGTCGATGGACACCGTCAGGTTGTCCTCGGTGATCACCGGCTGCGGCGGGAAGGAGACGACCTGCTCGCGCAGGTCGATGCGCGCACGGATTCGGTCGAGGAACGGCGCCAGCCACACCAGGCCGGCGCCGGTTGCCTTATGGAAGCGGCCGAGCCTTTCGATCACGGCGGCCTGCGCCTGCGGGATGACCTTGATCGACCGCAGCAGAATGATGATCACCAGCGCCGCGACGACGATCGCTGCGATGAGCAGTGGATCCATGTCTCAAGGCCCCCAAATCACGACCGCGGTGGCTCCGCGGACCTCGACAACAGTAACCGGAGTGCCGGGCGGCATCGGGTGATCCTCGCCCAGGCCGACGGCCGACCAGATCTCGCCACCGATCTTGACCTGCCCGCCCGCGGCGTCGACGGTCGAGATGACCATGGCCTGCGTCCCGATCAGCGCATCGATCCCGGACCGCAGTTGCGCCGGCTTGATGAAGTGCCGTTTGAGGTGCGGCCGCAGGCCGAACACCAGTACCAGGCAGGAGAGGGCGAAAACCACCAGTTGCAGCCACAGCCAGCCGACGCCGAACGAGACGAGCATGGTGATGAGCGCGCCCCCGCCGATCATGAGCAGGACGAACTCCCCGCCCATCACCTCGGCGATCGACAGCAGCACCGCCACCGCCAGCCAGCCCCACCACGCCATGCCCCCATCCTGCCAGAGCCGGGCCGCGACGAGCCGTGGCGAGCCGTCGCCACAATCGGTAGCAACAGGACAATTCCACTCGGCCATGGCCCTGCCGTACCGTGGCCGGTGATGGAGATCCGTACCGATGACGAGGCTGCGGCCGGAGCGTGCCACAACGTCCGGGCCGCGATCACCCTTGCGCTGTGGACGGCGGCCTGGCAGGCGGGCTGCAGCGCCGACCAGTTGCTGGGGGCGCTGGGCCGGATCGGCGTTCGCGCCGGGGTGCGGGCCGCTTCGGCCGCGGCGGCGGCGGTGTCGGGCGCGCCCGGACCCGGTGAGCGCAGCGGCACCCTGGTGGACCTGTTGGTGCCGCTGCGCGGCGGCGGCCCGGCCCGGCTGCTGCTACCGGTTCCGGGCGACCTGCGCGGGCTACCGGTCGCGGGCGAGGTCACGGCGTGGGCGCTCGATGCCGGAGCGGCCGTGGTGCTGCCGCAGTCCGCCCTGGCCCTCGTCCCGGTCGAAGGGCAGTGGCGCATCTTCGCCTGCGACCCGCCCGGCAAGGCGGTGCATCCGGCGCTCGGCGCGGCCGAGGCGGTGCATCCAGCGCTCGGCGCGGCCGAGGCGGTGCATCCGGCGCTCGGCGCGGCCGAGGCGGTGCATCCGGCGCTCGGCGCGGCCGAGGCGGTGGCGCGCATCGACGAGGCGGTCACCGACGCCGCCCGAGCCCTCGCCGCGGCCGAGGTCGCCCGCCCGCAGCCCGACCCGCGGGGGGCGTTGGACAGGGCGATCGCCGCGCGTGCGGTGGAAGTCCCGCCCGGAATGCCGGCGGCGGCGGCCTCGCTGCTGGCCAAGGCCACCCGGGTGGCCGCCCTGCTGCACGTGGCACGTCCCGACCGCACCGCTGCGGTGACCGGGCGGGAGTTCCGGCTTGTCGGGGACGCGCTCGCCCCACTGGAGTCGGCGGTGCGGGAGGCTCGCAGGACCGCTGTGGCGATGACGGCGGAAGCGCTCACCAGCCGGTCCGCAACAGGGCTTCCGCGCCGGTAGGACGGCGCGGGGGTCGGCGATCCGCGCCAGTCCCGTGGACCCGCCGACGATCCGCGCCAGTTCCGTGGATCCTTCGGCGATCCGCGCCAGTTCCGTGGATCCGCGCCGCAAGCTTTGGGCGCCGATCGTGAAAACCGGCGCGGATCGCAAAGGGCCCGGCGCCAATCATCACCCGGATCGCGCGCAAGACAGGCGTGCCGCCGCGCTCGTCAGCGTCAGCCCTCGGCCGGTCGATTCGCCTCGTTCTCGATCTCCCCGCTCGCGAAGCCCAAGGCGGAGAACCCGCCATCGACCATGATCATCGATCCGGTGGTCGCCGGGAACAGGTCGGAGAGCAGGGCCACGCACGCCCGCGCCACCGGCGTCGGATCGGAGGTGTCCCAGCCGAGCGGGGCGCGGTCGGTCCAGGCGTCCTCCAGCGCGGAGAAGCCAGGGATCGACCGTGCGGCGATCGTCCGGATCGGGCCGGCGGACACCAGGTTCACCCGGATTCCGGCCGGGCCGAGGTCGCGGGCCAGGTACCGGCTGGTCGATTCCAGAGCGGCCTTGGCGACCCCCATCCAGTCGTAGGCCGGCCAGGCCTGGCGGGCGTCGAAGTCGAGCCCGACGATGCTGCCCCCGGCGCCCATCAGGGGCCGGGCCGCCATCGCCAGCGACTTGAGCGAATACGCCGACGTGTGGATGGCCGTCGCGACGTCCTCCCACGGGGTGTCGAGGAAGACTCCGCCGAGGGCGGTGGCCGGCGCGAAGGCGATCGCGTGCAACACACCGTCGATCCGCTCGGCGTGCTCCGCCACCCGGCCGGCCAGCGATGCCAACTGGGCGGCGTCGGTGACGTCGAGTTCGACGACCGGGGCGGCCTCGGGCAGGCGCCGTGCGATCCGTTCCACCAGGGACATGCGCCCGTAGCCGGTCAGGACCACCCGGGCCCCCTGCTGCTGCGCCAGGCGCGCGGTGTGAAACGCCATCGACGCCTCGGTGATGACCCCGGTGACGAGCAGGTTCTTACCGGCGAGCAGTCCGCTGCCGAGGCTGCCCTGCGGTCCGATCATGACGTGCCTCCGTTGATCCGGTCAATGTCCCATGCCGAGGCCGCCGTCGACCGGCAGCACTGCCCCGGTGATGTACGCGGCGGCGTCGGAGATCAGGAACGCGACGGCCGCCGCGACCTCTTCCGGCTCGGCGTAACGGCCGAGCGGCACCTGCGCCATGATCTCGTCGCGGCGGGCGGCCGGCAGCGCCCTGGTCATGTCGGTATCCACGAAGCCGGGCGCGACCACATTCGCGGTGATGTGCCGGGAGCCCAACTCTCGCGCGATCGACCGGGCCAGGCCGACCAGCCCGGCCTTGGATGCAGCGTAGTTGGCCTGGCCGGCGCCGCCCGACAGGCCGACCACCGAGGAGAGGAACACCATCCGGCCCCAGCGGCGGCGCAGCATGCCGGTCGCGGCGCGCTTGGCGACCCGGTACGCGCCGGTGAGGTTGGCGTCGAGGACGCGGGTGAAGGTCTCCTCGCTCATCCGGAGGAGCAGCGCATCGGCGGTGATCCCGGCATTGGACACCAAGATTTCGACGGGCCCCTGGGCCCGCTCCACGGCGGTGAACGCCGCGTCCACCGAGGCGGCGTCGATGACGTCGCACGCGACCGCCGCCAGGCCGTCCGGCGCCTGGCCGGAACGGCTAGCCACCGTCACCCGATGTCCGCCCGCGGTGAGCGTCCGGGCTATTGCCAGGCCGATCCCCCGGTTGCCGCCGGTGACCAGCACCGAGCGCCCATCGACAAGGCCGTCCGCCATGCGCCCCTCCTGCTCGAGGATTTGCTTCGCCGACCATATCGACCGCAGGGCGGCGGACTCACGTCACCTCTACGGGATCCGCCCCGACGTCGCGAGCGCCAGGCCGACGCCGATCATGATGACGAGGGTGCCGGCGATCAACCACGGCCGGGACACGTCCTTCTGCTTGATCTCGTATCCGATCTGCTCGCCGAGTTGTGAGTAGACCTTCTTGAGTTCCGCTGCGCTGTGGGCGGTATGAAAATCGCCACCGGAGATTCGGGCGATCTCCTTCATTGCTTCCGTGTCCAGCGGCACCGGCTGCACGGTGCCGTTCAGCTCGATGGAGCCATGGTTGGTGCCGAAGGCGATGACGGAGACCGGGATCCCCGCCTTCCTCGCCCGCTCGGCGGCATCCTGCTCGGTCCGGCCGGTGGTCCGCTTGCCGTCCGTCATCAAGACGATGCGTGCGGGAATCGGCTCGTCGGTGCCGCCGATGGTGCGGGAGAACATGTCGATGGCCTGCAGCGCGGAGATGATCGCCTCCCCGGTGGCGGTGCGTTCGTCCAGCTTCAGCGATCCGATCGCCTGCCGCGCGGCAGCGCGGTCCGTGGTCGGCGAGACCAGCACGGTGGCGATGCCGGCGAAGGAGATCACCCCGAGGTTCACCCCCGGGGTGAGGTCGGTGACGAATTCGGTGGCCGCCTCCTTGGCGGCGGCAAGCCGGTTCGGGGCGACATCGGCGGCCTTCATCGACAGCGAGACATCGATCGCCAGCATCACCGTGGCCCGGTTGCGAGGCACCTTCACGTCGGCGGTCGGCCCGGCCAGCGCCACCACCAACAGCACCAACCCGACCAGGACGACGCCGAAACCCGCGTGCCGCAACGCGTTCGGCCGGCTGGGGGCAACCCGCTCCAGGAGCGGCAGGTTGGCGAAGCGCAGGGTGTGCTTGCGGGTGCGGCGCTGCACCAGCAGATAGCCCAGCAGCAGGGCCAACACCGCGGCAACCGCGGCAAAGGCCGCCGGGTGCGCGAACGTCACCGGCGCACCACCATCACACCGATTCCCGCAGCGGCATGCCGGGCCGGGCGGTGCCGCTCCAACCGCGCTTGCGCTCCATGACGAAGCGGAGCACGTCGGTGACCCAGTCCCGGTCGGTGGATAGCCACAGCCGGGCGGCGCCGGTCCGGCGCAGCGCGGCGGAGACCTCGGCGCGGTGAGCCGCGGCAGCGGCGGCGAAATCCGCCCGCAGCCGCACCGTGGTGTCCACCTGTTTCGTCCGGCCGCTCTCCGGATCGAGGAGCGTCACCATGCCCACCGCAGGTAGTTGCAGGTCCCGCGGGTCGGTGACCTCCACGGCGAGCAGTTCGTGCCGCGCCGCCAGGGCGCGCATCGGGCCCTCCCAGTTGAGGGGTCCGAGGAAGTCGGATATCACGACCGCGAGGCCGCGCCGACGGGGTGGCCGGCGCAGTTCCTCGACGGCGGCCGCCAGATCGCCGCGCCGGCCCGGCGCGCTCCGCGGCGTCGCGGCGATGGTTCGCAGCAGGTGCCCGACGGCGGCCCGGCCGCCTCGCGCCGGAACGCGGGTCACCGACCGGCCGGTGCTGATGATCGCGCCGATACGGTTGCCGCCGCCCTGCGTCAGGTGCGCCAGCGCCGCCGCCGCGACCACCACCAGGTCCCGCTTCTCGCAACGCGCGGTCCCGAAATCCACCGACGCCGAGAGGTCGGCGACCAGCCAGGTCTCGAGTTCGCGGTCGGCGACGGTCTGCCGGATGTGCGGATGGGTGGTGCGGGCCGTCACGGACCAGTCCATCCGGCGGACGTCGTCACCCGGGTAGTAGGGCCGGGCCTCGCCGAGTTCGGTTCCCGGGCCGGGGACCAGGCCGAGATGGTTGCCCTGCAGCAGCCCGTCCAGCCGGCGGCGCACCGTCAACTCCAGCCCGGCAAGCGCGACGTTCAGCCGCGCGGGGTCCACCATGCTCGGTACCGCGCTCCCGCTGGCCCACGGCTCGTCCGGCGTCGCCGGATCGCCTCCGCGGGGCACCTCACGCCTCCTGGATGTACGGGCTCACGTGCGGCAACGGGATCACCTGCAATAGCCGCCCGAGCACCGACTCGATCGGCACGCCGTCGGCCAACGCGTCGTAGGACAGCACCAGGCGATGACGAAGGACATCCGGGGCCACGTCGACGACGTCCTGCGGGATCACGAAGTCGCGGCCCCGCACCAGCGCCAGGGCCCGTGCGGAGGCGATGATCCCCAGGCTCGCCCGCGGTGATGCCCCGTAGGAGAGCCAACCGGCCACATCCGGCAGCCCGTGCTCGCCCGGGGTGCGGGTCGCGTAGACCAGCCGGACCACGTAATCCACCAGGGCGTGGTGCACGAACACCGCATCGGCCACCCGCTGCAGCCGGGCGAGTTCCCCGATCGGCATCACCCGGCGGGGCTCGGGCGGCGCGACCCCCATCCGGTAGACGATCTCGCGCTCCTCGTCCGGTTCCGGGTAGCCCACGATGAGCTTGAACAGGAAGCGGTCCCGCTGCGCCTCCGGCAGCGGGTAGACCCCTTCGTTCTCGATCGGGTTCTGCGTGGCCATCACCAGGAACGGGTCGGGCATCGGGAACGTCTTTCCGCCGATGGACACCTGCCGTTCGGCCATGACCTCGAGCAGCGCGGATTGCACCTTCGCCGGCGCCCGGTTGATCTCGTCGGCCAGCACGAAGTTCGCCACCACCGGGCCGAGTTCGATCTCGAACTCCTCGCGCCCCGCCCGGTAGATCCGGGTGCCCAGCAGGTCCGACGGCACCAGGTCCGGGGTGAACTGGATCCGCGCGAAGGATCCGCCGACCACCCTGGCGAACGTCTCGACCGCGAGCGTCTTCGCCACGCCCGGCACGCCCTCGATGAGCAGGTGCCCCCTGGACAGCAGGCCCACCAGCATGCGCTCGACCAACCGGTCCTGACCGACGATCACCCGCTTGACTTCGAAGATCACCCGCTCCAGGGCGCCGGCATCGGCCTCCGGCCCGCTCACAGGTGCCGAAACCGATTGGCGCCCAACGGGCACGGGTGGGCCGATCACCGTCCCAGGGCCCGGCTGCACCGGGCCGGACGGTCCCGTCGGCTCCGCCGTCACGGCACCTCCTCCTTGCCGAGCGCCCGGCCTTCGACGGCTCGGCCGCGCTCCCCGCTACATCCCACCATGCCTTTTTCGGTGCGGCGACGAAACCGCGTCATCGCCGGCGACCCGTTCGACCGGCCCGCGGCGGCCGATCACCTTCAGCCCTGCCCGGCCGGCCGGGCCGCCCATGCGGCCTGCCAGTGTGCCAGATCCGCCGGCGTGTCGACGTCGCGCGCCTCGTCGCCGGTTGCGGGCACCTCCGCCCCAACGAGGTCGTCGATCAGGGTTCGCAACGCGACGCCGTGCCAACTCGACCGCCGCGCCAGCGCCGCGGCGAGCGCGCCCGCCGGGAAGATTCCGATCGCGTAATGGCGCCGGCTGCCGTGCATCAACACGGCGCCGGCCCGCCGGTCGGCCGGCACCGCCGCCGCGAGCCGCGCCAACGTGCCCATCGTCACCCCCGCCTGGTCGACCCCGAGCACGGCGACCAGGACCGTCGGATCCACCGTTGCCGTCTCGGGGTCGGCCAGCGCGTGCTTCAAGCACTCCCACCCGGCCGCGACGCCTGCGGCCGGACCGCCGCCGGGGGGCTCTTCCCGGGTCACGAGCACGCCGAGCGGGACGGTGCGCGGGGGCCCGACGACGACGGCGGCCCGGCCGGGCGCGATCGCCAGCATGCGCTCGAGCAACGTGCGCCGGGCCACCATCAGCGCGGCCTTGTCCACTCCGCCGAGTCGGCGCCCCGCCCCGCCGGCGAGGATGATCAGCCCCGCCGGGACCTGGACGGACGATGGTACGGCGTCCCCGGCCCCGTCGGCGTCACCCGGTGGGGCGCCGGTTGGCCGGCTCACGGGCGCTCAGGTGCCGGGCCGGGTGGCGCCGATGTAACCCGACCAGCGCATCGGCGAAATCTTGACGTACGAACCGGATTGCGGAGCCTCGATGATCTGGTTGTTGCCCTTGTAGATGGCGACGTGGTGGATCGTCGCCGGGTTCGAGGTGTTGTACGCGTAGAACACCAGGTCGCCCGGCTGCAGGGCCGAGGCGGCCACGTGCTTTCCATAGTTGTACTGATATCCGGAATAGTGCGGCAGGTACACCCCGACCTGCGCCCAGGCGTACAGCGCGAGGCCGGAGCAGTCGAATCCGATCTTGTTGTAGTCGCCGTAGGCATCCGCAACCCCCCAGTCGTGGATGCCGCGCGAGGGTCCGGAAGCGGTGCCGCCGCCCCACGCGTACGGGGTGCCGAGCCAGGCCAGCGCCGCCTGCACCACCTGTTGCCCGCGGGAGAGGTTCGACGGCGGCGAAGCGGCCGGCGCGTTCGATGACGACCCGCCGGAGCTGGCGCCCTGGGAGGCGTTCTTGGCGGAGTTGCGCGCCGCGGCGTCCCTGGCGGCCTGCTCCTGCGCGCGCTTGAGCGCCTCCCGGCGCTCCTTCTCGGCGATCTTCGCCTGCCGGGTCTTTTCCGCTCCGACGGCGGCGTTCTTCGCCTCAGCAGCCTGCCGGGCCTGTTCATCGGCCCGCTGCTTGTCCTCCAGCGCCTTGCGAGCCTGCGCGGCCTGCAGGGTCGCCTGCTCCTGCAATCGCGCATCCTCGACCTGCTTGGCCTGCACCCAGGCGTTGTATTGCGCGCGCTGACTCTTCAGGTCCGCGACCGAGTTCAAGGCGTTCTGGTATTGCGCCTGCTGATCGTCCAACTGCTTCTGCAGCGCCGCGAGTTGCTGCTGGCCGTCCCGGAAGGACTGCTCGGCGGCCACCTTCGCCGCGTCGGCCGCCTGCTTGGCCTGCTGGGCCTTGTCCTGGGCGGTCCGGGCCGCCTGCAGCGCGGCCTTCGCCTTGGAATCGAGATTCGCCTTGTTGGTTCGCGCCGCCTGCAAGACCGCCAGAACGCCGAGTTGGCTGCCGGATACCTGCTCGATCATCTGCTTTCGGGCAAGCAACTGGTCCAGCGAGTCGGCGTCCAGCAGTGCCGTTGCCGATCCGAGCACGAACCCCTGCCGGAAGGACGCCGCGGCGAAATCGGCTGCCGCCGTCTTGGCGCTGACGATGGCATCGCCGGCCGCGTCGGCGGCTTGCTGGGCGTCCACGGCGTCCTGCTGGGCTTGTTCCGCGTCGTACTGGGCGGCCTGCAGGTCGACCATCGCCTTGAGGGCAAGCTCGCCCTTGAGCTCCATGGCGTCCTGCAGTTGCTGGATCTTCGCCTGGGTGGTGGAGACCTGACCGGCGAGCCGGCCGACCTCGACCGCCGAGGAGCTCGCCTGCTGCTCGCCGGCCTGGATCTGCTGGTCCGACGGGTTGGGCGGCGGCGGTGGCACTGCCGCAGCCGGTGACGCGATTGCGAGCGCTACCGCGCCCGCCAGCGTCACTGCGACGCCCCACACCCACCTGCCGCGTCGCGCTGGACGACCTTCGATCACCGATACTCCTTACGCCCCCCGCATCGGTGCGCGTCCGATGCGCCTTCGCTGCCATTTCGGGCACCGGCCGAACCGGCCGGACGGCCAGCCCCCCTGGTCCAGCCGACACGCTTGGTTAGCACCTTGCCACTTCGTCACCGATAGCGCCAGTGGCAACAGCAAACACTCTGGTCACAATACGGACACATCGCGCCGCCGGGTTGCCGCACGGCATCGTGCGGACCGATCCGGCAGGCCTCGTCGCGGCGCTCGTCCCCGGGTGGCAACCTGCAATGGCGCACCGAGGTGGCGCTACGAGGTAGCGCTACGAGGTAGGGCGATGACGTAGCCCTAGGAGGCCCTAAGAGGTGGCCGATGCGCGGGCGAGCGCCTGCAGGCGACCGGCCTGCTCGGCCCGTTCCTGGGCGAGCTGCTGATCGCCGGTGCGGTCGGGGCAGCCGCTGATCAGCCTGGTGACGGCGCGGGTGGTGTCCGCGTCCGGCGCGGTCAGCGCGGCCAGCAGGTCCGCCGCCGCGCCCGCCAGGTCGCGCGCCGGAACCGACGCCAGGGCCAGGCCGATCCGCACCGCCTCAGAAGCACCGACCCGCCGCGCCGTGGCGCAGATCTCCAGTGCCCGGGCCACCCCGACGGCGCGGACCAACCGGCCTGTGCCACCCAGGTCTGGGACCAACCCGAGCGTCACCTCGGCCATGCAGAACTGCGCATCGTCGGCCGCCAGGATCAGATCGCACGCCAGCGCCAGTTGGAACCCGGCACCGACCGCGTGACCCTGCACCGCGGCCACCGAGATGAACGACGGGTCGGCCAGCCAGCTGAACGCCGCCTGAAATCCGGCGATCGCGTTGTCCGACACCGCGACCGGCTGGCGGCCCAGCCGGTTCAGCAGGGAATCCGGCCCGGCGGCGAACGCGGAGCGGTCCAGGCCTGCCGAGAACGAGGGGCCGCTGCCGCGGAGGAGCACCACCCGCACGCCGGCCGAATCCGGCCGCTCGAGGATGCGGGACCCGATGTGCGACAGCGCTTCCCAGGTTTGGGGCAGCTGGGCGTTGCGAACCTCCGGCGCGTCGAGCGTGATGGTCGCAACCGAGCCGGTGACGGTGGCGGCGAGCCGGCCGCCGGCCAGCAGATCGGCGTCGAAGACGGGCCCGGCCGGCGGCGTCGTCACCGCCTCTTGGTGCGGGTGGCCCCGCCGCGGCCGCGTAGTTCGACGCCGCCGTCGACGAGCAGTCGGTGCACGAACCCGTACGACCGGCCGGTCGACTCGGCGAGCGCGCGGATGCTCTGCCCCTTCTCGTACTTCTTCCGCAGATCGGACGCGAGTTTGATCCTGGCGGTACCGGTGATGCGGGACCCCTTGGTCAGGGTCTGCGTTCCCGACTGTGACGCCACGTCGTCCACCTTCCCATCGTGAGCTCGTGCGCGAGCTCAGGGTATGTGGGCGGGCGCGGGCGCAGCGCCACCGTTCGGGACGCGAGCGCCCGGCGGTGCTGCTGCGCCGCACCCACCACGTTTCCCCCATGATCGACCCGTTCCCGGATCTGCGCCACCGCGGGGCCGTTCGCGCCCGGACCGAGAAACGGCCGGGCACGGGCGGATCCCGCGATCCCGCGCCCTTCCCGGCATGTTCAGGCGAGTTCGACCAGCTCCAGATAGTCCGCCGACCAGTAGTCCTCGGTCCCGTCCGGAAGCAGGATCACCCGTTCCGGCCGCAGCGCCAGCACGGCCGCGGGATCGTGGGTCACCAGCACCACGGCGCCCGCGTACCGGTGCAGTGCGTCGAGCACCTGTTCGCGGCTGGCCGGGTCGAGGTTGTTCGTCGGCTCGTCGAGCAGCAGCACGTTCGCCGCGGACGACACCAGCCCGGCCAGCGCCAGGCGGGTCTTCTCGCCGCCCGACAGGGTGCCGGCCACCTGGTCGAGTTGCTCGGCGGTGAACAGGAACGCGCCGAGCAGGTTGCGCAGTTCCTGCTCGGCCGCGTCCGGCGCCGCATGCCGGGTGTTCTCCCACACCGAGGCGTCGCGGTCGATGGTGTCGTGCTCCTGCGCGTAATAGCCCAGCCGCAGCCCGTGACCGGGCTCGACATGGCCCGTGTCGGGCTCGTCGAGTCCCGCCAGCAGCCGTAGCAACGTGGTCTTCCCCGCGCCGTTCAGGCCCAGGACGACGACCCGGCTGCCCCGGTCGATCGCCAGGTCCAGACCGCTGAAGACCTCGAGCGAGCCGTAGCTCTTGGACAGCAGGTGCGCCGTGAGCGGGGTGCGGCCGCAGGGCGCCGGCGACGGGAAGCGCAGCTTGGCGACCTTCTCGGCGACCCGCACCTCGTCCAGCGCGCCCAGCAGGCGGTCGGCGCGGCGCACCATCTGATGCGCGGCGGCCGCCTTGGTCGCCTTGGCGCCGAGCTTGGCGGCCTGGGCGCGCAACGCGGAGGCCTTCTTCTCCGCGTTGGCGCGTTCGCGCCGGCGTCGCTGCTCCGCGGACGCTCGGGCCTGCAGATACCGCTGCCAGCCCATGTTGTAGATGTCCAACTCGCCGCGGGTGGCGTCGAGCGACCATACCTTCGTGACGACGGCCTCCAGCAGGTCCACGTCATGGCTGATGATCACCAATCCGCCGCCGAAGCCGCGCAGGAAACCCCGCAACCACACCACCGAGTCCACGTCCAGGTGGTTCGTCGGCTCGTCCAGCAGCAACTGGATGTGCCCCGTCCCGGCGTCGGTCGCGGCCGCGAAGAGGATGCGCGCCAACTCTACGCGGCGTCGCTGGCCGCCCGACAGGGTGTGCATCCGCTGCCCGAGAACGCGATCGGCCAGGCCCAGGTTATGGCAGATCTTGGCGGCCGCGGCCTCGGCCGCGTACCCGCCCAGGGTGGCGAAGCGCTCCTCCGTGCGGCCGTACCGGGCGACGACGGCGTCGCGTCCCGGCCCGGGCGCGTGCTCGGCCATCTGGATGTGCAGCTTCTTCAGGTCCGCGAGCAGTTGGTCCAGCCCGCGGGCCGAAAGCACCCGGTCGGCCGCGGTGATGTCCAGGTCGCTCTCCCGCGGATCCTGGGGAAGGTAACCGATGGGGCCGCTGCTGGTGACGGTGCCGGCGTGCGGCAGGCCCTGGCCGGCAAGGACCCGCATGGTCGTCGTCTTGCCGGCGCCGTTGCGCCCGACGAGCCCGATGCGATCGCCAGGCGCTACGCGCAGGGTGGCGCCTTCGAGCAGGATCCGCGTCCCGGCCCGCAGCTCAAGACCGGTTGCGGAGATCACGTGGGTCCATGCTACCGGCTCACCCGGCCCGGTCGGGACGGTTCGGCGGCATCCACCGGGATTCCGCCGTGTTTCCGCCGGGATGGCGTCCGGATGCCGCCTCGGTACCGCACGAACCGGCGCCCGGATTCCGCGCCGATGCCGCGCCGATTCCACCCCCATGCCGCCCGAACGGCGCCCGGGCGGCACCCGGTGCGGGCCCGGTCGATACGCTGTCAGGGGTGATGCGCCTGATCGCGGCCATGGACGAAAGACGCGGGATCGCCACCGACGAGGGGATCCCGTGGACGCTGCCCTCGGACCAACGATTCTTCGTGGAGACGACCGGCAGCGGGCTCGTCCTGATGGGATTTCGCACCTACCTCGAGTTCGATCGCCCGATGCACGGCCGCACCAACTACATCGCGACGCGGCGCACCGGGCAATTGAGGCCCGGCTTCGTCGCGGTTCCCGACGTGGCGGCCTTCGTCGCCGAACATGCGGGTGAGCGGATCAACAACATCGGCGGCGCGGTCCTCTTCGCCACCACCCTGCCGCTGGCCGACGAGTTGGTGCTGACCCGAATCCGCGCAGATTTCGCATGCACCAAGTTCTTTCCCGAATTCGAGGAGCATTTCGACCTTGCGACGCGGTCGGAACCGGTGCGTGAGGCCGACACGGAGTTCGTCTTGGAGACGTGGCGGCCGGCGCGGCGGCCGGCTACCGGGTGATCAATCCGCCGGGATGGCGAACCGTGACCTCGATGGCCAGGCTTCGCCGGGCGATCTCGTCGAGCACGGCCCGGCGCGGCTCCGCGATGTCGGTGAAGGTCCGCCGCGGCAGCCGGGTCAGGAAGTCCAGCCGCTTGTCGTCGAGCACCGCCCGGAGCGCCCCCGGTTCGCCGGCCGCGATCAGCGCCCGAAGCGATCCGGCGTGGGGCGCGAGCACACGGTAGGCGGTGTCGGCGGCGGCGTGGTGCGCGTCGCGGCGCTGGTTCTCCCGGCGCCGGGCATAGCGTTGCTGCGACCAACCGCCCGCCGCGGTCCGCCCCTGGAGGTACCGGGTCGCGGTGGAACTCGCCACGACCAGCCCGGCGCGGCACACACCGATGCAATGCGCGCCGCCCCGAACCAGGACCGCCGCCATGTCGCCGATCCCGGTCACATGCGCCAGCAGTGCCTCTACCGGTTCGGACCCGCCGATCGCCATGGGGGCGAACGGGACGGCGAGGGTGGCCACGGCGCCCTGGGCGGTGACGATGGTGACGGAGCCGAGCGAGGACTCCAATGACCGGATCCCGCCACCTCGCTCCGCGAAGCGGTTGATCCAGCCGACCAGCCGGTCCGGCTCGACCTCGACGACCCGGCCGCCGCCGGCGGCCTGCCGCACCCGGGGCACCGTCAACCCCCATTCGGGCTCATAGCCCGTTGCCGCCCGCCCAGAGCTGCCCGGAATGGCCGGCGAGCGCCGCCGCGGTGGCCAACGCCCGATCGTCCGTCATCGACGCCACGTAGTCGATGATCCCGCGACCGCGCCCCAACCGGCGCAGATCCTCGGCAGAGGTGAGCTGCTCACCGGTCGGCCCGGTGATCAACCCGGGCGCCACCGCGGCCAGATCGTGGTAGTCGTCGGTGGCCAGGCGCACCAGGTCCAGCAACCGGCGGGGGGCGCGGCCGGCGTCCAACGGGTCGGCGAGCCAGGATTCCAGGTCGCCCACCAGCGAACCGAGCAGGCGCGCCTGCCCCCGTTGCATCAGGGCCAGGTCGGGCCGGTCCAGCACGAAGTGCTGGTGCACGAACTTCAGCACCGCGACCTCGTGCCAGGCCTGCCGGTTCAACAGCACGTGCCCGGCGCGCACGTGCGGGTGCGCCTCGGCGGTCACCGATTCACGCAGGTGCGCGATCCACGACGTCGTGAACTCGCCGATGGCACGTTCGGCGGCGATCGACGAGTCGAAGGGCACCGCCAGCAGACCGTCGACCAGGTCTTCGGCCACCCGGCCGACGGCGGTCGCCAACACCTCGTCATCCACCGTCCACTCGTCCTTCTGGTGCAGGCTCCGGCGCAGCAACTCCAGGGAGTGCCCGGGGTGGCGGTCGGCCGCCTTGAGGTCGGCGAGCGGCATGGCCGCGAAGGCCGCCCGGCGGCGGCTCCACGCACGGAACTCGGCCGCCACGGACGCATGCTGCAGCACCCCGGTGCGGTGGAAGTCGTCGAGATCGTGCAGCGAGTACGCGATGTCGTCGGCGATGTCCATGACGGAGCATTCGACCGTCTGCTGCCACGGCCCGATCGCCGGGTAGGCGCGCCTGACCTCGTCCAGCTCCGGCACGTCGAGAACGTACGCGGAGTACTTCATGGATCCGGAGCCGCCCGGCGGCGGCCCCGCCCCCCGCGGCCGGACGCCGGCCGAAGAAGGATGGTCCGACGGATACCCGACCCGGGACCAGGGATACTTCACCACCGCGGCGCGCACCGCGGCGGTGAGGTCCAGGCCGTGCTCCGACTCGCCGTGCACGTCCAGGGTGGTCAGGATCCGGAAGGTCTGCGCATTGCCCTCGAACCCGTCCACCAACCCGAACCTGGACCTGGCGATCCGGTCGAGGATGCGCTCGCCGACGTGTCCGAACGGCGGATGGCCGAGATCATGCGCGCTCGCCGCGGCCTGCACCACCACCGGATCGCAGCCGCCGAGTTCGTCCAGCAGCGGGGCGTGCGGCCCGGCGCGCAGCGCGGTCGCGATCGCCCGGGCAACCGCCGTCACCTTGATCGTGTGGGTCAGCCGGTTGTGCACGTACTGGCCGGCCGCGCCCTGGCTGATCACCTGGGTGACCGCGGCCAGCCGCGAGAAGTACGGCGAGAAACGGATGCGTTCGAGGTCTTCGCGGAACGCGCCCTCGGTTGCTGCCGTGACCTCGCCGGCGGCGCCGACCGCACCGGCGGAGCGGGCGTCGACCGCACCGGCGGAAGGGGCATTGGCCGGGCTCGTCACGAACGGGCCCGCCCTGACGGCCGACGCATGACCGTTGTCGCTGCGCCGCACCAGCCGGGGATCCATGGCGGTCAACCTATCCTGTGGGCGCCGCCCATTCGGTGGGCACGGCCCGGACCGGCGGACCGGTGCGCGGTCAGATGTTGAAGCCGATGGCGCGGAGTTGCTCCCGGCCGTCGTCGGTGATCTTCTCCGGCCCCCACGGCGGCAGCCACACCCAGTTGATGCGGTAGTCGTCGACGACGGGGGTGGGCCCGCCGGTCAGCGCCGCGCACACCTGGTCCTCGATCATGTCCTGCAAGGGGCAGGCCGCGCTGGTCAACGTCATGTCGACGGTGGCGACGTTGTCGGCGCCGACCTGCAGGTCGTAGACCAGCCCGAGGTCGACCACGTTGATGCCCAACTCCGGGTCGATCACGTCCTTGAGCGCCTCCTCGACATCGTCCAGGCTCGCGAGCGCCGTCGCGGCCGCCGCGGAGCCGGCGTCGGTCACGACGCCCGCGGCGGTGTCCGGCACCGCTTCGCGCAGCCGGTCGTCCAGGTCCGCGGCGCTGCGGCCCACCCGATCCTGCGTCATCGTCGGTGAAAGGTTCTGCTCGTCCATGGTTTCCGCCCTCCCGGTCGTTTCTCAGTTGCCGTCGGCCGCGTTTGCGATCGCCTGCTTGAACGCCATCCAACCCAGCAGGGCGCATTTGATCCGGCTCGGATACTGCGCCACACCCGCGAACGCCACCGCATCCGCCAACACGTCCTCGTCACCGGAGTCGGCGCCCTTGCTGGTGACCATCGCCTCGAATGCCGCCAGGATCGTCCGCGCCTCGGCAAGTCCGCGGCCGATCAGCAGGTCGGTCATCACCGATGTCGACGCCTGCGAGATCGAGCAACCCATGGCGTCGTACGAGATGTCGCGCACCACCGGCCCGGCGCCGCCGTCGCGGTCGAGCGAGACCCTGAGCGTCACCTCGTCCCCGCAGGTCGGGTTCACCTGGTGCACCTGCCGATCGAACGGCTCGCGCAGCCCGGCGTGGTGCGGCGCGCGCGAATGGTCCAGGATGATCTCCGCGTACAACTGCTCCATCGGCATGTTCGTCACCGGCTCCGGAAGAATCGTTGCGCGGAGGCGACCGCATCCACCAGCGCCTCCACCTCCTGCGCCGTGCTGTACACGCCGAACGTGGCCCGGACCGAGCCGAGCACCCCGTACCTGCGGTGCAGCGGCCACGCGCAGTGATGCCCCACCCGGATCGCGACCCCCGCATCGTCGAGCAACTGCCCCACGTCGTGCGGATGCACCCCGTCGATGAGGAACGACACCGCTGGCCCGCGCTCGACCGCCTCCGCCGGACCGAGGATCTTGAGCCCGGGCAGCGCCGAGAGCTTGTGCAGCGCAAGGGCTGTCAATTCGTCTTCGTGCGCTTGCACGGCATCCATGCCGAGGTCCGACAGGTAGTCGGCCGCCGCTGCCAGGCCGACGGCCTGGGTGACAGGCGGGGTGCCCGCCTCGAACCGGGCCGGCGGCGGCGCGTAGGTCGAGTGGTCCAGGAAGACCTCTTCGATCATGGAACCGCCGGTGAGGAATGGCGGCAGGGCTTCCAAGAGCTCGTACCGGCCGTACAGCGCGCCGATGCCGGTCGGCCCGAGCATCTTGTGCCCGGAGAACGCGGCGAAATCCACCCCCAGGGCAGGGAAGTCGACGGCCCGGTGCCCCACGGACTGGGCAGCGTCGAGCACCACCAGCGCGCCGACCCGATGGGCGGCCGCGGCCAGTTCGGCGACCGGCGGCACGGTGCCCAGCACGTTGGACTGATGCGTCAGCGCCAAGACCTTGGTCCGCGGGGTGATGACGTCGCCGACACCGGACATGTCGAGCCGGAAGTCGTCGGTCAGTCCGAACCAGCGGAGCTTCGCGCCGGTTCGACGGCACAACTCCTGCCAGGGCACCAGGTTCGCGTGGTGCTCCATCTCGGTGACGACGATCTCGTCACCCGGCCCGATGCGGAACCGTGCGGCCTCGGGGCCGGCGAAGGCGGCGTTCCCGAACGAATAGGCGAGCAGGTTCAGCGCGGCGGTTGCCCCCGCCGTGAAGATCATCTCTTCCGGGCGCGCGGCGCCGACGAACGTGGCCAGCCGCGCCCGGGCGCCTTCAAAGCGCTCGGTCGCCTCGTCCGCGAGTTGGTGCGCACCGCGCTTCACCGCGGCGTAATGACCGGTGACGAATTCCTGTTCGGCGTCGATCACGCAGGCCGGGCGCTGCGAGGTCGCTCCGGAATCGAGGTACACCAACGGTTTGCCGCGCACGCTCCGCTGCAGGATCGGGAAGTCGGCCCGGATCGGCGCCACCTTCAGCCCGGCGCCCCGCCCGGAAGGGGCCGGTGCGATACCGGAGTCGGGACGCTTTCGCGCTGCCGCACCGGAGGCGGTGACGAGGGACTGCGGAACTGTCATCTCAGGCTGGCACCCCCACGCCGGTGAAGCGGACGTAGCCGTCGGACTCCAACTCTTCGGCGAGTTCCGCCCCTCCGGATTCCACCACCCGGCCGGCCACGAAGACGTGCACGAAGTCGGGATGGATGTAGCGCAGGATCCGCGTGTAATGGGTGATCAGCATGACGCCCACCGCCCGCCCCGCCTCGGCGGACGTCGCCTTGTACTCGTTGACGCCCTCGGACACGATCCGCAGCGCGTCGATGTCGAGGCCGGAATCGGTTTCGTCCAGGATCGCGAAACGCGGCTTGAGCAGCGTCATCTGCAGGATCTCGTGCCGCTTCTTCTCCCCGCCGGAAAAGCCCTCGTTGACGTTCCGCTCGGCGAAGTCCGGGTCCATCTTCAACTCGGCCATGGCGCCCTTGACCTCCTTGAGCCACTGCCGCACGGCGGGCGCCTGGCCGCGAACCGCCGTCGCCGCGGTACGCAGGAAGTTCGACGTCGACACGCCGGGAATCTCCACCGGGTACTGCATCGCGAGGAACAGCCCGGCGCGGGCGCGCTCGTCGACGGTCATCGTGAGCAGGTCGGCGCCGTCAAGCGTCACGGACCCGGAGGTCACCTGGTATTTCGGGTGCCCGGCCAGGGCGTAGGCCAACGTGGACTTGCCGGACCCGTTGGGCCCCATGATGGCGTGCGTCTGGCCGGAGTCGATCTGCAGGTTGACGCCGCGGAGGATCTCCTTCGGGGTGTCGTCGGCGAGCACCGACACATGCAGGTCGGCAATCTCAAGTTCTGCCATGGGTCTTTCTCACTCCTGTGATCGTTGTCGGGGCGCGGTACTTCCACGCGGCGCGGATCTTCGGTCAGTTGCCCGAAATCGCGAGTTCACGTTCGACGGTCTCGGTGATGCGCTCCGCCACCATCGGGACGCCGATCTTGTGCAGCACCTCGTGGAAGAAGCCGCGCACCACCAGCCGCTTGGCCATATCCGGTGTGATGCCACGGGATTGGAGGTAGAACAGGTGCTCGTCGTCGAACCGGCCGGTGGCGCTGGCATGCCCGGCGCCGATGATCTCGCCGGTCTCTATCTCCAGGTTCGGCACCGAGTCGGCCCGGGCGCCTTCGGTGAGCAGCAGGTTCCGGTTCATCTCGTAGGTGTCGGTGCCCTCGGCTCGCTGGCGGATGAGCACGTCGCCGATCCACACCGTGCGGGCGCGCTCGCCCTGCAGCGCCCCCTTGTACAGCACCCGCGAGCGGCAGTTGGGCGCGTCGTGATCGACGAATATCCGGTGCTCCAGGTGCTGTCCGGCATCGGCGAAATACAGGCCGAGCAGTTCGACGTCACCCCCCGGACCCCGGTAGTCGACGTCGACGGCCAGCCGCGCGACGTCACCGCCGAACGTCAGCGCCGTGTGCTTGACGGTGGCGTCCCGCCCCACCGCGATGTTGTGGTGCGCGAGGTGCACGGCGTCGGGAGCCCAGTCCGCAATGGTGACGAGGTTCACCCGCGCGCCGTCGTCCACCACGAACTCGACCAGTTGCGCGGCGGTGGCCGACCCCTCGTGTTGCAGCACCACGGTGGCCTCCGCGTGCCGACCGACCCGGATCAGGGCGTGCATCGCCTCGGGGGTACTCGCGTCGGAGCCCTTCAGCGTCACCACGATCGGCTCCGTCACCACCTGATCGGCCGGCACGTCCACCAGCAGGCTGCCGGGCACCTGGGCCATGATCCGGGCGGTGAACCTGTCGGTCGGCAGGTAACCCGAAGCGCCCTTCAGCGCCGCCGCATCTGCCCCGACCACCTCGCGGATCGTGACGCCGTCCGGCGCGGTGAAATCGTAGGTCAGCGAACCCGTGCCGAACACCGCGTCCGCGTGCAACTCCCGCAGGCGGCGCAGCGGGGTGAAGCGCCACAGCTCGTGCTTGCCGGTGGGCACCGGGTGGTCGGCGATGTCCCTCGACCCGATCGGGTGCAGGTGCGATTCAACGCCCGAGGTGCGCACCGTGCGGCCGCCGACGTGCGAGTGCTCGGTCAGCCCGTTCGGCGAAACGTTCGGCGCACCACCGGAAGGCGTCGTGTCAGTGATCTGCGTTGTGCTCATCAGTTCGGGCCCAACGGCCCGTGAACCCTTCTGTGAGTGGGATAACGGTCGCCTTCGGCCGGAATCAACCCACGGCGCCTTCCATCTGCAACTCGATCAACCGGTTGAGTTCGAGCGCGTACTCCATCGGGAGTTCCTTCGCGATCGGTTCGATGAAGCCGCGAACGATCATCGCCATCGCCTCGTCCTCGGACAGTCCCCGGCTCATGAGGTAGAACAACTGCTCCTCGCTGATCTTGGACACCGTCGCCTCGTGCCCCATCTTGACGTCGTCCTCACGGATGTCGACGTAGGGGTAGGTGTCGCTGCGGGAGATCGTGTCCACCAGCAGCGCGTCGCATTTGACGGTGGACGCCGAGTGGTGCGCGCCCGGGTTGACCTGCACCAGGCCGCGGTAGGAACTGCGACCGCCGGAACGCGACACCGACTTGGAGATGATCGTCGAAGAGGTGTGCGGCGCCAGATGCATCATCTTGGCCCCGGTGTCCTGGTGCTGGCCCTCGCCGGCGAACGCCACCGAAAGCACCGAACCCTTGGCGTGCTCGCCAATAAACCAGCCCGCGGGGTACTTCATGGTGACCTTGGCGCCG
Organism: uncultured Actinomycetes bacterium; assembly: GCA_964624455.1. GTDB lineage: Bacteria > Actinomycetota > Actinomycetes > Mycobacteriales > Nakamurellaceae > Nakamurella. Next base: position 13 of record CAZUXD010000028.1, on the reverse strand, counting down.
AGGTTGCCGTCGA
>CAZUXD010000027.1:0-47373 GCA_964624455.1 uncultured Actinomycetes bacterium | reverse complement strand
CCCCGCCCGCGCACGCCCAACCAGCGAGTTTGAAATACTGACCCACGCTCCTAGCGAGATCACGCGACTGGAGGTGCTCGCGGGGATGCGCCCGGCGGAGGAGAGGGCCACCCGCTTGTTGCTCTCCACGCTTCGCTGGCATGCCGTCGACGCCGACATCGCCGAGGACGCCGGCGCACTCGGACGGCGATGGCTGCCCAGCCATCGCACGATCGACGGCGCCGACCTTGCCATCGCGGCGACGGCGCTACGCCTGGGTTCGCGTCTGCTGACGCGCAACGTACGACATTTTCCGATGTTCCCCGACCTGCTGGCGCCCTATTGACCCGCTGGCGGCCATGCCGCGGCAGCGATGTCGGCCCAGCGGCGGGCACGCAGGTTCGCTCTGAGCGATCACTCCTCGGGAATTGAGTCGGGTCGGCTCAAGTTATATGGGTGACGGGCCAACCTGATGTACGCCCGGCTCGTAGACCACGCCCCGACGAGGGGACGACTCACAAGGAGAGACGACATGGCACCTGTATTGCTCACCCGTCGCGACCCGTTCGCCGAGTTCGACACCTTGATCCGTCGGGCCTTCCCGACCCGTCCGGTCACCGCGCTGGGCCGGACCACCGCGTTTGCCCCCGCGGCGGAAGTCTTCCGGGACGGCGAAGACGCGATCGTGCGCCTGGAACTGCCCGGGTTGGACCTGGACAGGGACGTCACGGTGGAGTTGGACCGCGGCCGGTTGGTGATCCGCGGCGAGCGCCGCGATGAGCGGGCCGACGAAGCCGACGGCCGGCATCTGCGGGAGATGCGCTACGGCGCCTTCCGCCGGTCCTTCACCCTGCCCGAACACGTCACGGCAGAGGCGCTGACCGCCGGCTACGACGCGGGCGTGCTGACCGTCCGGATCGCCGGCGCGTACGCCGGGACGGAGCCGCGCAAGATCGTCGTCACCGCCGGAGGCGCCGCTCGCGGCGTGGATGCGGAGCCGACCGAACCGCAAGAGGACGGCGCCCAGAACTGACACGGCGCACCTTCTCGGCCTTCGCGGCCTCCGTGGTGGCCGGCAGCATTACAGCGTTGACGGTATTGCGGTCGTCCGCATCGGCCGGGACGTATTGGTAGGCCTGTCCGGTTTGTCGTAGCGCGTGCTGCGACAAACCGGACAGTGCATATCCCCCAGCGGCATATCCCCCAGCGGCATATTCCCCAGCGGCATATTCTCCAGCGGCGTTTCTCGCAGCGGCGTTTCTCCCAGCGGCGCATCTCCCAGCGCAATTTCGTCCTTGACATCGCCGCGCGCGCTGCCGGGCGGTGGAGCTCAGCGGCTCTTCGGCAAGGATCTCGCCGCTCGCAGAATCGCCGTCACCGACGCATCGACGTCCTCCTCGGTGGTGGCGTAGTTCGAGACCGACACCCGCAGCAGGCGGCGGCCGCGCCAGGTGGTGCCGCCCAGCCAGCAGGTCCCCTCGGCCTGGACGGCGGACGCGATCGCGTCGACATCCCGGCTCGGGAAGTCGATCAGCACCTGGTTGATCACCACGTCGTTGACGATCGTCGCGCCGCCGGCGGCCAGGCCCTCGGAGAACCGGCGCGCCAGCGCGCAGCAGCGCTCCACCATTTCGACGACCCCGGAGCGGCCAAGCTCACGCAGCGCCGCCCATACCGCGAAACCCCTTGCGCGGCGCGAGGATTCCAACACCAGATCGCCCGGGCCGAATGAGATCGCTTCGGACCCGGACAGATACGCCGCCGAGTACGACATCGCAGCGGCATGCGCGTGCGGGTGCGCGCAGAACGCCAATCCGGAGTCGTAGGGGACGTTCAGCCACTTGTGCGCGTCCGTGCACCACGAATCCGCAAGTTCTACGCCGTCGGTGAGGTGGCGGGTCCGCGGGCTCGCGCCCGCCCAGAGGCCGAACGCCCCGTCGACGTGCACCCATGCGCCGCGGTCATGTGCGAGATCGCAGCCGGCGCGCAGGTCGTCGCAGCCGCCGGTGTTCACGTTGCCGGTCTGCAGGATCACCGTGGTCGGTGCGCCAGAATCCCCGGCGCGCAGAACGCGTCGCAGATCGTCCATGTCCATCTCGCCGTTGGGACGCGCTCGGACGTTCTCGATGCAGTCGGTGCCCAAGCCCAACAACCGCAGCGACGCGTCGATGGTGGCGTGCCGTTCCGCACCCGCGATCACCCGGATGGCTGGGGCGCCGATCAGCCCGCGCAGGGCCACATCGTGGCCCCGCTCGTCCAGCAGGTGATGCCGCGCCGCCGCGAGGCCGACCGTGTTCGCACCCTGGGCGCCGGTCGTGAAACCCACGGTGGCCGCCGCAGGAATGCCGAGGAGTTCCTTGATCCACCCGCCCGCGATGCGCTCGGCCGCGGTGCCGGCGGGGGACAGCACCGCATTGAACGCGGCCTGGTCCCATCCGACGGCGAGCATGTCCGCGGCGCTGGACGCGGGCAGCGCGCCCCCGTTGACGAAACCGAAGAATCGCGGACCGGCGCTCGCCATCAGCCCGGGGTCCGCGAGCCGTGCAAGGTCCTCCAGCACGACGGCCGGGTCGGTCGGCCCATCCGGCAGATCTTGGGAGAACGCACCGAGCGCGCCGTCCAGGTCCGTCCGGGGCGCGACCGGGCGGCCGGAGAGCCCCGCCCGGTATTCGGCCGCGAGCACCGCTACCCGGGCGAACAGCGCTGCGAAGTCGGGGGCCACCACGCCCCGGACGCTACCCGCGGCGGTAGGTTACGTCGCCGGTGGGATTCGCCGGGCCGCGGATGATCACGAGTTGGGAAGGATCCGACCCGGAAAGCGACGCAAATCCTTCCCAAACGGTGATCATCCGGGGTGGGGCGCTACCAGGCATCCCCACGATGTTCATGGCCGGCCGCCTGGCGCAGCAGCCCCCGGTACGCCTCGTGCACCGGCTGACCATGGTTCAGCACGGCATCCACCTCGGCGGCGATCGGCATCGCCACCCGATGCTCGGCGGCCAGTTCCATCACCACCGCCGCCGTCTTGACTCCCTCGGCCACCTGGTTCATCCCGGCGACGATGTCCGCCACGCTGCGGCCCTTGGCGAGTTCGAAGCCGACCGTGCGGTTGCGGGAGAGCGGTGACATGCAGGTGGCGATCAGATCGCCGATTCCGGCCAGGCCGTAGAAGGTCTCGATCTGCCCGCCCATCGCCATGCCCAACCTGGCCAACTCGCGCAGCGCACGGGTGATCACCATCGCCCGGGTGTTGACGCCGGCATCGAGGCCGTCACCGAATCCGACCGCGATCGCGAAGATGTTCTTCAGGGCGCCGGCGATCTCCACCCCGGTCACGTCCGTGCCGGTATAGACCCGGAAGAGATGCGAGTGCACCAGCGGCTGCAATTGCTCCGCGGTCCGATGGTTCGGCATGGCCAGCGTCGCCGCGGCCGCGAAGCCGGCAGCGATCTCGCGTGCGATGTTCGGTCCGGAGAGCACGCCCGCCGGGTTGCCAGGAAGGAATTCGCCCACGATCTGCGTCATCCGCAACCGTGTGCCCTGCTCGAGGCCCTTCACCACGCTCACCACCGGCACCCAGGGCCGCACATGACCGGCGATTCGTTCGCACACTCCGCGAAACCCCTGTGAGGGAACCGCCATGACGATGACGTCCGCCGACTCGGCGGTTCGCGTAAGGTCGCCGTGGCCGGTGAGATTGGGATGCAGGTCGATGTCGGGCAGGTATGCGGAGTTGCGATGGTGCCGGTTGATCTCCTCGCACACATCGGGGTTTCGGGCCCACAGCACGGTCCTGGTGTTGCGCGCGATGAGCGATCCGAGGGTGGTGCCCCACGACCCGCCGCCGAAGATTGCGACTGTGGGGCCGGCGTTCACAATCGCGAGCATGCGGGCCGGCGGCGGATCTTGCAAATGCCGCGCCTGCTCGGCGTCCGCCCGACCGGCGCCTTCGCCCTGTGTCCGCGCCGGTTCCCGCCGCCCCCAACCTGTGTCCCTGCCGGTTCCCCGCCGGTTCCGCGCCGCCTGCAGCCTGTGCCCGTGCTGGGCTGGTGGCCCGCCGAGCTTTGGCCCCGCGCTGCGGCACACTGGCAGCCATGCCGGAGTTGCCGGAGATCGCCGCGCTGGCGCGCTTCCTCACCGACCACGCGGGTGGCCAGCGGGTCACCGCCGTCACCGTGACGTCGCCGAATGTCCTGCAAACATACGATCCGCCGGCATCGGCCCTTGTCGGACGGGTTCTGACAGGCGTGACCCGGCACGGAAAGTTCCTGGACATCGTGACCGGCCGCGGAGGCGGCAGGGGCGCCGACGATGCCAGAGGTGACGGGGCCGGCGGAGGCGGCAGGGGCGCCGACGATGCCAGAGGTGACGGGGCCGGCGGAGGTGACGAGGCCGGCGGCTTGCACCTGATCCTGCATCTGGCCCGCGCCGGCTGGCTGCGCTTCTCGGACGAGATGAAGCCGACACCGCCGAGGATGGGCGGACCCATCGCGCTTCGGATCCTGCTCTCCGGCGGGGGAGGGTTCGACGTCACCGAGGCCGGCACCAAGAAGTCGGTGACGGCGGCCGTCGTGGCGGACCCCGCGCAAGTGCCGGCTGTCGAGCGGCTGGGCCCGGATGCGCTCGGCCCGGACGGATCCGGCATGAGCGCGCAGCAGCTCTCGGCCGCGCTGGCGGGCAGTACCGGGCGGCTGAAGACCGTCATCGCCGACCAGACCGTCATCGCCGGAATCGGCAACGCGTATTCCGACGAGATCCTGCATGCCGCGAAGCTGTCACCGTTCGCCACCGCCGGCGCGCTCGATCCGTTGGCGATCAACCGGCTGGCCGCCGCGATGCGCGATGTGCTGCTCGACGCGATCGTGCGGAGCGTCGGCGGCCAGGCAGCGCGCCTCAAGGGTGAGAAGCGCAGCGGTCTGCGGGTTCACGCCCGAACCGGCCTGCCGTGCCCGGTGTGCGGGGACACCATTGCGGAGGTGGCGTATAGCGACCGATCGTTCCAGTACTGCCCTACCTGCCAGACGGACGGCCGAATCTTGGCGGACCGCCGCCGTTCGCGCCTGCTGCGCTGACAGCTGCGCCACCTGCGATGCCAGGTGCGATGCCAGGATGGTCCCGTGACCTGGCAAGCAGGCTCCGCCGGCGGCGCGGCCCTCGATCCGCGGCAGTGGGGTTTGCGCTGCCCGCGGTGCGGGCGCGGGCAACCCCCGGGCCAGTACGCCGCGTCGCGCTGCGTGTACTGCGCCGCGCCGCTTCGGCGGCGGTGGATGGCGCACCCGCCACCCGGACCACGCCCGGCGCACCGGGTCCGCCCGATCCCGCGGCCCTACCTAGGGCCGCCGAGTTACGGCGCGGCCCATCCCAGGTGGGGTTTCCCGCCGGTGACCTGGCGCAGCGGCGCCGTGACATCCGGCCGGGCGGCCGGGCGCGCTTCGCTCCGGTCGCTGCCCGCCGCCGTCGTCCTGGCGGTGGCGACTTCGGCGGCCTGCCTTGCCGCCGCGGGTGCCGAAACGTGGCGCTTCGCGCTGCTGCTGGCCGGCCGGACCGTGGTGCTCGCGGGTGGTCCCGTGCAGGCGAGCGACGTGCTGGTCGGCGTGACGGCCAGCGCTGCGCTGATTCTCGGTGCCTCCACGGCGCTGCTGGCATTACCGCTGCTGGCGAACCTGCACGGCGCAGCAGCCGCCCTCGCCGGCCTGCGGCCGAGCCGAAGCAGGTCGTCGGTGGTTGCGCGGCTGGTCGTGCCTGGGTGGAACCTGTACGGGGCCGGTCAGGTGCTCATGGAGACCGGCCGATCGTTGCGCGCCGCCGGCCGAAGGGATCGAGGGATCCGCCGGATGATCGCGCTCTGGTGGCTCGCCTGGCTGGCCAACGGCCTGCTGGTGCTCGCAGCGCTGATCCTGGCGTTCGGGCGGAGCAACCAGCAGATGGCCGACACGGTGGAACTGCACATCGCGATCAACCTGGTCGCGGCCCTGGTCGCCGCGCTGTTCGCCGCGATCCTGCTCTCCCTCGCCGGGGCGCTGGCAGGGGGCCGAGGCCGACGGTACGTCGGTTGGGCCGTACAGCCGCCCGCGTCGACGGCGCGAAACCGTCGCAACCCTGCGCGGACAGGGTCAACCGACCTCGATAGCCATCCCTGATCGTCCCGGGCCCGACAGCAAGGACTCGATGACCCCCGCCACCTGCTCGTCCGCCAGTTCGGAGGAGTGGTCGGCCGCCCGAGTCACCACGCTGACCGCGACGCCGCGGCCATGCAACTCGCGTGTCAACGCTTTCGCGAACGTGACCAGCGCCGACCGCACCACCTCGGCCGCGGCCCCGGGGGCTGACGCGGAGCGCGGAGCGCCCGCGACCAGCACGATGCGACCGGGGCGGGCGCGGGACAGGAAGGACCGGGCCGCGGTGTGCGCAGCGCAGGTGGCGGCCAGCAGATCGGCGGCGAGCGCATGCGACCAGCCGTCCAACCAGGTGGCGGCGTCGGCGTCGACGGTCACCGGGTCGACCTGTTCGCCCGGCAGCACCACGATCGCGTCGAGCCCGTCGAGGGCCAATTCGGCGGCGACCACGGTGTTTGCGATGTCTTCGGTGTCCGTCCGATCGCCGTGCAGCGCCACGGGCGGGCCGGCGGCGGCGTCCGCCGTCGCTGGTCGGGACGGGATGGCCACGTTGTGCAGCGCGAGCCGATGCCCGGCCGCAAGCAGGCGCTCGGCGACGACACCGCCCAGCGGTTCGCTGCCGCCGATCACCAGCGTCAGGCAGCCGTGCGTCGGAGCGAGCAGGTTCCGCTCCGCGTCCGAGACGGCATGGCGGCCGGATGCCGGGCGGCCTTGCGTCGGATCGGCGGCACGCGGCGCAGTCGGGTCGGACGGCGCAGTGGGGTCGGGCGGCGCCGTGGGGTCGGGTGGCGCAGTGGGGTCGGGCGGCGCCGCGCGGACCAACGACAGGCGGGCCGGATGGCCGGCCGGCGGTGCGGGTGCGGGGCGCGTCGCGTGGGCGTCGGCCCACGCGTGCGCGGCGGGTGGCGTCGATAACGTGGCATCCGGGGGCAGCGCGCTCCCCGAGGTTCCGCGGTTCGGCTGCGTGGTGCCGGCCGGCGAGTCCGCGGCGGTGCCGGGTGGGGGTGGCGGAGCGGGCCAACGCTTCACCGCAGCGACGCCACCGGATTCGTCCCGATCTACCGGCAATTCCGGCATTGGCCTCATCGGCCGGAAGGCAGGCAGCGGACGCAGATTGGGCAGCGGCGGCAGTTCGACCGCGCCGTCGCGGGAGCCCCGCCTGCCCCGATCGACACCGCCCTGCGGCTGCGTCACCGGATCCTGGCCGGGCTCCTTCAGGGTCACAACTTCCCCATGCTCGTCGTGCGCGCGAATGGCATGCGAATGGCAACAGTCCCGATTGTTGCACGGCACACATATCGGCCGGTCCGGCCGGATCTGCCCAAGAAGCCGCGTAAGGATTGTGCGCCTGCGCCGCCCGGTTCGAAGCGCCGCGGCCGCTCACCGGCGCGGATCGTCGGCTACCGTGGCAGCCGTGACGAAGAAGACCACCAGGCGCCGCGGCTCGCCGGCCGCCGCAGGTTCCGGCCGGCTCGCCGACTCCCGCAACGTCGGGGGCGCGGCGGAGATCAATCCCCGGCAGCCGTGCCCGTGCGGTTCCGGGCGCCGGTACAAGGCTTGTCACGGTGCGGCGGATGCGACCGACATGATCGTCGCCCGGCCGTTTCTGGGCCTTTCCGGTGAGACGGAATTGATTGCGCTGCGCGAATTCGTGACTTCGGCCACCGCACCCCTCCGTCTTCGTGAGCCGGGAACCGAACCCGTGAAGATCACCCTGGCGAGCGTGCTGCCGGGTGCCGCGGCCGCCATCACGCGCAGCGACGGCGCGGTGCTGATCGGCGCGCAGGTGCAGACGCACTCTGGAGACCTCTCCCGCGACCTGGCGGCGGCCCTTCAATGGGCGTTGCAAGCGGGCCACTCCAGCGTGTTGCCGGTGGTCGGGCGCGCGAGCATCGGCCCGCGGTTGCAGGACCTGATCGTGGACGAGCCGCTGGATGTGACGGTGCACGCGGATTTCGCGTGGTGGTTGGAGGAGGAGGCCGAGGCGGGCTCCGAGGTGGCGACGATGCTGGAACGTGCGAACGCCGCCGTCATGCCGACCGCGCGGATCGCGGACCTACCCGGCGCGTACTGGGTCGACACGGGCGAGAAGGCGCACCTGCGCTGGGTTCGCGCCGAGGACGAGCCCGAACTGATGGCGGCGCTGGCCCGGTTGTCCGCTGCCGGAACGCTGGATCTGGGCGACGGATCGCGTTACGTGGGCTCGTTCCGGGCGCATGGCCGTTTGGTCCCGGTGTGGGACCTGGACCGGGAGGCGCACCACGCGGAGTGGGATCAGCCGGCGCGGGCCTTCGCCGAGCGACTGGCCGAGGCGCTCGCCACCGGCGAACCGCTGAACTCGGCCGAGCGCCGCGCCCGCGATGGAATCCTGGGCCGGCAGTTCACCCTGCGGTGATGCGACCGGCCGGCGCCCGGCGCCCAGTCCGGCGCGTTCTGGCCGCCCCGGACAAGTTCCGGGGTACCGCGAGCGCTGCGCAGGTGACCGCCGCGATCGCGGCCGCCGCCCGCGGGGTCGGTGCGGACTGCCGCGAACTACCGCTGGCCGACGGCGGAGAGGGCACGTTGAACGCGCTGGGCGGCGGTAACCGAACGACGGAGGTGACGGGGCCGCTGGGAGTGCCGGTCCGGGCGGGGTGGCGGCTGGACGGGGACCGCGCGGTGATCGAGATGGCGGCCGCCGCGGGGTTGTTGCTGGCCGGTGGGCCCGCGCAGAACGACCCGGTCGCGGCGAGCACCCGCGGCGTCGGCGAGTTGATCATGGCTGCGGCGGCCGGCGGGGCTCGCGAGATCCTGGTCGCGGTCGGTGGGTCGGCGAGCACCGACGGGGGCGCCGGGGCGCTGGAGGTGCTCGCGCCGGACGGCCTGAGCCGGGTGCCGAACGGCGTGCGGCTGCGGGTCCTGGCCGACGTCCGCACCAGGTTCCTAGATGCTGCAAGGGTTTTCGCCCCGCAGAAGGGAGCAACCCGGCAGCAGGTGGCATCGCTGTCCGAACGGTTGGCGCAGCTTCGCAGCGAGTATCAGCGCCGGTTCGGCATCGACGTGGCCGCGCTCGACTCCTCCGGCGCAGCCGGGGGACTGGCGGGCGGCCTGGCCGCGATCGGCGCCGAGTTGGTCGACGGGTTCGACGCCGTGGCCGATGCGGTCGGATTGGACACCGAATTGGCGGCGGCCGATCTTGTCGTCACCGGCGAAGGGCGTTTCGACGCGCAGTCGCTGTGCGGGAAGACGGTCGGCGGCGTCATCGACCGTGCCGCAGCGCGAAACCTTCCCGTGCTTGTCGTATGCGGGTCGGCGGATGTCGCGGTCACGGTGCCGGACCGGGTCACCGTCATCTCCCTCGTCGACGAATTCGGCGCCGCGACTGCCGTCGAGCAGACCGCCCGGTGCATCGACCAGGCCGTCGCGCGCTACCTTTCGGGCGACGGCGGCCGGTTCGGATAATGGATCCGGCAGGATCTCGCCGGCGCACCGCTTTTCGACGAGAGGGGACCGGAATGCCCGTCACCGCCGACAGTTCCGCTTCCGACCAGGAAGCCCGGCCGGACCGGCTGCTGATCCGCCGGGCGCGCCTGCTGGACGGATCACAGGTCGACATCGCGGTGCGGGGCGGCGCCTACCTGCGGGTGGGAGCCGAAGCGGCCCATGCGTTCGACGATGTCGAAGCCACGGTGGTGATCGACGCGGCCGGTTGCCTGGTCACCACTTCGATGATCAACGCGCATCTGCACCTGGACAAGGTCTTCACCTTGCCGGCCCTCGGTGACGAAGCGCTCCTCGCGTACACCTCGAACGCGATGACGGGCGCCCTCGATTCGATCGCGTTGGCGTCCGCCGTGAAACGCGGCTACGACGTCGAATCGGCTCGGCCGCTGATCCGACAGGCGCTGCGGGACGCGGTGCGGTACGGGTGCCTGCACATTCAGGCGTTCGTCGATCTGGATGCGGCCGCGGGCATGCGCGGATTCGATGCCGTGCAAGCGGTTCGGGACGAGTTCGGCGACCTGCTCGACGTGCGGATCGTCGCGTTCCCGCAGGACGGCCTGATCCGCGACGCGCAGGCGCGGGAACTGTGCGAGCGTGCGCTGCTGCGCGGGGCGGATGTGGTCGGCGGCATTCCGTGGATCGAATTCACCGACACGGACGCCGCCGCCCATGTGGAGTGGGCGTGCGAACTGGCCGCCCGCACCGGCCGGCGCGTGGCGATGCTGACCGACGACGCCGGCGACCCCTCGCTGCGGACCACCGCGATGCTCGCGGAAGGCCTGATCCGCCACGGCCTTGTCGGCCGCGGTGTCGCCTGCCACGCCCGCGCGGTCGGCCGCTACCCCGGACCGACGCTGCAGCGGTTGATCGGCCTGGCGCGGCGCGCCGGGCTGGGGTTCGTCACCGATCCGCACACCGGCCCGCTGCACCTGCCGGTGCGGGAGTTCCTGGCTGCCGGCCTGCCGGTGGCTCTCGGCCAGGACGACATCGAGGATGCCTACTACCCGTTCGGGCGCAACAACATGCTGGAGGTCGCGTTCCTGGCGGCGCACCTGCTGGACTTTCGCTCCGCGCCGGATCAGCACACGCTCCTTCAGATGATCACATCGCGCGCCGCGGACGTGCTCGGCATCGCCGATCACTCGATCCGGGAGGGAGCGCCCGCGAACCTCGTGGTGCACGGCCACCACCGGCTGGTCGACGTGCTGCGCCACCACGATGCACCGCGCGTGGTGATCTCCCGCGGCCGGGTGGTGGCCCGGGACGGCGTCCTGAGCGGTCCCGACTCCGCCGAGTAGGGATACCGCGCTGCCCACTCGGGGGGTCCACTCCCGCACCCGGTGTGCTACCGCGCACCGCGACGAACAGGGCAAGATGGCTTCCATGCCCGACTCCGAAACAGGCGCCGATCCGCGTCCCAGTCCGGCCGATGCGCCGGCCACCCCGTTCCATGACCTCGCCGCGTACCTCGCCCTGCGCAGGCAGGGCGCCATCGCGCTGTCCCCGGACGGCGGCCGCCTGGTTGCGGTCGCGAGCGAACTCGACGCGAAGAAGACGAAGTACGTCTCCGCGCTGTGGGACATCGACATTTCGGGCACCCGGCCGGCTCGCCGGTTGAGCAGATCTGCCGAGGGGGAAGGCGGCCCCGTCATCGGCCCGGACAATTCGGTCTTCTTCGTGTCCAAACGCCCCGATCCGGCCGCCGAGGAGCCGGAAGACGACGCCAAACCGGCGCTCTGGCAGTTGCCGGCCGGTACGGGCGAGGCTCGGCAGATCGCATCCTTCGGGGGTGGCATCACCGGCGTGCATGTCGCCCGCGGGACCGGCGAGATCCTCGTCACCGCCAACGCCTTCGAAGGGACGACCACCGCCGAGCAGGATGGCGAGAAGCGCAAGGAGCGCAAGGAGCGCAAGGTCGCAGCGATCCTGCACGACGGCTACCCGGTGCGGTTCTGGGACGACGACCTGGGCCCGGAGCAGCCGCGGCTGTTCCGGGCGGTCTTCGGTGGTGACGGGGCTTCGGCCGGCGCGGCGTCCGGCGGTGCCTTCGGCGGTGACGGCGCCTCGGGCACCGCTGTCTCGGGCACCGCTACCTCGGGCACCGCCGCCTCGGGCACCGCTGTCTCGGGCACCGCTGTCTCGGGCACCGCTGTCTCGGGCACCGCCGCCTCGGACGATGCGCAGGCGGTCCTGCGTGACCTGACCCCCGACGCGGGGCGCGCCCTTGCGGATGCCGAGATCGACGTGAGCGCCGACGGCCGGTTCGCCGTCGCTACCTGGCGGCGGATCGACGGGCACACCGACCTGGCCGGTGGCCTGGTGCGCATCGATCTGGCCACCGGGGAACGCCGGGTGCTGGCGGCTCCGCGTCGCGCGCTGGTGGAGTTGCCGGCGATCTCGCCGGATGGCGCGCGGCTCGCCTATGTCCAGGAGGACCTGGGCACCCCGGAGGAGCCCCATCGGGTTTCGTTGTGGATCATGCCGGCGGGCGGCGGCGTTCCGGTGCGGCAGCCGCTTCAGGGCGACCTGCGCCCGGCCTGCCTGAACTGGTCGCCGGACTCCTCGACGCTGTACTTCACCGCCGACCAGGCGGGCCGGGCACCGGTCTTCGCCCTGGATGTCGCGACCGGGGACCGGCGGCGGCTGGCCTGCGACGGGGCCTATTCCGGGGTGCAGGTGCACCCGGACGGCTCGACCCTGTTCGCCGTCCGCACGAGCTACACCGACCCGGGGACGATCGTCGCGCTCGACTGCGCCGAAATCGACCAGCAGGTCCGCGAGCTGCGCGGCCCGGCGCCGCGGCCGCCACTGCCCGGCACGCTGACCGAGGTCACTGCCACCGCGGACGACGGCACACCGATCCGATCCTGGCTTCTCCTGCCGGAAGGCGCGTCATCCGATAACCGCGCGCCGCTGCTGCTGTGGGTCCACGGCGGCCCGGTGTCCTCGTGGAACTCCTGGTCGTGGCGCTGGTGCCCGTACCTGATGGTCGCGGCCGGGTATGCCGTGCTGCTACCGGATCCGGCGCTCTCCACCGGGTACGGGCAGCACATGATCCGGCGCGGCTGGGGCCGGTGGGGCGAGGAACCCTTCACCGACGTGCTCGCGGCAACCGACGCGGTGCTGGCGGAGCGCGACGACCTGGACGAGAGCCGCACCGCCATGATGGGCGGCTCGTTCGGCGGCTACATGGCGAACTGGATCGCCGGTCACACCGACCGATTCCGGGCGATCGTGTCGCACGCAAGCCTGTGGGATCTGCAGTCGTTCGGTGGCACCACCGACGCGCCGAGCTTCTGGCGCGACGAGATGAGCCCGGAACTCTCGGTCGCCTATTCCCCGTCCCGTTCCGTTGCGCAGATCCGTACCCCGATGCTGATCATCCACGGGGACAAGGATTATCGGGTGCCGATCGGCGAGGGTCTGCGGCTCTGGTGGGACCTGCTGGCGGCCGCCGACCCGCAGGCGCCCCTGCCACACCGGTTCCTGTACTTCCCGAACGAGAACCATTGGGTGCTCACCCCGAACCACGCCAGGCTGTGGTACGAGACGGTGCTGGCGTTCCTGGCCTGGCACGTCCTCGGTGCCGAGTTCACCCGGCCGGCGCTGCTGTAGGCGCCTTCGGGCATCCGCGGCCTCGCGCATCCGAGCCGGCGCAAACCCGCGGGCCGCACCGCGTCGCCGACTGTTCAGGCCGGACCCGCGTCGCCGACCGTTCAGGCCGGACCCGCGTCACCGACCGTTCAGGCCGTCCCAGAGTCGGCGTAGCCCCCCGCCTTCTCGATCGCGGCAACCACCGCCGACGGCAGCAACGGCAACTCGTTCACCTCGACCTCCAGCGGGCGCAGCGCATCGGCGATCGCGTTGGCGATCGCAGCGGGTGGCGCAATCGCGCCCGCCTCACCGACACCCTTGACCCCCAAGGGATTTCGGTCCGAGACCCCGGACATGTGGGTCTGCCGGATCTCGGGTACCTCTGCCGATGTCGGCAAGAGGTAGTCCATGAACGTGGTGGTCAGCGGCTGGCCGTTGGCGTCGTAGACGACGGACTCGTACAGCGCGCCCCCGACACCCTGCATGATCCCGCCCTGGATCTGCCCCTCGACCACGATCGGATTGATCAGGCGGCCGGAGTCGTGGATGATGTCCATGCGTTCGACCGTGACCGCGCCGGTCTCGACGTCGACCGCGACGGTCGCGGCGATGAACCCGGCGCCGAACGTCACCGTCGGCGGCACGAAGTACTGCAGCTCGCGGGTGCCCGGCTCGGTACCCTCCGGCGCCCGGGAGTGCGGACCGGGAAGCGCGGCGTGGTAGACCTCGGCGAGGCTCACCCGGCTCGCCGCATCACCGCGGACATGCACGTGACCGTCCGCCATGACGAGGTCATCGGCGGAGACCTCCAACAATTCGGATGCGACGGCGCGGACCCGCTCCTCCAGCCGGCGCGCGGAGAGCAGCGCGGCCGATCCGGCCACTACCGCGGTGCGGGACGCGAAGGTGCCGACGCCGTTCGGTACCAGCGACGTGTCGCCGGCGGCGAAGACGATGTCTTCCGGGCGCATGCCCACGACGTCCGCGACGACCTGCGAGATCGTGGTGTCGTGGCTCTGGCCGTGCGGCGTGGAGCCGACGTTGACGACGACCTGGCCGCGGGAGTTGAGCATCGCGACAGCGCCCTCGTAGGGGCCCAGGCCGGTGCCCTCGATGTAGCTGCCGAAGCCGATGCCCCGGCGGACACCGGTCGGAGCGAACTCGCGCTCCCGGTCCCGCTGGTGGTCCGCGTAACCGACCGAGTCGAGCAGGTACTCGAACGCCCCGGGGAAGTCGCCGCAGTCGTAGACGATCTCCTGCCCGTCCCGGTACGGCATGCCGCGCGGATACGGCATGGCGTCGGCCGGGATGAGGTTGCGCGCCATGACTTCCACCGGTTCCAGGTCGAGGAACCGGGCGACCTCGTAGATGACGCGGTCCATCGCGAAGGCCACTTCGGGCCGGCCGGCGCCCCGGTACGGGACGTTGAAGACCTTGTTGGTCAGCACGGCCCGCCCGCGGCAGCGGAAGTTCGGCACCTGGTACACGCCCCGGAAATGCGCGGCGCTGTTGTAGGAACAGGTGATGGAGAACGGGTTGTAGGCGCCGGCGTCCAGGATGAAGTCGTCGTGCACGGCGGTGACCAGCCCGGTCTCGTCGAACGCCACATCGACGGTGTGCCGCTGATCGCGCGAGTGCGCGGTGGCGACCATGTGCTCGGCGCGGTCCTCGATCCATCGCACCGGGCGGCGCAGGCTGCGGGCGAGGTACGCCAGCAGCACCTCCTCCGGATACACCTGGACCTTCGGGCCGAACCCGCCGCCCATGTCCGGGACGATGACCCGCACCTGCTGTTCCGGAATGCCGACCTGCTCGGCGATGCGGGTGCGGACCATGTAGGGGGTCTGGGTCGAAGACCACACCGTCATCTCGTCGGTGACGTCGCTGTAGGTGGCGAGCACGCCCCGGGTTTCCATCGGGCAGGCCGACAGCCGTTGCGTGTAGTAGGAGAACCGCTTGGTGTGCGGCGCCGCCGCGAACGCGGCGGCGACATCGCCGGCCTCGACGTCGAAGACGGCCTGCACGTTGTCGGGGATCTGATCGTGCACCAGCGCCGAGCCGGGCTCCACCGCGCGTTCCGCGTCGACGATCACCGGCAGCGGGTCGTAGTCGATCTCGAGGAGTTCCGCGGCGTCCTCCGCCGCAGCCCGGCTGTTGGCCACGATTGCCACCAGCGGTTCCCCGACGTACCGGACACGATCCGTCGCCAGGACGTCCATCGGGCACGGCCTGATGACCGGATGCGCGGCGCGCTCCAGGTTCGGCGGGGTGAACTCCTGGTCGACGAACCGGGTGAACGGCGCGACCTTCCCGGCGATGTCGGCTCCGGTGACGACGGCGACCACGCCGGGCAGTTCGGCGGCGGCCGTCTTGTCGATCGACACGATCCGGGCGTGCGCCATGGGGGAGCGCAGGAACGCGACCTCGACCGTCCCGGGCAGGTGGATGTCGGCGACATACCGGCCGTGCCCGGTCACCAGGGGCACGTCTTCCTTGCGCCGCACCGACTGTCCGACCCAGGGCGTGCGTTGTGACTCGGTAACGGTTGTCATCGCGCATCCTCGGCAACGTTGCTGGAGGCGGGGGCAGCGCCGACGGCCCGCAACAGGCCCGCCGCATGCTCCACCGCCTCGAAGATCTTGGTGTAACCGGTACAGCGGCAGATGTTGCCGCTGAGCCGGGAGCGGATTTCCTCCGCGCTGGGGTTGGGGTCGTCGGCCAGCAACTCGCTGGTCGTCAGGACGAGCCCCGGTGTGCAGAACCCGCACTGCAACCCGTGCTTGTCGATGAACGCGACCTGGATCGGGTGTAGCTCGCCGGGACCGGCCATTCCCTCGACCGTCGTCACCTCTTGGCCGTCGGCCTGGGCGGCGAACATCAGGCAGCTGCGCACCGAGCGCCCGTTCAGCAGCACGGTGCACGCCCCGCACACCCCGTGCTCGCAACCCAGGTGGACCCCGGTCAACTCGACCTGATCGCGGAGGAAGTCGGCCAGGCTGGTCCGCGAGTCGACCTCCGCCTCGACCGGTTGACCGTTCACCTCCAGTGAGATGTGCATCATCTGCCCCTCCTCGTTTCCGGCGGCATTTCAGGCGGCCCGGGCGTTCGCCGCAGCGAGCGCCCGTCGCGTCAACACTTCGCACAGCCGGCGCCGGTAGGCCGAGTCGCCGTGAATGTCCGACGCCGGATCGACCGACTGGGACACGATATGGGCGGCCTCCGCGAATGCGGACGCAGACGGCTCGGCGCCCAGCAGCGCCTGCTCGGCCTCTGCGATGCGCACCGCCGTGGCCGCGGCGCCGACGACCACGATCCGCGCGTCCCGGATGGTTCCGTCCGGGCGATCGATGACGGCGCCCACCCCGATCAGTGCGAAATCGCCGTGTCGGCGCGCGAATTCGACCCAGGCCGAGCCGCCGCTGGCGGGGGTCAGCGCGAACCTCACCGCGGTGAGCATCTCGGTCGGCTCCAGCGATGTCGACAGGAAACCCTCGAAGAAGCTGCTCGCCGCGGCCTCCCGCGCGCCGTCGGCGCTGCGGATCTCCAGCGTCGCGTCGAGCAGCAGGGCGAGCCCGGGCCATTCGGCCGCGGGGTCGGCATGGGCGATGCTGCCGACCACCGTTCCGCGATTGCGGATCGCGGTATGACCGATCTGCCCGACCGCGTCGGCGATCGCCGGGCACCTCGAAGAGATGTCCCGGTCGAGTTCGATGTCACGGTGGCGGCAGGTGGCGCTCACCCGCAACGTCTCACCGTCGAGCCGGTAGCCTCCCAGCTCGGCCACGCCGTTGATGTCGATCAGCGCCTCGGGGTTCAGCAGCCGGAAGTTCAGCAGCGGAACCAGGCTCTGTCCACCGGCGAGCACCTTCGCCTCGCCGTCGTAGCTGGTGAGCATGTCCGTGGCCTCGTCGACGCTCCGGGCCATGCGTAGATCGAATTGCGGCGCCTTCACGACCCTGACGTCCCCCTGCTCCGAAGGGCCGGCCAGCGGTTGGCGAGCCGGCGGTGAATCGCGGTTGTCCCGCAGGGCGATCTCATCCAGGTCAACCTCTCATCGCGGAGCGGGGATCGTTCGTGCGCAAGGCGCTTCGGGTCGAGCGCGCCCCACGCATCGGCAGACCGCCGACGGTCACGGCCGCCGTCCCGCGGGGCAGCATGGCGCTTCCCGTCATGACCCCGGTTGGGCGACGCGGGTGAAGTTGATCGGCCCGTCGTCGGTGATCAGGAAATTATCCTCGACCCCGACACAGTAATCCCGATAGGGCCATTGGATTTCGGCGGCCGCAATCATGCCGGCCTCCATGGTCGCGTTGTCCCGCGGCTCGAAGACGCATGTGGCCGGCTCCTGCTTGCCCAGCAGGTGCCCGATGTCCCGCCCGAAGATCTCGGTCAACGGGCGGTCCGACGGCGGGCAGAACCCCGCGTCGGTGATCCATCCGCGGTCCTTCTTCAGGTAGTTCAGCCCGGCGTTGAACACCTCGGCCCCGGAAGCGCCGGGCATCGATGAGGCGATCGCCGCCTCGATGAGCGCTTCGTCCAGCAGCGCATAGAACGCCTTGGCGTCGTCGGTGCCGACCGCGGTCCGCGTGACGTCGGAGACCGCCCGGAGGTATCCGCGCGCGTCGTAGACCTCCAGGCCGGCGTCGATCTTGAGGCTGGTCTCCCGCCCGATCCGATGGGCGGTCGCCGATGCCGGGATGTGGGTGCGGTCGCCGGCGTGGCTGTGGGTGAAGTACGTCCGGATGCGCAGCGGCAGCGGCTCGATGTGCTCGGCGATCACCGCGCGGTAGCGCTGGTAGGCGTCCATCTCCATCGCGAGATCCCCGCTGGCCATGCCCTTCTCGACCAGCGAGATGGCGGCGTCGATTGCGTAGCGGGTCGCCTGCGCGGCGATGACGTAGTACGAGAGGTCCTCCCAGCAGCGGCGCTCGCGCCAACGGCGCAGGAGCATGCTGGCCGGCACGGTGGTGGCATCCGTCAGCCCGAATGCGCCGAACGCCCGCTGCGACAGATCGAGCTCCTCGAAACCGAGGAGGCCGTCGACGATTCCGAGGACGGTTGCGGCGCCTGCCACCTCCGGCTCGGGCAAACCGAGCCAGGGGACCTCCACCCGGGAGAGCAGGTGCACCACGCTCGCCTCGCGCTGGTACAGGGCCCACACCCCAGGGCCGAGCTGGGCGGCGGGCACCCCGGATAGCTCCTGCACGTTCAACGGCGTGCTGGCGAGGACGGCGTCCACCCCGCGCTCGGCCATCATGACGTCGAGCAGCGTCAGCGGGTCCTCGGCCGGCCGGGCCAGCCACGACCGCACCCGGTCGGCCGATTCCAGCCGCTCGATGTACGGAGCGGCGGCGGCCGCGGCGTCATCGCGGCCGTCCGTCGACTGCCGGTGGACCCGGGACCGCGCGACGACGTAGTGGTACGTCGGCGCGTAGAACCGGCTGGCGGGGGTGGACGGGGATCCGAGCGCGTCGCGCAATTGCCCGTACAGCGAAACGGGCAACGAATCGTCGAGTTCCGCCGAGCCGCCCGCGACCTCCTTCACCGCCGCGACCAGGTTCGGCCGGGCGTCGCTCGGCGCCTGCGCCCGATCGAAGGAGAAGTACGGCGAATGGAACACGAAGCGGGCCGGCCGCGGCTCGACCGCTTCGCAGTTGGTCCGGTCGATCTCCTTGGTGACGATGACCGGCTCGTGTTGCCCATCGGTGACGAGGATCGGCAGCACGGCGCGAAACTGGTCGATGCCCAACTTCGGCGGCAGCGAATGACGCCACGAGTCGAACCCACACAGTGCTGCGACCCGAGCCGGATCGTTGGTCACGGTCACCACGTTGATCACCTGTTCATGCGGATCGGGTAGCGTACGCGACGCACCACGAAGATGAATGCGATATTCGCACATTGAGTGCTATTTCGGTTAGACTTTACGCAGCCAGGGCCGGTCTCGTCAATGGCCTTGCCAGTTCGGCACCAGTCAGAGGCGTCGGAAGCCGGCGGGAGGACGAAATGGCACGCCAACCCAACGATATTGCGCGCACCCTGGACCGGGGTCTGCAGGTCCTGGAACTTCTCGGCGATCATCCGGGCGGGATGACCATCGCGCAGGTCGCCACGGAACTCGACCTGGATCGCACGATCGTGCATCGGTTGTTGCGGACCCTCGGCGCGCGACGGTTCGTCAAGCCCGACGAGGGTAAGCGGTACCAGTTGTCCTTCGGCCTCTTGCGCCTGGCCGAGACGATCAGCCGCGACCTGCGCTCCATTGCGCTGCCCGTCCTGGAAGAACTCGCCGACACCGTCTGCGCGACCGCGAACATCGCGATCCCGGACGGGGAGGACGTGGTCGTGCTCACCACCGTCGTGCCGCGGCAGGCCCAGGTGCATGTCGCGTACCGCGCCGGGCTGCGTCACCCGCTGGTGGTGGGTGCGGCGGGCATCGCGATCCTGGCGAACCGGCCGCCGCACCGCGACGAGCGCGATCAGGTGGCCACCGCCCGGGCGCACGGCTATGCCGTCACCCACGAGGAGGTCATTGGCAACACCTGGGGGGTTTCGGCGCCGCTCGATGTCCCGGGTCGCCGGATCGAGGGCAGCGTCGGCGTGTCGCTCTTTCAAGGTGAGGACGTGGAAGACGCCTGCCGGGCGGTCGGGGTCGCCGCTCGCCGGATCTCGGACGCGCTGTCCGCGCGCTACGCGCTGAGCCCGGACGTTCCAGGACCGCAGGTCAGCTCGATCGGGATCTGAGAGCCCTCGCTGGGGTACGTCGGCGCGGGCGCGGATGAGCGCACGGGCGGGGCCCCGGCCCGCGCCTGCCGGGCCAACGGATCGCTCGCCGCCCATCTGCTGGGAAGCAATTTGCCGCACCCTCTCGACAGGGACTCTGGATGTGCCTAGGATGTGGTATTAGCACATGGTGTGCGAATAACGCATAGGAGAGGTCATGGGTTCGGACAGCTTGTCGCTGATGGACGAGTGGGGACCGGAGAAGATCGTCTGCGTCTCGGACTCCCGTACGGGAATGAAGGGCGTGCTGGTGATCGACAACACCGCACGCGGAATGGGCAAGGGCGGCACTCGCATGAGCCCAGCGGTCACGATCCAGGAGGTGGCACGCCTGGCGCGGGTCATGACCTGGAAGTGGGCCGGGGTGGATCTCTTCTACGGCGGGGCCAAGGCGGGCATCGTCGGCGACCCGAAGGCCCCGAACCGTGAGGAGATCATCCGGGCCTGGGCCCGTGCCCTGTCGAACGAGATCCCCTCGGAGTACGTGCTGGGCCTCGACATGGGGCTGTCCGAAGCGGACGCCGGCATCGTCCAGGACGAGTTGAACGATCGCGGTGCGGCCGTCGGCAGCCCGAGCGAGCTCGGCGGCGTCCCATACGACCAGATCGGCGTCACCGGGTTCGGGGTGGCGGAGGCCACCGATTCCGCGGCGACACACCTCGGTCTCTCGGTCAGCGGATCCCGCGTCTCCATTCAGGGCTTCGGTGCCGTTGGTGCCGCCGCGGCAAAGCGGTTCGCCGAACTCGGCGCCCAGGTGATCGCCATCTCGACGGTGCACGGCGCGGTTTACGACCCCTCCGGACTCGACGTGCCGGCCCTGCTCAAGCTGCACGAGTCGGCGGGCGACCTTGCCGTCAAGGAGTACGAGGGTGGCGAATTGCTGTCGGCCGGTGCGGAGTTGTTCCTCGACACCGATATTCTGGTCCCGGCGGCCACCCAGGACGTCATCGACGAGGCGGGTGCGAAGAAGATCAGCGCCAAGATGATCGTGGAGGGGGCCAACCTGCCCACATCGGCCGAAGCGCAGAAGGTGTTCCGCGACCGGAAGATCCCGGTGGTGCCGGACTTCGTGGCCAACGCCGGTGGGGTTATCGCCGCCGGTTTCGCGATGGATGCTCGCTATTCGCCCTTCCGGGTGGAGCCGGCGCGGGTGTTCGAGACCATCACGTCAAAGCTTCGCGCGAATGCGGTTACGGTTCTCGAGGAGGCCGTTCGGCGCGACTGCACCACGCACGAGGCCGCTCGCGCGTTGGCCCAGGAGCGCGTCCGCCGCGCCATGGAACTCAAAGGAAGGGTGAAGCGCAAGTGACCGCTCCTGCAAGACGTCTCGAGGGCGGGATCGTCACCGCATTGGTGACCCCGTTCGACCGCGACGGCGAGGTCGACTACTCGGCCCTCGACACGCTGGTGGACTTCCAGGCCGACCACGGCGCCGACGGGCTCTTCCTGCTCGGCACCTCCGGCGAGGGCCTGCTGCTCTCGGTGGCCGAGCGCGCACGTGTCACCGAACACGTTCTGGCCCGCGTGAACGGGCGGCTGGCGGTGGCCGTGCATTGCGGCGCGCTGGACACCCGCACCGCGGTGGAACTGGTTCGCGATGCCGCCAAGGCGGGCGCCCCGGCCGTCGCCGCGATTCCGCCGCTGTTCTTCGCCTACAGCGACAACGCCCTGGTCGAGCACTTCAGCCGGATGGCGGAGGCAGCGCCCGACATCGACCATTACGTGTACGAGAACCCGGGTCGCACCGGTTACCCGATGTCGACCGGACTCGTGCACCGGTTGTTCACCGAGATCGGGCCGGTACGGGGCGTCAAGGACACCGGCGATTCGGTGGGCCGGATCGCGTCGTACCTCAGCACCGACGGCGACATGGTGGTCTTCACCGGTAACAACACGATCGTGCTGGGTGCGCTCGTCATGGGCGCCGTCGGGGCCGTGTCGACCACCGCCAACATCGTGCCCGAGCTGTTCGCGCAGCTGCTGTCGGCGTACCGGGCCGGCGATTACGATGCGGCTCGCCGTCACCAGTACACTGCGACGCGCCTGCAGCACGCTGTGGCCGGACTGCCCTACATGGCAGCGGCCAAGTGCCTGCTGGAGATGCGGGGCCTGCCGGGCGGCACCTCGCGCAGCCCGCTGCCGGGGCTTTCGGACGCGCAGCGCAGCGCACTGCAGCAGAAGATCACCGCAGATTCCGAACTTTCCCACTGGATCAAACCGGCCTGACCGCCGCCCCAATCGCACAAGGAGATGGCAATGCAACGAGTTGGACTCGCCGGCGGTTACGACCCCAACGCCAGCGTTCAAGACATGGCCGCTTGGGTCAAGCGCGCAGAGGATCATGGCTACGAGATCGCCTTCTTCTCGGAGACCATCGAGCTCATGCGCGACTCGGTGACCGCGCTCTCGGCGTACGCGCTCGCGACCGAGCGCATCAAGCTGGGATGCACCCAGATCGTCCGGCTGCGCACCCCGCTGGTGATGGCCCAGACGATCGCGTCGTTGGACGAGCTGTCCGGCGGCAGGATGATCCTGGCCCCAGGAGCCTGCACCAACACGCACGCCAAGCGGCACGGTCTGCACGAGGCGAGCCCGCCCAAGTCGTTGCGCGACTGGATCCAGGCGATGCGGATGATCATCAGTGGCGAGCGGGTCACCTTCGAGGGCGACACGGTGAGCTTCGCGGATTGCAAGTTGGGCTTCAAGCCGCAGCGCACCAGCATCCCGATGCTCATTCCCGCAACGAGCACCACCGGACTGAAGATCGCCGGCCAGATCGGTGACGGGGTTCTGCTCAACGCCGTCTGCTCACCGGAGTACTCCGCCAACGCGCTGAAGATCGTGCGGAAGGAGGTCGAGGCCGCCGGCCGCAACTGGGACGACTTCGAGGTCGCGCAGATCATCAACTGCTCGATCGAGGACGACCACCAGCAGGCGTTGGACGCGATCCGCTGGGAGGTCGCGAGCAAGCTCGACCCGATCCAACTGCCGTTCATCGCCGGACCGAAGATGCGGGTCGGCGAGCCCTACATCAAGCCCGAGGACATCCCGGTGTTCGAGGAGGCGTACGCGCGCGGCGGCAAGGAGGCCCTCATCGCGGCGGTACCGGACTCGTACGTCGAGGGAATGACGGCGTCCGGAACCCCGGACGAGGTCGTCGCGAAGGTGCAGCAGTTCCGCGATGTCGGGGTTCGGCTCCCCATCCTGCGGCCTGCCGCAGTGCACCAGGCGGAGCGGCTGGTCGAACTGTTCGCGAACAAGTGAGCGCCGGGTCGCCCCCCGCCGCCAGGGTCGACCTGGCGCCGGGGGGCCTCGACGGCAAGACCGTCGTGGTCACCGGGGCCAGCCGCGGTATCGGCCGGGTGATCGCGACCACCCTCGCCGGGGCCGGGGCAGACATCATCGGCGTCGCCCGGTCGAAGGATCGGTTGTCGGAGCTCTCGGCCGAGATCACCTCGCTCGGGCGGAATTTCCTCGGGCTGCCGGCCGACCTGTTCGAGGTCGAGACACTCTCGGACGTGGTCGACCGGGCGGTCGCCTGGTCCGGGCACGTCGACGGCCTGGTCAACGCGGCGGGGATGATCGTTCGCGCCGATCCGTTGTCGATCTCTCCGGAACAGTGGGACGAGGTCTTCGCGGTCAACGTCCGGGCCCCGTACTTCCTGTGCCAGCACATCGGTCGGCACATGCTCGGCGGCGGCGGCGGGTCGATCGTCAACGTCGCCTCCCTCGCAGCCGAGATGAGCACCGGCGCATCCGTCGTCTACTCGGCCAGCAAGGCGGCGCTCGTGCGGACCACCACGGTGCTGGCCGCCCGTTGGGCGCCCAAGGTGCGGCTGAACGCCGTCGGGCCCGGCTATGTGGAAACGACGCTCAACACCGACTGGCTGGCCGATCCCGCCAACCGCGGGTTCGTCACCGATCGGACGCCGATGGCGCGACTGGGCCGGTCCGAAGAGGTCGCGGACCTGGTCCTCTTCCTGCTGCTGCCGAACTCCGGCTACATCACCGGCCAGCACATCCTGCTCGACGGCGGCTGGAGCACCCGGTAGCAGCGGCCCCAGCGGGGCGGCATCGAAAGACCCTTTTCGAAGAGCGCGGGACCTTCGTCCGTGGTCATTGCGCTGCGCGGTAGGCAACCTTGAGGGAGCCGGGCGTTTCGGCCCGGCTCCTTTCGAGGAGGCATCCATGCGGGTGGCCGTCACCGGCGCGGCCGGGTACCTGGGCGTCAACCTGCTACACCACCTGGTGGGCGATGGGCATCAGGTCACGGCCATCGACCGGCGGTCCTCCGCGCTGGCGCCCGCGGAGAACGTCCGCTGGGCAGTCGCCGACGTGCTGGACGGTGCGGAAATGCGTTCGGCGCTCGCCGGCGCCGAGATCGTCTATCACCTGGCCGCGAAGATCACGCTGAAACAGCACGATCCGGATGCCTGGCGGATCAACACCGAGGGCGTGGCGACCGTCGCCGAAGCGGCCCTCGGGGTGGGCGTGCGCCGGTTGGTGCACTGCAGCACCGTGCACACGTTCGACGAGACCCGTTCCGGCCCCGTGCTGACGGAGCGCTCCGTACGGTCCGACCGTGCGGATATGCCGGTGTATGCCAGATCCAAGTACGCCGGAGAGCGGGCGCTGCTGGCCCTTCTCGACCGCGGCCTGGATGCGGTGATCTGCAATCCGACCGGCGTGTATGGCCCGATCGACGACCCCGACCGGCTCTCCCGGATGAACTCGATGGTTCTTGACGGCGCGCTCGGCCGGGCACCTGCATCGGTTGCCGGCGGTTTCGACTTCGTCGACGTGCGTGACGTGGCACAAGGACTGGTCCTGGCAGCCGAATCGGGGCGGACGGGCGAGAACTACCTGCTGCCCGGCGAGATGGTCACGATCCACCACCTGCTGGCCAAGGCGGCGAAGGCGACGGGCCGGCGGGGCCCGTTGGTCGCCGTACCCCTCAGCGTGGTGGAGGCCATATTGCCGCTGGCGCAGCCGATCAGCGAGGCGTTCGGCTCGGACGTGCTGTCGGCCGGTTCGGTCCAGGCGCTGTTGACCGCGGTGCGCGTCGACGGCAGCAAGGCCCGCGACGAGTTGGGCTACCGGCCAAGGCCATTCGCGCAGACGGTCCGAGACATGGTTGCCTACTTGGTACAGGCCGGGGTCCTGGAACGCCGGGGCCGACCCGCCGTGCGGCCAGCGGCAGGGATGCCGCGATGACGGAGTTGCGCGGGGGCGGGCCGCCGCCGGGCGGCTGGGGCGTGGTCCGGGGCCCGCTGGGCGGCGCCGACCCGGTCGCGCGCCGCGGGGCGCGGCCGCCCACCCGCCCGATCGACGACTCGGAGCGGTCGCCTGCGCCGCCCGACCCGGATCGCCCGCCGAGCCGTCCCTGGCGAACCGAGGGCCTGCCGGGGCAGTCGGAGAAGCCCCCGCGCCGGCCGCGCTGGTGGCTCGTGCTGCTGCTGGCCGGGGTGGGCTACTTCGTGCTGTTCGGCGTGCTGTCGCTGCAGGACTCGTTGGGCGGGCCGAACTCCGTCTCCTACACGGAATTCGCCGCGCAGGTGAGGGCGGGAAACGTGGCGGAAGTATTCGCCCAAGGGGACACGATTCAGGGCGAACTCGCGACGTCTGCCCCGCTTCCGGGCGAGGAGGGACAGACCTACCAGACATTCACCACCGAACGCCCGACCTTCGCGAACGACGACCTGCTCGCCGAACTGGAGGCGACGGGCGCCACGGTTCGCGCGAAACCGCTGGTGCAGGAACGCGGTTCGCTGTTCAACATGTTGATCTCGTTCGGTCCCATCATCCTGTTGGTGCTGCTGTACTGGTGGATGTTCCGCCGGATGCGCAAGTCCGGTGGGGGGCTGTTCGGCGGCATGTTCGGTAGCGGTCGAAAGAGCGCTCCGGTCAGCCCGCAATCGGTCCGCACCACGTTCGCCGACGTGGCCGGGATCGACGAGGTCAAGGCCGAAATCTTCGAAATCGTCGACTTCTTGAAGAATCCGGAGAAGTACCGAAGGCTCGGCGCGCGCGCTCCCAAGGGGGTGCTGCTGTCCGGCGCGCCGGGCACCGGAAAGACGTTGCTCGCCAGGGCGACCGCCGGAGAGGCAGGCGTCCCGTTCTTTTCCGCCAGCGGGTCGGAGTTCATCGAGATGATCGTCGGCGTGGGCGCGAAGCGGGTGCGGGAACTCTTTTCCGAGGCCCGGAAGGTTGCGCCGTCGATCGTCTTCATCGACGAGATCGACACCATCGGCCGTGCCCGGGGAGGGGCGCGCATGATCAGCGGCGGTGGGCACGACGAGCGCGAGCAGACCTTGAACCAGATCCTTTCGGAGATGGACGGTTTCACCGGTTCGGAGGGCGTCGTCGTGCTGGCGGCGACCAACCGACCGGATGTACTGGACCCGGCGCTGATGCGGCCCGGGCGGTTCGACCGTGACATCCACATCAACCCGCCCGATCAACAGGGCCGGGTGGAGATCCTCAAGGTGCATACCCGCAAGGTCCCGCTGGCACCGGATGCGGACCTGGTGCAGGTGGGGAGGGTGACTCCGGGGATGACGGGCGCCGACCTGGCGAACCTGGTCAACGAGGCCGCGCTGCTGGCGGCGCGACGGGAACGGGACACGGTCGGCTCCGCCGATTTCGACGATGCGCTGGAGAAGATCCGGTTGGGCACGGCTCGGCAGGTCGTCATCCCGGATGCGGATCGGCGGCGGACCGCCTACCACGAGGCCGGGCACGCGTTGCTGGGCGTGCTCACGCCCGGCGCCGACCCGGTGCGCAAGGTCTCGATCATCCCGCGCGGACGTGCCTTGGGCGCGACGCTTTCGACACCGGACACCGACCGCTACGGCTTCGACCGGGACTATCTGCTCGGACGGATCACCGGGGCGCTGGGCGGAATGGCCGCCGAGCACGAGGTTTTCGGCGTGGTCACCACCGGCGCGGAGAGCGACCTGGAGCAGGCAACGGCGGTGGCGCGGCAGATGGTCGGGCGATGGGGCATGTCCGAGCGCATCGGGCCGGTGACCGTGCTGCCGAAGGACGGCGACCCGCGCATGGCCGGAATCTCCGAGGAGTTGCTCGCAGCCGTGGACGCCGAGGTCCGGGCGCTGATCGAGGAGGCCTACCGGAATGCGCGCCGCGTGTTGGCAGGCAGCCGCGACAAACTCGACGCGATCGCGGCCGAACTCCTCGCCCGCGAGACCCTCGACGAGGCGGAAGTCTATGCGGTGGCAGGGATCGAGCGGGCCGCGGAATCGACCGGCGCGTTCGCCGCGGCATCGAGCGATGCCGTCGAGCCGGAAACGAGTGGCGCCGCGTCGCGGGAAATCGCCCCGGCATTGACGCGGTGATCCACCATGCGGTGCTGCCGCCACGATCAGTTGGTGCCAACGACGGGCCCATCGTCACCGACTTCAGACTTCCATCCTTGGATGGGATGTTGCCGCGATCTTCGGGCACGATGGATGAGGGCTTGATGGGAAACTGACCGATACGCGCCGGAGGTCACCGTGCGACTGCATCTCGGCGGATGGCCGACGCGCCGCTGGGTGGTGGCGGCCGCTTCCGCTGCGGTCACGGTTGTGGTCATCGGCGTTGCGACGGTCCTCATTCCCAATCCCGTCTTCGGCCGCGAGGTCCCCGTCACCTGGTGGGCGTGGCCGGCGCTGGTGCTGACGGCAACGCTCGCCGGGTTGGTGACGGCGACCTACGTCCGGACATCGGCAAGGCCGGCGCGTCGCGACCGCCCCGCCGGCGCGGGGATGCTCGGCTGGGTGCTGGGGTTCTTCGCGGTCGGCTGTCCGGTGTGCAACAAGTTGGTGCTGATCGCGCTCGGCACCAGCGGAGCGATGCAGTATTTCCAGCCGGTCCAGCCGGTGCTGGCGGCCGTGTCGATCGCCCTATTGGCCTGGGCATTGGTCGTGCGCATCCGGCGGGAGAACGCCTGCACCGTCCGGCCCGTCATGTTCCCGGTGGAGCGGGAAATGCGTCAGTGACGGCGGCGCGACGGTCCGGCCCCCGACAAAGCCGCGGGTGACGAAGTCCGGGCGTGCCGGACCGTACCCTGCCACCGCCGGTCCGGTCGCGCCGGACCGTACCCTGCCACCGCCGGTCCGGTCGCGCCGGACCGTACCTGCCCGTCAGTCGCGCCTCCTGGCATGCGGCACACTGGGCGCGCCATGGTCGACACCCACGAGATCTACCGGACGATGGATCTGGCGCTGCGCATCGGAGAGGTGCTGCTGGCCACCGGCGCAGGTGCCGCCGACGTCAGCGCGCAGATGAACAACGTCGGCCGGGCATGCGGCCTGCGCAACTTCGCCGCGGACGTCACCTTCACCGAACTGACCATGAGCTACCAGCCGCCCGGCGACGAACCGGCGCTCATCCAGATCCGCCAGGTCCGGGCCAGGCAGGTGAACTACACCGCGCTCACCGCGGTCGATCGGTTGGTCCGGGACCTGGTTGCGGGCCGGACATCTCGCGACGACGCGGCGGCCACGATCCGGTCGCTGACCTCGGCGCCCAACCGCCGCCCCGCCTGGACGATCACCGCATCCCTGGGTGTGATGGGCGCAGCGGTGGCACTGATGCTGGAAGGCACCTGGCCGGTGCTGCTCATTGCCTTCGCCGCCGCCTGCTGCATCGACATCATCGCCCGGCAACTGGCCCGGCGGAGGGTGCCGGTGTTCTACCAGCAGGCCGCCGGCGGGCTGTTCGCCACGCTGCTCGCGGCCGGTGTGACGGCCACCATCAGCGATATCGGCCCCAGCCGGGTGATCACCTCGAGCATCTTCATCCTGTTGGCCGGGGTGAGCTTCCTCGGTGCCGTGCAGGACGCGCTCACCGGCTTCCCGCTGACCTCGGCCGCGCGTTTCCTCGAGGCGGTCATGGCCACCGTCGGCGTGCTGGGCGGTGTCAGCGGCGGCCTGACCCTGGCATCGGTCGCCGGGATCGGCCTCGGCGACATCGATCCCGGCACGATCACCCTCGCACCGTGGCCGGCGACCACGGCGGGCGCCACCGTAGCCGCCGCCGCGTACGCGTACTCCGCCCAGGCGCCGATCCGGTCGCTGCTGCCCAGCGCGGCCATCGCCGCCGCCGGAACCGGGCTGTACCTTGCGGTCTCCGGTGTCGGGATCAGCGTGACCTGGTCATCCGCGCTGGGCGCGGGCCTGATCGGCGTGGTCAGCTACTCGGTCGCCGGCCGTTGCCGCGTGCCGCCGCTGCTCATCGTCACCGCCGCCATCGTGCCGCTGTTGCCCGGCCTGTCGGCGTACCGGGCCCTGGCGCTGTTCAGCCAGGGGAGCAACGGCGCGTTGTTCGCGCTGGCGAATGCCGCGGCGATCACGGTGGCGCTGGGGGCCGGCGTGATCGGCGGGGAGTACGTGGCGCAGCCGCTCAAGCGCGAGGCTCGGCGGCTCGAGACCAAACTGTCCGGCCCACGGCTGGTCGGGCCGCTGACCGTGCGGCACGAACGCCGGCGCCCCCGCCGCCGCGCGACCTCGCGGAACCGCCGAAACTGAGCTGCCAGATTCGTTCAGAATCGATTCGACCGGCCCGGGCGCGGTGGCCGAAAATCCGCAGATCCTCGGCCGCCGGTCCCGAACGACCGCATCCGTTGTGGCGAAGAGTTCGCCCGCAGGCGCCGCCCGGATCACCCGGACGGGCGTCGCGGACGGGGCCGCCGCCGGCGATGACGAGGCTTCCGCCCGCACATCGTCACCCACCATCGCGCCCCTTGCCGGCGGGTGCCGTCGACCGCGGCCACCGCGGAAACCCGCACCGGCGGCGCGGCCACATCCGTCCTACCCTCGGCGGTGGGGATCTTGGCCGATTCCGGGATCCGATTCGTCAGAAGGGAAGAGCCCGTGGCACAGATATTCGGCGACGTCACCGCCTTGGTGGGGCGTACTCCGCTGGTCCGGCTGAACCGCATCACCGACAACGCGAGCGCGACCGTGCTCGCCAAGCTCGAGTTCTACAACCCGGCGCACTCCGTCAAGGACCGGATCGCGGTGTCGATCGTCGACGCGGCGGAGGCGGCGGGCGAGTTGGCGCGCGGCGGCACGATCGTGGAGGCAACCAGCGGCAACACCGGAATCGCGCTGGCCATGGTCGGCGCGGCCCGCGGCTACGACGTGGTGCTCACCATGCCGGATTCGATGAGCCGCGAGCGGCGGGCGCTGCTGCGCGCGTTCGGCGCGGAGCTGATCCTCACCCCGGCGGCGGACGGTATGACGGGCGCGGTGAACCGCGCGGAGCGGATCGCCGCCGAGCGTCCGGGCTCGGTGCTGGCGCGGCAGTTCTCCAACGAAGCGAACCCGCGAGTACACCGGGAGACCACCGCCGAGGAGATCTGGAACGACACCGATGGCGAGGTGGACGTAGTGGTCGCGGGCATCGGTACCGGCGGGACAATCACCGGCGTGGGACAGGTGCTCAAGTCCCGCAAGCCGCAAGTCAAGATCTTCGGCGTGGAGCCGGCCGAGTCCGCGATCCTCAACGGCGGCGCCCCCGGGGGACACAAGATCCAGGGGCTGGGCGCGAACTTCGTTCCGGAGGTCCTCGACACGACGATCTACGACGCGGTGCTGGACGTGACGATCGATCAGGCGGTGACGTGGGCTCGGCGGGCGGCGACCGAGGAGGGCCTGCTGGTGGGCATCTCCTCCGGTGCGGCGCTCGCGGCGGCCATGCAACTGGCCCATCAGGACGAGTTTGCCGGGAAGATGATCGTGGTCATCATCCCGTCGTTCGGCGAACGTTACCTCTCGACGGTGCTGTTCGAGGGCCTGGTGGACTGATGCCGGGAGCGCACGCCGCGCGGTCGGCCGGCCGAGCGGCGGCCCGGGCTGCTGGCCGGCCGGCGGCCCGGGTGCCGGCCAGGGTACAGGCGGCCGCCCCCGATCCGCGCGGCGTCTCGCCGGTGGGGCTGCTCATGGAGGACCTGCGCGCGGCGAAATCGCGCGACCCTGCCGCACGCTCGCTGGTCGAGGTCGCCGTGTGCTATTCCGGCGTGCACGCGCTGTGGACGCATCGCGTCGCGCATCGCGTCTGGAACTCCGGCCCGGCATTTCGGCTGCTCGCCCGGATGATCTCGCAACTCGGCCGCGGCCTGACCGGGGTGGAGATCCACCCCGGCGCGAAGATCGGCCGGCGGCTGTTCATCGATCACGGGATGGGCGTGGTCATCGGCGAGACCGCCGAGATCGGCGATGACGTGGTGATGTTCCACGGCAGCACCCTCGGCGGCGTGTCGATGCACAAGGGCAAGCGCCACCCGACGATCGGTGACCGGGTGTTGATCGGCGCCGGGGCCAAGATCCTCGGCCCGGTCACCATCGGGGACGATGCCAAGATCGGCGCCAACGCGGTCGTGGTCAAGGACGTCGCGCCCGGGCAGGTCGCCGTCGGGGTCGCCGCCCGGATCCTGCCCGGCACGGGCCACGACCCCTGGTCGGACCCGGCGATGTACATCTGACGAGGACACCTGACGGGGCACCGCGGCGGCGGTTGCCCGTGCCGGTCCGACAGTGTTGCGAAATGTACCGGATCGCGCCCGATTTGCCGCACTTTTCGCAACAGTGTCGTCGGAGCGGGGCGTCGGGCCGGGCGATCCGGCCCCGTGCCACGTGGGTCCCCGACACCGCCCGGTCCACCCCGCCGTGATAGGAAGCGGTATGCGATATGTGACGGTGGGCCGGACCGGGGTGCAGGTCTCCCCGCTCTGCTTCGGAACCATGACCTTCGGCGACGAGGCCGACGAGCAGACCTCGAAAGAACTCTTCGCCCGGGCGCGGGACGCGGGGATCAACTTCTTCGACACCGCCGACGTGTACACCGGCGGGGAATCGGAGCGGATCCTCGGTCGGCTGATCGCGGGCAGCCGCGACGAGATCGTCATCGCCTCCAAGGTCTTCTCTCCGACGAGCCCGGATATCAACGACCGCGGGCTCTCCCGGCGGCACATCATGCGCGCGGTGGAGGCGACGCTGACGCGACTCGGCACCGACCGGCTCGACTTCTACTTCCTGCACAACTTCGACGAGCGCACCCCGATGGAGCAGTCGCTGCGCGCCCTGGACGATCTGCAGCGACAGGGCAAGATCCTCTACGCGGGGGTGAGCAACTGGGCCGCCTGGCAAATCGCGACCGCCCTGGGCGTCGCCGCCCGCGAGCACCTTGCCCGGTTCGAGATCGTGCAGCCCATGTACAACCTGGTGCGCCGTCAGGTCGAGGTCGAGATCCTACCGCTGGCGCGTGCCGAGAACCTGGGCGTCGTCACCTACAGCCCGCTGGGCGCCGGCCTGCTCACCGGCAAGTACGGACCCGACGACCGGCCGGGCGCCGGTCGCCTGATCGACAACCCGCGCTACACCAAGCGGTTTGGTCTGGAGTCGGATTTTCCGACCGCGGGACGTTTCACCGCGCTGGCGGGGGAGGTCGGGATCGCACCGTCGACGCTGGCCGTCGCATGGGTGATGACGAATCCCGCCGTCACCGCCCCCATCATCGGCGCTCGCAACCTCGAGCAACTGGCCCCAAGCCTCGCCGCGCTGGATGTCGACATGACACCGGAACTGCGAGAACGAGTTTCGGCGTTGACGCCGCCTCCGCCGCCGCCGACCGATCGTACGGAAATGCTGGGCAGCCGATCCTGACGGGCTGAAAGCAGTTCCCAACGCCGACGTGGACGCTGCCGCGCGCGGCGGCAGCCGATCCTGACGGGCTGAAAGCAGTTCCCAACGCCGACGTGGACGCTGCCGCGCGCGGCGGCAGCCGATCCTGACGGGCTGAAAGCAGTTCCCAACAGCCGGTTCAGAGGCCATAGTCCTCCAGCAGGCGGAGCCACACCTCGCTGATCGTCGGGTACGACGGCACGGCGTGCCACAGCCGGTCCAGCGTCACCTCGCCGACCACGGCAATCGTCGCGGCGTGCAGCATCTCACCCGCCATCGGCCCGACGAAGGTCGCGCCTACGATCACCCGCCGGCCCTCGTCCACCACGAGCTTCGCCCGGCCGGTGTAGCCGTCCGCGAACACCGCGGCCCCGGCGACCTTGCCCATCGGATACTCCACCGCGCGCACGGCGGTCCCGCCGTCGCGGGCCTGCTGCTCCGTGAGGCCCACCGATGCCACTTGCGGATCGGTGAACGTCACGCTCGGAACCGCGGCCCGGTCGGCCGTCGCGCTCCACGCGGCCCACGGATCTGGCCGTACCTGCTCGCCGCGCGCTCGCGCCACGATCGCCGCCGCGCACGCCCTCGCCTGGTACTTGCCCTGGTGGGTCAGCAGCGCTCGGCCATTGACATCCCCTGCGGCATAGAGCCATTCGCCGTCGACGCCGGTCACCAGGCAGGTATCGTCCACGCCGACGTAACCGTCGCCCGAGAGCCCGACGGCGTCCAGGCCCAGGTCGCCGACACGGGCGCGGCGGCCGGCCGCCACTAGGAGGACCGCGGCGGTGACGGCCCCCTGCTCGCTGTGCAACGTCACCTGATCACCTGCGCGCGCCGCGCCGGTGACGGTGACCGAGGTGCGCACCTCGACGCCGGCGCGGCGCAGCGACTCTGCCACCAACTCGCCGGCGAACGGCTCTTGGCTCGCCAGCAGTCGCGGCGCCAGTTCGATCAAGGTCACCGTGGTGCCCAGGTTCTGCCAGGCCTGGGCCAACTCACACCCGGCGGTGCCGCCGCCGAGCACGATCATGGATGCCGGCGGGCGCTGCGCGCCGGTGGCGTCCTTGGTGGTCCACGGCCGAGCCTCGGTAAGCCCCGGGATCGGCGGCGTCGACGCGACGCTGCCGGTGCACACCGCGACCGCCTGACGCGCGCGCAACTGGCGCTCCGAACCGTCGGGGGCCGTCACCGTCACCCGCCGCGCCCCGGTGAGGCGACCGGCACCGCGCACCAGGTCGATGCCGGCGTGCTCCACCCATTTGGCCTGGCCCTCGTCGGACCAGTTGGCGGCGAACGAATCCCGGCGCCGCAGTGTGGCGGCCACATCTTGCGTCCCCGTCACCGCCTGGGCGCCGCCGTCGACGGCGCGGGCCGCGGCGAGCGCCTCGGAGCCCCGGAGCAACGCCTTGCTCGGCATGCAGGCCCAGTACGAGCAGTCCCCGCCGACCAGGTCCGATTCCACCAGGGCCGCTGAGAGCCCCGCCCGCACGACCCGATCGGCGACGTTCTCCCCGGTCGATCCGGCGCCGATCACCACCACGTCGTATTCGTCGGTCTGCTTGCCGGTAGCGCCGGGCATCGGGGCCTCCGCGAGTTGTGGTTGCCGGCCGGCACGACGATGCCAGCCATGGTTGGGCGAACACCTTCCGGATGCCCGCTATGTACGCCGCGCACACGTATCGTGCGGGAAGCGACAGGTTCGCCGACATCGCCGGGGCGGCGCGTTTGGCACACTTGGCCGCAAGCATCCACCACGAGGGCTCCGCCTCCCCACGGATCGAGCCTCTCCGCGCATCGAGACGGGCGGCCCTATGAGCTCAGGCCACGGCACCGGCGGCACGAAGGCCATCCTCGCCGCGCTGCTGGCGAACATGGGTATCGCGGTGACGAAGTTCGTCGCGTACGTCATCTCCGGTTCGTCGGCAATGCTCGCGGAGTCGGTCCACTCGCTCGCCGACTCCGGAAATCAGGTCCTGCTGCTCGTCGGCGGCAAGCGGGCCCGGCGCGCCGCCGACCGCGAGCATCCGTTCGGCTACGGGCGTGAGCGATACGTGTACGCGTTCATGGTGGCGATCGTGCTATTCACCGTCGGCGGGGTGTTCTCCATCTACGAAGGCGTGCACAAGATCCAGCATCCGGAGCCGATTTCGGTTGTGTGGCTGCCGATCTCGGTGTTGGCGATCGCCATAGTGCTGGAGAGCTTCTCGCTGCGCACGGCGCTTCGGGAGGCGAAGCCGCACCGGCAGGGAGCCTCCTTGTGGCAGTTCATCCGGCGCGCCAAGGCACCGGAACTGCCGGTGGTGCTGCTCGAGGACATCGCCGCCCTGGTCGGGCTGGTCTTCGCGCTGACCGGCGTGCTCGCCGCGGTGCTGACGGGCCAGGCCATCTTCGACGGCATCGGAACGGTCGCGATCGGCGGCCTGCTCATCGCGGTCGCCCTGATCTTGGGGGTCGAGGTCAAGAGCCTGCTGGTCGGTGAAGGCGCGAGCGTGCGGGACGCCGCGGCGATCCGTTCGGCCATCGAAGCCACGCCCGGGGTGGACCGAATCA
Organism: uncultured Actinomycetes bacterium; assembly: GCA_964624455.1. GTDB lineage: Bacteria > Actinomycetota > Actinomycetes > Mycobacteriales > Nakamurellaceae > Nakamurella. The sequence goes on along the minus strand of CAZUXD010000027.1, from coordinate 12,182 downwards.
TCCACATGCGCACGTTGTACGTCGGGCCGGACGAGCTGCTGGTCGGTTCCAAGGTGGCGGTTCCGGCCGCCAGCACGGCGGAGCAGGTGGCGTCGGTGATCAACTCGGTGGAATCCGCCGTGCGCGAGGCGGTTCCGCAGGCGCGCGTGATCTACATCGAACCGGACATCTACCGCGAGGACGTCGGTGCCGCCAGCAGCTCCGAGACGTGACGCGGACGGCACGGCGCGCGCGGGCCGCCGAACCCACCGCGCCGGCGGGCGCGGAACAACCGGAGTCCTGGCGACCGTGTCACGGCACGCGGCGGCGCCGAACCAACCCACCAGGCAGACGGGCGGGACTGCGCAGTGCGGCGCGGGCGGACGGCGCCGGGCCGTCAGCTCCCGACCGTGGCGGTGCGCCGCAGGGTGAGCACGGCGATGTCGTCCGTCGGCACCCACCGGCCGACCATGTGCATCATCACCGACCGGCACACCATCTCCGGGTGATCGGCGCTCACGAAGCGCCGCAGGCGTTCCATGCCTTCGGTGATGGAGGCGTCGTGTCGCTCGACCAGTCCGTCGGTGTACAGCAGCAGCACCCCGCCGAGCGGAAGCATGGCGGAGACGGAGGTGCGCCTTGCGTCGGGCACGGCGCCCAGCGGGACGTTGGTGTCGACGGGTACCAGCACGGATTCCTGCCCGGGCGCCGCGAGCACCGGCGCCGGGTGGCCGGCCGACGAGATCTCCCACCGCAGGTACGGCGGCCGCGCGACCGCGCACACCACCGTCGTCATCTTGCCCATCTCGAAGTGCTGCACCTTCCGGTCCGTCAGCTCCAGCACCCGCGCCGGGCTTCCGCCGAGCAGCGCGTAGGCGCGCAGGGCGCTGCGGACCCGTCCCATGACCACGGCGGACTGGAGCCCGTGCCCGACGACGTCGCCGACCACCAGCCACAGCTCACCGTTCGGAAGGGTGAACGCGTCGTACCAGTCGCCGCCGATCATGCGGTCTGCGGCGGCGACATAACGCCCGGCGAGCTCGGCGCCCGGCACCACCGGGAATCGCGTGGGCAGCAGGCTCCGTTCGAGCAGTTGCGCGGCGGCGGTCTCGGCCGCGAGGTTCTGCACGGCGACGGCGCCGGCCACCCGCTCGGCGGCGACCAGCAGCAGTTGCGCGTCCTCGTCGGTGAACGGCCGATCGTCCAGCCGCCCCACGTGCAGGACCCCGCTCACCTCTTCGCCGCGCATCATGGGCGCGCCGAGCATGGTGCGGATACCGCGCTCCCACAGGACGGGGTTGGCCACCGTGTCCGAATCCACCAGGTCGATCGAGATGGGTTTGCGCCGGGCCGCGATCTGGCCGACGAATCCGGTGCCGAACGGAACACGCACGCCCTGCCGGACTTCCTCCTCCAGCCCGCACGCGGCGTGCGCCACCAGGTATTGCCCGCTCTCGTCCAGCAGCAGCACCGCGACGGTGTCGGCCTCCAGGATGTGCCGCATGCGATCCAGCATCTCGGCGAGCAGGTCGTCGGCACCGAGCCGGTTCAGCGCCGTGTCGGTGATCGTCAACAGGTTCTGCAGCCGCTCGTTCGGCGGGCCCGGCTCGGAGCCGGGCCGGGCGGCCTGCTGGCCCAGGACCCGGTAGTCCACCTCGCCGGGTTCGTGTGTTTCGGCCGGGTCCGGCGCTACGGGCTCCGCGGCATGCCGCCCATCGGCAGCGGCGTGGGATGTCACGCCTCAAGCGTAAGCGGTGCTCCGAGTTCCGTTCACCGCAAGGAGCGGCGGGCTCCATCGGGGCGATCCGGCGCGATCCGTGCACGCGGGTCGTGGCGAGGAGGCAGCGGTTGGCGGCTTCTGCGCGCCGGCGGGCGGAGGCTTCGGCGATGTGCGGGGCGGCGATGACGAAGTTCCGCCGGGCCGTCATGCCGGCTTGTACCACCGGACGCCGTCATCGCCATTTCTGGTCCATCGCCCCTGGATCCGATCCCGTTCGTCACCGAATGGTTCGTCACCGAATGGTTCGTCATCGTATGGCCTACAAGCAGTTTCGCCCGCACGCCGCCGCGCAGATCCGCCTACCACGCGCCCCGATGATCGGGTACCCGTCTGATGATCGGCAGCCCGAGCACGAGCAGGAAGCCCACCACCGCGAAGAACCAGGCCTGCGAGGTGGCCGCATCGTCGGACGCCGCGAAGATCGCGGTGGCGACCGAGATCGTCAGGATGGAGCCGATCGCCAGGCTCATGGTCCGCAGCGCGGCCAAGGTCGCGGAGTGTTCCGGCGCAAGCTGCAGACCGGCGTTCCGGCTGGCGGGATTGATCGTCCCGGCGCCGACCCCGATCAGGAACGTCGCGCCCGCGAGCCAGACGTACGGCGAGATGCCGGACGGGCGCACGGCCAGCAGGATCATCGAGACGGCCATCAGGCTGCCGCCGATGTACAAGGGAAGTCGATGGCCGGTGCGCCGCAACACCATCGCGCCGACGATGGACAGCGCGATGGCAGCAACGCCCTCCGCGACCAGCAGCGTCCCGGAGTCGAGCGCGTTGAAGTCGTAGCGGGTGATCGCGTACAGCGGGATCAGCGCGATCATGCCTCCCGTCACCCCGGTGTAGAGGCCGTTCAGCAGGTTGACCGCGCCGAACCCGGGGCCGTGGATCAGGCGCGGCAGGATGAACGGGTTGGGGGAGCGGTTCACGTGGCGGAAGAACGCGACCAGGGTGATGGTGGCGATCACCAGGGGCACGATGAAGATCGGCGACCAGACGCGGGCGTCTGCTCCACCGAGGTAACTGGCCGCGAGCATCCCGGACAGGACGCCGACGCCGAGCAGCGCGATCCCGAGCGCGTCGATGTGCAGCCGGGCGCGGTCCGGGCGCGGCGGGTCGCGTGGGATGTACCGCATCGCGAGGACAGCCACCGCGGCGCCGATCGGTACGTTCACCAGGAAGACTCCCCGCCACGTCCAGTAGGTGACGAACAGCCCGCCGAAGATGGGCCCGATCATGATGCCGATCGGGAAGATGCTGCTGAACAGGCTGACCGCGCGATCGCGGGCCTGGCCGAAGTAGTCCACCACGATCCCGGTCGCGGAGGGCGTGAAGCCGGCGCCGCCGGCGGCCTGCAGCGCGCGCAGGGCGATCAGCAGGTAGATGTTGTCGACGATTCCGCAGAACAGCGAGGCGAGCGTGAATACGATGACGGAGTAGACGAAAACGGTGCGGCGGCCGAACCTCTCGCTCAGCTTTCCGCTCACCGGCAGCATCAGGACGAACCCGAACGAATAGGCCGTGATCGTCCAGCCGGCCCAGTTGATGGAGGTGTCCAGCCCTTGCTGGATCGCGTCCAACGCCGTCGCGACGATCGTGTTGTCGACCGACATCATCAGTAGGGCCAGCCCGATGGTCGTGAAGACGACGACCCGGCGAAACGGCCGCTCAGCCGGAGGCTGCGCAGCGTCCGGACGCACAGGAAATCTTAGGTCGGGTAATCATCGTGGGCCACAGCCTATGCGAGCGCCGAACGGCGCCCCGCGGCGGATGGCCGGGGCGATCGGCTCCTGTCCGGACTTACGCGGGATGGCGGTATCACGGCCGACAAGCGCAAGAGAATCGGTGCTCCTGTCCGGGCCTACGCGGGATGGCGGCGCCGCAGGACGATGACGGGGCCCGGGCGCGCTGATGCTGCCGGGTTTCTCGCCTGAAAGGCGTTCGTGGCATTTCGCCGGCGCGGCGGAACGCACGTCACCCCATTGCCCGCTGCTACATTGGCGCCCATGCCGCGGTGGCATCGCTGACGCTTCCCGCTCGCTACCGGACCCACTTCCCGACGGTTCGCGCCCTGAGCCCCCGATGAGCGGCGTTACGAGATCGACGTGAGGGTGCTCACCGCGCTCAACCAGACGATCAGCACGATCACCATGGCACCGACGCCGATCCACCCGAGCACTATCCCGGCAACGGCCATGCCATCGCCGTTCTGACCCTGCTCCTTGATCTGTCGCCGCGCGACGTAGCCGAAGATCAGGGCGAGAACGCTGCCGACCCAGTAGATCCATACGATGCCCAGCACCAGTGAGGCGATGGCGAGCCCGTTCGTGGTGCGGTGCACGTATACGTACTGGGGCGGGGCCGGCGGATATCCGGGCTGCGGCTGCTGCTGCCCCCACTGCTCGGGTCCCTGGTAACCGGGGTAGTTGTCCACGTCCGATCCCCTCTGGCAGGCATGACAAGTCGACACAATCCACCCAAGCCTACGGCCACGCCCTGGCCTGCGTTGATCGGCGACGCCATCCGGGCCCGACCGGGGAAGATCACCAGTTGGGAAGGATCCGGCCCGGAAAGCGAGCCGGATCCTTCCCGAACGGTGATCTTCCTGGTGCGGGGTCACTACCAGGTCCCGTGGTGCTCCGGCACGCGGGAGATGAGCGGCAGCAAGACGGCCAGCAGCAGGCCGGCCGCGATGTAGAACCACGCCTGCACCGCTCCCGGATCGGTCGAACTGGCTATCAGCGCGGTGGCTACGGAGATCGTCGTGATGGTACCGATCTGCAGGCTCATGGTGCGTAGCGCCGCGATGATCGCGGCGTTCTCCGGCGCGAGTTGCAGGCCGGCGTTGCGGCTCGCCGGGTTGATCATCCCGGAGCCGGCCCCGACCAGGAAGGCGCTGCCGGCCAGCCATGCGTATGGCGGAATGTGCGCAGCCGGCGCGACCGCCAGCAGCACGATTCCCGCGATGATCGCGACGCACCCGAGGTAGAGCGGCGGGCGGTGGCCGGTCCGGCGAAGCGCCAGCGCGGCGAGGACCGAGAACGCGATCGCGGCCGCTCCTTCGGCGATCAGCAGCGTTCCGGAGTCGAGCGCGCCGAATCCGTAGCGATTGGCCGCGTACAGGGGAATGAGCGCGATGACACCGAAGGTGACGCCGCCGTAGAGGCCGTTGACGAGGTTGACGGGGCCGAACCCCGGCCCGTGGATCAACTGAGGCGCGATGAACGGGTTCGGGCCGCGGTTGACGTGGTGGAAGAACCACGTCAACGCGCCGAGCGCGATCGCTAGCGGCACAAGGAAAGCCACCGACCACGGCCGGGCGTCTTGCTCCCCGAGGTAGCTGACCGCGAGCATCCCCGCGAGCAGGCCGATGCCAAGCAGCGCCGCTCCGACACCGTCCATGCGCAAACCGGATCGTTCCGCTGCCGGCCGGTCGCGCGGGATGTAACGCAGTGCGAGCGCCATCACCGCAAGTCCGATCGGAACGTTGATGAAGAAGATGCCTCGCCACGTCCAGAAGGTGACGAACAATCCGCCGAAGATGGGGCCGATCATGGCCCCGACCGGAAAGATGCTGCCGAAGAGGCTGACCGCGCGGTCGCGTGCATCGCCGAAGTGATCGACGACGATTCCCGTTGCGGACGGGGTGAATCCGGCCCCTCCGGCGGCTTGCAGCACCCGCAGTGCGATCAGCAGGGCGATGTTGTCGGCCAACCCGCAGCACAGGGAGGCCACGGTGAAGGTGACGACGGAACCGAGGAAGACCTTCCGGCGTCCGAACCGGTCGCTGAGTTTGCCGCTGATCGGCAACATCACCACGAACCCGAACGCGTAGGCAGTGATCGTCCAGCCGACCCAGTTGATCGACGCGTGCAGCCCGTCCTGGATGGAGCGCAACGCGGTCGCGACGATCGTCGAGTCGACCGACATCATCAGCAGCGCCAGCGCGATGATGATGAAGACGAGGATTCGGCGGACCGGCTGTTCGGGCCCGACCGACGTCGGGGATCCGGCAGCATCGCCAATGTCGTGCCTGGTCGTCACACTGCTTCCAGTCTATGCGCGTCCGTATCGGTGTTCCTGATGACGCAGGCTATCCGGTCTACCATGCCTGGCCGCATCGGCGCAGGCCGCGGGTGCGGGGCCGCGCGCCGGCCGAGCCGTACCGGATGTGCGGCGCCGACATTGGCGTCAACCAGCCGAATGCGGTTCCATCTCGCACCACATGGGAACGCGGTCTTGCGCCGAAGGCAACGGCGCTCGGCGCCCGGTTCGCAATTGCTGCGCTCTGCTGCAGCCGATGGGGCGATCGGGCGTGGCGTTCGATCCGGCCGCAGATGCTGGTAATCGTTATGGTTTTGTGATGTGGATAAGTAGTATTGAAGGCTGGTATAAGCCGCTGGTTGCCGTGGCTGTATAGTACAGTAGTCGGTATGAACGGATGGAAACGGCAGGGCGGTGACGGGGCTGGCATCGCCAGTTTCGCGTCTGCTGTCACGGCGCCGCTGGGCGCGCGCGCGGGCGGCGCGCCGGGTGCGACCGCCGGTGTCGAGCGCTCCGGGGTCCCGGCCCGGTTGACGGTGAGCGGCGGATGCCCAGAGCCGCGCCCGGTGGCCGGCGGCGAGGAAGCGGGTGCGGTCGAACGTGGCCGTCGTCCGTCCGTTGACGGCGACCCTTGCGGGTTCGGCGGTGAGGGCGGTGGCGAGCGCTGCGACGGCGATACCGGCGGGCGCGGCGGTGAGGGCGGTGGTGAGGGCGGTGACGGCGATACCGGCGGGCGCGGCGGTGAGGGCGGTGACGGCGATACCGGCGGGCGCGGCGGTGAGGGCGGTGACGGCTGTTTCGGGCAAAGCGGGTTCGGCGGTGACGGCGTTCACCGAGGGTTCGAAGCTGTGGGCGGTCGGGCGACCGGTGTGTTCTCGCCGGTCGATGCCGGTCGTTGCGGGAACCTGCCGGATGCGGCCATGGCGGACGGCCCGGCGGATGCGGCGGTCAGTGCGGAGTTCCGTGGCGGATTTCCATGCCCGCTGGGCGGTTCGGCGGCGGATGGCGGGATGGGCGGTTCGGCGGGTGGGGTGTTGGCGGAGGCGGCTGAGGTAGCGGCCACCGTCAGGGACGGGATCGTCAAGCTGCGGGACTTGCCGTTGTGGGCGCTGTCTGGGGCAGATCTGCTGGAACTGGCGCGGCAGGTGGAATCAACGCTGCGGTGCGGGTTCGGCGTGCAGGTGCGCCTGGCCGGTGAGGTCGCCGAACGGGGCTTGGCCGAGGCGTTGTCGGCCAGATCGCCGGCGCTGTTGTTGCATCAGATCTTGAACATCACGGTGGGCGAGGCGCGGGGTCGCCTGGCCGCGGCGCGGTGCGCCACCGCCGGCAAGACGCCGTCGGGTGGGGTCGTTGAGCCTGCGATGCCGGAGTTGCTGAGCGCGATCGACTCGGGTGGCGTGTCGGCGGGGCAGGTACGGATGATCACCGGGTGTGCCGGCCGGATCCCGGCCGGCGTGGATGAGGACACCAGGCGGCTATGCCTGCAGACACTTCTTGGTCAGGCGGATGTGCGGGACGAGCACGGTTTGCGGCAGGTCGCCGATCAGATCGCCCAGGTTGTCGATCCGGACGGGAAACTATCCGGTAAGGATCCCGACGAGCGAGCCGAGCTGCACATAGGTGGCAAGCGGCACGACGGCCTGACCCCGGTGCGCGGGTTGCTGGCGCCGTTGACGGCGGAGCAGTTGCGGATCGCGGTGGACGCGCTGGCGGCGCCGAAACCGGTCGACGAGAACGCCCCGGATCCGCGGCCGGCGGCGCTTCGCCGCGAGCAGGCGTTGGGTGAGATCCTGCACCGGCACTTGACCGCCGGGGCCGGCCCACGTGACGGAGGGGTCCGCCCGCAGGTGGTGGTCACCATCCCCCTGTCCGACCTGCTCGGCCAGACCCGTACGGAACCGTCGGCTGCGGGTCGGCCCGCCGAAGATCGGTGCCCTGCCCCGACCGACTTCGCCCCGCCAGACGGCTTCGCCCCGCCCGACCGCTGCGCCCCGTCCGACGCACTCGCCCCGTGCGACGGCTGGTCTCTGCCGGACGGCTGCGACCCGCTCAACGGCTGCGCCCCGCCCGACGGACTCGTCCGGTCCGCCGGCTGGTCTCTGCCGGACGGCTGCGCCCCGCCCGACGGCTGCGCCCCGCCAGGTGTTTTCGCCCCGTCGGAGAGCCCGCCTGGCTGCGGAGGCGTGCCGGTCGGCGGGTGGGGATGGTCGGACTACGACGGGGTGCAGCGGGCGGGTCTGGCGCGGATGTTGGCGTGCGATGCGGGGATCATCCCGCAGGTGTTGGGCGGCTCGAGCGTGGTTCTGGACCAGGGCCGTGCGATGCGGCTATTCACCGCGGAACAGCGTCGGGCGATCACCAGCCGGGATCGAGGTTGCGCGTTTCCCGGTTGCGACATTCCGCCGGCGTGGTGCGAGGCGCATCACATCATCTGGTGGAGCCTCGGCGGGTGTACCGACACCGCCAACGGGGTGCTGCTGTGCCGGCGGCATCACGTGCTGATCCACCACGGCGACTGGCGGATCCACCCCGACCCGGGCCTCGACCGGCCCGTGTTCCTACCACCGGCACACATCGATCCACACCGAAAACCCCGTCGTAACACACACTTCCACCCACCGGACCTGCGTCACGGCATCAACCGCAACTGACCTGCGCAGCGCCGCGGGGCGCGGCGGTCTTGGTCAGCGGGTCTTCGTGGCAACCTGGAAAGGACGGTCAACCGTGAGCCGATGACGACGCCAGGCTCAGTGCGCCGTCTGTGCGGAATGCGAGGCGAGATGATCTTCGGAACGCAGGTCGACAACTCCCGGCTAACTTCCTTGACCGCGCGCTGTCCGAGGTGCCGTCACCTCGTGACTCTATGGATCTTCGGCCGCGTCGTCAGGTTCACGTTCGCGAACGTCCCGCTGTTTCCGATTTCGGTGAAGCGCCTGTTGACGTGCACCTTCTGCGGCCATACGACGGAACTCACCGAAGAAGAAGCCTCTGGGCTCATGCGATCGGCGCAAGCCTCCGACGCCGTTGATCCCGCGCGCACAGTCGCGGGCCGGCGCGCGGCGCAATCGGCGTTCCGGCCCGCTACTGACCGGGCCCGGGCGGACCGATCGACATTCGACCGATCGGGAACCGGCCACCTCGGTGCCGAGATTCCAGCAATGATCAGACCGCCTACCGGCGTGTGACCGCAAGGGACTCCATTCGGCCTGGGCAGCGTTGAACCCGCCCGAACGGCGACGTTTCGTCCCCACTTGATCGAGCGGGCAACAGCGGGGGCAAGCGCCCCAGGCGAGCCGACTGCGCGGGTCGACCCGAGATCCCGGTGTGATAACGGAGCCCTCGCCCCGCGTGGCATCACCTCGTGGGCGCGTTCGGGCGATACCGTTTCCTCGTCCGGTGTTTTCGACCACGCCCGTCATCGCCGAGGAGGACGATCGGGATGTCAGCTTTCGAGGACCTGATCGAACGTTACAGCCGCCCCCATCCACTCGGCAACGTGTGGGTTTCCAGTAATCGGATCGAGGGTGCGCGCTGGGACGGGCGCTTCGACGGAGCCATGAACCTGCTGGTCAAGGCCCAACGGGCACTGGCATCCGGCGACGAGGGGCGGGCGGATGCCCTGCTTCGCCGAGCGATCGCAATTCCGTTCGATCGGTTCGAGGAGCGCCTGCCCGGTGTGACGGCAGCGGAAATGATGCTGTTCGACGTGGTTGTCGACGAGATCGAGGCCGACGAGGACGATCCGACTTGGCTGGAGGCAGCGCTCGTCGTACTCGACCAGACGGGGACGACCGGCCGCGCCGATCTGCAGGACTGCCTCGCCGTCATTGGGCACGACTACCACCTGAAGCCGACAGAACTCGCGATCGTCGAACAGGCGGTTGCCGACCGGGACCGAAGCATCGCGCCGCTGCAGGATCTCGTCGAAGGCGAATGTGATCTGGTGCAACGGGTGCGCAACGTGTTGTACGTGTGCATGGCCTACGAAGCCGCGCTCGCCGACCTCGGCTGACGGACGCCCATGTCCCAGGTCGCGCGCTCCGCCGCTCGACGTCGCCCCGCGGATCGGCCCACCGCGCGAGCGCTGCGGCGCTAGCGCGCCAACGGCTTGTAGAAGACGAGTCCGTTGCCCTTGCTGTCGTACACCACGGCCCGCCGCTCGTGCGCGTCGTTGTACGGGCCCCTGACGATCGCGCCCCCGGCGGCTTCGATCGCCGCGGCCGCGGCATCGACATCGGCGGTCTTGATACCGACGACGACCTGACCCGGAATGGGATGATCGAGCGACGTCGCCAGCGCGATCGTCACCGACCCTCCGTCCAGGGCCGCGAAATGAGTTCCGTCGCGAAACTTCAGCGGCATCCCGAGGGTCTCGCTGTAGAAGCGGATCGAGTCATCCAGATCGTCGGTGGACAGGATGATCATCCGCACGTCGTGGTCGCTCATCGGATCCTCCTCAATACGGTGCGCGAGTGGCGTGCCGGCAGGCGCGGGGACAGGTGGTGCTGCTGACCCTACGGCCGCGGCACGCGAGCGGCACACGACCTCCCGGTCCAGCAGATCATCGACGGCGGCCTGCGTCAGGTTTCCGACGCGACGAGGCGCGACGAGGTCAGCCGGGACGTGGTGGACTGTGGGCAGCGCACCGCTGACCCGACCCGCCGGCCGATCCGGCGCCGCGCCGTCGCGGCGCCGGAAACGGGGACGGAGACCGACATGACGATGGGCGGACATCTCGGCGGCTGGCAATCCATGCGCTCCTTCGCCCGGGACAGATCCGTCACCGCCACCAAGCTGCCCAAGGGCACGACCCGGCGGATCATCGGATTCGCCCGGCCCTACCGGCGCCTGGTGGGGGTCCTTCTGGGATTGCTCGCAATTGACGCGGTGATCGGCGTGATCAACCCGCTGCTGTACCGGGACATCATCAACAAGGGCATTCTGGGCGGCAGCGTGAAGATCATCGTCACCCTCGCCCTCGTCGTCGCCGGACTGGCCCTCGTCGACGCCGGGCTCTCGCTCGCCGAGCGGTACTGCTCGGCGCGGATCGGCGAGGGGTTGATCTTCGACATGCGCTCGAAGGTCTTCGCGCACATCCAGCGGATGCCGATCCCGTTCTTCACCCGCACCCAGACCGGCGCGCTGATCAGCCGGCTCAACAACGACGTACTCGGCGCCCAGCAGGTTTTCACCACGACCTTGATGAACGTCGTCAACTCCTTCTTCACGCTCACGCTGACGCTGATCGTGATGTTCACGCTCTCCTGGCAGATCACCTTGGTCTCGCTGGTGATGCTGCCGCTCTTCCTGCTGCCCGCCCGGTGGATCGGGCGCAAACTGCAGGCGATCACCCGGGAGAGCTATAACCTCAACGCCTCGATGAACTCGGTGATGTCCGAGCGGTTCAACGTCGCCGGCGCGTTGCTGGTCAAGATCTTCGGACGGCCCGCGGAGGAGGACGCGCAGTTCTCCGGCCAGGCCGCCAGGGTGCGCGACATCGGCGTGCGCAGCGCCATGTACGGCCGGGTCTTCTTCGCCGCGTTGATGCTGGTGGCGGCGCTGGCCACCGCGCTGGTGTACGGGTGGGGCGGGGTGCTGGCGGTGCACGGCGCCTTGGACGTCGGCACGGTGGTCGCGCTGACGGCGTACCTGACTCGGCTGTACGGGCCGTTGACGTCACTGTCCAACGTCAATGTCGACATCATGACGGCGCTGGTGAGCTTCGACCGGGTCTTCGAGGTGCTGGACCTGCCGTCAATCGTGGCCGAGAAGCCCGACGCCGCAGCGCTTCCCAGCGGCGCGGCCGGTGTCGAGTTCGACCGGGTGGACTTCTCCTACCCTACGGCCGCCGAGGTGTCGCTGGCATCCCTGGAGTCGGTTGCGGTGCTGGACTCCGCGCCGGCGACGCAGGTGCTGCACGAGGTGAGCTTCACCGCGGCGGCGGGTTCGCTGGTCGCCCTGGTCGGGCCGTCGGGCGCCGGGAAGACGACGATCAGCCAGTTGGTCAGCAGGCTGTATGACGTGCGTTCCGGGGCGGTGCGGCTGGCCGGGATGGACGTGCGGGACGCGACGTTCTCCTCGATCAGGGACACGGTCGGCTATGTGACGCAGGACGCGCACCTGTTTCACGACACGGTGCGGGCCAACCTGGAATACGCCGATCCGGCCGCCACCGAGGCGGCGCTCTGGGAATCGTTGCGGGCGGCGCAGATCGCCGACCTGGTGCGCTCGCTGCCGGACGGCCTGGACACCGTGGTGGGCGAGCGGGGATACCGGCTCTCGGGCGGGGAGAAGCAGCGCCTGGCCATCGCCCGGCTGCTGCTCAAGGCGCCGCGGGTCGTGGTGCTGGACGAGGCCACCGCGCACCTGGACTCGGAGTCCGAGG
>CAZUXD010000026.1:0-49270 GCA_964624455.1 uncultured Actinomycetes bacterium | reverse complement strand
TCAAGGCGCTGTCCCGCGACTGTCGGGTGCTGATCCTCGACGAGCCGACCGCGGTTCTGGTGCCGCAGGACGTCGAGGCCCTGTTCGATTCGATCCGGCGGCTGACCGATCAGGGAATGGGCGTGCTGTTCATCTCGCACAAGCTCGGCGAGGTGTCCCGCATCAGCGACCGGGTTTCGGTATTGCGGCGCGGGCGGGTCGTCGACGCCGTGCCGACCGCGGGTGCCTCCCCGGCCGAGCTTGCGGAGATGATGGTCGGGCGACCGGCGGTGGGAGTCCGGCGGAGCGATCGGGATGTGCCGGTCGCCGCCGGGATCCGGGCCACTGGGTCGGAGCCGGGCGGGTCGGAGCCGGGCGGCCTGACCGCCCAGGACGGGGCGGTGACGGGCCCCGCGGCGCGGGGCGTGACGGCTTCCGCGGCGCCCGCTCGGGCGGGCGCCGTGCTGGCGATCCGGCAGTTGCGGCTGGCCGGCCGCGGCCGGGACCTGCTGGCGGGCATCGACCTGACCGTCGCGCCCGGCGAGATCGTCGGGCTGGCCGGGGTTTCCGGAAACGGTCAGACCGAACTCGTGCAGGTGCTGAGCGGCCTCGTGCGTCCGACGTCCGGGACGGTGCTCGTCAACGGGACGGACGTCACCGGCGCCGACCCCGACCGGGTGATGGGCGCCGGGCTCGGCCGGATCACCGAGGACCGGCACGCCTGCGTGGTGGCCAGGCTTTCGGTCGCCCAGAACCTGGTGATCGAAGACCTGCCGCGCTTTCGCAAGGGATTCCTGTTGAACCGCAAAGCGATCCGTGAGCACGCCGAGCGACTGATCGAGCAGTTCTCCATTCGTGCCGCGCCGGACGATCCCATCGGGACGCTGTCCGGCGGCAACATGCAGAAGGTGCTGCTGGCCCGGGCGCTGGCGCGCGATCCGGTGGCGCTGGTGGCTTCGCAGCCGACTCGCGGGCTCGACATCGGGGCGACCGAGTTCGTGCACGCCCAACTGTTGGCGCGCCGCGCCGCCGGTGCCGGGGTGCTGCTGGTATCGGAGGATCTGGAGGAACTCCTCGCCCTGGCGGACCGGATCGTGGTGATCTACGAGGGTTCGCTGGTAGGCCAGGTGCCGGCCGGGCAGGCCGATCCGGAGCAACTGGGCCTGTGGATGGCCGGCCAACGGGACGCCGCGGCATGACGGTCCCACCCATCTCGAACCGGCCCTTCGGGAACACTGTTGCGAAAAGTACGGCAAATCGGGCGGTTTGGCGGACATTTCGCAACACTGTCGATGGGGTCGGCGACGGGGTCTGCGACGGGGTCGGCGACGGGGTCGGTGGCCGGGGGCGCGGGCGCGGGCGCGGGCCGCTAGACAGGGACCTGCGGACATGAGCCTGCGCCTGGTGCTCCGCGGCCGCGAACCGCGCTGGCTCGCGCCGTTGCTGGTCCTCGCCGCCGTGGTGATCGTGTTCTTGCTGACGGTGGGGCCGATCCGCGGCGCCGGCGCGAATCCGCAGGCCGCCTACCGCCGGTACGTCCTGACACCGCTCACCACCGCCACGTCGGTCACCGAGGTGGTGCTGGCAGCGATTCCGATCCTCTTCACCGGACTCGCGGTCGCGGTCGCATTCCGGGCCGGCTACTGGAACATCGGCGCCGAGGGGCAGTTCCTGGCCGGCGCCATCGGCGCGACCGCGACCGGGTTGTACCTGCCGGACCTGCCGGGCGTCGCGGCGATTCCGCTGGCGCTGCTGGCCGGTGCGCTGGCCGGGGTGGTGTGGTCGCTGGTCCCGGCGCTGCTCCGAGTGCGGTTCGGCATCGACGAGGTCGTCACCACGCTGCTGCTCAACCCGGTGGCGCTGTTGCTGGTGCAGGGTTTGCTCAACGGGCCCTGGCGCAACACCAGCAGCGGCTTTCCGGTGTCGAACGACCTGGGAGCCGGCTACCGGATGCCGATGGCGATACCGGGATCGAGGGTCCACCTGGGCATCGTCATCGCCGCCGTGTTGGCGATCGCGATCTGGCTCGTGATGTCCCGCACCGCGGCCGGCCTGAAGGTGCGGGCGGTCGGCCTGTCCCCGGCCGCCGCCCGGTTCTCCGGGATCGGGGTGCGCCGCATCCTGCTGCGGTCCGCGCTGATCTCCGGGGCGATCGCCGGGCTCGGCGGATCCGACCAGGTACTCGGCGTGGGACACAAGCTCTCGCAAGAGGTTTCCGCCGGCTACGGCTACACGGGCATCGTGGTGGCCACGCTGGGCGCGCTGACCGCCGGCGGCGTGGTCCTGGTCGCGCTGCTGCTGGGTGATATCACGGTCGGCGCGCAGAACGCCTCGCTCGTCCTGCAACTGCCGCCGCAGATGGGTGAAATCGTCTCGTCGCTGCTGATGCTCGCGGTGATCAGCGTCCTGGTGCTGCGCCGGTACAAGATCGCGTGGCGCCGGCCCCGGCGCCGACGCCGGCCGGCTGGGGAAGATGTGCCCGAACGTCCGGCGGTGGCGCGCGTGCCGGCAGGTTCGGTGTCACGGACGCCGGTTCCCGATCCAGCACGGTCCGATATGGGCGTCACCGACCGGGAGGGGCTTGGCCCCGGCGGCGCCGTCACCGCCGTCGAGTCGGGCTCGGCGGGCGAGGGACCCTTGGGAGGCGTGCGATGACGATCGCGTACTTGGCCCTCGTCACGGCGATGCTCACCACGGCGACCCCGCTCCTGTTGGGCGCTCTCGGCGAGGTGATCACCGAACGGGCCGGCATCTTGAACCTGGGGATCGAAGGCACCATGTACGCGGGCGCGTTCACCGGATTCCTCGGGGCGGAGATCCTCGGCTCGCCGTGGTGGGGCCTGCTCGTCGCGATCGTGGCGGGGGTGCTCGCCGGACTGCTCATGGGCCTGTTGACCGTCACCCTCGGGGTGAACCAACACGTGGCCGGTATCGGCACCACGCTGCTGCTGATCGCGGCGTGCGACTTCACCAGCCGGCTCAAGTACGGCGGTGGCCGGCTGCCGCAGATTCCCAAGTTTCGCCAGCTGTTCGCGGAGGTACCCGTCGCCAGCCAGTTCCTGCTCACCTACCTGGCGTTCGGGATCGTAGTCCCGGCGGTGTGGATCATGTTGCGCTCCACCGGGTTCGGGCTGCGGTTGCGGGCGGTGGGGGAGAATCCGGAGGCGGCGGACGCAGCCGGGATTCCTGTCGCCGGAACTCGGTACCTGGCGCTGGCCACCGGCGGCGCCCTGATGGCCATCGGCGGGGCGTTCCTGTCGCTGGCGATGCTCGGCTCGTTCACGCTGAACATCACCAATGGCCGCGGCTGGGTATGTATCGCGCTGGTGATCTTCGCCCGGTGGCGGGTGCTTCCGGCGGTCGCCGGCGGGCTGCTGTTCGCCGCCGTCGATGCGCTGCAGTTGCAATTGGTCGTCACGCCGCAGTTCGCCGCCGTCCCGCGCGAAGTGATGATCGCGTTGCCGTACCTGGTGGTGATCCTGGCCCTGGCGGCATCCGGCCGGAACCTCCGCTACCCCGGCGCGTACCTGCAGCCCTACCGGAGGACCTGAGACACCGTGCCTGCCTGCCGCATTAACAAGGGCCGCAACAGGTCCCGAACCGCCGACCGCACATCGACAAGGGCCGCAACAGGTCCCGAACCGCCGACCTCACCACCCTGGGAGCACCGATGACGATTCTCACCGACACCGACCGCGCGCTGCTGGCGGCGGCGATCGCCGAGGCCAGGTCCGGACGGGCCGAGGGCGGCATCCCGATCGGCGCGGTGCTCGCCGTGGACGGCGAGGTGCTGGGAGCCGGTCACAACAAGCGGGTCCAGTTGGGCAGCGCGATCCGGCACGGGGAGACCGACTGTCTGGAGAACGCCGGCCGGCTGCCGGTCTCCGTCTATGCGAAAGCGACCATGGTGACGACGCTCTCGCCGTGCGACATGTGTACCGGCGCGATCTTGTTGTACAAGATTCCGCGGGTGATCATCGGTGAGAACCGCACGTTCTACGGCGGCGAGGACCTGCTGCGCTCACGCGGTGTCGAGGTGATCGTGGCGGACGACAAGGATTGCGCCGCGCTGATGGCGGAGTTCATCGCCGCCGAACCCGGCCTGTGGAACGAGGACATCGGAGTCTGAATCCGGTGTGCTGCCGGCGGCTCTTCGGCCGTTGCGGCCCGGCCGGGCGTCGGCTGGTCCGGGTGCCGCTGTGTTCGTGCGCCGGCGGTGTTCGGGCGCCGGCGCGTCCGGCGGGCCCGGCGGTGTTCAGGCGTCGAATGCTGCCAGCCACACCCGGGCGTAACGGGACGCGTCCACGTCCAGCGCCACATCGACTCCGGGTGCCGCAGCCGCGCCGGTTGCCGCGGATTGCGGGTCGACGGCCACGTCACCGGCCCACTCGCGCCGGTCGACGATTGTCTGCCCCCGGGCGTGGCCGTATCCGAGTTCCACCCGGACCGGAAGGCGTTGCGTGACGAGGCCGCCCGGATCGATGACGGAGCACACCGTGCCGGCGTCGCCGATGGTCACGGAGTCTCGTGCGAACAGGCGGCGCTGGTGATCGATCAACGAACCCGCCAGTTGCGCCGCCGGATCGGGCAACGCCCGCAACGAAGAAGCGTCCTGGCCGTTCACCGTCACCGCCGGGAAGACGTCCAGGCCGTACATCGTCACCGCGACACCGAGTTCCCCGCAGGCCGCGAGCACGATCGCCGCGGCCTCCGGGTCCTGCCAGACGTTGAACTCGGCCGCCGCGGTGGCGTTGCCGGAACCCGCGGAGCCGCCCATGAACACGATGCGTTCCAGACCGGCGGCCACCTTGGGGTATGCCCGCAGGAGCAGCGCGATGTTGGTCATCGGACCGAGGGGCACCAGCGTGACGCGGCGGTCGTCGGTTGCGGCTGCGGTCAGTTCCCGGCGCAGTAACTCCAGCGCCGGGAGCGGCGATGCGCGCCGATCGCTCGGGCGCGAGAAGCCGCCCAGCCCATCCGCGCCGTGGACGTGCCGCGCCGTGCGCACCGGCGCGATCAGTGGGCGGGCCGCGCCACGCGCGACGGGGATGTCACCCGCCCCGGCCGCGTCCAGCACGTACAGCGTGTTGGCCACCACCTGATCGACGTCGGTGTTGCCCGCGACGCACGTCACCGCCTTCAGGTCGACGTCCGGATGGCGGGCGGCCAACATGAGTGCGAGGGCGTCGTCGACGCCGGTGTCCACGTCGAGGATCATCGGGAGCGGCATGCCGGCAATCGTAGGGCGGGCCGGGCAGGTGCCCGGTCGCCGGTCAGTAGCCGATGCCGCGGATGCTCTCGCGCAGGCTCTGCCGAAGGCGATGCCGTGCGGCGGCCCGGCGCAGCAGGATCACCACCTCCGGTAGCGCCAGCGCGACCGGAATCATGAACCAGTACCAGGGCGGCGTGAAGATCAACACAATTCCGAACGACGCGAAGGTGGCCATGATCCCGACGACCAGAATGTAGGTGGACGGGGGCGCGGTGGTCGGCACGGTCCCAAGCGTGCCACCGCGCCGGAACCTGCTCGACGCCGCGTTACGCTTCTGCGCGGTAGCTTGGGCTACTGGTCGGTAACTTGAGCGGGATCTGCCGAGGCCCGCCACCTCGGACGCCGATCGCGACGCGTCTGGCGGACGTCCGCACCGGCAGAATCGTCGCAGGGTGAGACCGCGGCGGATGGTGTCCGGGCACGGGCCGGCGATGATCACCGTCGATCGTGCGGGAGTCAGCGGCTGGGAAGGGTTGTGGGTTGGTATGGATGTTGTGGTTTTGGTGAAGCAGGTGCCTGATACGTATTCGGAGCGGAGGCTGCGGGAGGGTGATCACCGGTTGGATCGGGGGGGTGCGGATGCGGTGATTGATGAGATCGATTCGCGTGGTGTGGAGATTGCGTTGCAGTTGACGGAGGGTGTTGGAGGGGAGGTGACGGTGGTGACGATGGGTCCGGAGCGGGCGGTTGAGGTTTTGCGGAAGGCGTTGGCGATGGGTGCGCACAGGGCGGTGCATGTGGTGGATGAGGGGTTGGTTGGTGCGGATGCGTTGGCGACGTCGGCGGTGTTGGCTGCTGCGTTGCGGACTGTGACGTTTGATTTGTTGGTTGCTGGTAATGAGGCGACGGATGGGCGTATGGGGTCGGTTCCGTCGATGTTGGCTGAGCGTTTGGGTTTGCCGGCGGTGACGCAGGTGCGGAAGTTGGCGGTTGTTGGTGGTGAGGTTCGGGCGGATCGGGCGGATGAGGCGGGGTATTCGGAGGTGACGGCGCCGTTGCCGGCGGTGGTGTCTGTGACGGAGAAGCTCACGGAGCCGCGCTATCCGAATTTCAAGGGGATCATGTCGGCCAAGTCGAAGCCGGTGATCACGTTGACGTTGGCCGATCTTGGGGTGGTGGTGGAGGCCTCGACGGTGGTGGTTGATGTGGTGCCGCGTCCGCCGCGGGCGGCTGGTCGGAAGGTGTCCGATGACGGTGAGGGCGGCCGGAGGGTCGCGGAGTTCCTGGTCGGTGCGCGGCTGATCTGACTGCGGTGGCGGGTCGCCGCCGGGGAGTGAGGGAGTGTTACATGTCGGATGTCTTGGTGTTGGTCGAGTACACCGATGCGGGGTTGCGTGCGGTGACGGGGGAGTTGCTGACCGCGGCTGGGCGGGTTGGTTCGCCGGTGGCGGTGGTGGTGGGGGTGCCGGGCACGGCGCAGCGGTTGCAGGCCGCGTTGGCGGCTGCGGGGGCGGAGCGGATCTACGCCGCGGAGTCTGATGCCGTGTCGGGGTTGTTGGGTGTGGCGGCGGTGGTGGCGTTGTCGGCGGCGGCGGCTGAGTGTGCGCCGGCGGCGGTGCTTCTCGCGGCGACGGTTAGCGGCCGGGAGGTGGCGGGTCGGGTCGCGGTGCGGTTGGATTCCGGGGTGTTGGCGGACGCGGTCGATATCGCGGTCGACGGTTCGGACGTCGTGGTGACGCAGTCCGTGTTCGGTGGGGCGTATACGGTGCGCGCGAGGGTGACCCGGGGTATTCCGGTCATTTCGCTGCGGCCGAACTCGGTTGATGCGGCTGGCGTGGCGGGCGCCGGGCAGATCGTCCCGTTGGAGCTTGCACTCGGTGGGGTCAAGGCTGCCACGGTCGTCGCGTCGCATCCGGAACCGGCCGGTGACCGGCCCGAGTTGGGTGCGGCATCGGTTGTGGTGTCCGGCGGTCGCGGCGTCGGATCCGCGGAGGGCTTCGCCGTGGTGGAAGAGTTGGCCGACGCGTTGGGCGGCGCGGTCGGGGCCTCCCGCGCGGCGGTGGACTCCGGCTACTACCCGCACCAGTTCCAGGTCGGGCAGACCGGCGCGACCGTGTCACCGCAGCTCTACATCGCTTTGGGCATCTCCGGCGCGATCCAACACCGCGCCGGTATGCAAACCTCCAAGACCATCGTCGCCGTCAACAAGGACCCCGAAGCGCCGATCTTCGAAATCACCGACTTCGGCGTCGTAGGAGACCTGTTCGACGTCGCCCCACAACTCACCCAGGCGATCCGGGCGCGCAAGGGCTGAGGCGGCCGGCCGTCACGACAGTGTTGCGAAATGTTCCGGGCGGCGTCCGATTTGCCGCACTTTTCGCAACAGTGTCGCAAGCGATCGGGGTTCGGCCCCGCCCCCGCGCCCGTCTCAGCGCGAGAGCGCGTTCTTAAGCCTGGTCACGTCGTCGCCCCCGCCGGCCTTGGCGCCGGGTGTCTCCAGGATGGCGGGAGTGCCGGCGGCGCGGACCACCGCGGCGATCGCCTCCAGCCCGATGGTGCCCTCGCCCAGGTTGGCCTGCCGGGCCGCCCCCGAGCCCGCCTCATCGCGAGAGTCGTCGGCGTGAACCAGGCCGATCCGGAGGGAGCGCGGCCACCCGGGCACCGCCGAGTCGCGAAGCGGCCTCCGACACGATCGGCGGAAACCTGCGCGCATATCCTTCGGTGGCTCACGGCGTGCCGGCCGCGTGGTGATGCGCCGGAACGATCGTGGCATCGACACCCGACGCTCGCTCACCGGCGAAGGTCCCTAGCCGGCAACGGACAACGCCGTCTCGACTTTCGCGAGCAACCGCGCCAGCGTTTGCTGCTCGCGGAGGGTGAGCCCCGCGAGCAGATCGCGTTCCAACTCGAAATGCGCCTTGATCGCCTGATCGATGATGGCGCGACCCGCATCGGTGAGCTCCGCATAGACGACGCGACGGTCCCTGGCATCTTGGACGCGACGGATGAATCCGGCCGCTTCCAGGTGATCCAAACGAAACGTCACGCCGCCGGTGCTGATGACGGCCGACTCTGCCAGGCTCGTGGCCGTCTTACGGTGTGGTGCGCCGGACCGTCGCAGGTTCGCGAGCACGTCGAACGCGGCATGCGTGAGGCCGAGCGGCCGTTGCACGGTTGCCTGGGCCCTGCGCTGCAACTTGAAGATGCGCGAAATCCGGCCGTAGACAGCCAACGGCGTGGGGTCCAGATCAGGTCGCTCGGCTCGCCACTGATCGATGGCCTCCGTGATCGGGTCTGCGCTGACCGCCGCATCGACCTTGGCGGTCGCTGAGCTCATCATCCCTCTCCCTGCGCCGGGCACGATACCCTCATCCGTCTCATACTCCGATGTCTTAGTGCTGAGAACCTCATGTTGTCAAACAACTGTGAATCGCGCTTCTCAAAGTCCGGAGACCCCGTTCCCTCGAATCGGGGCCGGCGCACACGGGCAAGTCGATCGTAGTGGGGTCCGCAGCGCACCCTCGGGTACGGTCACCGCTGCTTGTCGGAGGTTCATCGGCGCACACGCAGACCAGGATCGAGTTCCGCAGCAGCGGTTATGGTTTGGTCGCAAAGATACCTAATCCGAACTCGCTCCTCAACGGATCTTTGAAGCCGGTCCACCGTCGTGTCGCGACCCTCGTCTGCGACCGTTCGGGCCGCGCGACGCCCGAGTCCAGCGGCCAGAACACGCCCACCACCTGCTCTCGGGACCCCGGCACGGGAACCGACCAGGGTCGGCCGTTCCGTCGGCTGGCCCATGTCGGTCGTGGCCGACGTGCGGTCCAAGACCCCGTCGCGACCCGTTTCGACGGCCAGTGGTGAAGCGCCCCGAAGCTTGCGGGTGACCTGCGCTCGTGCAACCACCTTGCCCCTGCCAGCCATTACGGGCACGCATTTCGGACCACGCACCTGAACTGGCAGCACCCGATCAGTTCCATTCGAACAAGCAAACCTCTTGACACTGGACTTCTTAGCGCTAAGGTATCGTCCATGACGAGCTTCCCGGCCGCGGCAAGCCGATCCGCCCCTCCGCCGATCGACGATCTCGACGGGCGGGACTTCGCGGTGGTTGAGATCGCTGGTTGTCGCGACGATCATGGCGCTCCGCCCGGGACCTGCCAGCAGTCGGGACTTGCGCGGGAGTTGGATCCCGGTCACCACTTTCGCGAAGGTAGGCGCAGTGACGCTGACCACCCGGGATCGGAACCAAAGGCACTCCCTTCCACCGGTAGCGTCGGGTACCGCGACATGCGCCCATGCCAGCACTTGAAACTGCGCATGCAAGTCGGCCCGGGTGCCGGTCAGGGTGAGCGCGTTGTACGGCGAGCGCCCGCGCAGTTGTGCAGTCACCATCACCCCGCTGGGTCGCGCCCCACGAGCAGCACGGGGTGTCGCACCGTGCGCTGGCCGCCGTCGTGCGTGTGCCGCAGACAGAACCGACCGCTTTCCGCCGGCCTGGTCAATCCCTGGTCGGCGCCGGCAGCGTTCACGGATCAATCCCTACTCCACGAACCGAAAGGACAGCAATGACTCATCTGGAAACCCTCAGCGATGCTAAGAAATTAGCCCGGGAGATCGTCAAGGGCCTCTGGGTCGCAATACCCACGCCGTTCACCGACGACGCGAAAGCGGTTGACGAGGAGAAGCTACTGTCCTCCGTTGAGACGTACATAACCCAATATCACGTCGACGGCATCTTCTGCGGCGGCGTGATGGGAGAGTTCTGGTCCCTCACGATGGCAGAACGAAAGCGTGTCCACGAACTCGTTGCGCGCCAGGCAAATGGCCGTGTGCCGATCATGGCTCAAGTTGGTCACCACGTGCTGGATGAAGCGATCGACCTCTCAAAGCACGCCGTAGACGAGGGTATCGAACTCGGCATCGCGCTCGCGCCGTATTTTCCGCAGGAGTTGACCAACGACGGGATATTTGAATGGGTCCAGCGATTGTGCGAATCGACACCCCTCCCCATGTTCTTGTTCAACACACCGTACTCAGGGCGCGAACTCTCTCCTGACTTTATCGCCGAACTGGCCGATATCGACAAGATTTGCGGGATAAAGGACCCATACGGGAGAGCACACCTTCTGGAGGTACAGCGTCGGGTGGGTGACAAGATCGTCGTCACCGACGCGTCGGAACGGGAGTGGCTCGACCTTCATGTGAACCACGGCTTCGCAGCCCTCATGTCCACGCCGGCCGTGGTGATGCTGCAACGACCTGATAACCTCACGCTACGCGCATACACAAACGCGGCGGATCAGGGTGATCTGCAAACCGCCAAGGAAATTGCAAGTCGCCTCGATCCCGCCCGTGACGCCTTCGACCGGTGGTACCGGCAACCGTGGAATGAGCACCGCATCATTCCTATTGCGTCCACCAAGGCTTGGTTGGGCCGTATGGGCCTTCCTCAAGGTCCCGTTCGCACACCCCTGCGGCCACTGACGAAGGATGAAGAGTCACAACTCGCGGCCGACCTCGACCGCCTCGCCCTCAGCGTCTGAAAAACCTGTCAATTCAATAATTCGGACAAGTCGCGGCGACGCATACCAACCGCGGAATAAATCTGCCAAACAACGGGCGCCGAACCCAGGCAAGTCAACCTGACGTGTGGGCCCCAGTAACGAGGAATCAACTCAAATGGTTACTCCAGACCAGGAACGGCGCCTCATTACTTCCGCATGTCGAGAATTCGTCAACAACCAAATCGTGCCGATTGTGCACGAATGGCGACACCGGCCATGGCAGGATAATCGGGAGGAAATGTCGCTCGATAGAATTGCTCGGGCGGCCCACGGCCTAGGACTGTACAGCGTCGGTGTACCAGCAAGCGACGGCGGCACTGAGTTAGACGCGCAAACGATGTCAGAGTGCATCCAGGAACTGGCTCGCGGCGAGGCTGGGTTCTCGCGCCTTCTCGCACAGGATTGGGCCTTGGTGGGTCTCATTAGCCAGACGGCGACTCCAGGTGTGCGGAAGGAATGGTTGTCCACCTATATGGACGCCCCCGGGCCGACCTTCACCTGCGACCCTGACGACATCCGGACAGCAGTAGGCGGGATCAGTGCGACACTTCCTGTTCCCCGAGGACTGAGCGAGAGCATGCCAAGAGCACGTCTTCAGGGTGGTCAGTTGGTCCTAACGGGCTCCGTGTCGCTGCCGGCTCCCTCCAGCGCTTCGCTCCTCGTCATGGCCATCGACGTCACTGATATTCCGTTCACCGCGGACCCTTATGCCTTGGTCGTGGTGCCCGCCACCAGCGAAGGGGTGCTTCTATCCGATCAAGATGCCCAGATCGGCCAGAACGTTGTGACGAGGCAAACCGTTCGATTAGACGCCGTCCACGTGTCGACCGACCATCTTCTCGACAGGAACGCCTTGGTAGACGCCGCTAAGCATTTCGCACGAATATCGGCACTGCTGTGTGCAGCAGGAGCTGTAGGCGTCGCGCAGGCAGCGTTCGATGCGGCAGCGAGGCAGGTCCAGGAGCGTATCCAGGGCGGCAAGCTCATCATTCACCACCAGGCGGTAGCGTTGCGCGCCGCAAGCATGGCCACCCGCCTCGAATTGATACGCTCCGTCACCGTACGCGCAGCCCGCGCACTTGATGCGGGCTCATCCGACGCCGATTCGTTGCTCCTCATCGCAAAGCTCGCTGCTGCTGAGGGATCCTACGATAACGCGCTGGACTGCATCTACGTGTTCGGTGGCAGCGGGGTAATGGGCGAGGTCGGAGTAGAGAAGCACCTGAGAGATGCGGCGATCTACTTGGCAGGCGAAGGTACCTGCGACCTCGATCGCATGTGCATCGCCTCCCAAATCTTCCAACTGAAATTTGGAACGTATTACGATTCCTCGAACTGGCTGGACTTGATCGCGTAATGAGGGTAGCCCGACTCAATCGCTGAACCAAAAATACGCACGATCTTTGGGAGACGAGACATGGCGTTCACTTCGGAACAGTTATCATGGCGCCAGCGCGCCAGGCAATTTGCTGAGCGCGAGATCGCACCAATATCACTGCGTCAGGACCAGAAGATCAGGCCCGAGGACGCCTTCGAATGGGAAATTGTCCGCAAAGGCTCACAGGCCGGGTTTCGCACAGCCGCGGTCCCGAAGAAGTTCGGCGGCGCTGGAATTGACCTTGTTACGCAGGTCTTGATCATGGGAGAATTCGCAAGGGCCGACAGCGCGATCGCGAGGACGTTCCTCCAGGCCTGGCGATGGAGTTCCCTGCTGTGTTACGTCGGGACTGAGGATCAGCAGCGTCGATTCCTGGATCCATTCATGAACGACGACACCTTCCTGATCGGGTTTGCCAGCACGGAACCAAACGCCGGGTCCGATAACCGTCGCTTAGATGATCCCGGCACGGGTCTGATGATGCGGGCCGAGCGGGCCGGAGATTCCTGGACCCTCAATGGCACCAAACAGTTTATAGCCCAATCGAACGTCGCGCGGCTGCTGTTCGTGGCGACGCGGACCGACCGGCATGCGAGTTTGAGCAAGGGGATGACGGTCTTCCTGGTCCCGACAGACACCCCTGGGGTCCGAATCGGGCGCGTCGACGATAAACTTGGTTGGCGATTCAATCAGAATGCAGAGGTGATCTTCGACAACGTTCGGCTTCCCCACGCCAATGTAGTCGGCGAGGTAAACCGCGGAGCCGACGTCAGGTTGACCCGGTTGTCGGATTACAACCAGGCCGAGGTGGGTATGGCGGCCAACGCCGTCGGAGTTTGCGATCGTGCTGTTGAGATGGCCGTGCAATACGCCACATCGAAGCACCTCGGCAGCCAACGGTTGAGCGAGTATCAAACGACGCGATTGAAGGTGGCGGAAATGCAGATGCTGACCGAGGCCCTGCGTTCGTATGTGCTCAGGATAGCGCAGGCGTCGGACGACGGAGAAGAACATGATCCGGCTAGCAATACCCTTGTAGCATGCTATTCCGCCGACGTGCTTCAACGGGTTGCGCGATTAAACATGGAGCTGCATGGGCGCGATGGAGTCCTTCGCGCGGTGGGCGCCGAGAAGTTGGTCCGCGACGCGACCGTTTGGTCGCACCTCGCGGGGGACTCGGTCCGCCGAATGTCAGCGGCACGATTTGCCTGACCAGGTCAACTTGATCGCGGTACGAAGGTTGGAAGGAGGATCCTACTCAAACGATCAGACGTGAACTCGTTCCGCTCCGTACATTGCCGGGACGCGCACATCGCTCTCCAGTGCGCTGCACATCCTCACCAACCAGTTAGGGAGTTGGCACCATGATGGACAGTCAGTCTGTTGAGTTCGGCCCTCGAATTGCAAATCGTCACCGCGCGCGACCGCTTGCGCTCGCGGTCGCCGGATTGCTGGTTATCAGCGCAATTGGCGCATGTGGCTCCTCGGCCACCGGCGGACCAAGTACTACGCAGTCGTCCCCGACGTCTGCGGATGCCCCGTCGCCTTCCGGCGCCACTTCGCAGACTTCGGGAACGTCGCCGGCGGAAACCACGTCGGACGGTGCTACATCGACGGCCACACAAGCATTGACCAAGGTGTCGCTGCGCACCGACGTTGCGTATAACGGTTCGACACTGCCGTTCATTGTTGCCAAGCAACAAGGATACTTCGAAGCCGAAGGCCTCGACGTCACGATCAACCCGGGTAAGGGATCGGCCACCACATTGCAAACGGTGGCCAATGGCTCGGACGACATCGGTTACGCCGATGCAGGAGTGCTCATTCAACTGGCGGCCAAGGGCGCCTCGGTCCTGATGATCGCTGACGTCGTCCAGGAGACGCCCCTCGAGGTGCTGTCCTTGAGCTCGTCTGGAATTCGGACACCCAGTGACTTGATGGGCAAAACAGGTGGCTTCGTGGACGGATCCGCGGCCGAACAACTGTGGCCCGCGTACGCGAAGGCAGCCAAGGTGGACCCCGAGGGGGTGACCTTCGTTCACGTTGATGTGCCGACGCGGAACAACCTCTTGCTTGCCGGGAAGACAGCGTTTAGCTTCGGGCTGTACAACGTCACAGAGCCGGAACTGACTGCGAAATGCAACTGTGAGATCACGGCGTTCCGCTATTCCGACGCGGGCGTTGAGCCCTTGTCCTCGGGCATTGTAACGTCGCCGGCCTTCGCGAAGGCGCACCCGGACATTCTCAAGAAGTTCTTGGCGGCATTCGTGAAAGCGGCCGAGTGGGCGCAGCAGAACCCGGCAGAGGCAACTGAGGCATTTATGGCTGGTGCGGGCAAGACGACGTTGAAGCCGGACGTGGTGAAGGAGCAGTGGACGAGGACCGCGACTCTGCTGCACTCAGCGAATACCCAGGGGCAGGGCATCGGTTGCATGTCGACGAAGGACTGGGAGAATTCCGTCTCACTCTTAGGTCAATACGCCAATGTGGACACGACCAAGGTCGACCTGGCGAAGATCTGGACTAATGATTACTTGACTGGTTGTTCGTCGTGACCTTGGCAGAACGCTATATCGAACTCGATCGCGTAGGGAAGACCTTTCCAACGCAGGACGGTGCGATTGAGGCTGTCTCCGACATCACGATGACGCTGGCTGAGGGCGAGTTCTGTGCGCTGGTGGGCCCGTCCGGATGTGGCAAGAGCACGCTCCTGCTGATGCTTGCCGGCCTCACCCAGCCGACAAAGGGCAGTATCAGCATCGCTGGCGACGTTGTGATGGGGCCGTATACGAACCTTGGAATTGTCTTCCAAAGCGCAGAGTTGCTCCCGTGGCGAAGCGCGCTCGACAACATAACGTTGCAGGCGGAAATCAGAAAACTGCCCAAGGCACCGGCACGGGAGCGCGCCCGCGAGTTGATGGCTCAGGTGGGGCTGGCAAATTTCGAGGCGCGCTTCCCGGACGAGCTTTCCGGTGGAATGGCGCAACGGGTTTCGCTGTGTCGCGCACTGTTGCATGATCCGGGTGTGGTCGTAATGGATGAGCCGTTCGGAGCGCTTGATGCTCTCACGCGCGATCAGTTGCAATCGGATATGCAACGGCTTTGGATGAGAACCCGGAAGACTGTTGTGATGGTGACGCACTCGATTGAAGAGGCCGTATTCTTGTCCGATCGTATCGTTGTGTTCTCGCCTCGCCCCGCACGCGTCGCAGCGGATTTGAAGGTGCCCTTAGGGCGGCCGCGCACGGTGGCGGACCGTGGCCGGCCGGAATTCACGGAGCTTGTGACCGAGATCAGGCTCTTGTTCGCGCAGATGGGCGTGTTTGGGGAGTCGACGACATGACGCGATCAGACGTTGCGCGTCCGACGTCAGCGTCGGACTCATCGGTACGCCGAGGTGCTTCGAAGTTGCGCGACCGAAGCGCCACCGGCTTGGCGCCAATCATCGCGCTCGGCGTCATCTTCGTCGGTTGGGAATTGATTACACGGGTGGGAGGTATTGAAGAGTACATACTCCCACCGCCTGATCAAGTGATATGGAAGATGTTCGTAGATTGGCGGGATTTCTGGGACGCCGGCCAGTCGACCGTAGTTGCAATTATCATCGGGTTTGTGGTTGCCGTTGGAGTCGCGCTGCCATCGGCAATTCTGATGATCTACAGCAAATGGCTGCGCGGAGGCATATACCCACTTCTGGTGACCGCCCATCTGATTCCGAAGGTTGCCATTGCGCCCCTGATGATTATCTGGTTCGGGTTCGGGCAGGAACCAAAGATCATGATGGTCGCGCTCATCAGCTTCTTCCCGATCGTTGTCGATGCGTTGACCGGGTTCGGATCGACGCGTCCGGAACTATTGATGCTGGTCCGCTCGATGGGCGCTTCCCGATGGCAGGCGTTCTGGAGGATTCGCCTACCCGGGGCCTTGCCCAGTATCTTTGCCGGAGCAAAGGTGGGTATAACACTCGCCGTTGTGGGCGCCGTAGTTGCCGAGTTTGTCGGATCGGACCAGGGATTGGGTGTTGTTCTGAACGAGGCACGCGGGTCGTTGGACAGCGTAACCGCGTTTGCTGCAATTGCGTGGTTAACAGTTGTGGGAAGCATATTCTTCGTCATCGTGTCGATGTTGGAACGCGTCGTTACGCCAGGGCACCGGACCGGCCGAAAGCACGAGGGTGCAGGGAACTTGTAGCGCTTTCGAAGACGAACGAGTGGGTCTGGCCAGACGCTTGCGTTGGACGTCGGGAGTGGTATGCGCCAAGATTTGCGAGGTCCGGCAAGCGGCAAGTTGTCGGCGCTCTTGGCGGGGGCGGGTGACGGTCGTTTCGATTCGAGAACCGAGTGATCACGAATATGCGAATCCGAATTGGAGACCAAGGTTCTTCGATGCATGTATCGACGATCGATCGATCTATTGTGGGTGACGCCCTCGCGGCTGCGCACCTGACCGTACCGGACGATGAAGTCGAATTGATTGCGTCGGGTTACCGCGCCATTCGTGCCCGAAGCGAGACGCTGAACGACGAACGGTTTGACTCGACCGATCCGAAGCTGGGCTTGCTCAATGTGGCGCCTAGTACGACGGATGCGAAGGGTCTTGCTGGAAGGCCGATTTCATCGTCCCCGGAGCCAGGGGGCGATGAGGTCTGGCCGTCAATCGCCTCTGCCGGGCGTGCGCTTCGCACGGGCGCGGTGACGTCGCTGGAGCTTACGATGGCGGTCCTAGAACGGGCGCACCGCTACAACGGCGAGGTTGGTGCGTACGTTCACCTGTCCGAGGCGTCGGCGTTGAAAGCCGCGGCAGCGGCGGACGACGCGATCGCCCGGGGTGAGATTGCTGGGCCCCTGCAGGGGATTCCGCTCGCCATCAAAGACGTCATCGCTACCGCGGACGCACCGACGACTGCGAACAGCCGAGTAGGCCGAGCGGATCGGGACCAATGTACTGATTCGCCGATCATTACCCGACTGCGCCGGGCGGGCGCGGTTCTGGTTGGGAAGGCGACTACGCACGAGTTTGGGATCGGTTGGCCCGATCCTAGTACCGGCTTTCCAGTCGCGGTGAATCCCTGGGACGCGGCGTACTCGCCGTCGGGGTCGAGTAGCGGCAGCGCAGTGGCGGTAGCCACAGACCTTGCTCTTGGAGCGCTCGGCACCGACACCGGAGGTTCTGTGCGTGGTCCCGCTGCGGCCTGTGGTGTTACTGGGTTGAAGGTTACATTCGGTCGGGTACCGACAACCGGCGTCCTTCCGTTGGCGTTCAGCCTCGACTCGGTTGGTCCCATCGCTCGAACTGCAGAGGATTGTGGGTTTGTGCTGCAGGCCATAGCTGGGTACGACAAGGGTGACCGGTGGTCTTCGAACTCGAACGTACCGGATTATGGGTCTGATTCGCGCGGAGGCGTGGTTGGTCTCCGCATCGGATTGCCGGGACCGTATTTCTTTGATACCCCGTTGCTGGCGTCGGAGACGGAGATCGCGGTTCGGGCGGCGATCGACCTGTTGAAGGGCGCTGGGGCCATCGCGAAGGAGGTGGTGGTCCCCTACAGCAATGCCGCCGCGGACGCGAACCACATTACGATGTTTGGTGAGGCGTTTGCTATCCATCGTGGCCGTCTTGCGCGGCAGTGGTCCGAGTATGGCATTTACACGAGGCGGAGCCTAGCCCGTGGTGCGATGTTCAGTGCCGCGGACTATGTGCAAGCGCAACGGGTGCGGGCAGCATTCAAACAGGGCCTCACCGATGTCTTCAGGTCGGTGGACGTGCTCCTGACCCCCACCGCCCCATTTCCGCCGGAGCGCCTGGAAGTGGCCGATCCTGGTCGATTCCTCATGTTTTGTGCACCTTGGAGTCTCGCCGGTGTACCGGCAATGAGCGTTCCTGTCGGTTTCACATCCGGGGGATTGCCGTTGGCGATGCAGATAATCGGGCCGGCATTCGCTGAGGGGCGTTTGATCCGGCTTGCGCGCGAGTATCAACGATTGACTGATTGGCACCTTCGAGTGCCGCCAACGGTAGTCCCAATGAAGGGTCCGGGACTTCTTGGATAGCGGAGCAGTCCGTCCTAAGAGGCTACGGTGAGGGGATATCGGGATCTACTTGTAGATTGAGCCGTGCTTGATCGGTCACCTGTGGGTGAGAGTTGCATTCGGACAGCGCAGGGTACGTCAGCGGTCCGATGGAGGTTTGAGGAAGGGTTGTGGGTTGGTATGGATGTTGTGGTTTTGGTGAAGCAGGTGCCTGATACGTATTCGGAGCGGAGGCTGCGGGAGGGTGATCACCGGTTGGATCGGGGGGGTGCGGATGCGGTGATTGATGAGATCGATTCGCGTGGTGTGGAGATTGCGTTGCAGTTGACGGAGGGTGTTGGAGGGGAGGTGACGGTGGTGACGATGGGTCCGGAGCGGGCGGTTGAGGTTTTGCGGAAGGCGTTGGCGATGGGTGCGCACAGGGCGGTGCATGTGGTGGATGAGGGGTTGGTTGGTGCGGATGCGTTGGCGACGTCGGCGGTGTTGGCTGCTGCGTTGCGGACTGTGACGTTTGATTTGTTGGTTGCTGGTAATGAGGCGACGGATGGGCGTATGGGGTCGGTTCCGTCGATGTTGGCTGAGCGTTTGGGTTTGCCGGCGGTGACGCAGGTGCGGAAGTTGGCGGTTGTTGGTGGTGAGGTTCGGGCGGATCGGGCGGATGAGGCGGGGTATTCGGAGGTGACGGCGCCGTTGCCGGCGGTGGTGTCTGTGACGGAGAAGCTCACGGAGCCGCGCTATCCGAATTTCAAGGGGATCATGTCGGCCAAGTCGAAGCCGGTGATCACGTTGACGTTGGCCGATCTTGGGGTGGTGGTGGAGGCCTCGACGGTGGTGGTTGATGTGGTGCCGCGTCCGCCGCGGGCGGCTGGTCGGAAGGTGTCCGATGACGGTGAGGGCGGCCGGAGGGTCGCGGAGTTCCTGGTCGGTGCGCGGCTGATCTGACTGCGGTGGCGGGTCGCCGCCGGGGAGTGAGGGAGTGTTACATGTCGGATGTCTTGGTGTTGGTCGAGTACACCGATGCGGGGTTGCGTGCGGTGACGGGGGAGTTGCTGACCGCGGCTGGGCGGGTTGGTTCGCCGGTGGCGGTGGTGGTGGGGGTGCCGGGCACGGCGCAGCGGTTGCAGGCCGCGTTGGCGGCTGCGGGGGCGGAGCGGATCTACGCCGCGGAGTCTGATGCCGTGTCGGGGTTGTTGGGTGTGGCGGCGGTGGTGGCGTTGTCGGCGGCGGCGGCTGAGTGTGCGCCGGCGGCGGTGCTTCTCGCGGCGACGGTTAGCGGCCGGGAGGTGGCGGGTCGGGTCGCGGTGCGGTTGGATTCCGGGGTGTTGGCGGACGCGGTCGATATCGCGGTCGACGGTTCGGACGTCGTGGTGACGCAGTCCGTGTTCGGTGGGGCGTATACGGTGCGCGCGAGGGTGACCCGGGGTATTCCGGTCATTTCGCTGCGGCCGAACTCGGTTGATGCGGCTGGCGTGGCGGGCGCCGGGCAGATCGTCCCGTTGGAGCTTGCACTCGGTGGGGTCAAGGCTGCCACGGTCGTCGCGTCGCATCCGGAACCGGCCGGTGACCGGCCCGAGTTGGGTGCGGCATCGGTTGTGGTGTCCGGCGGTCGCGGCGTCGGATCCGCGGAGGGCTTCGCCGTGGTGGAAGAGTTGGCCGACGCGTTGGGCGGCGCGGTCGGGGCCTCCCGCGCGGCGGTGGACTCCGGCTACTACCCGCACCAGTTCCAGGTCGGGCAGACCGGCGCGACCGTGTCACCGCAGCTCTACATCGCTTTGGGCATCTCCGGCGCGATCCAACACCGCGCCGGTATGCAAACCTCCAAGACCATCGTCGCCGTCAACAAGGACCCCGAAGCGCCGATCTTCGAAATCACCGACTTCGGCGTCGTAGGAGACCTGTTCGACGTCGCCCCACAACTCACCCAGGCGATCCGGGCGCGCAAGGGCTGAGGCGGCCGGCCGTCACGACAGTGTTGCGAAATGTTCCGGGCGGCGTCCGATTTGCCGCACTTTTCGCAACAGTGTCGCAAGCGATCGGGGTTCGGCCCCGCCCCCGCGCCCGTCTCAGCGCGAGAGCGCGTTCTTAAGCCTGGTCACGTCGTCGCCCCCGCCGGCCTTGGCGCCGGGTGTCTCCAGGATGGCGGGAGTGCCGGCGGCGCGGACCACCGCGGCGATCGCCTCCAGCCCGATGGTGCCCTCGCCCAGGTTGGCCTGCCGGGCCGCCCCCGAGCCCGCCTCATCGCGAGAGTCGTCGGCGTGAACCAGGCCGATCCGGGAGGTGATGCCCCGGATGTCGTCCACGACGATGGCCAGGTCCAGCCCGCCGGCGAACGCGTGACAGGTGTCCAGGCAGAGGCCCAGCCCGAACTCGCCGACGGCGTCCCACAGCATGCCGGCCGCTCCAGGGTCCGGGCCATGGCACCCTCGCCGCCGGCGGTGTTCTCGATCAGCACCGGGACCCGGGCGTCCAGCCGCTCGACGCACTTGCGCCGGTGGCGAACCCGACGGCGGGATCGTCGCCGGCGAGCACGTGCCCGCCGTGAACCACCACTGCCGCGGCCCCGACCTCGGCCGCCATGTCGACGTGCCGCTGCAGCAACGTGCGGCTGGGTATTCGGAGGCGGCTGTTCGTCGTGGCGACGTTGATCACGTACGGCGCGTGGACCACCAGCATGACGTCGGCTCCGACTGCGGCGGCGCCCAGCGCCGCCGCACCGCCGGGATGGGTCACGACCGGGCCCTTCCAGTTCTTCGGGTCGCCCAGGAAGAACTGCGCCGCGTCGCCACCCCGATCCTGCGCCGCGTCGATCCGATCGTGCGCCTCGACGTGGGCCCCGACCCGCATGCGCGCCATGCCCGCACCCTACGTCTGGGTGCCGGCGGCGCCCGGGTCAGCCGGTCTTGCCCTTCAGCGCGACCAGCACGCCCGCCAGCGCGAAGTACTTGTTGGCGCCCAGCTCGCCGACGGTGTCGATGCCCAGGGCATCCTTGAGCGCCTGGTCGTGCCGCTCCGTCAGACCGGCGAGCGCCGACGGCGGAGCCGCCAGGATCTCGTCCAGGCTCGCGTTCTCGTAGGCCTTGTCCAGCGCCTTGGCCAGATCGACCGAAACTCCCATGGGATGCTCCTCTTGTCCGATCGGCCGCCGGCAGCGACCGCGCCTGTCGACCGGTCGCCGACAGGATCGAGGCCTACTCTGCGGCACGATCGCCTCGGCGGCAAGTGGCTCCCGGTGCCGTCCCCGCGGTAACCGCGGCTGGTCGCGGGCGGTCCGGGGAGCGCCGGTAGCGCGGCGACGGGGTCGCCGCCGGGCCGGTAGTGCGGCGACGGGGTCGCCGCCGGGCCGGTAGTGCGGCTGGGGGGTCGCCGCCGGGCCGGTAGTGCGGCGGCGGGGTCGCCGCCGGGCCGGCGGTGCGCCGATTCAGGGCCGGCGGGGCCCGGTGGGCGAGGCGGTCTGCCACGAGCAACTGCCTGGCCGCCTACTCTGGACGGGTCATGACAGCGATCCCGAGCCCCGCACACCCGGCCGACCAGGTCTACCTCGACCACGCCGCCACCACACCGGTGCTGCCGGCCGTCATCGACGCCGTCACCGACGCCATGCGGCAGGTCGGGAATGCCTCGTCCCTGCATGCGCCCGGCCGCGCGGCCCGCCGCAGGGTGGAGGAATCGCGCGAAAGCATCGCCGCCGCCTTGGGTGCGAGGCCCAGCGAGGTCATCGTCACCTCCGGCGGCACCGAGGCCGACAACATCGCGGTCGCCGGCATCCTCGCGGCCCGCCGGTCCGCAGACCCCGCCCGTCGCCGGCTGCTGCTGCCCGCGATCGAACACCACGCGGTGCTGGACTGCGCAGAGGCGCTTGCCGCGTCCGGGGCCGCCGACATCGGCTGGCTGGAGGTGGACGACTTCGGTCGGGTGCACGCCGACACGCTGGCCGCGGCGATCGCCGAAGATCCCGGCTCGGTCGCCCTGGTCAGCGTCATGTGGGCCAACAACGAGGTCGGCACGGTCAACCCGATCCGCGAACTGGCGGACGTCGCGCACCGGTACGGCATTCCGTTGCACACCGACGCCGTGCAGGCATTCGGGGCGCTGCCGGTGGACTTCGCCGCGAGCGGTGCGGACGCCCTGTCTGTTTCGGCGCACAAGATCGGCGGGCCGATCGGCGTCGGCGCGCTGCTGGTGCGGCGCGAACTGGCGGTGACGCCAATCGGGCACGGCGGCGGCCAGGAGCGTGGGATCCGCTCCGGCACGCTCGACATGCCCGCGCTGGTCGGATTCGCGGTGGCGGCGACGATCGCCGCAGCGCGGCAGCCCGAGTACGCCGCCCGGATCGCGGCACTTCGCGACGGCCTGGTCGCGCGCGTGCGGGCAGCGGTGCCAGATGCCGTGCTGTCCGGTGACCCGGGTGCGGCGGTGATGGACGGTGGGCCATCGCGTCTGCCGGGAAACGCGCACCTGCGGTTCCCCGGCTGCCAGGGCGACGCCCTGCTGATGCTGCTCGACGCGGCAGGGATCGCGTGCTCGACCGGATCGGCGTGTACCGCAGGTGTCGCAAGTCCCTCGCACGTCCTGCTGGCCATGGGAATTGCGGAGCCGGGGGCGTCCGCCGCGCTGCGGTTCTCCCTCGGCCACACGTCGACCACCGAGGACGTCGATGCGCTGATCCGGGCCATCGGGCCGGCCGTTTCGCGTGCCCGCGCGGCGGCGCTGGCCGGTGCGCGGCGGTGACGCAGGCAACGGCGGTGACGGGGCCATGAAGGTGCTGGCCGCCATGAGCGGCGGCGTGGACTCGGCCGTCGCCGCGGCGCTCGCCGCCGAGACCGGAAACGACGTGACGGGCGTTCACATGGCCCTATCCCGAACCCGCGGCACGTTGCGCACCGGTTCTCGCGGTTGCTGCACCATCGAGGACGCGTTCGATGCCCGACGCGTCTGCGATCTGATCGGCATCCCGTTCTACGTCTGGGACTTCTCCGAGGAGTTCGCCCAGGACGTCGTCACCGACTTCCTGTCGGAGTACGCGGCCGGCCGCACCCCCAACCCCTGCCTGCGGTGCAACGAGAAGATCAAATTCGCCGCGTTGCTGGACCGGGCGATCGCGCTGGGCTTCGACGCGGTCGTCACCGGTCACTATGCGCGGGCCCAGGATGGTCGGTTGCTGCGTTCGGCCGACCCCGCCAAGGACCAGTCCTACGTGCTGGCGGTCCTTCGACCGGATCAATTGGCGCACACCATCTTTCCGCTCGGCGGAATGACCAAGGGCGAGGTCCGCGCGGAGGCCGCGCGGCGCGGCTTCTCGGTTGCGAAGAAGCCCGACTCCTACGACATCTGCTTCATCCCGGACGGCGACACCCATGGATATTTGATCGAGAAGCTCGGCGCCCGCCCGGGTTCGGTGATCGACGCGGACAGCGGGGAGGAACTCGCGCGCCACGACGGCTACTTCGGCTACACCGTCGGGCAGCGCAAGGGGCTGAACCTGACCCGTCCGGCGGCCGACGGGAAGCCGCGGTACGTGCTCTCCATCGAACCGGTCTCCGGCACGGTGACCGTGGGGACGGCCGAGAAGCTGGACGTCACCGAGATCGTCGCCGATCGCGTCGTACACCCCGGCCAGGTGCCCGGCTATCCCGTCAACGGCATGCTCCAGGTTCGGGCTCACGGTGAAAGCACCTCAGCCACGGCCGATCTTGACCGTGACGGGCGCCTGCGCCTGACGCTTGCCCGGCCGATCCGCGGGGTTGCGCCGGGTCAGACGGCGGTGCTGTACGACCGGACCGATACCGAGGTGCTGGCGGCCGGCACCATCACCGCCGCCGGGCGCGACGGTGGCTGATCGCCGCGCCGGGCTCGAAACCCTCGAGGGGGACCCGGGCGGGCGGGGGCCGAACGCCCGGACAGCGGGCGCGACCGGGCCGGCCCCTACCGACGGCCGCACCCCATGGCGCGCCGGAATGGCCACGGGAGTCGGGTCGATGCCCGGCACGGACCCCGCCGAGGCCGCCGCCATGATCGCGGGCGAACTGCCGGACCTGCCGCACCTGGTGGAACTTCCGGCGCGTGGGGCGGGCGCCGATTTCGTCGGCCGGACCGCGGCGATCCTGCTGGACCTGCCGGTGGAGGTGACGCCCACCGGGTGGCGGCTGACCCGCCGGCCGGGCCGGGACCTGCGGCGCGCCAAGGACTTCCTAGCCTGGGATCTGGACGCCGCACAGCAGCAACTGGCGGGAGCTGCCTGGGTCAAGATCCAGGTCGCAGGTCCGTGGAGCATGGCGGCGAACGTGGAGACGCCGCGCGGCCATCGAGCCCTGCTCGATCAGGGCGCGCTCGCCGATCTTGCGGCCTCGCTCGGTGAGGGACTGGTCGCACATGTGGCCGACCTGTCGCGCCGGCTCCCCGGGACCGGCATCGCGGTGCAGGTCGACGAACCGTCGCTGCCGGCGGTGCTGGCCGGACGGCTGACCACCGTTTCCGGTCTCGGCACCGTCCCGCCGGTCGACGAGACGGCCGCGTTGGACACCCTCGCCGTCGTCACCCGCGGCCTGGGTGATGCGCCGACGGTCGCCCATTGCAGCCACCCCGACATCCCGGTGGGTCTGCTGCGACGGGCCGGATTCGGCGCGCTGTCGTTGGACCTGGCGTCGATCGACGATTCACCGGCTCGCCTCGACCCCATCGGCGAGGCGGTGGAGGCCGGCACCGTGCTGTTGGCCGGGCTGGTCGCGGCGCACGATCCGGCGGTTCGAGCCGGATCGTCGGACGTGCCTACCGAACCGGAGGAGCGGCCGCGCGGCGCCGAGGACGCACGGCCCGGCGGTCGGTATGACTTCCACGCCGTCGCTGCGCCGCTGTTCGAGTTGTGGGGCAAATTGGGGCTACCCGCCGGGCAACTCGCGCAGGTGGTGGTCACGCCGGTCCGCGGCCTCGCCGGGTCGACCCCTTCGTGGGCGCGCCGCGCGTTGACGCTGGCGCGCGACGCGGCCCGTCTGGTCCACGAGCGCTCCGCGGGAGGGTGACACGGCGCTCCGCGGGAGGTGACACAGCGCTCCGCGGGAGGTGACACAGCACCCTGCGCGCAGCGCGATGACGGAGCAGTCCGGACGTGGGTGGGTGGCCGGCCGGTGTCCTTCACGGTCACCGAGGTCTCGCAGAGCAGCCGGATTGGGATGGTTGGCCGGCTTCGGGATCGGCGAGCAGTCGGACGCACCGGTGGGCTCCCCGTAGACTCACGCCCGAGGTGAGGAGTCACGTGTCCGGACGTGTGGTTGCCACCCTGCTGATATGCGGGATGGTGATCGCCGGTTGCGCGGCGCCCGTGAGCGGCACCGGTATCCGGCAGCACCCGGCAACGATCACCTCCGCGATCACCTCCGGCAGCGGCGATTCGGCCGCTCGGCCGAGTAGCTCGACCGGTCCCGGCGGCGCCGGTTCGACCGACAGCCGCACGCCGGTCCGGCCGATGCCGCCCGCCGGTTCGCCCTCCGAAAGCACCGACACGATGCCGATCGGGCCGGCAACGTCGACCTCGGCGCCGGCAAGATCATCCACCACCTCCGCTGGCAACGCCGCCGAGACGTCCGGCCCGGCCGGCGAATTCGTCGGCGCCACCGCCGTGGATCCCGCGCGCTTTCCGGGTCTCGTCACCGACGTCGGTTTTTCATCGCCCTCGGGCAACATCGCGTGCGGCTTCCAGGAGGGTGCCGTCACCTGCCAGATCCAGGACTTCACCTTCCAGCCCGTACCGGCCGGCGATTGCCACGGCGCCGGTTACTGGGGCAATACCGTCCGACTCCCGACGAGCGGGTCGGCCGGTTTCCTGTGCGCCGGCGATGTGCAGGGCGGCGGGCCTACTCTCGGCTACGGCAGGCAGATCACGGTCGGCGCGTTGCGCTGCGTCAGCAGGGAGAGCGGCGTCACCTGCCAAAGCACGGCCAGCGGCAACGGCTTCGGGCTGGCCCGCGCCGCGTACCGGGCCTTCGGGTCAGACGGCGGTTCCGGCGGCGCCGGCGTGGTTCCGTCCTCGCTGGTGGGCACCTGGGCCGGGCACGGGCGAACGCTGACGATCACGGGAGAAGGAGCGGGCACCGTCGTCTATCGCGCGTATCGGTTCTGCGAGGACGACCCGACGCCGCCATGCGACAGCATGCGCGGCAACGAGATCCAATCCGGCGGGCTGGTCCGCTTCACGCTCACCGCGTCGGCGGGGCCGTCCAGCGCCGCCGGCCGTATCAGCAGTTCCACCGAGCCGTCGAATCCGCGCGGAAGCGCCGTCACCGTCAGGGCTTCTGGTTACAACGTGTACGTGAGCTTCTGGCCGGACGTCCCGTTCTGCGCCGCGGACACGCCGGAGGGCGCCTGGAACTGCGGGGCGTAGCGCCGCGCGAGGGCTCGTCCGCCGGGTGTGGCTCGATCGTGGCTATCCGGCCCCGTTCGCGATGCCCCGTCCGGCGGGTCCGGCCGGTCCCGGCCGTCCGCCCGCCTCGATACCCTCAAGGGGTGAGCAAACCGGACGCGACGCCGGCCCCTGTGCCCGACGAGGACGCGGCGCGCCACGCCGAACTCACCGAGATCGTCCGTGACGCGCAGTTTCGCTACTACGTGCTCGATGCGCCGACGCTGTCGGACAGCGAGTTCGACACGCTGCTGCTGGAACTGCAGGCGCTGGAGCAGCAGCACCCGACGCTCGTCAGCCCCGATTCGCCGACCCAGAAGGTCGGCGGCGGGTTCGCCACCGCGTTCGCCGCGATCGAGCATCCCGAACCGATGCTCAGCCTGGACAACGTGTTCTCGGCCGACGAGTTGAGCGCCTGGCTTGCCCGCACCGAGGCGGAGGCGGGCGGTGGCGTCCGCTGGCTGACCGAACTGAAGATCGACGGCCTGGCGGTGGACCTTGTCTACGCGCGGGGACGGCTGGTTAGCGCCGCCACCCGCGGTGACGGGCGGGTCGGGGAGGACGTCACCCTCAACGTGCGCACCATCGCGGGCATCCCGCGCCGACTCCGGGACGACGGCGGGCACGACGTGCCGGAGTTCGTTGAGATCAGGGGCGAGGTCTTCTTCCCGGTGGCAGCGTTCCAAGAGCTCAACGCAGCGCTTGTCCAGGCGGGCAAGGCACCCTTCGCGAACCCGCGCAATTCGGCGGCCGGGTCGTTGCGGCAGAAGGACCCCAAGGTCACCGCGTCCCGGCCGCTGTCGATGCTCTGCCACGGCATCGGGAGGCGAGTCGGGTTCGACATCGCCTGCCAATCCGAGGCCTACCGGCGTCTGGCTGCCTGGGGGCTACCGATTTCGGAGCACAACCTGGTGGTCGGTTCCGCGGCCGAGGTCGCGGAGCGGGTGACGTACTGGGCCGAACGTCGGCACGACGTGGTGCATGAGGTCGACGGGCTGGTGATCAAGGTCGACGAGATCGCGGTGCAGCGACGGCTGGGCATGACGTCGCGGGCCCCGCGGTGGGCGGTGGCGTACAAGTTCCCGCCCCAGGAGGCCACCACGCTGCTGCGTTCGATCGAGGTGAACGTCGGTCGGACCG
The DNA here is from genome assembly GCA_964624455.1 of uncultured Actinomycetes bacterium. Taxonomy (GTDB): domain Bacteria; phylum Actinomycetota; class Actinomycetes; order Mycobacteriales; family Nakamurellaceae; genus Nakamurella. The sequence continues at coordinate 21,573 of CAZUXD010000026.1, read as the reverse complement.
GCCGGGTGACACCGTTTGCCGTGCTGGAGCCGGTGCTGGTGGCCGGCTCCACCGTTTCGATGGCGACCCTGCACAACGCGCAAGAGGTCAAGCGCAAGGGGGTCAAGATCGGCGACACCGTGGTGATCCGCAAGGCCGGCGACGTCATTCCCGAGGTGCTCGGCCCGATCGTGGAGCTTCGCGAGGGCCGTGAGCTGCGCGAGTTCGTGATGCCCACCCATTGCCCGGAGTGCGGGACCGCGCTCGCGCCGGCCAAGCAGGGCGACGTCGACATCCGCTGCCCCAACAACCGCTCCTGCCCGGCGCAACTGCGGGAGCGCGTCTTCCACCTCGCCGGTCGCGGCGCGTTCGACATCGACGCGTTGGGCTACGAGGCCGCGACGGGGCTGTTGGCGGCAGGCGTCATCGTCGACGAGGGCGACGTCTTTACGCTCGACGAGGCGCAATTGTTGCTCGTTCCGCTCTTTCGCACCAAGGCGGGCGCGCTGTCGGCCAACGGCCACCGGTTGCTGGCCAACTTGAAGGAGCGCACGTCGCAGCCGCTGTGGCGGGTTCTGGTGGCGCTGTCCATCCGGCACGTCGGCCCGACCGCGGCTCGCGCGCTGGCGCAGCACTTCGGCTCGTTGCAGGCCATCGAGACCGCCTCCGAGGAGGCGCTCGCCGTGACGCCCGGGGTCGGTCCGACGATTGCCGCGGCGATCAAGGAGTGGTTCGCGGTCGGGTGGCACCGGGACATCGTGGCCAAGTGGCGGGCCGCCGGCGTGCGAATGGCCGACGACGCGGACGGTCGGCCGGAGCAGACGCTGGCCGGTCTCACGGTGGTGGTGACGGGGTCGCTGGCCGGCTTCTCCCGCGACGAAGCCAAGGCGGCCCTCCTCGAACGCGGTGCCCAGGCGGCGGGATCGGTCTCCAGCAGGACGTCCTTCGTGGTGGTCGGCGAGGCGCCCGGATCGAAATACGACAAGGCGGTCTCGCTGGGCGTGCCGGTCCTCGACGAGGACGGCTTCCGGCTACTGCTCGACTCGGGCCCGGAGGAGGCGCAGAAGGTGGCGCGGGCCGGTGGGTGACCGCGTGCGCCGGTCGGCGGTTCAGCGGTGGCACCGGAAGCGGTTTCGTGGCAGCGCTGCCACCGCGGCCCCGTGCGAACCCGAGACCTCGCACCGCAGGACCAAGAATGGGTACCCACCGCGAATCGCGCCCGCGGGCGGGGCGGGGCGGCGGTCCCACAGCCGCTTTCTCGACGCGTGGCGACGCGTCATCGGCAGGGTCCAGGCAGCCGGCGCGGCAGCGAGTGCCGTGGTTTGGGTCGGGATAGGGTCGTTCGTCGGCGCCGACCTGTTCGCATTGATCGTCGGCTCGGCGGCCATCTGGCCCGTCGGGATCCCGTTGCTGCTGGCGGCGCTCGGCTTGATTCCCGCCGTTCGGTACGTCCGGCGGCGACGGCGAGCCTCTCGCTGATCGGGAGCGACCGGATTCGCCGGGCGACGGCGGTTACCGAGTCTGCGTGGCGGGTCCCGTATGGGCGGCGCTGGACGTTTGCCCGTCGGGCGGGGTCGCCGCGGGCGCCGGGCCGATGCTCGCGGAGATTCCTGGCCGGTCGGTGGCGGCGGTGCTTTGCCCCCCGATCGCGCTGTTGACGGCGGTGGCGACCCCGGACTGCGCCGCATCGGGACCGGTCCGCATCGGTATCAGCGTCGCGGCCGGGGAGAGGCGCACCGACGCGACCAGCGCCGCCAGATCCGCGGCCGACAACTGGACGTCCCGCGGCGCGGCAGCGACCGCCGTGGCGCCGTCGCCCAGTTCGGTCCAGGCCACCTGGGTCTTCGTGTCGACGTGCGCGATGGTGTCGCCGACGGTGACGGTGGTCGCCATCGGCAACTCCCCCAGCTGGCCAGCGGGGATGTTCATCACGGCCGCCGTCAGGCACCGCGATGTCGGCTCGTGAACGGTTGTCGTCTCGGTGGTGCTGCCGGCGCCATCCGGATCGCTCGAGCCCGATCCCGACGACGTGCCATGGTCGGCGACGATGGGGTCCACCCCCGCCGGACACAGGTACACGCTCGCTCCGACGTAGGCGACGACGGGCCAGGAGTTCAGTGACGAGTCGATCGTGAGCCCGGGCAGCGTCAGGCCGATACCTACCGTCCGGTCGAGGGTTTGCGGCCGGTCGGCGATGCGGGCGGCGAACTGCTGCAGCGCGCCCTTGTCGCCGAGACCGGATGTCCAGACGTGGATCCAGCGCCCGGTGGAAAGCTGCCAGGTGATGCGCTCGCCGGCGGGGAAGCCGAGGTCGTCGTCCGTACCGGGCGGCGCCGTGTCGAGGGTGGCGGCGTGCCCGCCGACGGTGATGCTCTGACGTGTGACCGTGGCGCTCGCCGGGCCCCCGGGGCCGTACGATTGCAGCTTCCCATCGCGTTCGTCGGTGATCGAATAACCCGCGGTGGCCGCGCTCGATCCATCGACGGCCGATCGGGCGGATGCTCCCGGGTCGAAGAAGGACACCACCAGCCGGCCCGGTGCCTGAATCCACGCCTGCCCGGACAGGCCCTTCGGCGCGATTGCCGTCACCGGGCTGACCACCGCCTGCAACTGGTGCCGGGTCAGCTTCGTGCCCGGCGGCAGCGGCACCTCGGGCACGCTGACCACCGGGGAGGGCGCGGCCGGCCCGGCCGAGCGGTGCGAGAGCACGGAACCGGCGATCCCGGCCCCCCCGGCGACCAGGACCACGGCGGCGGCCGCGGCGATCAACGCGGTGGAGCGGCGACGCTTGGCGCGCGCGGCGATGCGGCCGGCGAGGGCGCCCCGGACGTCGGCGTCGGACGGCGCCCGGCGGGCCAGGGCATCCAGTTCGGAGCGCAGATCGGTGTCGCTGTTCACGAGCCCTCCATCGATCGCGGGCGGACGGGGGAGAGATCGACGCTCCGTGCCGGTGCGTCCCGCACGCCGGGATCCCCGGGGATTGGGCGAGAGGCGGCGTCCCCCGACGATTCGTCATCGGTCGCGGTGATGCGCAGCGTGGCGAGGCCGCGGGAGATTGCAGTGCGAACCGCCCCGGCCGTGATGCCGAGTTCCGCCGCGATCTCGTCGCTGGACAGGTCCAGGTAGTAGCGGAGCACGACCGCCGCCCGCTGCCGGTCCGGAAGGGTCGCGAGCAGCCTGGCGAGGTGCGCCCGATCGTCCACGACGCTCGCCGGATCGGGCACTGCGAGGTCGGGCAAATCCCCGGTGCGGGTGGGCCGGATGTGCCGGACCGACCAGCGGCGACTCTCGGACAGGAATTGGGAGGTCACGATGCGGCGCACGTATGCCGCGGGGAACTCCATGGACCCGATGCGGGACCAATGGACGTGCGCGCGGAGCAACGAGTCGGCCAGCACGTCCTGCGCCCGGTGCGGGTCGCCGGCCAGGACGGTCGCATAAGCGCGAAGCCCGGTCAGCTCCGAGTTCAGGAACTCGTCGAAGGTCACGCCTGCGTCACCGCCATCCCTTCGTCGCGCTGGGTGGCCACCCGACGCGACCCGTCATCTACTCAACGCGGCCCGGGATCGATTCGCATCATGGTTCGGCCGATTTCCGCGCCCGGCGCGTGATTCGAAGGAGCGGCTTTCGTCGGCGGTTGCGGGTACCTTCGTGCCCACGAGCACGCCACACCGCCGTGTCCCGACACCGCCGTGTCCCGACACCGCTGTGTCCGCACAACGGCGTGTCCCCACAACGGCGTGTCCCCACACCGCGTGTCCCCACACCGCCGTGTTGAGGAGGCACAACCGTGGATGACGAGGCGCAGCGCAGGGCGGTGAACACCGGTGAAGGCGCGATGAATGTTGAGGGGGTGCTGGGCTGGCTGCTGGACTCGGATCCGGCGATCCGCTGGCAGGTGATGCGCGACCTGACCGACGCACCGCAGCACCGGGTCGACGCGGAGCGGAGCAGGATCGCACGGACCGGATGGGGTCGGCGACTCCTCGACCTGCAATCGGACGGCCAATGGGCGAGCGGCGCCTGCTTCCCGGGAGCAGGGTGGCGCGCCCCGCGGCCGATCACGGGAGATCCTGACGGGCAGCCTTGGGTTGCGACGCTGCCGACGCTGCGACTGCTGCGCCACTTCGGGATCGACCCTTGCGAACCCGCGGTCCGTCGGGCCGTCGAAGCAGTCGCGGAGAGCTGCCGCTGGGAGTACGCCGGCGAGCCGTTCTTCGACGGCGAGGTGGAGCCGTGCATCAACGGTGGGGCCGTCGCCTTGGGCGCCTACTTCGGCCAGAACGTCGACGCAATCGTTGCCAGACTCCTCGGAGAGCAACTGGCTGACGGAGGCTGGAACTGCGAAGCGCAGAACGGGTCGACCCGGTCGTCGTTCCACAGCACGATCTGTGTGTTGGATGGCTTGTCGGAGTACGAACAGGCCGGCGGCGGCATCGCGGTGGCCGAGTCCCGGCGTCGCGGCGAGGAATATCTGCTCGGCCGCAATTTGTTTCGCCGCGCCAGCACCGGCGGTATCGTCGACCCGGCCTTCTTGCAGTTCTCGTTCCCACCGCAGTGGCACTACGACATCCTGCGGGCCCTGGACTATTTCCGCACGCGCGGCGGCCGTGCCGACCCGCGGCTCGCGGCGGCGCTGGAGCGCCTCCGGGACAAGCAGCAGCCCGACGGCCGCTGGCTCCTGGAGAACACCCACCCCGGACTGGTGCATTTCGAGATGGAAGGCGGTGACGGGGCACCCAGCCGCTGGAATACGTTGCGCGCGCTGCGAATCCTTCGGTGGGCTGGCGCGAGCGGCGGTTGAGACCCGCTGCCGTCACCGGGATCGCGGCGTGGCCGGGCGGTGCGCGGTTGCGGCATGCCCAAGGGCGGCCGCGGATCCGCCGCACCGTTCGTCAAGGGCGCGTCCGAACCGCCGGTGTCAGCGCTACGCAGGGTGGTTGGGCCGCGCCCGACGCCTTCGCGGTAGGTCGGTCAGCCCGCTGACCGCGGCCGCGAGGCCCGCCAGGTGCGCCAGTCGCGCCACCTCGATGTCCCGCATCGCCGGCCCGCCCGGCCGACCGGTCAGCAGGACCAACGACGTCGAAACCGGCGCGGCCGCAAGTTCCGTGGCGACCGCCTGCCAGTCGTCGGGCACCCAGTCCCCATCGTCCGGTAGCCGCCGGGCGCGCGGCAGGTCCGCCAAGATGGGTGCCCGCAGGCCATCGACGTCCGGTGCGCCCCCACCCTGTGCCACCGCGTCGCATCGACCCTCGTCATCGACGCGGAGGACCAGCGCCCACCCGACGCGCACCACCTCGGGGAGGAACTCGGCGAGGGTGGCCAGCGCGCTGCGCGGATCGGCAGCCATGGCCTCGACCATCTCCCACTCCCGCCGCGCGCCGGCAATTCCGGGGTCCGGCAGGACCGATTCGACGCGCACCCCTTGGACGGATTCGGCGGCAGCTATCAGCAGGTCGGGTGGGGCGCCCGGGATGTCCACCACCATGTCGTCCACCGCGCGCCCGGCGGAGCGCTCGACGACGTCCATGGCGAGGATGTCCGCACCGGCAGCGCCGAGCGCGGTGGCGACGGCGCCGAGGGCGCCGGGCACGTCGGGTAGGTCCACCCGCAGGAGATACGCCATCCCGTGCCCTTCCGTCGGTGATGCGCTATCGGGCGCTTCGCGCTCGCGCATCGATGCACCCGATCATTGTGACCCGCCGCGGGCGGGCGGGACCGGACGGGTCGTGCGCCGATGGCGCAAACTCGCCATTCGAACCCGGAGCCTTCGGCGGGTGACCCCACGGAAGCAACACGTGTCCGTTTTGTCGTAGCACGTGCGACGACAAAACGGACATCATTTGGGTTCGGCACCGAGCGCGCCGGAAGGGGCCGCCGCGGGTCGGAGCGGGGCCTCGGCTGCTCGGCGGCGCACCCTAGGATTGGGCCCGGTGGGGGTTCGCGCTGCCCGAGCCGGCTCCCCGCACCAGGCCCGCCGCAACCGATGGTGGGAGCGAGGAGAATCCGTGTCCACCGATCCGCAGCAGGGCCGCGCCGATGGCGCCGGCGGGACGAACCGACCGAACCTCAGCAGGGATGACGTCGCGCACCTGGCGCACCTGGCCCGCCTTCGGGTCACCGAGGAGGAACTCGGCCGGTACGCCGAGCAGTTGGATGTGATCCTCTCTTCGGTCGCCGCGGTGTCCGAGGTGGCGGCCGCCGGCATCGAGCCGACCAGCCATGCCGTCCCCCTGGTCAACGTCTTTCGCGACGACGTCATCCGGCCCGGCCTCACACGTGAGCAGGCGCTCGCGATGGCGCCGGCCGCCGAGGAGGGCCGGTTCCGGGTCCCGCAGATCCTGGGGGAGGAGCAGTGAGCGCAGGGGGTCGGGGAGCGGAGCCGGAGCGAACGATGGGCGCTGGGCGGTCGGGCGGAGCGGGCGGCGCCCGCCGCGACGGAGACCTCACCCGGATGACGGCCACCGAATTGGCCGGGGCGATCCATCGCGGCGAGGTGACCGCAGTGGAGGTGACGCAGGCCCACCTGGACCGGATCGCCGACGTCGACCCCGCGGTGCACGCGTTCTTGTACGTCGACGCGCAGGGCGCCCTGGAACAAGCCGCCGCCGTCGACGCGGCGCGCTCGGCCGGACGGCCGCCGGCATCGCCGCTCGCGGGGGTTCCGCTGGCGCTCAAGGACATCGTGGTGCAGGCGGGGGTGCCCGCGACCGCCGGCTCGAAGATCCTTGAGGGCTGGATCCCGCCGTACGACGCCACCGTCACCCGCAAGCTGCGCGACGCAGGCATCGTCATCCTCGGCAAGACCAACCTGGACGAGTTCGCGATGGGCTCCTCGACGGAGAACTCCGCGTACGGCCCGACCCGCAACCCGTGGGACCTCGACCGCATCCCCGGCGGGTCGGGGGGCGGATCGGCCGCCGCGCTGGCCGCCTTCGAGGCTCCGCTGGCCATCGGCACCGACACCGGCGGATCGATCCGTCAGCCGGCCGCCGTCACCGGCACCGTCGGGGCCAAGCCCACCTACGGCGGCGTGTCGCGCTACGGCCTTATCGCGCTGGCCTCGTCGCTGGACCAGGCCGGACCGTGCGCGCGCACCGTGCTGGATACGGCGCTGTTGCATGAGGCGATCGCCGGGCACGACCCACGGGACTCGACCTCGATCCCGCAGCCGGTTCCGCCGGTTGCGCAGGCGGTCCGGCGCGGGCAGGCCGACGGCATCGCGCGGATGCGCGTCGGCATCGTCACCCAACTCGGCGGCGAGGGGTACCAGTCGGGCGTGCTCGAATCCTTTCGGGACGCGGTGGCCGCGTTGACCGAAGCAGGTGCCGAGATCGTCGAGGTCTCCTGCCCACATTTTCGGTACGCGCTCGCCGCCTACTACCTGATCCTGCCGAGCGAGTGCTCGTCCAACCTGGCCAGGTTCGACGCCATGCGGTACGGGCTGCGCTTCGGGGACGACGGCGCCGCGTCGGCCGAGGAGGTCATGTCGGCGACCCGCGGGGCCGGGTTCGGGCCGGAGGTCAAGCGGCGCATCATGCTCGGCACGTACGCGCTCTCGGCCGGCTACTACGACGCCTACTACGGCTCGGCCCAGAAGGTGCGCACGCTGATCAAGGCGGACTTCGACGCCGCCTTCGAGTCCGCGGATGTCCTGGTCTCGCCGGCGTCCCCGCTGACGGCGTTCCGGTTCGGGGAGAAGGTCGACGACCCGATGGCGATGTACTTGAACGACTTGGCCACCATCCCGGCCTCCCTGGCGGGGGTCCCGGCGATGAGCGTGCCGAGCGGTCTGGCCGGCGACACGGGGCTGCCGGTGGGGCTGCAGATCATGGCTCCGGCGATGGGGGAGCAGGCGATGTACCGGGTTGCTGCCGCGTTCGAGCAGGCCAGGAACGCCGCCGCCGGCGGGCGGCTGCTCGATCGCATCGGCGAGTTGGAGGTGACGGGCCGGTGACGATGCCCACGGGGAATCTCGGTCTGGACGAGTTGGCGGACTTCGATGACGCGGTTTCCCGCTACGATCCGGTGCTCGGGCTCGAGGTGCACGTCGAACTCGGCACCGAGACGAAGATGTTCTGCCCCTGCCCGACCGCCTTCGGCGCCGAGCCCAACACCCAGGTGTGCCCGGTCTGCCTGGCGCTGCCCGGCGCCCTGCCGGTCCTCAACGCCACCGCGGTCCGGTACGCGATCAAGATCGGGCTGGCGCTGAACTGCCGGATCGCGTCGTGGTGCCGCTTCGCGCGGAAGAACTACTTCTACCCGGACATGCCCAAGAATTTCCAGACCTCGCAGTACGACGAGCCGATCGCCGTCGACGGGTTCCTCGACGTGCAGGTCGACGGGCAGAGGGTGCGGGTCGAGATCGAACGCGCGCACATGGAGGAGGACACCGGCAAGTCCACCCATATCGGCGGCCGGAGCGGGCGTATCGGTGGCGCCGAGTACTCCCTGCTGGATTACAACCGGGCCGGGGTGCCGTTGGTGGAGATCGTCACCAGACCGATCGTCGGGGCGAAGGCCCGCGCGCCGGAGGTCGCCCGCGCCTACGTCGCGGCCCTTCGGGACCTGCTCCTCTCCCTCGGGGTTTCGGACGTGCGGATGGATCAGGGGTCGATGCGCTGCGACGCGAACGTGTCGCTGACTCCGGCCGGGAATCCGGTCTTCGGCACCCGGACCGAGACCAAGAACGTCAACTCACTGCGCAGCGTGGAGCGGGCAGTCCGATACGAGATCTGCCGGCAGGCAGTGGTTCTCGACGCCGGCCGGGCGGTGGTGCAGGAGACCCGGCACTTCGACGAGGAGGACGGCAGCACCGCCTCGGGCCGCGCGAAGGAGACCGCGGAGGACTACCGGTACTTCCCGGAGCCCGACCTGGTGCCGCTCGCCCCGGCGCCGGAGTGGGTCGAGCAGATCCGCGCGTCGCTGCCCGAGTTGCCGTGGGTTCGCCGGGCGCGACTGCAGGCCGAGTGGGCCCTGACGGACCTTGAAATGCGCGACCTGGTGGCCGCCGGGGGCATGGACCTGGTGGCGTCGACGGTCGAGGCGGGCGCGGCGGCGGATGACGCGAGATCGTGGTGGGTCGCATACCTGGGACAGCAGGCCAACAGCCGCGGAGTCGCGCTCGCGGACCTGCCGATCACCCCGGCGCAGGTGGCCGCGGTCATCGCGATGGTGAGGGGCGGATCGTTGACCACCGAGCTGGCGCGGCAGGTGGTCGACGGAGTCCTTGCCGGGGAGGGCGAACCGGAGGAGGTCGTCACGGGCCGGGGCCTTCGTGTGGTCTCCGACGATGCCGCCCTACAGGCGGCAGTCGACACGGCCCTCGCCGCGCAGCCCGACGTGGCGGAGAAGATCCGCGCCGGCAAGCTCGCGGCGGTGGGCGCGATCGTGGGCGCCGTGATGCGGGCGACCCGCGGACAGGCCGACGCCGCGCGGGTGAAGGAACTGGTGCTGCGCACGCTCGGCGTCGGCGCCTGACTCCCATGCCGCGCGCTCTCATCACCGGGATCACCGGGCAGGACGGTCTCTACCTCGCCGAGCAGCTGTTGGGCAAGGGCTACCAGGTGTATGGGTTGATCCGCGGGCAGAACAACCCCAAGCGCGCGCTGGTCGAGCGCGACCTGCCGGACGTGGCGTTGCTCACCGGCGACATCACCGACCTCGCGAGCCTGATCCGGGCGCTGCGCGTGGCGCAGCCGGACGAGGTCTACAACCTCGCGGCGATCTCGTTCGTCGCGTACTCCTGGGAGAACGCGAAGCTGACGTCCGACGTCACGGCGCTGGGTGTGTTGAACATGCTGGAAGCCACCAGACTCTATGCGGGCGACGATATCTCGAGGGTGAGGTTCTATCAGGCGTCCTCCTCGGAGATGTTCGGCAAGGTCCGGGACGTGCCGCAGCGGGAGCGGACGCTGCTGTGGCCGCGCTCCCCGTACGGCGTCTCCAAGGTCTACGGGCATTACATGACGATCAACTACCGCGAGTCCTACGGCATGCACGCCTCGTCCGGCATCCTGTTCAACCACGAGTCGCCTCGGCGCGGACCGGAGTTCGTCACCCGCAAGATCTCGATCGCGGTCGCCCGAATTGCGCTGGGCCTACAGGACCGTGTGGTGCTGGGCAACCTCGACGCCAAGCGGGACTGGGGTTTCGCCGGCGACTACGTCGACGCGATGTGGCGGATGCTGCAGGCCGACACGGGTGACGACTACGTCATCGCGACCGGCCGGACCCACTCCATCCGCGACTTTCTGGACGTGGCGTTCGCGCGAATCGGCGTCGACGACTGGTCGCGGCACGTGGTGACGGACCCGGCGTTGCTCCGCCCGGCCGAGGTGGACGAGTTGCGCGGCGACGCGAGCAAGGCGCGGGCGCGCCTCGGTTGGACGCCGACGGTCTCGTTCGAGGAGTTGGTGGCGATGATGGTGGACGCCGACCTGGCCGGGCAGCGAGCGTCGGCCGAACGGGACCGGCCGGTGGCGCCGCGGGCGGGGTCCGGCGGTCTCTGATGGGACCACCGGTACTGGTGACCGGGGCCACCGGGCAGGACGGCGGCTACCTCGTCGAGCGCCTGTCGGCCGAGGGTGCTCAGGTGCACGCCGTCGTTCGACCGCAAGATCCGGAGGCAGCCCGCCTGGTGCAACTACATCCCGAGATCACCGTGCACGTAGGGGATCTGGCTGATCCCGAACGGTTGGCGGCGCTGGTCGCCGAGGCCGCGCCGGAGGAGATCTACCACCTCGGGGGCATCTCCTCGGTCGCCCAGTCCTGGCAACAACCCGTGCTCACCGGGGCGGTGTCCGGGCTCGCCTCGGCGGCGCTGCTGCAGGCGGCGTGGGACCTGGCCCGCCGGGCGGACCGGCCGGTGCGTTACGTGCAGGCGGCCAGTGCGGAGATCTTCGGCAACCCGACGGACAGCCCGCAGGACGAGGCGACCCCGATCGCGCCGGTGAGCCCCTACGGCGCGGCCAAGGCCTACGCGCACCACCTCGCCGGCGTCTACCGCGGCCACGGCCTGCACGCCGCGTCGTTGATCCTGTACAATCACGAGTCTCCGCGCCGGCCGGCGACTTTCGTCACTCGCAAGATCACCAAGGCGGCGGCCGCGATCGCACGCGGGGACGCCGCGGAGTTGGTGTTGGGGAACCTCGACGCGCGGCGCGACTGGGGATGGGCCCCGGACTACGTCGACGCCATGATCCGGGCCGCCCGGCATCGCACGCCCGCCGACTACGTGATCGCCACCGGCCGCGCGCATTCGGTGCGCGAGTTCGTCGAGACGGCTTTCACCGCAGCCGGTCTGCCCGACTGGCAGCGATACGTGCGCACCGATCCGGCCCTGCTGCGGCCGGCCGACGCGACGGAACTGGTCGGAAACGCCGCGCGGGCTCGAGAAGAACTCGGCTGGACGCCGACGGTGCCGTTCCACGACCTGGTGGCGCGGATGGTGCGCGTCGACCTCGACCGACCGGACGACCGGCAAAGCTGATTCGGTTGCGGCCGAAGGGGTTTCGTCACCAGCGCAGCAGCGCCGCGACGCCGGCGGCTTCGCGCAGGGTCCCGGTCGCGGCACCCTCGACGGGAGTGATGCGCGATCCGGTCGCCAGCGCGCGGGAGACCATGCGCTCGGTCAGCCTTGTTTCCGGAGCGGCGGGCGGACGGTCATTGCGGGTCTCGTCGCCCGCGTACAGCACCCCGTCATCGTCCACCGAGCCCGTGTAGCGGACCTCCGGGTCGTACACGAGGTGGGCGACCCGCCCGCCGTTGAGTGCGGCGGTGACCTCGGACAGGCCGAGCGCCCCGCGCCCGGCGTGCGCCGCGGCCAGGATCTGCTCGACCAACCGCTGCTCCCACGCGGCGTGCTCCTCGTGCAGCAGGTCGGACATCAGGCCCTCCAGCGTGGGCTCATCGATCCCCGCCAGGACCCGGGTCTCGCGAATCAGGCCCTCCTGCAGATCCCCCGGCAGCCCGTCCGCGAGTTGGTCGATCCAGCGGGCCTCGCCCGCGAGCACGATTCGCTCCCATCCGCGTTCGCCCACCATGGCCGGCACCGCATCCACGACCCGGCCCAGGAACCGCTCGGCCAATTCGCGGTGCCGCGCCTGCCGGTGTTCCCGGACGGGCGTGTGGAACTGACCGGCCGGGCCGCCGCCGATCTGGCCGGCCCGCTCGTGCGGTGCTTCCATCACCACCTGCTCGATCACGCCCAGCGGCCGCAGCCGGCCGAGCCGCCACTCGTGCAGGCGCACCTCGTCCGGGGACACCGCCAGCACCCCGGCGGGCCGCCCCTCGTCGAGCAACTCCAGCAGCGGATGGATGAAGGGGCCTTCGCCGAGCACCAGCCGATTGGGCACCGCCATCGCGCTCGCCAGTTGCACCGACCAATCGCCGGAAAGGCCCGCGAAGAGGATTCGCGACCGGCCGCTCTCGCCCGGTCCGGACAGCGATTCGACCAGCGGGGCGAGGTTCTCGAGCGCGGGCACCGTCCGGCGGTCGCGGACCTGCGGATCGCCGGGCCTCATCCGTTGCAGCAGTTCGCGGTACCGGTTCTTGAGGTCGATCGCGAGTCCCTCGGGACCGGGCCGCCCGCCCGGCCGGGTGTCCGCGTAGACCGAGAGCACGCCGAGTTCCTCGGTGCGCTGGGATAGTTCCTGCAGGGAGTCGTCGCTGAGCGTGTCGAGGGTGATCACCGCACCTGTCTCCTTCGCGTGCTCGGTTTCGTCGTCCGGGCGGCGGCGAGCCGATGTCGCGTCTTTCGTCGGCGTTCGCCGCTGCCTCCATCGTGGACGACGTACCCGGCGACGCCCACGGACCAACGTCACGACATGCGACGAGCGCGGGGGCCGGCTTCCCGCTCCGCGCGGCGCAGCGGCTGATCGCGCCGCGCAGAACCTACATGTACGCGGCGGTGCCCAGCTGCCAGTTGAAGTCGCTGCCCGGGACGATCCGGCGCCCGGACACGGCCTCCGGGGTGACGCGGATCCACAGGCCGCGTTCGCCAGGTGCCCAGGGGGAGGCGCCCGCTGCCACGGTCCGCTCGATGACATCGGCCGGGTCGCTGAAGGTGACCGCCTCGGCCTTCCCCCGCAGCAGCACGCTCCATCCGGTCTTGCGCCCCGCATCGAACTCGTCCACCTCGAAGGTGACGTTCGACTGATCGGCCGCCGCGACGGTGGTACCCGGCGCGGTGCGGATGACCACCGTCTCGCCGTCCAGGCCGTAGTTGACCGGGATGATCACCGGGTAGGTGTCGATCACCACGGCGATCCGGCCGATCGAGCGGGAGGCGAGGATTCGGTAGCACTCGGAGCGAGAGAGCACTTCCATCTCGGCGTCGCTGAGCTGGCTGTTCATACCATCCTCCACGGCGTTTTCGGTGCGATCGCTCCGACGGCACCTGGCGCGGCGAAGCGGCGGTTCGCCGCGCGCCCTTCATGGTAATGACGAGGCACGTGGTGCCGGCCCCGATCGGATCGAATCGCCCGCGATCATCAGCGGCGCCCGGCGGGTCGAGTTCCGCGTTACGACCAGACGGCCGCATGCGGCCAGGACTCGGCAGGGTCGGCGGCCAACCTGCCGTCGCGCAGGGTCATCAGCCGGGTGGCACGTCGCATGAGCGGTGGGAAGTGGGTGGTGACGATGGCCGCGATGCCCCGACCGCTCACCAGCTCGCCGATCAACTCCAGGATTCGGGTGGCCGTCTCGGAGTCGAGCTGGCCGGTGGGCTCGTCGGCCAGCAGGATGCTCGGGCGGGGCGCCAGCGCGCGGGCCAGCGCCACTCGCTGCTGCTGTCCCCCGGACAGCTCGTACGGGCGCTGGCGTTCGTGCCCGGTCAGGCCGACCATGGCCAGCACCTCCGCCACCCGCTCCTGCCGCTCGCCGGCCGCAAGCCGCATCGCCCGCAGCGGCACCTCGACGTTCTCCGCGGCCGACAGCATGGGCAACAGCCCGAAGGACTGGAAGACGTAGCCCAGCGTTCCGCGGCGCAGCGCGGAGGCCTGCTCGTCGGAGAGCTCCGCGAGGTCCGTGCCGTGCACCATCACCCGGCCCGCGGTCGGCCGGTCGAGCCCGCCGAGCAGGCCCAGCAGGGTTGTCTTTCCCGAACCGGACCGGCCGCGGATCACCACCAGTTCGCCGGCGCGCACCGCGAGGTCCACTCCGTCGCAGGCGCGGATATCGCGAGCCGGGGTGTGAAAGACCCTCGTCACGCCGTGAGCCGAGATCACCGGATCGTCCGTCACGACGGCTCCCACCCTGGTCCCTCCGGCCGGATCGTCACATGGTCCGGGTGCTGCTGCAGGCGCACCCGGTTCACCAGGTGCAGGCTCATCGCGGCGTCCGGCGGGATCTGCATGCGCCCCAACCGATCCACCACCGTGAACTCCTCGGCGACGTGCCGGACACGGCCATCGGCGCCCACCTCCGTGCGCCGCATCGTCTCGGTGACGATGCGGCCATCCTGGATGTGGATGGTGCGTCGCACGTGGCCGGCAACCGCGGGATCGTGGGTCACGATGATCGTCGTCACCCCCAAATCCTCGTTGACGGATCGAAGAGCGGACAGCACCTGCGAGCTGGACGCCTCGTCGAGCTCGCCGGTCGGTTCGTCGGCCAGCAGAACCTGCGGCGAGTTGGCCAACGCCACGGCGACCGCAACTCGCTGCTGCTCCCCGCCGGAGAGTTCCGGCGGGGTCCGGTCGGCGCAGTGCGGCACTCCGAGGAGCTCGAGCAGCGCACCGATCCGACGCCGGCGGCCGGCCGGCCCGCTGCGCGACCGGCTCGCGAGCGAAAGCACCATGGCGACGTTCTCGGCAGCCGTGAGGTACGGCAAGAGGTTCCGCGACGCCTGCTGCCAGACGAAGCCGACCACGTCGCGCTGGTATCGAACCCGCTCGGCCCGGTCCATCCGGAGCAGGTCGTGCCCGGCCACGATCGCCGTCCCGGCTGTCGCCCGGTCAAGGCCGGCCAGGATCGTCAGCAGCGTCGACTTGCCCGAGCCCGATGCGCCGATCACGGCGACCAGTTCGCCGCGGCGAACCCGCAGGTCGACCCCCTGCAGGGCCTGCACCTCGATACCCTCCGCGGTGTAGATGCGCACCAGGTCGCGGCACAGGATGTCGGGCGACCGGTCCGCCGGCATCGCCTCGCCCGCGGCCGGCGCGAACAGGTCCGGCAGGCTCATCTGGTCAGCCACCTTTCGGGTGTTCCCGAGCCCCGGCCGCCATCGGCCAGCGCGCATCGGACACGGATCACATCAGCCATGCTCGTCACTCCTCATCGACCTTCACCGCGGCGGCCGCCGTCACCTGCCGCGTGAGCAGCAGGCCCACCCAGGTCGCGACCGCGACCAGCGCCACGAAACCGCCCAACAAGGCGGCCAGCAGCGTGCCCTGCACGTACAGCGCCGGCCGCCCCGCCCCGCCGGTGAACGGTGTCAGGTCCACGCTCTGCCGTACCAACGCGGCCAGCCCGAACCCCAACGCGGAGCCGACGAGCAGCGCCACCGCCGCGGCCGGCGTCTGTTCCCACAGCACCAGGGCGCGCCGCTGACGAAGCGAGTACCCCAGGATGCGCACGATCGCTAACAGCCGCGTCCTGGTCGCCGAGGCGCTCACCATGGTGAGCAACAACGAGGCCACCGCGGCCACCGCGCACGTCACCAGCGCGGCGATCAGCGAGAGGCGTATGCCGGAAGCCATTGCACCGGATCGCAGCGCTGTTGCGTCGGCGGATGCCAGCCGAACCGTGGCGTCCGGACCGAGCAGCGAGGTCACCGCCGCGGCGACCGTCGCGGTATCCGCGCCGGGCGCGGGCGCGATCAGCACGGCGTCCGGGCGGAAGGTGCCGAATCCGGTGACGGCGGAGTCGAAGAGCGCGAAATCCGTCGAGCGGCCCAGGCCGGTCAGGTGCTCGGCGCTGCCCATCACCCGCGCCGGCACGCTGCCCACCGTCACCGACATCCCCGGCCGCCCGAGGTTTGCGGACAATACCACTCCCGCAACGGGTTTCGATTCCAGCCCGACGGGAATCGGCACTGCTCCGGGCACCGCGCGCTGGACGGCGGCCAGCGCGGCGGTGTCCGCCAGGTAGATCTCGACGGTCGGTTTGGTGGCCCTTCCGGGCACCTGCATGGGCGTGGATCCGGCCACCGCGACCCGGGCGGCGGCGGCCACCCCGGGAACCTTCTGGAGTCTCGCGTACTGCGCCTCGGTGAGGTCGCCGACCGGGCCGCCCGTCACCCGCATCGGTGCCCCGAGATCGGTCAGCGCCGCCTGGTCGGCGCCATGGGTGACGGTGGACAGCGTCACGGCGGAGAATACGGCGACGGACACCCCGGCCAGCACCGCCAGCACCGGGACGACGCCCACCGCCGGATCCCGCAGGGCGCGGACCGAGCCGAGGAAGCCCACGGCGCCCCGGCGGCGGCGAAACGACGCCGACAGCATGCGGAGCGGGACCGGGTAGAGCCGCAGCACCACCACGCATGCGGCGCCCGCCAACAGCAGCGGCGCGGCGGCGACCAACAGGTCGGTGCCGGCGCCGCCGCCCAGCCCGGCGCCCAGGAGCAGGTAGAGCGAGATCGCCGCGAGCGCCAGCACCGTAACCTCTGCCACCCAGCGCGCCCCGTTGCCGGTCCGGAGCCCGGATTGGGTCATCCGACGCGGCGCGCCGCCGCGCCCCAGCGCAGAGCCCGCCCGGCTGTCCCCCCGCGCGGAGCGCCCCCGGCCGTCCCCCCGCCCGGAGGGCGCCCGGCCGTCCCCCCGCGCGAGCGCCCGGCTGCGCTGCACGCCGGCCCCTTCCGTGCGCACCGCGCCCTGCAGCGCCGCCGGCAGCAGCCCGACCAGCACCGCGAACACCAGCCCGGGCAGCGACGCGTTCACGCCGAACAGCCACCACATCACCAGTGCCGCCACTGCCGCCGGAGGGAACCCGATCGCCAAGCCCTCGAGCGCGAGCAGCAGGCGAAGGCGGACCGGGGAGGCGCCGCGGGCGGCCAGCAAGGCGATCAGCGGCCGGCGGCGACGGGTGAGCGCCCGGGTGGCGAGCAACAGCACCGCGATCGCCGCGGCCAGCGGGCCGGAGCTCGCGACCGTCAGCACGGATCCCGCAGCGCGCACCCGGCTCGCCGCGGCGTCCAGCTCGCCGATCATGCCGGCGCCTACCGTGAGCGAGCGGATGGTCTGCGCGGCCTGCAGGGCAACGTTTCCGGCACCGAGCGGCAGCGGCCGGGGAGCGGCCACCACGCCCCGCAACTGCCCGACGACCTCGGATGCCTCGCCGCCGGACAGGTCGGACAGGTCGAGCGGGTACCACACCAGGATCGAGGGGTCGCGAAACGACGTCGCGTTCCACTTCACGGGGTCGATGAAGGCGGTGACGGTGATCGTGACGGGCGCATTCCCGTCATCGACGACACCCGCGCGCACCATCCCGGGGTTCAGCGCCCAGTAGTCGGCCTGATCGTCCAGCGGCCGAAAGATTCCCGCGACCGGGAAGGGGCCGAGCAGGGAGCCGACCGTCACCCCCATCGTCTTCGCGGCCTGCTCGGACAGCACGATTCCGGGCGGGCCGGACGGGTCCGCGCCGACCGGCCAGCGACCGGCGACGAGCCGGGCGACCCGGTCGGCGTGAACGTCCACCCGCGGTACCACCATCGTGAAGGCGGCCGGCGGGTCGGCGGCCGGCGTGGGCCCGATCGCGACCGGCTCGGTGGTCATCGACCAGCCGGGCGGGCCGACCAGGCTCCGCAGCGGCTGCGGCAGGTCCGTCCGGAGCGCGGCGAGCTGGTCCTGCCACGTGCCGTAGACGTCATCCAGGCGGCCCTCGAGACCGGAATGGGCTGGATCCAGCGACGGCCGGGCGAGGATCCGGCCGGACGGGCGGGAGATCAGGAACCGCGACTCCGGCGGGGCCTTCGCCACCGTCTGGGCCAGCTCGCGCGCCGTCATGGTGGTGAACACGGCCGGTGTCGCCGCCACCAGCGCCGCAACGGCCAGCACCATCAGCGCCACCAGGAGCGACGGGCCGCGTACCGGCCGGCGGTGCCGCAGTAGCAGCCCGAGGCCGCCGAGCCGGCTGCGACCCCCCTCGTGCGGGGCGGTTTCGGGCGCGTGCGGGTTCATGGCGGGCTCAGAGCACCAACTCGCTGGGCGTCGCGCGCAGCACCTGCCGGCGCAACCGGATGCCGTGCACCGCAACGATCACGATCACCGCCGCGCCGTGCACCCCTGCGACGAGCGCGGCCAGACGCCAACCGACGTGCAGGCTGGCGCTCACGCCCAGCGGGCCCACCACCGCCGACCGGGCCAGGGCGGTCACGGTGGTGAACACCGCCGCGGCCGCCACCGCCAACCCGAACAGCCAACCGACGGCGGCGGTGACGAAGAGTTCGCGTCGCCGGGCCTGCGCCTGCCGCCGCGCCGGCACGCCGACCGAGCGCAGCACGACGAGCTCGCCGCGCCGCGCCCGGGACAGGCTGGCGATCACGCTCGCCACCCCGATGGCGGCCAGCGCCGCAGAGCCGGCGGCGCCGAACCACAAGGTGAGTGCGGCCGGTCGGATCAGCGCCTGGGCGGACCGGGTGTCCGCCGTTGTCATGATCGATGTCGGCGGAACGAGTGGGCGCAGTGCGGCCGCCGCGGCGGCCGGATCGACGGGCGCGGCCCACAACTCGTTGCTTCCGGGCAGGTCCGGGGTGGTTCGCAGCAGCATGTCGCCCAGCGCCGACAGGTCCGCGAGCAGCGTCGGGGTCCCGGCGTCACCGGGCAGCAGCGGGGAGACGGCCACTATCCGGGCGGGGAACTGCCGCGCCGCGTCGAGCCCGATGGTGAGGTCCGCGCCGGGTGCGAGCCGCAGCGCGTCGGCGAGTGCCTCGTTCACCGCGACCGGCACCGCCGGCGGCGTCGCCGCCGTCAGGCGTGCCACCGAGAACTGCCCGGCCGGCACCGAACCGGACAGGCCCGTACCGGACGTCGCGGCGGCCATCGGGTAGGCCAGCAGTTGCGGGATCAATCCGTTGCCGGGCTGCGGCGCTGGCCCGGCTTCCCACCTGCCGGCCGAGAGGTCGAGCGGCCGCCCCCCGGCCGGTGTCTGCGCGGTGGCGTTCGTCACCGCCATGGTGACATCCATCGGGTCGGCCGTCACGGGGGTGAGCAGGTCCAGCGCGACCAACCGGGAACCGGGTACCAGGCCCGGCAGCGGAATCGTGATGGCGGCGGATGCCGGCGCGGGGGGCGCGATCGGCGCGGCCACCACCGATACCGTTCCGTCCGCGGCCACCGGTACGAGTACCCCGCTCGGTTCCTGCACCCAGGCCGCCACCTCGAACGAGACGGCCACCCCGGACGGGCCCCAGCCGCCCGGTTCCTGGGTGTCCGGCCCATCCGAGTGGGCGGTGGTCAACCCCGGCACGTGCCACGCGGCGCCGGCCGAGATCTGCATTGTCACCGCCGTGGTCCCGGCGGGCAGCTCCCAACCCGCCCGCCGGGTCGCCAATAGATCGGCCAGCCGGCCCGGCCGGAAGGAGCTTCCCGCGTCCGGAACGACGCTTCCCATCCGGTCCGCCGACACCGCGACCAGCACCGCGTCCTGCTCGCCGAGCCGGATCGGCTGCCGGAGCGCCGCGAGCGTCGCGCCGACCACCGGCAACCCGGAGGCCATGCCGGCCGGGGGCTGCCGGTACGGCCCGGGGGTGAGCGGGTCGACGGACGGCATGGCAACCAGCAGCGGCGCCCCGTTCCGCAGCACGTCGGTGCGGGTCTGCATCACCGACTGGGTGGGGGAGTAGCTGGCGGCGATCCCGATCGCACCGACGGCGAGCGCGGAGAGGATCACGACCACGCCGAACACCGTTCCGCGACGGGCTACCTGCCGGGCGCCGAGCGGCACCCCCAGCCCCCGCAACCGCGCCGCCGCCGATTCACCGATGGCGGCCAGCAACCCGAATGCGACGCCGGCCAGTACGGCGGCCGCGATGAGCACCAGTGCCGGCGCCAGTACCGCGATCGGATCGATGCGCGTGGTGCCGTCTCGCGCCAGCAGCAGGGCCGACCCGCTCCGCCGGAACCGCCATACGGCGATCGCTGCCGCGATGAGGATCAGCACGACGGTGCTGGCAGCGGTAACCGCCCGGATCCGCCCCGAGTCGTCGATTCCCTGCCGGTCGGCCGGCAGCCGGGCCTGGTGGGCGGCCGGCAGGGAGATGACGGCGATCGCGACCACGGCCGCGACGGCGACCTGCACCCATCCGGTCAGCGGCACTTGCGCCTGCGACAGCCGCAGGATCCCGGTCGCCGCGCCGACGCCGGCGGCCGCGGCCGGCACGGTGATCAGCGCCGCCTCGGCCACCGCGAACCGGGTGAGCCGGCCGGCCGATGCGCCACGGGATCGGATCAGGGCGGTCTCCGGCCGCCGTTCCGCCGCCAGCAGGCGGGCGAGTTGTACCAGCATCAGCAGGCTGATCGCGGCGACCAGCAGCGACGGCACCGGGTTGACCGCCTGCGCGGCGGCGACCGACCCGGTGACGGTGCGCAGCGTGGCGGCGAGCCCACCCGCGGACACCGCGCCCTGCGGGGCGACGGCGCGATCCGCAACGACGGCATCCGGCACCTTCGCGACCGCCTCGGCCATCGCGGTCATCTCGGCCGGCACCAGGCGGGTGGTGTCCGGGACGATCGTCCAGTTGACCAGCGCGGCGGTGCCCTTCGCGGCGAGGACCGCGGGCGCAACCGCGATGAAGCCCGCGGCCAGCCTGTCGGCGGCCAGTGCGATCGAGCCGCGGGCGGCGGCGGCGTCGGCGGCGAAGTACGGATCGCCGGGGTCGTTCGGCGCGAAGACGGCCGCGATGTCGAACGTGATCCGGTCGGTGTTGCCGACCGAGAGCGTGTCCCCGACGGCCAGGCCGAGCGCCGCGGCGGCGTCGGCGGCCAGCGCCGCGGGTTGGGCGGTGGGCAACCGGCCGCCGGCCCGAGGTGCGGTTGCCGGGTCGGGCCAGGTGCCGGCCAGAAGGTGGGCATGCGCAGGGAGGTCGTCGAAGGCGGCCATTCGGATCGTGGGCTTGCCCGCCGGCGCCCCCGGGCTTCGGGACGTCGCGGTGACGGGCGTGGGCGGCAGGGTCACGCTGCGATAGGAGATGACGTGCAATCCGGCGAACAGGCCGCCCAGCAGCGCGTCCGCGGCGAGTTGCTGGGCTTCCGCGTCGGGCGCCAACCGGGTCTGCACCTGCAGCGAGGACGCGGTCGCATCCGCGGTGGTGAGGAAGTCCCGGAGCCCCACCGTGCCGACACGGCTGCCGTAGCCGGTGATGCCGGCCAGCAGGAACGCGGTGATCCCGATCAGCGCGGCCAGCGCGAGGACCACGGCGCGCCGCGCCCCGGTGCGCCGCGCCGCCCACCCGAGGACCACCGGAGAGGCTCCCTCCTGCGACGTTCCGGGACGCTCCCGCGCCCTTCTCCGGGCCCCGCTGGTCCCCGTCGGTGACGACCTGCCCCGCTGATGCCCCGGCCGTAAGGACGGCGAGCGACTGCCGGCAGGGAAAACCTAGACGGTATGGGGTGACCCGCGTTTGCGGGTGAGGTCGCGGGTCGGGGCCTC
>CAZUXD010000025.1:0-51498 GCA_964624455.1 uncultured Actinomycetes bacterium | reverse complement strand
GCAGCACAAGCACTCTCAGATTTCCTCGGCTTAACGAAAACCTCGGCATAATCGACATGTAGGACCATGGGGGCCGCGGTCGCGGCGAGCAGCGGGCGCCCGCTGCCGGCCACGACCCGCCGGCAAACCCGGCACCCGGGCCGTCACGGCTGCGGATCGGCCTCGACCGCGAGCGGTCGCGGGCGGTTTCGGTATTCGACGTCCAACGTGCACCCGTTGGGCCCGTGGTTGCAGTAGCCGTTCGGGTTCTTGTGCAGGTACTGCTGGTGGTAGTCCTCGGCGTAATAGAAGGGGCCAGCCTCGGCAGCCGACCGCAGTTCGGTGGTGGGCGGTCCGAACCCTTTGCTGCGCAACACTTCTGCGAATGCGTCTCGCGTCGCCTCGGCCTCGGCGCGCTGTTCGGGCGTGTTCCAGTAGACCGCCGAGCGGTACTGGGTTCCGACGTCGTTGCCCTGCCGGTTCGCGGTGGTCGGATCGTGGTTCTCCCAGAATGCCTTGAGCAGGTGCGCGGCGTCCGTGGCGGTGGGGTCGTAGACCACCAGCACCGCCTCGGCGTGCCCGGTCCGGCCGGTGCACACCTCCTCGTACGTCGGGTTCGGGGTGAACCCGCCCTGGTAACCGGCCGCCGTGGTGACCACGCCGGGCAGGCGCCAGAAGATGCGCTCGGTACCCCAGAAGCAGCCCATGGCGACGGTGAGGACCTGCGCGCCCGCCGGCCATGGCGGGACGGTGCTGGTGCCGAGGACGGCGTGCGTCCCGGTGACCGGCATCGGCGTGGGCCGGCCCGGGAGGGCCGTCTCGGCGGTCGCCATGGTCGGACGGGGGCGGAAGAAGGGGCTGAACGCGGTCATTCCTCCAGGGTACGAATAGTCGCCGCAATACACGAACGGCCAAGGCGGCGCATGGGATTGCCGAGGATTGCCGGGGATTGCCGAGGATCGCCGGGGATTGCCGAGGATTGCCGGGGATCGCCAACCGCTGATCGGCCGGGTCGAGGGCAGATCATCCCCGCGCAGGCGGGCCGTAGGTGCGGTCGGGCCGTAGGTGCCGTCGGGCCGTCCGGGGTTTCGCACGGTGAGATCACCCGCGCGCAGGCGGGCCGTAGGCTGTCCGGGTGGCACAGCAACCCCCCGCGCCGCCGGCCGGGCCCCAGCCGCTCCCCTACCGACGGCTGGGCACCTCGGGGCTCGCGGTCTCACCGGTCGGACTCGGTTGCAACAACTTGGGCCGCGCCGGCAGCGCGACCGAGGACCAACAAGCTGCGACGGCCGTGGTGCACGCCGCCGTCGATGCCGGCATCACCTTCTTCGACACGGCGGACGTCTACGGCGCCCCGCCCGGCCGGTCGGAGGAACTGCTCGGCGCCGCCCTCGGACCTCGCCGGGGCGACGTCGCCATCGCCAGCAAGTTCGGCATGAACGCGCGCGGCGCCAACGGCCCGGACTTCGGTGCCCGCGCCTCACGCAGGTACATCCGGCAGGCCGTGCACGCGTCGTTGCGGCGGCTCGGTACGGACTGGATCGATCTGTACCAGCTGCACGAGCCCGACCTGGCGACGCCGCTGGAGGAGACGCTGGCCGCGCTGCACGACCTCGTCACCGCTGGGCACATCCGCTACATCGGCCACTCCAACTTCTCCGGCTGGCAACTCGCCGACGCCGCGTGGACCGCGCAGTCCACCTCCCGCATCCCCTTCATCTCGGCGCAGAACCAGTACTCGCTGTTGGACCGCCGCGCGGAGCGGGAACTCCTGCCGGCCGCGCAGGCGTTCGGCGTCGGCGTGCTGCCGTTCTATCCGCTGGCGAACGGGTTGCTGACCGGAAAGTACACGCGGAGCCACGCCCCCGCGGGCAGCCGGCTGGAGCTGTTCAAGCCCCATCTGATGCAGTCCGCGCCCTGGGAGAAGTTGGAGGCGTTGCAGTCCTTCGCCGATGAGCGTGGAATCACCATGCTGGCGGTGTCTTTCGGTTGGCTATTGGCCAGACCGCAGGTGGCGTCGGTCATCGCGGGTGCCACCACGCCGCAACAGGTGGTGGCCAATGCCCAGGCCGCGGCCGCCTGGGAGCCGGACGAGGACGACCTCGCCGCGATCGACGCGATCTTCCCGCCCCCGATGTGAGCGATGACGCCGGTCCGGTAGCTGGCCGCGAGAGCCATGTCGCCGCATCGGTTCCGATGCGGCGCGCCGCGGCTGGCGGCGCGCGCGGCCATGGCCGGGCGGTGCTCGCGGTCGCCGGGGTTTTCACCGGCGCGGGCCTCACCTTCGCCTCCGCGGTGTCGCGGATGCCGGAGATCAAGAGCCAGGTCGATGCCAGCGCAACCGAACTCGCATTCGCCCTGGTCTGCGTGGGCATCGGGTCGATCGTCGCGATGCCGTTCGCCGGCCGGATGGTGCAACGGTTCGGAACGGCAGCGGTCTGCCGGGTTTTCGCGACGATCGCGCTCGTCGGTTGGTCGCTGGTGCCGATCGCCACGTCGGTGCCGGCGCTCGCCGGGATCCTGCTGCTGACCGGGGTCGGCGTCGGCACCTGGGACGTTTCGATGAACGTGCAGGGATCGATCGTCGAGCACCGCCGCCGGCAGGTGCTGATGCCGCTCTGGCACGGACTGTTCTCGGTCGGCGCGGTCGGCGGGGCGGTGGCCGGCGCGGCCGCGGCCCGCTACGACGTCCCGCTGGCCTGGCAGTTTCCGGTGGTGTCCACGCTGCTGTGGTTCGTTGTGTTGATCTGCTGCGCGGCGTTCCTGGACGGCACCCCGGCGGACGGTGGATCCGGCGGGAATGGCGTGGCTACGGCGACGTCGAACGATGACGAAGCCCCCGGCCGGCGCGTTCCCGGCGATGACGAAGCCCCCGCGGCGCACCGGGCCACCGGCTCGACCGTCGGCCGCGCTCCCCCGATGGGTCCACCGGCGCCGGGCTCCGGCGCCGGCCGACGCCGCGGAATCACCCGGATCGAGGTGCTGCTGGGGCTCATCACCCTCGGAACGGCCGTCGGCGAGGGCGCCGCGAACGATTGGCTCGCGGTGGCACTGGTGGACGGCCGCGGCGCGCCGGCCGCGATCGGCGCGCTCACCTACGCCGGATTCAACGTCACGATGGCGTTGGGCCGGTTCACCGGCGGGCCCTTGATAGCCAGGTTCGGCCGGGTGCGCGCCTTGCGGGCGGCGAGCCTGATCGCCGCCTGCGGCATCGTGTTGCTGTGCCTGGTGCCGGGCACGACAACGGCCCTGATCGGCGCTGCCGCTTGGGGTCTCGGGCTTGCGATCGTGTTCCCGTCCGCGATGTCGGCCGCGGGTGAGGTTCCCGGCCGGGGTGCGCGGGCCATCGCGAACGTCGCGACCATCGGCTACGGCGGGTTCCTGCTCGGCGCGCCGATGATCGGCCTGCTCGCCCACTTCATGCCCCTGCTGCACGCGCTCCTCGCGGTGGCCGCCGTGGTGCTGATCATCGCGATCCTCGCCCCTGCGGCCCGCGAACGTCGCGCACCGGCTCGGACGATCGCCCGGTCCTGATCCGGTTCCTGGCGGGTCCGGCGCTGCGGGTCCGGGCGCGCGCCCGATCCCCCGTCATCCCTGATGCGGATAGCCCGAACTCGTCGGCGCGACGAACGTCTCCTTGATCGCCCGCGGGGAGGACCAGCGCATCAGGTTCGACGCGGAGCCCGCCTTGTCGTTGGTGCCCGACGCCCGTGCGCCGCCGAACGGCTGCTGACCGACCACCGCCCCGGTCGGCTTGTCGTTGATGTAGAGGTTGCCGGCGGTGAATCGCAGCGCCGAAGTGGCGCGCGCGATCGCGGCGCGGTCGTTGGCGATGATCGATCCGGTCAACGCGTAGGGCGAGGCGTTGTCCACCGCGTGCAGCACCTTCTCGAAACCGTCGGCGACGGAGTCGTCGTAGATGTGCACGGCGAGGATCGGGCCGAAGTACTCGGCGCAGAAGATCTCGTCCGACGGGTCGGTGCCGGCGAGCAACGTTGGTCGCACGTAATAGCCGACCGAATCGTCGTAGGTCCCACCCGCCAGCACCTCGATGCCGACCGTGGCGTTGGCGCGGTCGATCGCCGCGCGCAGTTTGGCGAACGCCCGATCGTCGATCACCGCGGAGGTGAAGTTGGACAGGTCCTCGACGTCGCCGACCGGGAGCGACTCGATCTCGGCGACCAGCGCGTCGCGCAGCACCGGCCACAGCGATGCGGGAACGTAGCACCGCGACGCGGCCGAGCACTTCTGGCCGGAGTACTCGAAGGCGCCGCGCACCAGCGCGGTGCGAAGCACCTCGACGTCGGCCGATGAGTGCGCGACGACGAAGTCCTTGCCGCCGGTCTCCCCCACGATCCGCGGGTAGGAGCGGTAGCCGGTGATGTTCGCGCCCACCGCGGCCCACAGCTTCTTGAATGTCGCGGTCGAACCGGTGAAATGGATGCCGGCGAGCGCCGGATCCGCCAGCGCCACTTCGGAGATCTCCGGCCCGCGCCCGGGCAGCATGTTGATCACGCCGTCCGGCAGGCCCGCCTCGCGCAGCAGTTCCATGGTCAGCGACGCGGCCAATTGCTGGGTGGGTGACGGTTTCCACAACACCACGTTTCCCATCAGGGCCGGCGCGGTCGGCAGGTTGCCGGCGATGGCGGTGAAGTTGAACGGCGTGATCGCGTAGACGAACCCCTCCAACGGCCGGTGATCGGTGCGGTTCCAGATGCCGCGGGAGTTCGCGATCGGCTGGTCCTCCAGCACCTGGCGGCCGAAATGCACGTTGAAGCGCCAGAAGTCGGCGAGCTCGCAGGCCGCGTCGATCTCGGCTTGCTGCACGCTCTTTGCCTGACCGAGCATGGTGGCCGCGTTCATCCGGGCCCGCCACGGCCCGGACAGCAGGTCGGCGGCGCGCAGCAGCACGGCGGCCCGGTCGTCGAACGTCATCGCCCGCCACGCCGGCGCGGCCGCCAACGCGGCGTCGATCGCTAGCCGGGCGTCCGACTGGTCGCCGTGCGCGGACACGCCGAGCACCCGGTGGTGGTCGTGTGGCGCGATCACGTCGAACGCCGGCCCGGAGGGCATCCGGCGTGCGCCACCGATGACGGCCGGCAGGTCGCGCTTGCCCCGGTAGTCGGCGAGCGCCGCGATGAGCTCGTCCCGCTCATGCGTGCCGGGAGCGTAGGTCAGCACCGGTTCGTTGACCGGCAAGGGCGGATGGGTGATCGCGTCCACGTCCCTGTCTCCTTCCTGCGTGCCAGCCCTACCGCGGTGCCAGCCCTACCGCGGTGCCAGCCGTCGGTTATCCCGCCGGCTGTCGGCCGACCGCGCTCCGACCGGGTCGCCGACGATCCGAGCGCACCGCGCGGAGCGGCACGGCCACTCCTCCAGCATCCCCCACACCACGCGGCAGCGTCGCCGGTTCAGTTCCGGGTCGCGGCTGCTCGCAGGAAGAACAGCAAGTTCGCGGGCCGCTCCGCGAGCCGCCGAGTGAAGTACCCGTACCAGTCCGCGCCGTAGGGAACGTAGATCCGCACCGTCGCGCCCGCGGCGACCAGCCGCCGCTGCTCGTCCGGGCGGATGCCGTAGAGGAACTGGTGCTCGTAATCGTTGGGCCCGCGCCCCGCCCTTGCCGCGAGTTCCCCCGCTATGGCGATCAGCCGCGGGTCGTGCGAGGCCACCATGGGATACCCGTCACCGCCCATCAGCGTCTTCAGGCCGCGCACATACGCCAGATCTATCCCCTCCGGGTCGGTGTGAGCCACCTCCGCCGGCTCGTTGTACGCCCCCTTGACCAGCCGGACCCGCGAGCCGGCACCGGTGAGTTGGGCGAGGTCATCCGGCGTGCGGTGCAGCATGGACTGGATCGCGACGCCGACATCCGGCGTCGCCCTGCGCAACGCGGCGAGACTGCGCAGGGTCGCATCGACGGTGCGGTGATCCTCCATGTCCAACGTCACCCGGGCGCCGGCCCGGTATGCCGCGTCCACGATGGTGCGCGCGCCCTGCAGCGCCCAGGCCTCGCCGCCGGTGGGCATATCCGACGAAACGGCCAGCGCGCCGCCGAGAGCGGACAGTTTGACCGAGAGCTCCGCGCCGGCCGCCAGACCCGCCGCGTCCAGCGCCGTCACGAGGTTGCAATACGCCAAGACGGCCGCCTCGGCCTGGGCACGGTCGGTGGTGTCCTCGCCCAGGTGGTCAAGGGTGACTTGCAGGCCGGCGGCGCGCAGCCGGGTGACCGCCGCGATCGCGTCCGCCACGTTCGGTCCGGCGACGAACCGATCCACCACCGATCGCGTGATCGGGACCTTGGTGATGAGATCGCGGACGCCGGTGCTGGCGGACAACGCCAGGATGGGCTTGCGAAGCAGGAACATCTGCGGCCTCCGCATTGCGGTGTCTTGCCGGATCGGGTTACCGGACGATCCCGGCGACCGCTCCACGCTGCCATTCTAATCGTGCGACCGTACGATTAGAATGCTGATGCGAGCGTACCGGAATCGGCGTCCGCCGCGACATGCGGTGCGCGCACGCGGGCTGCCGGAAAGGGGCGGGTGGAGGAACGATGACGAAGCCGAGCGCCCGTCCAGCGCCCGAACCGCCGGCCGGCGAGAAGCGCCGGCGCCAACCGGCCACGGTGCGCCGGCAGATGATCATCGGAGCCGCCCGCGAGGTGATCGCGGCGCAAGGGCTGCACGCCACCTCGGTGCGGGACATCGCCACCGCCGCGGGCGTCGCGGTGGGCACCGTCACCTACCACTTCGCCGGTATCGCAGAGGTTCTCGCCGGGGTCCTGCAGGCGGAGATGACGCAGTATTCGGCGCCCGTGATGGCAGCAGCGGCCGCCGCACCCACCGGCGCCGCGGGGCTTGATGTGCTGACGACGGGCCTGCTCGGAACCGGACGCCGGGCGACCGAGCATTGGAAGCTGTGGTTGGACTTCTGGACCCTCGCGGCGCACCAGGATCGGTATTCGACGTGGCAGTCGCAGGTCTATCGGGACCTGCATGCGCTGGCGGCGTCGTTGCTCGATCGCGGCCGCGCCGACGGTTCGCTGGCGGTGTCCGATGCGCAGCGGCAGTCGGTGGAGTACATCGCGATGATGGACGGGTTGGTGGTGCAGGGCTACCTGCCGGGATCGCGCCTGCGACCCGCCCAGGTCCGCGGGTTGCTGCTCGCCTACACCGCCGCCGCCTTCGCGTCGGCGGCGTGATCGGCTGCTGAGGCGCTCCGGCCCTCGTCGCGGGGCATGGTGGTCGAAACGCCCGCTTCGGTTGGGTGCCACCGCCGGACGGCCGGCCAGGACGGGCGGGAGCGGGCGACCGGCGCGGCTCGGCTTCGGCAGCACCACGAAGGAGTCGTCCGATGCGTTCCCGCGGGAGCGTCCGGCGATTGGCCCCTACGGCGCCCCACCCGTGCGCCCGGGTCATCTAAGGTGCCCCACCCCGCTGAACAGGGCGAAATCCCGATGCCCGGCGGCCCGCCTTACCGGAAATGTAGAGGGTGAAGACGAACCAAGCGAGCACCCAGGACGGGCAGGGAACAGATCATGAGCATCATCCTTCTGATGGGCGCGGACCGGGCGTACCGGCAAGAACGCGTCAGCGCGTACTTCCGTCCGTGGCGCCGAGTCGGGGCGACGCGCACCACGGCTCGCTCGTCATCGTCGAAGAAGCGCAAGAGCGAAGAGGCGCGGCGCGCGCAATCGCGGTGACCGCGCAGGAAGCCCCCGGCAGGGTCGGGCGTGCCAGCATGTATGGCGTGGCACCGCCGACCTCGCCGATCATCGGCCGCGAGAGCGAGGTGACCAGGCTGCTCGAGATCGTCGGCAGTGCCACCCGCGGTGCCGCCGCC
Source organism: uncultured Actinomycetes bacterium (assembly GCA_964624455.1). Taxonomy (GTDB): domain Bacteria; phylum Actinomycetota; class Actinomycetes; order Mycobacteriales; family Nakamurellaceae; genus Nakamurella. The sequence goes on along the minus strand of CAZUXD010000025.1, from coordinate 43,677 downwards.
GCGATCGTCCTCGGCGGGGATGCCGGAGTGGGCAAGAGCCGCCTGATCGCCGAACTGCTCGACCGGCTCACCGCGACCGGCACCCGCTGCCTCCTCGGGCATTGCGTGAACCTGCCCGACGGCGGCCTGCCCTACCTGCCGTTCGTCGATGCCTTCCGCCACCTGGACACCGCCTCGTGGCGCTGGCTGGAACCGCATCTGCGCGGCGGGGCGGCGGAACCATTGAGCCAGTTGCAACTCTACGAGGCCACGGTGGAGTTGTTGTTCGAACTGGCCGAGGAGGGTCCGCTCTGCCTGGTGGTGGAGGACGTGCATTGGGCGGATCGCCCGTCACGGGACCTGCTGCGGTACCTCATGGGCCGCATGGATCAGGAGCGCTTGGCCCTGGTGCTGACCTTTCGGTCGGACGACCTGCATCGCCGGCACCCGTTACGGCCGTTCCTGGCCGATGTGGCCCGGCTGTCCAACGTGCAGCGGTTGACCCTGGACCCGTTGCCGCCCATGGCGATCGCCGAACTTCTGACGGCGATCGGCCCGCTCGAACAGGCCGCCGTGGACGACATCGTGGCGCGCGCGGAGGGCAATGCCTTCTTTGCCGAAGAGTTGCGTGAATCGAGCCGGGCCGCAGCGGACGGCCCGCGGGCTCCGTTCGCGCTCCCACAGGCGCTCAAGGATGTGCTGATCTCCCGGCTCGAGCAGTTGGACCACCATGCCGGCGACGTGGTGGGCGTCGCGGCGGTGGCCGGCCGACGGGTCGACCACGAGGTGTTGGCGGCGGTGACGGGCCTTCCGGCGGCGGACCTCGACGATGCGCTGCGGGAGGCCGTGGCACGGCACGTGCTCGTGGTCGATGCGGACACCTACGAATTCCGGCACGCGCTGCTTCAGGAGGCCGCCTACGCCGAACTGCTGCCAGGTGAGCGGGTGCGGCTGCATCGCGAATACGCCCGGGTTCTGGCCGGCCGGCTCGCCGATACGCCTGGCGTCGCAGGCGAACTCGCGCACCATGCGGAGCTCAGTCACAACCTTCCGCTGGCCCTTACGGCATCCATGAGCGCGGCTGCGCATGCTCAGCGGGTACATGCCCCGAGCGAGGCGCAGCGGCATTTCGAGCGGGTGCTCGCCTGGTGGGCGTCCGTGCCCGACGCCGAGGCCCTGGCCGGCAGCAGCGAATCGGAGGTCTACCTGCGGGCCGCCGACGCGGCTGCTGCCGCCGGCGACCCGAACCGGGCCGCGCTGCTACTGCTCGGCGCCGACGAGCGGTTACCGGCCGAAACCGGACCCGAACCGGACCTTCCGGGCCGGCGGCGCCGGGTCATGGTTCGGGCGCGGTTGGCCGCCGCCCGGTATTCCGCCGGGGACGACCGCGATCGGCAGTCCGGCGACGAAGCCGTGGCGATGGCCGAGCACCTGCCGGTTTGCGCCGAGCGCGCGCAGGCCCGGTGCACGCAGGCGGTGCTGCTGTTCGTGCACGACCGCGAAGGCGCCGCGGCCATGGCGCAGCAGGGGCTGGCCGACGCCGAAGCGGCCGGTGCGGCCAACCTTCAGGCGGAGGCGCTGACGACGCTCGCACGGATCGCCGAACGCGCCGGCGACGCCGACGGAGCGGCGGACTGCTTCACCCGCGCGCTGCAACTGGCGCGCGATTCGGGGGACATCGCGGCCGAGCTCCGGACGTTGTTCAACCTGGCGATGAGCCGCTACGACGCCGGCGACCTGCGATCCACGCTGCAATGGACCCAGCGCACCATCGAACGGGCAGCCGCGACGGGGATGACGTACTCGCTCTACGCGCATGAGGCGCGGGGGATCGACGTCATCGCCCGTTATGTCTGTGGCGATTGGGACGGCGGGCTGCAGCCGCTGCAGGACGCGGACCGCATCCCGGCATCGGCGCGCCCGCTGCTGGAGGCGTTCAGCCTGCACATCGCGGTCGGGCGGGGCCTGGCGGACGTCCCGGACCGGCTTGCCCGGCTTCGCGCGGCCCGGCATCCGGATCCGCACACCACGGCGCAGTTGGCGATGCTAGCCGGCGGCTGCGAGGTCGACCACCTGCTGTGGCAGCAAGATCCGGCCGCGGCGCTGACGGCCTACGCGGCGGCCGTGGACGTGCCGGTTCCGCTCTGGGGTGAGCACTACCTGGGCCGTATCTGGCTGGATGCGCTCGCGCTGGCCGCGCTCGCCGACCGCGCAGGGCAGTTCCGCCTGCGGGGCGACGCCTCGGGCGCCCGGGATGCCGCGGCGCAGGGCGAGGCGATCGTCTCCGACGCGCGCACCGCCGCCCGGTTGGGGCTTCCGCGCGGCGAGCGGCTGGGCGCAGAAGGCAAGGCGTGGCTCGCCCGCGCCGAGGCCGAGTGGTCGCGGCTGCGGGGGGAGCGCGACGCCGAGATATGGCGGGCGGCGGTGACGGCGTTCGACTACGGCTACACCTACGAGGTGGCGCGGTGCCGGTGGCGGCTGGCGGAGGTGCTGCTGGACCGCGCTGCACGGGGTGCGGCCGGTGACGGTGGGGGCGGAGACGGGGCCGCGGGACACGCGGCCGTGGGCGAAGGCGCGGGGGACAGCCAGCCAGCGGCCGGAGGCGACGGGGCGGCCGGTGACGGGGCCGCGGGACACGCGGCCGTGGGCGAAGGCGCGGGGGACAGCCAGCCGACGGCCGGAGGCGACGGGGCGGCCGGTGACGGTGCGGGCGGAGACGGGGCCGCGGGACACGCGGCCGTGGGCGAAGGCGCGGGGGACAGCCAGCCAGCGGCCGGAGGCGACGGGGCGGCCGGTGACGGGGGGCAGCGGTGCGTCCCCGCGCGTGCGCCGGTCGACGAAGCGGCTGAACTGCTGCGCCTTGCGTATGACGCGGCACGATCGCTGGCCGCCCGGCCGCTGGCGGATGCGGTGGCCGCGCTCGCCCGGCGCGGGAAGGTCTCCGGCTTCGCCCCCGCGGCAGCGGCATCGGGAAGCATCCCGACGTTGACGCCCCGAGAACAAGAGGTCCTGGAGTTGCTGGCCAAGGGTCGCACCAATCGACAACTCGGCAAGGAGCTCTTCATCAGCGAGAAGACGGCGAGCGTGCACGTCTCGAACATCATGGCGAAACTGGCGGTGGGGAGCCGGGGCGAGGCGGTCGCCATCGCCCGACGTCGCGGATTGCTGTAGGCAGCCCTCGCTCCGGCGCTGGGCGACGCTTCCACGACAGTGGTGAGAAAAGTGCGGCAATTCGGGCACGAGGCGGTACATTTCGCAACACTGTTGGTGGATGAGCCGCCGGGTGGGCCCCAGCGGGCACGGGTGGCCCCCGGTGGGCACGGGTAGCGTTCCGCCCATGGACCTCAACGGGACCGCGGCCATCGTTACCGGTGCGGCGTCCGGACTGGGCGCCGCCACCGCCGCAGCCCTGGCTCGCGCCGGCGCACACGTGGTCGGCCTGGACTTGCCGGCCGGGTGGGACAGGGCCGGCGATCCGCCCAGCGGGGTCGTCAGGGTCGACGGTGACGTCACCGACGCGGACCACGTCACCGCCGCGGTTCGAGCCGCAACCGAGGGCACGACACCGCTGCGGCTCGCGGTCAACTGCGCGGGTGTCGCCTGGGCCTCCCGCATCCTCGGGCGGAACGGCGTGCACGACCTGGACCTGTTCCGAAACGTGGTCGGCATCAACCTGATCGGAACCTTCAACGTGCTGCGGCTAGCCGCCGAGGCGATCGCGGCGACGCCGCCGGCCGACGACTCGGGGCAGCGTGGCCTGATCGTGAACACCGCGTCGGTCGCCGCATTCGAGGGCCAGATCGGTCAGATCGCATATTCCGCCTCGAAGGGCGGGATCGCGGCCATGACGCTGCCCGCGGCGAGAGATCTTGCGCAGCACGGGATTCGGGTCATGGCAATCGCTCCCGGCATCATGGACACTCCGATGATGGCCTCGGTCACGGACGAGTTCCGCGAGGGCCTCTCGGCGACCGTGCCGTTCCCGGCCCGGTTCGGCCGACCCGGCGAGTACGCAGCGCTCGTGCTCGCGCTGGCGTCGGGCGACTACCTCAACGGCGAGGTGATCCGCCTCGACGGCGCGCTGCGCATGGCCCCGAGGTGACGCAGATGCCGCGGGAACCAGACACCTTCCCATGAGGCGGCGATCCTGCGGGATCGTCACATCGGGCACCCGCCCTACCGCGCCATGCGCTCCAGATCGGCCAGCGCGGGGACGCTCCCGGCGCGCTCGGTCATCCAGTTGCGCAGCGCCAACGTGGCCCTGACGTCATCCTCGTTGTACCGCAGGATCCGGTCGCGGTGCGCCTGCACGATGTCGTCTGCGCCGGCCCCACCCGATCCGCCGGCCCCGACCGATCCCCCGCCCCCACCCGATCGGGCCTTGGCCGCTGCACCGTCATCGCCTTCGGCCCCGGCTTCGGGGCCGGGTGCCCCCGCGTCGCGGGATCCGGCGACCCCGTCACCGCCCCCTGATCCGTTGCGGCGGGCGGCGATTCGGTACCACGCCATGGAGTTCTCGCCGCCTGGTTCCGGGTCGCGCCAGGAGAAGCCCGCCACCGTCGCGATCCGCTTCAGCCGCAGCGACCCCGGCACGACGAAGTGCCGCTTGATCTCCAGGTAGAGGTCGACCCACTGCGACGACGAGCAGAACGCGTCGATCTCGTTCTTGCCCGGCATCCCGCGCGCGTCCGGGAACGCAGCGGCGGTGCCGTAGATCCAACGTTCCTCCGCGGTGTGCGAGTAGCAGTAGGCGGCGAAGGTCAACCGGGCCGCCGCGCAGGCCCGCCGCAGCGCGCTGAGGTAGCGCCAGAAGGCGACGAAGTTCTCGGCCGTGCGCGCCGATGCGAGCGCCTCCCAGGTGACGAACGGGCGGTATCCCGCCCGGAAATCCTCCCACCCCGGCGGCGGTGTTCCGGTGAGGTATGTGCCCCACAGATAGGCGCCCTCGTCCGAGTACGACTCCATGTCCACGTCGAGTTCGACGTCGGCCCGCGGCGGCGCGACCCGATCGGCACGGCGCACCAACGGCGCGCCGGCGAGTAGCGCGAGCGCCCGGGTTCGGGCCTCCGCAGGTGGAATCCCGGTGAGCGGCAACGCCGAGGATGCCGCCCGGTCCATCGCGGCGAGATCGTCGTAGGTGACGATGCCTGCGGCGTGCAGCACGTCGACGTCCGATCCCGGGACCAGCAACGAGATATCGTGCGCGGCAGCAAGTTCCGGACCACACACCGACCACCAAGGGCAGCGCCGGCATTCCGCGATCCGGGACGGCCGGGCGAGCGCCGGCGCACCCGAGGCGGCGGCCCGGGCCACGGCGAGCCGGTCGACGAAACGGGCGTCGTAGTCGGCAAGGACACTCCGGGCCATCATCGTGCCAGGGCTGCGGCCGGCGGTGCCGTTTGCGCTCGCGGCGCCGGCTCCGGCGAGCGGGGCGTGCAGGTCGTACCAGACGATGACGGTGGCATCGTCCCAGCCGGGCTCGGAGGCCGGCCGGCCACGGCCGATGATTCCGCCCCAGGCGCGCGGCGACGCGAGGCCCAGTTCCTCGAGCAACCGGTGCACGTGCGCCAGCGCCAGCGCGTCCGCCCGTTGCAAGCGCACCTTGCGATCCGAACGCTCCTCCGCAGCGAGCGGCGCTGCAAGGCGCGAACACACCGCGCCGCTTCCCGGATCGGTCGTTCGGTGCCCGCGTACCAGCACAGGCACGTACCCGCCGTCCGGGGCGCGGAGCAGCAGGTCAGGGGTGGCATATCGGGTCGGGGTTCGCAGTTGCGACATCCACAGGGCGGCCGGTTGGTCGCCGGAGCGGGCAGCGGTACCGGGAGCGGCCAGGCCGGACACGCCGGCAACTCCGGACGAACCTGCTACACGGGCCGACTCGGTCTCGCCGTTCAACCTGAACTCACCGGCAGCGCCCGTCACGCCGGACGCATCGGACATGCCGGTCATGCCGACGCCGTGTTCGGAGCGCGGACCCTCGGTCAGCGCCATGCCGGTGGCGAGCCGCGCGTGCACCCAGACCCGGTGCGCCGCAAGGGTTTCCAACCGGAGCAACTGTGCCGGGTCCGCCGGAAGGCGCAACGATCGATCCGCGGCCGGGTCGTGTTCCAGGTGGATTCGTCGCCGGCAGCGGTGGGCGGCCGGCGGGCCCAGCCGAACGCCGCCGGTCGGGTCGAAAGGCGTCACCACCTGCGAACCCGCATGCCCACCACGCTGCTCAGCGTAGTTGTCGCCAACCCTGCCGCGGCGCCCCAACTACGCTGGGAGGCGCACCGCAGGCATCCCGCCGGCCGGCGAGAAGGGACCAGATATGTTGTCAGACACTTCGCAGCTCGCCGTGCCGGAAGCCGTCACCGTGTCGAACGGGGCCATCGGCGCGGCCGTGGTCGGACCCGCGGCGCCGGCGTCCACACGAGGCGCGGCGCCGCACCGGGCCACGGTTCCGGCGGACGCCCGGATCGAGGCGCCGACCGGGACGCTGACCCCGCCGACCAAGGCGGCGGCCAAGGCAGCGACCAAGGGAGCCATCGCGGCCAACCGGGCCGCGGTCAAGGCGGCGAAGAAGATCGCTGCGGTGAAGCTGAAGACGGCGAAATCGAAGGGCAAGCTGCGGCGGGCCAAGATCAAGGCCGCGACCAAGGCCTCCAAGGCTGCTGCGGAGGCCGCGGCCAAGGCGGCGACGGGCCCGGCAACCGTCCTCGACCGGCTCACCGATCCCAAGACCGCCAAGCGCGCGGTATCCGTGGGCAAGATCGTGGCCCCGGCGCTCGCGCCGTTCGCGATCAAGGCTGCCGTCGGCGGCCGGAGCTTCCTGGACGAGCGGCGCGCGCGCCGACTGGGTGTGGCCGTTGCGGACGTCGCCCGGTTCCGCGGACCGACCGGCGCGGTCGGAGCGCGGATCAGCACGATCACCAGGTCCATCGAGGAGTTGGCCCGCCGCAAGGACAACGAACCGCCGGTGCACCGGTTCGTCGAGACGTCCAGGAAGCGGCTCGCCGATCTCACCGCCGCGGTCCAGGCTTCGGCGTCGATGCGGCGACTGCGCCGAATCGGCGTGCTGCGAGCGATCGACGGCGAACTGAACGAAATCAACTCCGAGCTGCTGACCTACCTGACCGTCCCGGCGACCTGACGCAGTTGGGGCCGGCGACGCCCCGGCTACCCTCGACGCCATGCATCGACATCGCGCCGGCGCCCGCCGGCGGCCTGGCCGCGCGTGCCTGCGGCTGGGCGCGGTCGCACTGGCCGCCTGCCTGCTGCTGGGCATCGGCGTCGGCACCGCTGCGGCGCACGTGACGGTCAATCCACCCACCGCGACCGCCGGGTCCTATGCGAAGTTGACGTTCCGCGTCCCGACGGAATCGGCCGCCGCCAGCACGATTGCGCTGACCGTCTCGTTGCCGACCGAGCATCCGTTCCCCAGCGTGTCGGTGATGCAGGTGCCCGGCTGGACGGCGGCGGTAACGAAAACCCCGTTGGATCCGCCGATCACGCAGGGCCGCTTTACGCTCACCGAGGCCGTCAGCAAGGTCACGTGGACCGCCGACGAGGGCGGCGGGATCCGGCCGGGCGAGTTCGCCGAGTTCGCCATCATGCTCGGCCCCGTCCCCGAGGTGTCGGCTGTGGTGCTACCCGCGACGCAGGCGTACAGCGACGGCTCGGTCGTCGCCTGGGATGAGGTGGCCGAGGGCGGTGCGGGGGAGCGGGAGCACCCCGCTCCGACGGTGACGATCACTCCGGCCGGCGCCGATCAGCCCGGCTCGGCCGCGTCCGGTACAGCCACGGACGGCATCGCCCGGGTGGTCGGGGTCGCCGCGCTGGTGCTGGCAGCGCTCGCGCTGCTGATCGCCGTCATCGGGGCGCGGCGAAGAACCGGAGCCGCACCCGGCGGGAGCGACCTGACGGCCCCGACGAACGCGCCAGCCAGGGAGGGCGGCCGGAAGAACTGAACGCCGGGAACCGGCCGTCGGGAGGTGAGGGCGGCGAGCTCAAGGCCGCGGGCCCAAGCCCGATGGCCGCGCCGAGAACTGGGCACCAAGAACTGAAGAAGATCGCGCAGTAGGGAGAGGGATGTCTGCCGTGCCGCATCGCCGTGTCGTCGGGTTTCGTTGGGCGGGGCGCGCTTTCGCGATCGTGAGCGCGCTGGCGCTGGCGCTCCTGGTCACCGCCGTTCCGGCGGCAGCCCACGACGTGCTCGTCTCTTCCGATCCCGTCGAGGGCGCCACCCTGAACACCGCACCGGCGCGGGTGCAGCTCACCTTCAACCAGCCGGTTCGCGACTTCGACCCGGTGCTCAAGGTCATCGGCCCGAACGGGAACGTGTTCAGCACGGCGCCACCGACGATCTCGGGCGGGGTGGTCTCGGCGCCCATGGTCGCCGGGCCGGCCGGTGAGTACCGGGCCGTGTACCGGGTCGTGTCGGCCGACGGGCATCCGGTGACGGGCCAGATCTCCTTCGCCCTTTCGGCTGCTGCCGCCGGAACTGCCACCGGCCAACCGGATTCCGCGACGGCCCAGGCACCGGACACCACCCGGGGGGCGAATGGGGGCGGCGCGGCCAACTCGGAATCCGGTTCGGCCGGCAACTCGGCGGGAGCCGGCCGGTGGCTGTGGGTGGGTATCGGGGTCGCTGCGGTGGTGGTCGTCCTGGCTATCGTCATCGCGTTACGCCGTCCGCCGCCCGGCCGGGGCCACTCGTAGCAACCCAGCGGGGACGAACGGTAGCCGCCCGGCCGTGACCGAAGCGTGCCAGCCGAGACAGCCCGTGCCGCGCATCTACGCCGCCCGGAACGGCCTGTCAGGACCGCTCCTGCCGGGGCAGCAGCACCTCGCGGATGATCAACTGGACCGCGGCGGCCACCGGCACGGCCAGCACCGCGCCCACCACGCCCAACAGCGCCGCGCCGATCAGGATCGCCACGATCACGGCGGCCGACGAGATGTGCACGGTCCGGCGCATCACCCTCGGATACAGCCAGTACGCCTCGAACAGGTGCTGGGCGGTGTAGAAGATCCCCGCCACCACCCCGATGGTCAGCGACTGCGAGAACCCCAGCAGGACCATGCTGATCCCGATGACGACCGGACCCACAACAGGCACGAAGTCCAGAACGGTTGCCGCCAGCGCGATTGCCCACGGATACGGCAGACCGGCGATCCAGGCGAAGAGTCCGGCGATCAGGCCGGCCTGCAACGCGATCAAGGTCGCGCCGCCGAGGTAGCCGCCCATCTGCTTGATGATGCGGTCGCCGATGCCCTGCACCCTCGGCCGGCGGGAGGCCGGAACCAGGCGGTAGGCGGCCGCCGTGATTCGCGGCAATCCGGCCAGGAAGTACAGGGTCAGAACCAGCACGACGACCAGGTCGATGACGACGCCCGCCGCGGTGAACACCCCGCTGGCAGCGCTGGGCCCGATCTCGCCGGCGTAGTCCTTGATCCGCTGGATGAGGCCGAACCGGTCGTCCAACGAGCGGACCGTGGGATTGTCGAGCAGCGCCTCCAGCCGCTCGGGCAGCGCGGCGAGCAGGGCGGCGACCTGCGTCACGACCGGTGGGATGATCGCGTAGAACGCACCGAAGACGAACGCCAACATGCCGAAGTAGGCGATCGCCACGGCGCCGGCACGGCGCAGTCCGCGGCGGATCAGCAGCGCAACGACCGGTTCGAGGCCAATCGCGATCATCGCGGAGAGGGCGATGACGATCAGCGTGGAAAGGACCGTCGCCAGCGACAGGTACAGCGCGTAGGCGATCAGCAGCCCCAGCCCGCCCAGCAGCCCGACCCGGAACGGCGCCATCAGGTGACGGCGTTCGCCGGTCTGCTCGCCTGCCGCGGCGGCGGCCGGCCCGGATTCCGGCACATCGGCCACCGGCTCCGCCGCCGGATCGCCGGCCGGCATCGCCGCGCGCTCGGTCCTGGCCCGCTCGGCCATCATGCTCAACGCTGCTCGCACGCCGCGCCGACGGCCCGGCGCCCCGGGCCGAGCAAGGTCGTCGCCACGTGTTCCGGTCACGTCCATCGGTCCCTCTTCCCGCCGGCCGAACGGTGCTGGGCAGACGCGATCGTGACACACCGGCGGGCCCGCGTGCCGCAGGGCGCTCGCTGACGCCGACATCGCGTGCCGCCCGCGGGCCCGATCGGTGCCGGCTCCGTCCCCGGGTTTGCGGGAACCCGGCCGCCCGCCGGATCCCCTGCCGCCCGGCCGCAGGTGCTGCCGGCCCGTCGCTCCCGGTCCGACCGAACACCCGTGGCGCCCCCGGGCGGCTGGGGCCATGATGATCAGGTGGCGCCCCGAGATCCGCATCGACCGTGCCGGGCTCCGGGTGCATCCGACCGGTTCGGTGCGGCGCAGCATCGACGTCGCAACAGGGCCTTCGGCTGATGTCCGCCGCCGAGCTGCGCATCACGCACGCGGTGGTCGTCACGCAGGATCGGAACCGGACCGTGCTGCCCGACGGGGAGGTGGCGTACTCGCCGACCACCGGGCTGTTGACGTATGTCGGCGAAATCCGCGGCCCCGGGGGCGATCTCGACGCGAACGGCGCGATCGTGATGCCGGGGCTGGTCAACGCGCATACGCACTCTGGTATGACGCCGCTCCGTGGCTACTCGGACGAGAACGACCTGCAGACATGGCTCGGCGACATCCGCCGATTCGAGGAGCGGATGACGTACGCCGATATCCGTGCCGGTCTGGCGCTCGCGCTGGCCGAGATGATCCGATCCGGCACCACGTGCTTCGCCGACATGTTCCTGTGGGACGAGGTTCTGCTCGGCGACGTCGTCACGTCCGGCCTTCGCGTGCTCGCCGCACCGGCCGTCTTCGGCTACGAGGCCGTCGGCTACCCCGCTGCGCGATCGGATACTGGCCGAGAGACATTGCAGCGCACCGAAAGCCTCGCCGCGGCGTTCGCCGGCGAGCCGAGGGTGCGGCTCGCTTTCGGCCCGCACGCCCCATACACCTGCCCGCCGGAGTTGCTCCGCGACGTGGCCCGCCGAGCGGTGCGGCTGGGCCTGCCGGTGCATATCCACCTGTCCGAGACCCGGTCGGAGGTGGAAAGGTGCCGGGCCGAACACGGCTGCACGCCGGTCGAACTCGCGCGGCGCTGCGGGCTGTTCGACGGTCCGGTGCTGGCCGCCCATGGGACGCACACAACGAGCGGCGATGCCGACCTACTGGCGGCGGCGGGCGCCGGCGTCGCGCACAACCCGGTCAGCAACTTGAAGCTCGGGGCCGGGATCGCTCCGCTCGCGCAATTGCGGGCGGCCGGGGTGCGCATGGCGCTCGGCACCGATTCTGTCGCGTCGAACAACTCGCTCGACCTGTTCGAGGAGATCAAGGTCGGCACCATCGTCCACCGCGGCCGCCACGAGAAGCCGGCGCTGATCAAGGGCGCAGAGCTGTTGGACATGGCCACCTGCGAGGGCGCATCGGCGGTCGGCTTCCCCGCGGCCGGACGGCTCCAGGCCGGTTGCGCGGCAGATCTGATCGTGGTGTCGACCGCCGCAACGCGGGCAACCCCGCTCACCTCGCCGGTCTCGTTCCTGGCCTTTGCCGCCGCGGGATCGGACGTACGGCACGTGATCGTCGCCGGCCGCGAGCTCATGCGGGACGGCGAACTGCTCACGGTCGACGAACCTACGGCGCGCGCCGATGTCACCCGGACCGCATCTCGCCTCAGCGCGGAACTCGGCGGTTGACCCCGGCGCCGCCGGGTGTCACTCCCAGCGGAAGGGGCGCGGCCCGCAACGCCACCGGCCGTAAGATCGCGGCGTCGGCCAGAGCCCGCGAGGTCGCGGCCCGGTGGGAGAGGATGTGGCCATGGCAGACGCCGACGTCATCGTCATCGGGGCGGGGCTCGCCGGACTGGTGGCCGCGGCCGAGGCCGCGGACGCCGGGCGTCGGGTCATCGTGCTCGACCAGGAGCCGCGCGCGTCGTTCGGCGGACAGGCCTGGTGGTCGTTCGGGGGGCTGTTCCTGGTGAACTCCCCGGAACAGCGCCGCCTCGGGATCAAGGACTCGGCGGATCTCGCGCTGGCCGACTGGCTGGGCAGCGCCGGCTTCGACCGGCCCGAAGATCACTGGCCGCGGCAATGGGCGCGCGCCTACCTGGACTTCGCCGCGGGGGAGAAGCGGCAGTGGCTGCGCCGGCAGGGCGTCGCGTTCTTCCCGGTGGTGCAGTGGGCCGAGCGCGGCGGCTACCAGGCCGGCGGGCACGGCAACTCCGTCCCGCGGTTTCACGTCACCTGGGGAACCGGGCCCGGAATCCTGGTCCCGTTCGTCCGGCGGGTGCTGGAGCACGTGCGGGAGGGCCGGGTGTCGCTCCGCTTCCGGCACCGCGTCACCGAACTGTTGACCAGTGCCGGCACCGTGACCGGCGCGGCCGGCGAGATCCTCGAACCGTCCGCCGCTGCCCGCGGCATGCCCAGCGCGCGTACGCCGGTCGGCACGTTCGAACTGGGCGCCGGCGCCGTCGTCGTCGCCTCCGGCGGCATCGGCGCCAACCACGAACTGGTCCGCCGCAACTGGCCCGCCGGTTACGGCGAACCGCCGGCGCAACTGCTTTCCGGGGTTCCGGACTCGACCGACGGTTTGATGCTGGGAGTGGCCGTCCGCGCCGGCGCGCGCATGATCAACCCGGACCGCATGTGGCACTACCCGGAGGGCGTCGCGGGCCATTCGCCGGTGTGGAGCCGGCACGGGATCCGCATCCTCTCCGGCCCGACCCCGCTCTGGCTGGACGCGCAGGGACACCGGCTGCCCAGCCCGCTGTTTCCTGGTTTCGACGCACTCGGCGCGCTCCGCCACATCACCGGCACCGGGCACGCGCACTCCTGGCTGATCCTGAGCGCTCGAACGGTCGGACCGGAGTTCGCGCTCTCCGGCAGCGAGCAGAATCCCGACCTCACGGGAAGGTCGGTGACGAAGCTCTTGCGCAGTCGCGCCGGTAAGGGCCCGACCCCGCCGGTGCGGGCCTTCCTGGACCGCGGCGAGGACTTCCTCACCGCGGGCGCGGTGCCAGAGCTGGTGGCGAAGATGAACTCGCTGGCCGGACAGGGCCTGGTGGAGACCGCCGAGGTGCAACGTGCCATCGAGCTGCGGGACGGTCAGGTGCGCAGCGGTTTGGGCAAGGACCCGCAGGTCGCCGCGATCGCCGCCGCCCGCGGGTACGTCGGGGATCGCACCATGCGCACCGTCGCCCCGCACGAATTCCTGGACCCGCAGGCCGGCCCGCTGATCGCCGTGCGGTGCCGGATCCTGACCCGAAAGACGCTCGGAGGGCTGGAGACCGATCTTCGGGCCCGGGCGCTGTCGCCCGCCGGCCATCCGGTGCCCGGCCTGTACGCGGCGGGGGAGGCCGCCGGCTTCGGCGGCGGTGGCATGCACGGATACCGCTCGCTGGAGGGCACGTTCCTCGGCGGATGCCTGTTCTCCGGAAGGGTGGCCGGGCGCGCGGCGGCCATCGACACCGGCTGAGCCGCAAGGCGTCGCGAACACGAGCGGGGCAGTGACCGGGCGGGCGTGCCCTCTCGGCCGGCGGCGGTCTTGGTCCGGCGATCGCAATCGGCCGGCCGGGCTTGGCGCCGGGACGACGGCCGGGCGGCGCCGTGATCCGCCTGACACCGGCGTGCGTGAGCTCCCGCGCGGTGAGCGCATGCCGAAACGACGGCCGGCCGACCTGATCCGCGCGGCCTGATCCAGTTGACCTCCCTGCACGGTCCTGATGCACCTGCCCCGATCCCCGCACTGGCGACACTCCCGCATCCGTGACGATCCATCGGGGGGAACTCCGTCATCGGTTCGGTACATCACGATCCGATCTCAACGCGATTCGAATAGCCGCTTCGCGGGTCTTTATCCAGGAGGGCCCCGCCATGGCTTGGGGGCCCTACGATGCGCCCACGGTTCGAACGACGCGCGCACGATTCGATCGCTCGGGGAGGACCTGCATGGCTGCGCAGTCACAGACCGATCACAGCGCGGCATACCTATATGACGTGGCGGCCCTCGTGCCACCAGAGGATTCGCCGTATTCGGGCATCCGCTTGCCAGATGGCCGGACCTTCGCGTGGGCGGAGTACGGCAGCCCGCGCAGCATGCCGTGCGTCTTGCTGCCGGACGGCGGGTCGTCCCGGCTCGCTCCATACTGGCTACTGCACGATGAGGCACTCCCGGCAGCCGTTAGGCTGCTGGCGATCGATCGCCCCGGCGTCGGAGCATCGGACCCGGTCGGCTTGGGCGGTCGGGAGGATCCCGGCGAGGACCTTCGGCACCTGGTGGAGACCCTGGCGGTGGGCCGGGTGGCGTTGATCGGCATCGGGCAGGGCGCGGAAGACGCCATGACCTTCGCGGTCCGGTACCCGACGATGGTCACCACGGTGCAGGCGATATCGCCGCGGATGCGGATGGACGCCGGGCCGCGCCGCGGGCGACTCCGACCGGCAAGCTGGTCGACCGGAACGATGCCGGCCGGCCCGGTGGCGGCCTGGTTGCGAGCCATCCGGCCGAGTGCAGATCTGACCGAGGAGCGGACCTGGGCGCGCGCTGTGCGTCGGATGGATAGCCGAGCGGCGGCCGTGCTCGGCGACCGATGGCGCGACGCCGACTTCCGCGCTGACCTGGCAGCGGACCTGTCCCAGTCCAGCGGGCTGTGGACCAGCCCGGCGAGCGCGCCCGCGCCATTGGACTGGACCCGCGCCGCGAGCGGTGTGCCGGTGCACATCTGGCACGGTCGGGACGAGACGGGCACCACGCTCGGCCATGTGCGCGGCGTGGCCGCGCGCCGGTTCGGCTGGCAGGTGTCGGTCGTGGACGGCTGCTCGGCGGTGTTCGGGGCGTGGGCGCCGATCCTGCACGACGCGGCCGACTCGTTCGGCCGGGCGGCGGCCTGACCCGTTCAGCCGGGCGGCGGCCCGACCCGTTCGGCCGGGCGGCGGTCCGGCCCCGGCATCCACCTGCGGTCGGATCCTGCCGAGACCACGGGTGGATGGTTCCCGCCCGCATGCACCCCTACGCTCGAAGCCATGCTCAGCACCGTCAACCGCTGGTTCGAGCAGAACCGGTGGGCCGGCGACGCTGTCATCGCCGGCACCCTGCTGGTGATTCTCGGCGTCACCTCGGTGACGAGTGGTATCGGCGGGCGCGATGGGCTGATCCTGATCTTCACGCTGCTGCTGGTGCTGCCCCTGTTCGCCCGCCGCACCTACCCGCTGGCGGTGTTGTGGATCACCGTCGGGCTCTGCCTGCTGCAGGTGGCGGCCACCGCCTCGCTGGCGCCCGGCGATCTCGTCGTGCCGATCGTGATCCACGCCGCGGCGGCCTACATCCCCGACCGGCGGTGGGGATTCGCGGCGCTTGCTGCCGGAGTCGCGGGCGCCGCGCTCGCGGCGGTGCTGTGGTCGGGCGTGTACTACCGCCGCGATCCGGGCCAGGTGCTCACGATGTTCCTCGCGGGCGTGGCAGTGGTCGGAGTCGCCTACCTGATGGGGCTTCGCCGCCGCGAGCGGCACGAGCGCGCGGGCGAGCAATTGCGTGCGCTGGCCGAACGCAACCGGCTGCTGACCACCGAACGCGACACCCGGGTCGAGATGGGCGCGGCCGCGGAACGGGCGCGCATCGCACGGGAGTTGCACGACATCGTCGCGCACTCGCTGTCGGTGATCGTGGTACAGGCCGACGGCGGCGCGGCGGCCGCCCGGACCAGGCCCGATCTCGGCCCGCAGGTGCTGGAGACGATCGCCGCGACCAGCCGCGATGCGCTGGCGCAGATGCGGCGGATGGTCAGCGTGCTGCGCGGCGGCAACGACGCCGGGTCCGCGGACTACCTGCCCGCCCCAGGCCCGGATGACGTCGACGATCTGGTTGCGCAGGTCCACGCGGCCGGCCTGCCCGTCACCGTCGAGCGGATCGGAACCCCGCGCGAGATGACGGACGACGCCGGGCTGGCGGTCTACCGGGTGGTGCAGGAGTCGCTGACGAACGTGCTCAAGCATGCCGGGCCGGCGGCCTCCTGCCGGGTGGTGCTGCACTACGGTCCGGCGGAGGCGCTGATCACCGTCACCGACGACGGGCGCGGCGCCGCAGCAGCATTCGCCGCCGGTGACGGGAACTCCGGCGATGCGAACTCCGGTGACGGTGCCTTCGGTGACGGTGCCTTCGGTGACGGTGCCTTCGGTGACGGTGCCTTCGGTGACGGGGCCGCGGGACGTGGGCACGGCCTGGAAGGGATGCGCGAGCGGGTGGAGTTGCTCGGCGGCACCGTACACGCGGGCCCCAAGATCGGCGGCGGGTTCGAGGTGAGCGCCACCATTCCGTACCGCCAGAATGGGCCTTTGTGAACGCGCCGGAGGGCGGCGCCGTCGCCGTGTTCCTGGTGGACGACCAGCACCTGGTGCGCGGGGGCTTCCGGATGCTGATCGAGGCCCAGCCGGACATGGTCGTCGTCGGCGAGGCGTCCGACGGAGCCCAGGCCGTCGCCGCACTGACCAGCGGTGGCGTGCGCGCCGACGTCGTGTTGATGGACATCCGCATGCCGGTGCTGGACGGCGTGCAGGCGACCAAGCAGTTGCTGGGCCAACCGCCCGTTCTGGACGGCGTGCAGGCGACCAAGCAGTTGCTGGGCCCACCGCCCGTTCACGCTCCGTCCCATGATCCAACGCCCCGCGATCCAGCGCCCCCGCACGCAACGCTCGATGATCGGGCGCGCGATGATGTCGCGCTGGACCGTCGACCAAAGGTGTTGATACTGACCACGTTTGACGTCGACGAGTACGTCTTCGCGGCGCTGCGGGCCGGCGCCTCCGGATTCCTGCTCAAGGACGCCCGACCGGAGGAGCTGCTCTCGGCGATCCGATCGGTGGCCGTCGGCGACGCGGTCGTCGCCCCCAGCACCACCCGGCGGCTGCTGCAGCACATGGTGCAGTCCCTGCCGTCCGGGCAGCCGGAGCCCGACCCGCGCCTGGAATCGCTGACGGTGCGCGAGCACGAGGTGCTGCTGCAGGTGGCCGCCGGCGCCACCAACAGCGAGATCGCCGCAACGCTGTTCATGGCGGAGGCCACCGTCAAGACGCACATCGGACACCTGCTGGCCAAGCTGGAATGCCGCGACCGCGTCGGGCTCGTCGTACTGGCCTACACCAGCGGGCTCGTCACCGCCGGCTGACGGCGCTACCCGGCGGGCGCAGCGGCTCGACCGGCGCGGCGGCCTCGTCACCGCCCGCTGACGGCGCTATCCGACGGGCGGCGCCGGCCTCGTCACCGCCGGCTGACGGCGCTACCCGGCGGGCGCAGCGGCTCGACCGGCGCGGCGGCCTCGTCACCGTTGGAGATCTCACGCCCCGCCAGAAGTCCATCCACGCTCGTCGGGCGGATCTGCCGCGCTGAAACCCATGGTCGTCGTGCACATCTGGCCTCCCCCCGCGGGCGGACCGGCGGCCGGCCGCCTCCGCTCCGGGGCGGAGCAGGTCCCACCGATTCAGCGACCGCGCGACGATGTGCGACGTCGCCGTCGGGTCATAGCGTCGAGAAACGAGCCCACTCAGCGCCTTTCGGGGCCGGCCCATTCCGGGCCCGGAAGGACATCCCGAAGGACGACCATGCCTGTACCTGCGCAATCACCCGGCACCACCAAACGCACTGCCCCGGAGGGAACACCCGCCGAACGTATCCCGGCCGACCGCACCGCGTCCGGCTGCGCGGACCTCGTCAAGACCTACGGGTCCGGCCCCACCGCGGTACGCGCGGTGGACGGCATTTCGGTCGCATTCGCCCGCGGCAGCTTCACCGCGATCATGGGCGCATCCGGGTCCGGCAAGTCGACGCTGATGCACTGCCTGGCTGGCCTGGATGCCCCTACCAGCGGCCGGATCATGGTGGGCGGCACCGATATCACCTCACTGGGCGATCGTGAGCTGACAGCGCTGCGCCGCGACCGGGTCGGGTTCGTCTTCCAGTCGTTCAACCTGCTGCCGACCCTCACGGCGCGGCAGAACATCCTGCTACCACTTGATCTCGCGGGCCGGGCGCCGGAACCGGCGGCATTGGCGGCCCTGTCGAAGTCGCTTCGGCTGGATGCCCGGCTGGATCATCGCCCCAGCGAGCTTTCCGGCGGCGAGCAGCAGCGGGTCGCGGTTGCCCGGGCGCTGATCACCCAGCCGGACGTGATCTTCGCGGACGAGCCGACCGGAATGCTGGACACCAAGACCGGCCACGGGCTGCTTGCCTACCTGCGCTCGTGTGTGCGGGAGCTTGGCCAGACGGTGGTGATGGTCACCCACGATCCGATCGCGGCGGCCTATGCGGGCCGCGCCGTGCTGCTCGCCGATGGCCGGATCGCCGGGGAACTCGACGAGCCGACACCGCAGGATCTGCTCGCCGCCATGAGCCGATTGCAGGACGCGGCCGCATGATGCGCGCCCTTGCCGCCGCGTGGTCGCAGATCGCCGGCCGGCCGTCCCGCATGGTCGCCACCGTTGTCGCCATCGTCCTCGGAACCGGGTTCGCCTGCGCCGCCCTGGTTTTCACCTCCACGTTCCACCAGGACTTCGCCGCCCGGCTCAGCGTGGAATATTCCGGCGCGGACGTCGTCATCACCTCCAATACACCCGAGCCGGTCCAACGCCTCGCCGCCCGGATTGCGCAGGTGCCTGGCGTGTCGACCGCGGAGCCGCTGTACGACAGCGGAATCGAGTTCACCGCACCGCACGCGCACAACTACCTGAACCTGCGCACCTTCTCCGCCCAACCGCAGCTGCAGTGGGCGAAGTTGTCGGCCGGGCGGTGGCCCGCGCAGGCCGATCAGATCGTCGTCGACCGGGACACCGCCACCGCCGCGAACCTGCCCGTCGGCACAACCCTGCGGCTCACCGGTCCGCCCGGCCCGGACGATCAGGCGCCGCCCGACAAGACCGTCACCGTCGTCGGAATCGCCGACACCTCGGCCAACCCACTCCAATCCGGCCGGTTGATGGCCTTCGCGATGCCGTCGCTGATGTCCGCACTGGGCATCACCTACGCGCCGAAGATCGCGGTGCTCACACCCGCCGGGACCGACACCGCCGGGTTGTTCGATGCGATCCAGGCGCAGTTCGGCAGCGACGTGATCGTCCGGACCGTCGCGCAGCAGGCCCAGCGCGACGTCGAGATGTACGGGGGGACCGACCAACTCGCCACCGTGCTGCTCGCCTTCGCCGCCATCGCGCTGGTGGTCGCCGGCATCGTCATCGCCAACACCTTCACCATCTTGTTGACGCAGCGGCGTCGCCAGATCGCCCTGCTGCGCTGCGTCGGGGCGAGTAGCAGCCAGGTACGGCGCGAGGCCATCGCCGAAGCGGGCATCATCGGCGCAGCGGGGTCCGTCCTCGGCGCGGCGGCCGGGATCGGCGCGGGCGCGGTGGCCGCATCGATCGCCGGATTCGACTCCGGCGGCCTGGCCGTCCCGGCCGTAGCTGTCGCGGTGGTGACGGTGATCGGCGTGGCGCTCACGATCGGCGCGGCGGTGGTGCCGGCAACCAGGGCGATGCGAGTGTCGCCGATCGCGGCACTGCGCCCGGTCGCCGATTCGTCCGGAACGCGCACGGCAGGTCGGATCCGGCTGGCGGCCGGCTCCACGTTGATCGCCCTCGGCGGCGTCCTGCTAGCGGCGGGTGTGTGGCTAGGATCCGTGCGCACCGCGCTGCCCGGAGGGGCACTGTCGGCGGTCGGCGTGCTGCTGCTCACCCGCTCCTTCCTGCCGCTATTGGTCCGGCTCCTCGGCGGGATCGGCCGTGTCGCAGGAGTTCCCGGCCGGTTGGCGGCCGCCAACGCGGTGCGCAACCCCGGCCGGGCCGCCGCCACCAGCGCCGCACTGGTGGTCGGGATCGGCCTGATCGTGATGCTCCAGGTGGCCGCCGCCTCGGTGGGGGCCAGCATCGACAAGGCCGCCACCGATCGGTATCCGGTGGATATCGCCGTCACCGGAGACGGCACCGCCCTGCCGGGCGAGCTGGTCGCAGGGATCCGGGCGACGCCTGGCCTGGCCGCGGCCGCCGTGTTGGAGGGTGCCCCGGCGTCGGTGACGCTGGCGGACGGCCGGCCCGTGCTGCCCGAAGCCGAGCCGGAGTCAAGCGGTCGCGTTTCAGACTCCAGCACATCTGCGGGGACGGCCGTCACGCTGATCGGGATTCCGGCCGGCGCCGGCGCCGTCGTGCGTGGCGGCATGGACGCGCTGGACACCGGGGACCCCGCGTTGCCTGCCGCGCTGGTCCCCTCGTGGTGGGTGGGCAACGGCCTGGTCCAGGTGGGCGACGAGATCACCGTGACCGTCGGTGCGCACGCCCAGCGGTTCTCGGTGGCGGTTGGCCACCTCAACGACGCGGCGCTGCGCGGTCTCGCCGTGGTGACCACCGATCGGGCCCTCCATGCCCTGGCGCCCGACGCCGACCCGATCGCGATATGGGCCGCGCTGGATTCCGGCGGCGATGCCGCAGCCTCGGTGGCCGCGCTGAACTCGCTGCTCGCGACACAGCCGGAATTCTTCGTCACCGGTTCGGCGACCGAACGCGCATCGATGCAGTCCGTGTTGGGCACGGTGACCACGGTCGCGACGGGGCTACTCGCGGTCGCCGTGGTGATCGCGATCGTGGGAATCGGCAACACCATCGGGCTCTCGGTTCTCGAGCGCACCCGGGAGTCGGCGCTGCTGCGGGCGCTCGGGTTGCGACGCGGCCAACTGCGGCTCACGCTCGCGATCGAGGCGCTGCTGCTGGCACTGGTCGGCGGGCTGGTCGGGGTCGCGCTGGGCCTGGTCTACGGCTGGGCCGGAGCCGCGTCCACCTTCGGGGATATCGACCAGGAGTTGGTATTCCGGGTGCCGTGGGGCACGGTCGGCCTGGTGCTGCTGCTGGCGATCGCGGCGGGCGTCCTGGCCTCGGTGTTGCCCGCCCGCCGCGCGGCCCGGGCGACGCCGGTGGCGGCCCTGGTCGAGGAGTAGCCCTCCCCACCCGGAAGATCATCAGTTGGGAAGGTTCTGGCCCGGAATCCGGCGCATTTCCTTCCCAACTCGCGATCATCCGGGGGCGTCAGGCGAGCACGGCCGCGATCGCCCGGCCCAGGGCGCCGCCCGGATCGTCCTCGGCGCGGTGTACCCGGTCGCGGACCACCGGCGCCCCGCCGACGATCACATTCGTGACGTCGCTGGCGCTGGCCGAGAACAGCGCGTGCGCCAGCACATCACCGGACCGGGCCCCCGCGGTGCGCACCGAGTCGAGGGTGACGGTGACCATGTCCGCGGGCGCACCCGTGGCGATGCCGTCGCCCGGCCAGCCGATGGCCGTCGAGCCGGCGGTGCTGATCGCCTGCGCGATGTCCGCCGCGCTCAGGTGGCCGCGGATGCCCGTCATCAGGCGCTCGTTGAGTTCGATGGCCCGGCCCTCCTCCCACAGGTCGATCATCATGTGCCCGTCGCTGCCCACGCACAGCGGAGAACCGGCCGCCGCCAGCCGGATCGCCGGCCCCACCCCGTCGGCCAGGTCCCGTTCGGTGGTGCAGCACATGGAGATCGCCGTCCGCGCCGCGCCGAGGAGTCCGATGTCGGCGTCGGTCAGATGGGTGGCGTGCACCGCGGTGCTGCCCGGACCCCACACCCGTTCCGCGGCGAGCAGTCCCACCGGCGTCAGGCCGTACCGTTCGGCGCACGCGGCGTTCTCGGCGGGCTGCTCCGAGACGTGCACGTGCAGCGGAAGCCCACGGTCGCGCGCATACTCACCGATGCCCGCCAGGGCCCCCCGTGGCACCGCCCGGACGCTGTGGATCGCCGCGCCCACCCGGCACCCCGGCTCGTCCGCCAAGGCGTCCAGCCGCGCGGCCCACTCCTGCCATGTCCCGTCCCCGAACCGTTGTTGCGCCCCCGCCAGCGGCCCGCCGTGTATGTCGGCCTGCAGGTAACAGGTGTCCAGCAGGGTGATCCGGATGCCGGCGTCGTTGGCCGCACGGATCACGGCACGGCCCATCTCGTTCGGGTCCGAGTACCGGGCGCCGTCCACGCCGTGGTGCAGGTAGAAGAACTCGCCCACGCTGGTGATGCCGGCGAGCGCCATCTCCAGGTACGTCGCGTACGCCAACCGGTACAGCGAGTCCGGGTCCAGCCGCGCCGCGACCGCGTACATCAGATCCCGCCAACGCCAGAAGTCGGCGACGCCCGACTGGGTGTGCCCGCGGATCGCCCGATGGAACACGTGCGAGTGGGTGTTCGCCAACCCGGGCATCGTCAGGCCCGCCAGCCGCACCGCGGCGGAGTCGGCCGCCGCGCCCGCCGTCACCGCAGTGATGGTCCCGTCCGCGATCTCGACCCGCACGTCGCGTTGTGCGGTCGCCCCGCCCAGCCAGGCAAACTCGAGGTGGTAAGCCTGCGTACGCGCTTGAGTGGGCAACCGGGCTCCTCTGGTCCATGGTCCTGGCGACGGCGACGATCCCGACCGGACGGCGGCGCGACCAGCCGCTCGGCCATCTTCGCGCGAGCCCGCGCGCGAGCCCGCGCCGAGCGCCCGCCCGCGCCAGGCCCACGCTAGGCCACGCCCGCCAACGGCAGGAACTGACCTGGCATGCTCACTCCCGTGACCGAGCGCGACGCGCCAGCTCCCAGCCTGAACCGGCAGATCGGGGCGCTCGCGGTGCCGGCGCTCGGCGCGCTGCTGGCCGAGCCGGCGTTCCTGTTGGCGGACGCCGCGATCGTGGGGCATCTGGGGACCGCGCAGCTCGCGGGGGTGGCGGTGGCCAGCGTCGTGCTGGCCACGATCATCGGCCTCGCGATCTTCCTGGCATACGGCACCACCGCGCAGGTGGCCCGATCGCTGGGGGCGGGCAACCGCGCGGCCGCGCTGTCGCACGGTGTCGACGGGCTGTACCTGGCAGTCGCGCTGGGCCTGGTGATCGCTGCCGCGTGCTACCCGCTGGGCCCCCGACTCGTCCGGGCGCTCGGCGCGTCGCCGGCCGAGGCCGGCTTCGGCGTCACCTACTTGACGGCGTCGCTGCCCGGCCTGCCCGGGATGCTGCTCGTGCTGGCGGCCACCGGTGTGCTCCGCGGGCTGCAGGACACCCGCACGCCGCTCGCGGTGGCAAGCACCGGCGCCGCGGCCAACGTGGGCCTAAACCTATTGCTCGTGTACGGCTTCGACCTCGGTGTGGCCGGCTCCGCGATCGGCACCGCGCTGTGCCAGACCGGGATGGCGGCCTGGCTGGCGGTGGTGGTCTGGCGCGGGGCGCGTCGGCACGGGGCGCGCCTGTCCCCGCGGCTGCGCGGCATCTTCGGTGCCGCGAGAACCGGTGTCCCGCTGATGATCCGCACCGCAGCACTGCGGGTGGCGATCATCGTCACCACCATGGTCGCGGCGACGCAGGGCACGACATCGCTTGCGGCGCACCAGGTGGTGATGTCGCTCTGGAGCTTCCTCGCGCTCGGGCTGGACGCGGTCGCCATCGCGGCGCAGGCGCTGACCGGCAAGGCGCTGGGGGAGGGCGATGCCGAGGCCGCGCGAGCGCTCACCCGGCGGATGCTCACCTGGGGACTGCTGGCCGGCGCCGCGATCGGGGTGGTGGTCCTGTTGGTCCATGCGGTGGCCGGCAGCGCGTTCTCCCCGGATCCGGCGGTGCGCGCCGCGGTCGGCGCGGTGCTGCTGGTGGTGGCCGCCGCGCAGCCGCTGTCCGGTTGGGTGTTCGTCCTGGACGGGGTGCTGATCGGCGCGGGCGACGCGGGGTACCTGGCGTGGGCCGGCCTGGTGAACCTGGTGATCTACCTACCCGCGGCGTGGGCGGTGACGACGTTCGCGGGCGGCGGCACGGCGGGACTGGTCTGGCTCTGGCTCGCCTACAGCGCGGCGTACATGGGCGCGCGGGCCGTCACGTTGGGGCTGCGTTACCGGCACGACCGGTGGCTCGTCACCGGGCCGCGTGCCACAGTGGAACCATGCTGATATCCCTGGGCGGGCACGCACCGCAGATCGACCGTGCGGCGTTCGTGGCGCCGAGCGCCGACCTCGCGGGGGCGGTGCTGCTGGGGGATTCCTCCAGCGTCTGGTACGGCGCGGTGCTCCGGGCGGACTTCGAGCCGATCGTGCTCGGCGAGCGGAGCAACCTGCAGGACGGCGTGGTGATGCACACCGACACCGGCTTTCCGGCGACGGTCGGCGTCGGCGTCTCGGTGGGACACCGCGCGGTGCTGCACGGCTGCACGGTCGAGGACGACTGCCTGATCGGCATGGGGTCGGTGGTGCTCAACGGAGCCGTCATCGGCGCGGGCAGCCTGATCGCCGCTGGAGCGGTGGTCCAGGAACGTGCCGCCATTCCGCCCCGCTCTCTGGTCGCCGGGGTCCCGGGCCGGGTTCGGCGCCAACTCACCGACGAGGATCTGCAGCGGATCCGGTTCAACGCCGCGGTTTATCTCGAGTTGGCCCGGCGGCATTCGGAGGCGGTCCCGATCACCCAGCGATGACGGGGATGACGGGTGTGACGGGAACCCGGGGGAAACCGCGACCCGCAAACGATGACGGGAATCCGGTGGAAACCGAAGCGACCGGCGAGGCCTACTCCAGCGGCCCGAGCAGCAGGTTCGCCCATGCCCCGTGCACCGAGTCCTCGCTGGTGGGATGGAACACGCCGGCCAGCACGTCACGGTAGAGCCGGGACAGTTCGTTCCGGCTGAAGTACGACGCGCCACCGGCCGCGCGAACCGACGCGCCGACCACCGACAGCGCGGTTTCCGTTGCCCGGTACTTGATCGCGGAGAGCTGCGGCATCCACACCGCGCCGCGATCGACGCCCCCGTCCAGATCCGCGGTCGCCTGGTCGATCTGCGGGTAGATGCCGTCCAGTTCGATTGCGGCGTGGGCGACCCGGCGCCGGGCGTCCGGGTCCTGCGCGTAGGAGCGTCCACCATACTTCGCCGACTTCCGTTCCACCACCGAGCTCGTCGCGAGATCCAATGCGCGGCGGGCAATCCCGGTGTACACGGACGAGATTAGCAGCGTGAAGCAGGCGAAGATCCCGAAGACGAACGGGTGCATGGTCGGTCCGGGCGGGATGCGACAGGCGATCCGACCGGCCGGTGCGTGCGCGCCGGACAGGATCGTGGTGCACGACTGCGATGCCCGCATGCCCAGCGTGTCCCAGTCGTCCTTCACGGTGACACCGCCGCCGTCGCGGCTGATGAAACCGAAGACGCTCATAGGGTTCCCCGGCTCCGAGAAGTCGGTGCCGAAGGTGCCGAGCCGAGTCCACGCCGGCGACATCGACGTGAAGATCTTGGTTCCGGTGAACGTGAAGCCACCCGAGCCGTCCGGTTCGGCCAGGGTGTTGGACCCGAAGAGCACCAAGTCGTTGCCCGGCTCGGAGATCCCGAATCCGTACACCTCGCCGGCGACCGCATCACGGAACACGAAGTCCGTCACCGTCTCTCCGCGCGCGTGCAGATACCGGGCGACGCCCATCCACACATGGTGCATGTTCACCGACAAGGCGGTGGCCGGTGCGGCGCCGGCCAGGCGCATCTGCTCGTGCGCCAACTCACCGAGGCTGAGCCCGCCACCGCCGAACTGCTGCGGCACCAACGCCGTCAGATACCCGGCGGCCGTCAACTCGGCCAGGTCCTCCTCCGGGAAGTGATTGTTCAGATCGTTCTCGGCCGCACGCGACCGAATCCGTTCCAGCAACTCTTCGGTCAGTACTTGCCTCCGCGCCACGACGGTCCCCTCTCCTCGGCTCTATTCGGCCTCGTCACGGCACCCGGTACGTCCACCCATCGGCGCGAAACTTAGTCCTGGCCAAGGCGTTTGCGGCATCCAGTTCGGACGGCGAGTAGTCGCCGTCACGCACCCGGTGGCCGCGGCGGAAGGATCCCAGCAGTGCGGCGATGATGTCGGCCCGCGCCATGCCGGTCTGCGACCGCATCGGATCGACCCGCTTGTTCGCGCTGGCAATGCCCTTGTCGGACAGCTTCTCCCGGCCGATCCGCAGGACCTCCGTCATCTTCTTCGCATCGATGTCGTACGCCATCGTCGCGTGATGCAGCACCGAACCGCCGGCGAAGCGCTTCTGCGCCGCGCCGCCGATCTTGCCCTTGTCCGAGGCGATGTCGTTCAGCGGAACGTACCGCGCCGCAACTCCCACCTCGCGCAGGCCTTCCAGCACCCAGGAGTCTAGGAAGGCGTAGGACTGCTCGAAGCTCAACCCCTCCACCAGGGATGCCGGCACGACCATCGAGTAGGTGATGCAGTTGCCCGGTTCCATGAACATGGCTCCGCCGCCGGAGATGCGCCGCACCACGGAAATCCCGTATCGATTCGCCGCGTCCATATCGACCTCGTTGCGGACGGACTGGAAGGAGCCGATCACCACCACGGACGAGTCCCAGTCCCAGATCCGGAGCAGCGGCCCGCGCCGGCCCGCCGCGACCTCCCGGCCGAGCACCTCGTCCAGCGCGACGTGCATCACCGGGTCGAGCACCATCGGCTCGATCACGTCGAAGACATGGTCGTGCCAACCGGTGGCCGCTCCCACGGCCCGGCGCACCGCCACGCCGACCGCGTGGGCGTCGAACCCGACCATGGACACGTCCGGCTCCAGCGCGGCGGTCACGGCGCCGGCCAACTGGGACGCGCTGGAGTCGGCCGGCATCCCGGTGAGGGCTCCGGCGATGTCTTCCAGCGCGGAATCGGGTTCCAGGAAGAAGTCCCCGGAGACGTGCACATCGGCGAACCGGCCGTCCGAGACGTCGAGATCGACCGCGACCAACTTCCCGCCGGGGACTTTGTACTCACCTCGCACGATGCCACCGTAGCGCGGGACCGTGCCGCAGCCCGACCGCCGCACCGCCCCGGGACCGTGCCGCAGCCCGACCGCCGCACCGCTCCGGGACCGTGCCGCAGCCCGACGGCAGCACGGCTCCACCGGGACCGCAGCCTGACGGCGCCGCCGCTCTGGGCGGTCAGGCTTGATCCCGCCGCGTCGGCGCCATCAGGCTGCATTCGCGCGTCACAAATGGTCGAAGGCGTGCGAAATCGGTGCAACAATTGCGAAGTCGGAAGAGCGCAAGTTGTGGGCCGCGCTACCAGTGGGCCGCGCGAGCCCTACGGCCGCTGCACCAGGACCGGAACGGCCGAGCGACGCACCATTCCGGCCGTGACGCTGCCGAACACCGCGGCCCGCAGGCCGCTCCGCCCATTGGTGGCCATCGCCACTACGGCGTCCGGGCGCCCGTCCAGGTAGGCCGCCATCGCATCGACCGGGTGGCCGTAGAGGACCTCCCAATCCGTGTCGGCACCGTCACCCCCACCCCGGGACAGCGCCCGGGCACGCCGGCTGACGTAGGAACTGGGAAGGATGTCCCCCTCCGGAACCTGACCACCGGGGACCACGTCGGAGCGCAGGACCTGCACGATCAACAGCCTGGCGCCCAGGGCGCGGGCCAACGCGCGCGCCGGTTCTTCCATCTGCTGCGCCAATTCGCTGCCGTCGAGCGGAAGCATGACGAGGTTGATCGGGGCCGGCTCGGGCGTCCGCGACGCACCGTCCGGGCCGGCGTCCGGTCGGGTTCCCGGACGATAGACGAGCACAGGGCGGTGCGCGGCGCGCACCACGTCGTGGGCCACGCTCCCCAGCACAGCCTCGGCAAGACCACCGCGCCCGTGGGTCGTCATCGCCACCAATGTGCCGTCCACCCGGTCGGCCTCGCTCAGGATCGCGCGCGCCACGCTCCCATTGCCCGTCACCACGATCGGGTCGGCCTGTAGTCGCGTCGCGAGCCCGCGCATGCGGGTCGTCGCCTCGTCGTCATCCGTCCTCGCGTCCAGCACGGCGACGAGGGCGAGTTCCGCGCCGGTGGCGTGCCGCACGGCCAGCGCATACGGCAGGATCTCCTCCGAGTAGGAGGAACCGTCAACCGGGATGAGGACCCGTCGGTACATGGCCATCCTCGAAACGCCCCGTCTCGAAACGATGCGGCGGCACCGGCCGGCGGTCACCGGTTTAAGGACGCGGTCTCCGCCGATGCTCGATGATCGGCCGATTGCCGATCATGGTGCCGGATCGTAATGCCCGGGCGCCTTCGTGGACAGGGACCAATGTCTCCGGCCCTGAGCCAAGCCTGAGCTAAGCCGCGATCACCGTCACGGTGAGCTGCGCTTTCACATCCGGATGCAGCGTCACCGAAACCGGGTGCGGCCCCGTGGTGCGGATGTGCCCGTCGAGCGCAATCGCCCGCTTGTCGAGCACGGGCCCGCCGGCGGCCTTGACCGCATTCGCGATGTCGACGTTGGTGACCGAACCGAAAAGCTTGGTCCCGTCCCCGGTCGTGCGCGCGGTGATCCGGATCGTGAGCTTCTCCAGGGCGCGGCGCACCTCCGAGGCGTGTTCCACGCCGCGGATCTCGCGGGCGAGCTGGGCGCGCTTGATCGTCGCGATCTGCTTCTCGGCACCCTTGTTCGCGACGATTGCCATGCCTTGCGGCACGAGGAAGTTGCGGCCGTAACCGTCACGCACCTCCACGATCTCGCCGGGAGCCCCGAGGCCGGGAACGTCGGTGGTCAGGATGAGCTTCATGATGTGTGCTCTCTCGTCTCCTGGTCGGTGAGCGGCCGGTCAGCGGACCGTCGAGGTGTACGGCAGAAGTGCCATCTCCCGCGCGTTCTTCACCGCGATCGCGATGTCGCGCTGGTGTTGGGTGCAGTTCCCCGTCACCCGCCGGGCCCGGATCTTGCCGCGATCGGAGATGAAGCGGCGGAGCAGGGTGGTGTCCTTGTAGTCGATCGGCTCAGCGCTGTCCTTGCAGAAGGCGCAGGCCTTCTTCTTGATCTTGCGCGGTGGTGGCTTGGCCATGGATGTCTCCGAAAGATGTGGTGGCGCGCTGGTTTCGGCGCCGGTTGGTTATCGGTCACGCGCTCGTCGTCACGTCGTTGTCGTCAACTCGGTTGTGGGAACTGGGTCTCGGCCCTCGGTTGTGGCCCCTGGGTTGTGGCCCCTGGGTTGTGGGCCCTGGGTTGTGGGCCCTCGATAGTGGACCCTGCCGGAGGCCGGTTCGTCAGAAGGGGGGCTCGTCCGAGTACCCGTCACCCGCGCCGGCGGCTGGAGCGGAACTCCACGGGTCGTCGGCGGGCGCGCCCGCCGGATTGCCCGCCGGACCGCCGGCCGACCTGCCGGAGCCGAAACCGCCGGAATCGGATCGCGAAACCTTGTTCACCTTCGCGGTGGCGTATCGCAGCGACGGCCCGATCTCGTCCACCTCCAACTCGACGACCGTGCGCTTCTCTCCCTCCCGGGTTTCGAAGGACCGTTGCTTGAGCCGACCCGAGACGATCACCCGCGCTCCCCGGGTGAGCGACTCGGCGACGTTCTCGGCGGCCTGCCGCCAGATGCTGCACCGAAGGAAGAGCGCCTCGCCGTCCTTCCACTCGCCGCTCGCGCGGTCGAAGGTGCGGGGGGTGGACGCGACGGTGAAGTTGGCCACCGCCGCCCCGGACGAGGTGAAACGGAGTTCCGGATCGGCGGTCAGGTTCCCGATGACGGTGATGACGGTGTCGCCGGCCATGTCGGCCCCCTTACTTCTTGGCGCTCGGCCGGGTGATCTTGGTCCGGAGCACCGACTCGTTGAGGTTGAGCTGGCGATCCAGTTCGACGACCACTTCGGCCGAGCATTGCACGTTGATCAGCGCGTAGATGCCTTCGGCGTTCTTGTCGATCTCGTAGGCCAATCGGCGCTTGCCCCAGATGTCGACGTTCTCGACGCTGCCGCCGCCCTGCCGGACCACGTTGAGAAACGTGTCGATCGACGGCGAAACGGTCCGTTCGTCGAGGGTGGGATCCAGGATGAGCAGCAGCTCATACGGTCGGGGATCGGTTGATACGCTCACGCGCACCTCCTGTGGACTGAATCGGCCGCGGTCCTTCCGCGGCAGGAGGGATGTCACACGCCTGCGCCGAGCGGAACCGGGCGCGGGCCTTGCGACCGGCCGAGTCTATCAGGCGGCCGGCGGGGTGGCTGCCTGTCCCGACGCCACCGGATCCGTCGGCCGGCTGCGGTCCAGCCGGTGGCTCATCGACCGGCGCGGATGCGGCCCGCCGGGCATCGGCGGCGCACCGGTCGGCGGTGGCCCACCGTCCTACCGTCCGCCGGCGACGGCGCCGTCGGCAATGGAAGCCGCATCGCTCCCGAGGTCCGCGGAGATGACGACCCCCGCTGGCGTGCTGCTGTTCCGGCCGCGCCGGCGACCCGCCCTGCGCCGCACCAGGTCCGGCAGCGACGGCACCGTAAATCGGTCGGCCGCGCCCTCCAGCACGCCACCGGAAGGATCGTCGTCACCGGCCTGCCGGATCAGGTCCAACTCCGGCCGCATCGCCTCCCGGACGACGCGCACCACCAGGGCGATCAGCAGGATGTCACGGATCACGGCGGCGGCAGCGAACGGGTGGATGGACAGGTTCTTGCCGGCATCGGTGCTGAAAGAGAGCATCAACAGCATCCAGACCGCCACCTCGGCGAACTGCCAGGGCAGCACCCGGCGCCAGCGCGGCAGCGCCAGCGCCACCAGCGGGACCAGCCACAGCGAGTACTGCGGGGACCAGACCTTGTTCGTCAGCAGGAACGCTGCCACCACCAGGAACGCCAGTTGGGCGAATCGCGGCCGGCGACGAGCGGACAGCGCGAACCACCCGATCGCCGCGCACGCGAGCACGAACAGCGCCAGCGAGAGTCCGTTCAGTAACGGCGTCGCGTGCTGCGCCGCATCGGCCCACGGGTTGAACCTGCTCACCACCGTGGACAGGAAGTACCAGGAACCCCACTCGGGGCCGCGGGTGGCATTGAGCTTGAAGAACTCGGCCCACGCCTGCGGGTAGGAGACGAAGATCGGAGCGTTGATCGCCGCCCACACCACGGCGGCCCAGGCGGCCGACTTGAACCAGGACCGCATCTTTCCGGTGCGCAGGCACAGCACCAGCAGTGGCCCCAGCAGCAGCACCGGGTAGAGCTTGGCGGCGATGCCGAGCCCCAGCAGGATGCCCGCGAGCCCCGGTCGTCGACGCGCCCACGCGAGCATCGCCGCGGCGGTGAACCCGATCGGCAACAGGTCCCAGTTGGTGAAGGCGTGGACCACCAACAGCGGGGCGGCGCACATGATAGCGGTGTCCCAGATCCGGCGCCGGGCGATCCTGGCGGTGCTGGCGATCGCCCACAGGTAGAACAGGCTCAGCAGGATCGCGCCGATGGTGAAGTAGGCGGCGACGTCCAGCGGCACCGGCAGCACGTGCGTGCTTTCGGCGAACGCCAGGTAGCCGGACGTCAGCGCTGCTGCGCCCCACATGAAGTAGCCGGTGAGGACGGGGTATTCCAGGTGATGGATCGCCCCGAGTTGGTCGGCGGGAAGCGGGGTGAGGGCGCCGTCTTTGACCGTGGAGTAGCCGGATTCGGGGCTGCCGACCAGGTCCTTCTGGCCCACCGGCACGGTGGTGCCCGCCTCCCGGACCACCAGGACTCCGTCGTGCTCCTGCACGGCGGAGCGGGGGAACACCCGGCCGGTGGACCCGTCGGGCCATTCCGTCCAGACGTAGGCGTAGGGGTTGCTGCTGGCGTCGTTCAGCCCGCGAGCGGCGTACAGCGGGACCACGTCGTTGTAGCAGCCGGTGATCCAGGGTCGCTGCCCGCCCTGGTCCAGGCCGCCGTCCGCACCCGTCTGGATGCACGGGGACTTGAACAGCCAGCCACAGATCAGGACGGCGATCCCCATCAGCAGCGCGACCCGCAGCGGGGTGAAGATTCGGGCTCGGCCGACGGAGGCGTGACGTCCCAGCGGCCCGCCGATCGCGGCGGATGCGCGCCGCACCATCGGGTCGGTCCAGGTGGGAATGACGCGGTCGAAGGGCCCCAGCGAGGCTGCGGGAGGGGGGATGACGGGCCCTCTCGCGGGCGCCTGTCCGGACGGAACGGCCGTTGCACCGGCGGGCTCGGCAGACCCCGCCTCCCCGGCGGACGCCTGGCCGGACGGAACGGCCGTTGCACCGGCGGGCTCGGCGAAGGGGGAGGGGGAGGGGGCTGCAGCGCCGCCATGCGCCTTGCCGACCTCGGCCCGTTCACCGCCGGGCGCGTCGGGCTCGCCCATCAGCGGGCCGCGCGGCGGGGCCGGCGGGAACTGCCGATATCCGCCTTACCCAACTGAAACGATGCGACCAGGTGGTTCCATGAACAGGTACGACATACCTCTACCTGGTAGACCGTGAACTCGCCGAACCGGAACGCCATCTGCTCCAACTCCCCCGGCGGGCGGGCCGACCCCGCCATCGGCCCCAGTTCGTCGCCGTACACCCAGTGCACGTGGGTGAGCGGCTCCTTGCGGCACACCGGGCACACCGCATCGGTGACGACCCCGTAGAACTTCGCCGCCTGCAACAGATACCGGGACGCATCGCAGACCTCGGTCACCGCGATCCGGCCGCGGGAGATGTCTGCGAGCAGCGCGCGTCGCTGCAGCGCATAGTCCACCAGCGCTCGTTGGGTCCGCATCAGCCGAGCGTACGCGGCGCCCCCCACACCCGCTCGGCACCGCACCGGCTGATCCTCGCCCACCGTCGACGGACTTGTTGATATATCGTGTCGATATAGCGGCGCAGCCGATTCGAGCGGCGCACGGGTCGAACGATCGCACTGGCACGACGCCGGCACCGCAGAGCGCAGGCACCACACCAGCAGGGGAGGAGCGCCCATGTCAAACCGTACGGACCGCTCCGGCACCGCCCGTCAACCCGGCCCGTCCGGCATGCTCGACCTGGCGCTGCTGGGCCTGCTGACCGAGTCTTCGATGCACGGGTACCAACTGCGCGCCCGGCTGATCGAGGTGTTGGGGGCGGTGCGGTCGTATTCCTACGGTTCGCTGTACCCGGCGCTGCGCCGGCTGGAGGACGCCGGAATGATCGCGGTTCAGCAACCGCTCACCGACCCGGACGCCGTGCCGCTGACGCCCCGCCGAACCCGCGTCACCTACCAGATCACGGCGCTCGGCAAGGAGCACCTCGCCGGGCTGCTGGCGAACGCCGGCTCCCAGTCCTTCACGGACGAGGGCTTCGGAGTGCACCTCGCGCTGTTCCCACGGACGGCCGTCGAAACCCGCCTGCGGATTCTGCAGGGACGGCGGCGGCGGCTGGAGGAGCGCCGTGAGGGACTCCGGACCGCCATCACTCGGGCCGCGCAGCGCATGGACGAGTACACGCTGCAACTGCAGCAACTTGCCATGGAAGCCAGCGACCGCGAAGTGAAGTGGCTCACCGACCTGATCACCCGGGAGGAGCGACGCTCCGGCGAGCCGCCGGGCCACTGACGCGAATGCCGACCGGACCGCCGAACACCGCCGCCGTCCACCGAAAGCGCGCCTGACGCAGCACAAGCGCGACCAATAGCCGAGACACAACACAGCCCCGAGACACAACACAGCCGGAACACCCCATAACCACAGGAAGAGGTACTGCCATGAGTTCCCCCAGCCCGACACGCGCATCCCACCCGGTCCGAGTCGCCATCGTCGGCGTCGGCAACTGCGCGTCATCGCTGGTCCAGGGCGTCGAGTACTACCGCGACGCCGATCCGGCCGGCCGCGTCCCCGGGCTGATGCACGTCACCTTCGGTGATTATCACGTGTCGGACGTGACCTTCGTCGCGGCGTTCGACGTCGACGCCAAGAAGGTCGGCTTCGATCTCGCCGAGGCGATCACGTCCAGCGAGAACAACACGATCAAGATTGCAGACGTCCCGCCGACCGGGGTGACGGTGCAGCGCGGTCACACCCTGGACGGAATGGGCCGCTACTACCAGGAGACGATCACCGAGTCCCCGGAGGATCCGGTCGACGTGGTGGCCGCGCTCAAGGCGGCGCGCGCCGATGTGCTCGTCTGCTACCTGCCGGTCGGTTCCGACGCCGCGGCGAAGTTCTACGCGCAGTGCGCGATCGAGGCGGGCTGCGCGATGGTCAACGCGATACCGGTGTTCCTGGCCTCCACCGACGAGTGGGCGGACAAGTTCCGCGCCGCCGGGCTACCGATCATCGGTGACGACATCAAGAGCCAGGTCGGCGCGACCATCACGCACCGCGTGCTGGCCAAGCTGTTCGAGGACCGCGGCGTCGTCCTGGACCGGACGATGCAGTTGAACGTCGGCGGCAACATGGACTTCATGAACATGCTCGAGCGGGATCGGCTCGAGTCCAAGCGCGTGTCCAAGACCCAGTCCGTCACCTCGCAGGTGCCGCACGAACTCGGCGCCGGGAACGTCCACATCGGACCGTCGGACTACGTCGCCTGGTTGCACGACCGGAAGTGGGCCTACGTGCGCCTGGAGGGCCGGGCCTTCGGCGACGTGCCGTTGAACCTCGAGTACAAGCTGGAGGTCTGGGACTCCCCGAACTCTGCCGGGGTGATCATCGACGCCGTGCGGGCGGCGAAGATCGCGCTGGACCGCGGCATCGCCGGGCCGATCGAGTCTGCCGCCGCCTACTTCATGAAGTCCCCGCCAGTGCAGTACGCCGACGATGTGGCGCGCGAGGCGGTGGAGAGCTTCATCCGGGGCGAATAGGGGACAGCGCCGGCCGCTCGGAACTGCTTGCGGCGCGGGGTCAATCCTGGGTGGTGCGCACCACGAGCACCGGGCATTCGGCGTGTTGCACCAGCGCCCTACTGGTCGAGCCCAGCAGCATCCCCCGCAGTTCGCCCCGCCCTCGGGTGCCGACGACGACAAGCTGCGCCGTGGCTGCCCGCGCCAGCAGGGCGGCAGCCGGGCGCTCGCGCACCGTCACCGCCTCGGCGCTCACCGACCCGAACCGGGAACCCACCCGGGCCAACCGCTCCGCCAGGTCCGCGGCGACCGACCGCTGCCACGCCGCCGCAAGCTCCGCTTCGGTCAGCGGCTCGTTGCCCCGCGCCGTCCGCAGGTCGGCCGCAGGACCCTGCCAGGCGTGCACGGCCACCAGTTTGCACCCGCGGCGCTCCGCCGCGCCGAACGCCTCGGTGAGCACCGCGTCCAGCATCGGCGATTCGTCCACGCCGACAACCACAGGGTCCCCGGCCGCCGGTTCTCGCTCGCCGCGGACCACGACAACCGGACACAGCGCGCTGGTCACCAGCGCGCTGCTCACGGAACCGAGGAGCATGCCGACGAATCCGCCCAGACCGCGGGAGCCGACAACCACGAGGTCCCGCCCGCGCGAGAGCTGCACCAGCGTCGGGATGGGCGCGCCCAGTTGGGATGTCGCGTAGACGGCCAGGTCCGGAGCCGCTGCGTGCACGGTATCCACGGCGCGGCGCAGGATGTCGGTGGAATCCTCAGCCAACGCGTCCATCAGGAAGCCGACGGCGTCCATGGCCCCCAGTCCGGGGCTCGGCCAGTGGAAACAGTGTGCGACGACGAGGGCCGCGCCGCGCGACTGCGCCTCCGTGACGGCCCAACTCAGCGCACGATCGGCGAAGTCCGATCCGTCCACTGCGACCAGCACGCCGCCGTCCGGGACGACCTCGCCCGTGCCGAGTTCGGTGGCCGCCTCGGTCGCCTTCGCGCCCTCGTCGTCCGCCGCCCGCTTCGCGATCATCCCGGCTCCTTCCGATTCGCCGGCGCCGAGTCGGCGCATGTCAACACGATCATGACCGACGCGACGTCCGCGACGTCAGGGTCCAAGGTAACTTTCGCGTGCGGCCATGGCTTGGATCAGGGCACGATGGAGATCATCCGGCCGGGCACCACGACGACCTTGCTGGGCGGCGCACCCGCCAGCAGTTCCACGATGCGCGGGTCGGCCAGCGCCGCGGCCTCGATACCTGCCGCATCCGCGGAGGCGGGCACCGTGACGTGGGACCGCACCTTGCCCCGCACCTGGATCGGATACTCCACCTGGTCCACCTGCAGCAACGCCGGATCGGCGATGGGGAACGGTCCGTACGCCAGCGATTGGTTGTGCCCCAGCCGATTCCACAGCTCTTCCGCGAGGTGTGGGGCCAGCGGCGCCGTCATCAGCACCAGCGGTTCGGCAACGGCGCGGGGCACCCTTCCGCCGGAACGGGTCAGGTGGTTCACCAGCATGATCAGCTTGGCGAGCGCGGTGTTGTACGACATCGACACGAAGTCCCGGGCAACTCCGTCAATCGTGCGGTGGAGCACCTTTCGGGTTTCGTCATCGGGTTCTTCTTCGCTGACGGCGATCTCGCCGGTGCTCTCGTCGACAACCGCGCGCCACAGCCGCTGCAGGAAGCGCTGCGACCCCACCGCGTCCTTCGTCTGCCACGGGCGGGATTCGCCCAGCGGACCCATGCTCATCAGGTAGAGCCGGAACGTGTCCGCCCCGTAGGAGTCGCACATCTCGTCCGGCGTGACCACGTTGTTCAGGCTCTTGCCCATCTTCCCGTACTCGCGGTGCACCTTGCGGCCCCGATAGCGGTAATCACCGGGTGCATCCTCCGTGACATCCCCGGCGGGCACGTACACCCCGCGGTCGTCGGTGTAGGCGTATGCCTGGATGTAGCCCTGGTTGAAGAGCCGGCGGAACGGTTCCTCGCTGCTGACATGCCCCAGGTCGAAGAGCACCTTGTGCCAGAACCGCGAGTACAGCAGGTGCAGCACCGCATGCTCCACGCCGCCGACGTAGAGGTCCACGCCGCCCGGGTCCTTGACGCCGCGCGAGCTTCGCTCGGGGCTCGGTCCCATCCAGTACTTCTCGACCGCCGGGTCGCAGAACCGCTCGTCGTTGGTCGGATCGAGATAGCGCAGTTCGTACCAGCAGGAACCCGCCCATTGCGGCATCACGTTCAGTTCGCGGCGGTACACCTTCTCGCCGTCGCCGAGGTCCAGCGTGACCGAGGCCCATTCGCTGGCGCGCGCCAGCGGCGGGACCGGGGTGGAGGTCGCGTCCTGCGGATCGAAGGACTGCGGCGAGTAATCCTCCACCTCAGGCAGGTGCAACGGCAGGTACTCCACCGGCAGCGCTGTCGCCACACCGTCCTGGTCGTAGACGATCGGGAACGGCTCCCCCCAGTACCGCTGGCGGGAGAACAACCAGTCGCGCAGCTTGTACTGGACCTGTGGCTCGCCGAATCCCTTGCGCTGCAACCACTCGACGATGCTCCTCTTGGCGTCCGCGACATCGAGGCCGTCCAGGGATATCTCGCAGTTGGCGCTGTTGATCGCCGGTCCGTCCCCGGTGTAGGCGGACCGCGGGTCGTGGTCGGCCGGCGGTTGCACCGTCCGCACGATCGGCAGGTCATACGCGGTGGCGAACTCGAAGTCGCGCTCGTCCTGCGCGGGCACGGCCATGATCGCGCCGGTGCCGTAGCCCATCAGCACGTAGTCGGCGACGAAGACCGGCAGCAGCGCGTTGTTGGCGATGTTCGCTGCGTAGGAGCCGGTGAACACGCCGGTCTTGTCGTGACCGCCCTGTCGGTCCAACTCCGACTTGCGGGAGGCGGCCCGGCGGTAGTCCGCCACCGCCTGGGCGGGGTTTGCGGCGCCACCGGTCCAGGCCCCCTTGGTGCCGTCCGGCCACTGCGCGGCCGTGATGCGATCCACCAGTGGGTGTTCGGGCGCCAGCACCATGTACGTCGCGCCGAACAGGGTGTCCGGCCGGGTGGTGTAGACGTCGATGTTCCCGATGGTCTCGTCCCAGGAGGCTGCCGCCGGCCCCTGCCGCGCACCCCCTGGCGTCAGCACCGGGAACCGGATCGACGCGCCGGTCGATCGGCCGATCCAGTTGCGCTGCATCATCTTGACCGACTCGGGCCAGTCCAGCCGGTCCAGGTCGTCCAACAGCCGGTCGGCGTAGCAGGTGATGCGCATCATCCACTGCCGGAGGTTTCGCCGGAAGACCGGGAAGTTTCCGATCTCGCTGTAACCCTCCGGGGTGATCTCCTCGTTGGACAGCACGGTGCCCAGCCCGGGACACCAGTTCACCGGGGCCTCGTCGATGTAGGCGAGCCGGTATCCGGCCAGCAGCCGCTGCTGCTCGGGATGGCTCAGCACGGCCCACGCCCGCCCGTCCGCGATGCTCCGCTCGCCGGATGCGAACTGCTCGACCAGCGCCCCGATCGGGCGCGCGGCGCCCAACTGCGGGTCGAACCAGGAATCGAAGAGCTGCAAGAAGATCCATTGCGTCCAACGGAAGAACTCCGGGTCGGTGGTCGCGACGCTGCGGCGCTGGTCGTGCGCGAAGCCCAGGCGGCGCAACTGCGCGCGGTATCGGGCGACGTTCGCCTCGGTGGTGGTGCGCGGGTGCGTGCCGGTGCGCACCGCGTACTGCTCCGCGGGCAGGCCGAACGCGTCGTATCCGAGGGTGTGCAGCACGTTTCGTCCGGTCATCCGCAAGTAGCGGCCGAGGACGTCCGTGCCGACGTACCCCAGCGGATGGCCGACGTGCAATCCGGCGCCGGAGGGGTAGGGGAACATGTCCAGGATGTAGGTCTTCTCCGACGGCACTGCGCCGCCCTCGGTGGCCAGCGGTCCGACCGGGTTGGGCGCCTGGAACGTGCCGTGCGCCTCCCAGAAGTCCTGCCAGCGGGCTTCGATCCGGTTCGCGAGTTCTGCCGTGTACCGGTACGGCGGCACTCCGCCGGCGACCGGTTGCTGCGGTTGGACCGGCGGGGGCGTCGGTTCCGGCTGCGGTGCAGGCTGCGAGGCCGGCTGGGGTTCCGGCTGCGGTTCCGGCTGGGGTTCCGGCTGCGGTGCAGGCTGCGAGGCCGGCTGGGGTTCCGGCTGCGGTTCCGGCTGGGGTTCCGGCTGCGGGGCCGGCTGCGGGGATGACGGGCCGTTCCCGGCGCGCGCCCCGTCGACCGCCCGCCGCCCCGCGGATGCCGTCATGGCCGCCACCTCGTCATCCATCGTCTTGGGTCATCCATCGTCTTGGGTCATCCATCGTCTTGGCTCCTGATCGTTCGGGCCGGCGGCGCTTCATCTGCGGTCATCCCCGACCGCCGGGCCGCACGGTTTCCGGCCCGCCGGTGGGCACAAAAAATCCCCCCTGATTCCAGGAGGGATCGCCGCGCCGCCCCGAGCCTTGCCGGCCCGTTCAGCGCGGCCCGGCAAGAAGCAGCGACCGTGCCACGGGTCGATCATACCGCGCATGCATCCGCCGGGCACCTCGCTTCACCGCACGCGAAACAGTGTTGCGAAAAGTGCGGCAATTCGGTCGGCCGGCCGTACATTTCGCAACACTGTCGCGGGGGGCCTACGCTGATCGGCGTGTCGTACGCCCCGCTCGCGCTCACGGTTCCGCTGGCGGCGGTGCTCCTGCTGCTGGCGATCCCATCCGCGATCACCGGCCATCGGGGCCGCTCAGGTCGGCTCGACCGGCGGGGCCGACTCGGCCTGCACACCAGAGCAGCGGTTGCCAGCGAGGAGGCGTTCCACCTCGCCAACCGGGTGGCCGCGCCGCTGGTGGTCGGGGCGGCGGGGGTCGGGACGGTGTGCGCGGTCCTGGTGCTCGCGCTGCCGCTGGGGACCGGCGGCGCCGTTCTGGTGGCCGGATTGGGCCTCGCGGGCCTGGTCGGGCAGTTGTACGCGGCGTCGCTGCTCGGCGAACGGGCGGCGATGACGGTGCCCCCGCCGGCCCGCAGGTCGGCTGGTGGGTCTTGCGGCGGATCGTGCGGCTGCGGTGACGGGGGTTGCCGCGGCGCATCGTCATCCCCGGCGGCGCCCGCCGGGGACCGGACACGGCACGTCTCGATTGCGGGCGCAACCAGTCAATTGCGGGCGAGGTCTCCCGGGTGATAGGCCTGCAGCGCGAGCGGCAGCGCCTGGCGGCGCAGAACCCGGAACCACAGGTCCGTCAGCGGCCCGGCGAGCACGTCGTCGGGTAGACCGGGCAGCACGAACCACGCGCCCTCGCCGACCTCGTCGGCGAGTTGCTGCGCATCCCAGCCCGCATGCCCCGCGTAGATCCGCAGCCCCACCAACTCCGGTGTGATCGACCTCGGCTCGCCGTCGAGATCCACCAGGACCACCGAACCCGCCACCGGCCGGACGAACGTCCGGGGGCCGGGATCGACGCCCGGGCGCAGCACCCCGAGGCATAGCGCGGCGGTGGTCTGCACCGGTCCGCCGACGAAGACCGCTCGCGGTCGGCTGCTGTGCTCGGCCCACGCCGGCAGGACGTTGTGCACGGCGGTCTCGCTCGGGCGGTTCAGCACGACGCCGATCGTGCCCTGCTCGCCATGGGTCAGCAGGTACACCACCGTGCGGCGAAAGTTGGGGTCGCCCAGCGACGGCGTGGCGACCAGCAACCACCCCGGCCGGGCCATTTCGAGCGCGCTCATCCGGCCCATTGTCGCCCCCGCCCGCCCACCGTCGAACGGGCACCGGGAACGCGGTTACCGTACCGTCAGTGCTGTGTCAGGGCGCCGTCCGGAGATCGACCGGCACGCCGGACGCGGCACCGCGCCCGACCGCCCGGCCGCGCGCGGCCTTGCCGCGCTGCTGCGGGTGCCGGCCCTGCGCCGACTGGTAGCCGTGCGGGTGGCGTCCTCCCTCGGTGATGGGGCGTTCCAGGGCGCGCTGGTCAGCGCGGTGCTGTTCAACCCCAGCCGGCAGACGTCGGCCGCGGCGATCGCCGGCGGATTCGCGGTGCTGCTGCTGCCGTACTCCGTCGTCGGACCATTCGCCGGCGCCCTGCTGGACCGCTGGTCCCGGCGCAGGGTCGTCATCGTCGCGACCTTGCTGCGGGCCGTCTGCGTGGGGCTGGTGGCGATCTCGCTGGCCGCCGGGGCCCCCTCCGTGTTGCTGCTGATCACGGCGTTGGCCGTCACCGGCGCGGCGCGGTTCGTCGGTTCTGGGCTGTCGGCCGCGCTGCCGCACACGATCGCGCGGAGCAGCCTGGTCGGCGCGAATGCGTTGTCCGTGACCAGCGGGGCGATCGCGACCGCGGTCGGCGGCGGATACGCGATCGTCATGCGCGATCTGGTCGGCCACACCGACGTTCCGGTGGCCGGCGTCACCGGCAGCGTCGTGGTGTTCTACCTGCTCGCGGTGCTGCTGATCTCCCGATTCGAGGCCGGCGCGCTCGGTCCGGACACCACCGACGAGCCGGCACATGCGGTGCGGGCGGTGCTGTCGGGCCTCCTTCGCGCGTTCGGACACGCCGTCGCCCGCCCGACCGTCGGCCTGGCGATCACCCTCGTGGTGCTGGTGCGGTTCTGCTTCGGCATGGCGACCCTGCTGATCCTGCTGCTCTACCAGCACCACTTCACCGAGCCGGTCGGGCCGCTGCTGCCCGGGCTCAACGGGCTTGCCGAGGTGTTGGCGGCAATCTCGGCGGGCCTGCTGGCCGGGGCGGTGGCAACGCCGGTCGTCGTGCGGCTGCTCGGCCGAACCGGGACGCTGGTGACCCTGATGGGGGTCTCGGCGGTGACGGTGCTGCTGTGCGGACCTCGGTTTTCGATGCCAGCCATCATGATCGCCGCGACGGTGCTGGCATTCACATACCAGGCAGCCAAGGTGTGCGTCGACGCCATCGTGCAGGCGGATTCCGACGACGCGTACGTCGGGCGGGTCTTCGCGCTCTACGACACGCTGAACAACGTGGCGTACGTCGGGGCGTTCGCGATCGGGGCGACCGTGGTGCCGTCCGACGGCCGCAGCGTCGCGCTGCTGGTCGGCATGGCGGCGGTGTACCTGTCAACCGGTGCGGCGTACCCGTTGGCGCTGCGCGCAGCCCGGGGGCGAAACGCTCGGCAGTCCGTGGCACCTGCGCTCACGTATGGCGCGTCGGGCACGCCCGACCACCTGACGCGCAGGTAGGGCGCGCGAACCGCCAACCGGCGTCGTCGTGCTTCCGATCCGGCATATCAGGCTGCGCGCGTCGCAGGCCGAGGGGGCGGAGAGCCGGTATCAGCGTGCGCCGCGGTCGGTCGACGCCGCTCGGTAGCGCCTGCCGAGCGCTGCCGAACCGCGGGCAAGACCCCCAGCGGCCTCTCGCGCAATGGACCGGGGCACGCGGTCGCTGCGCCGCTGGCTGGTCGATACAGCGGCCTCTCGCGCAATGGACCGGAGCACGCCGCCGGCCGGTCGGGCGACGATCCCTTCCAACCCCCGCTCAGGCGTGCGGAGGCTTGCCGGTTACCGGGTCGACCAGCCCCTCCCGCACGGCCCAGGCCAGCACGGCGATCTCCGCCGCATCGCGGTCCATCGGCCCGTGCTCCAGGCGCAGGTCCTTCAGATATCTCCAGGCGCGGCCGACCAC
The DNA here is from genome assembly GCA_964624455.1 of uncultured Actinomycetes bacterium. Taxonomy (GTDB): domain Bacteria; phylum Actinomycetota; class Actinomycetes; order Mycobacteriales; family Nakamurellaceae; genus Nakamurella. The sequence continues at coordinate 1,485 of CAZUXD010000025.1, read as the reverse complement.
CGGACCAGGACGTAGCCCGAGCAGCGCCATGATCTCGTTACCGTCCAGGTCGGGGCGCACCCTGGCGAGGTCCTCCGCCGCTTGCAGTTCCTCGATCCGCCGCTCGAGGTCGTCGTAGGAACTCTGCAACTCCCGCCTACGGCGGGGGTTGCGAGTGGTGCAGTCCGCCCGGACCAGTTTGTGCAGCCGGGGCAATAGCTCGCCGGCATCGGTGACGTAGCGCCGGACGGCCGAGTCGGTCCATTCGCCGGTGCCGTACCCGTGAAAGCGCAAGTGCAGGAACACCAATTGGCTGACCTGGTCGATCACCGCCTTGGGGTAGCGCAGTGCGCGCAGCCGCCGCCGGGCCAGCTTGGCGCCGACCACCTCGTGGTGGTGAAAGCTGACCCCGCCGCCGGGCTCGAACTTGCGTGTCGCGGGCTTGCCGATGTCGTGCAACAGCGCGGCCAGGCGCAACACCAGATCCGGGCCGTCCGAATCCGTGGCAGGCTGCCCGTCATCGGCGTTCCCGTCCGGCACGGCCTCCGGAAGCGCCCGGGCCCCCGCCGGCGCGGCGGCCTCCCACTCGGCCCGCTCGAGCGCGATCGCTTGGTCGAGCACGGTCAGCGTGTGCTGGTAAACGTCCTTGTGCTGGTGGTGCTCGTCGCGTTCCAGTCGAAGCGCCGGGACTTCGGGCAGCACATGGTCGGCCAACCCGGTCTCGGTGAGCAACACCAACCCGGCTCTCGGATTGTCGCTGCAGATCAGCCTGGTCAGTTCGGCGTTGACCCGCTCCGGGGTGATCCGGCCGATCTCGTGCGCCATTGCCGTCATCGCGGTGACGACCCGCGGCGCCACCGTGAAACCGAGCTGGGAAGCAAGGCGAGCCGCTCGCATCATGCGCAGCGGATCGTCGTGGAACGACCGTTCGGGGGCATTCGGCGTGTCCAGCACGCGCTGCCGTAGCTGGTCCAGGCCACCGAACGGATCGGTGAACTCCAACTCCGGCACGGCCAGGGCCATGGCGTTGACGGCGAAGTCGCGTCGCCCGAGATCGCCGACCAGGCTGTCGCCGAACGTCACCTCCGGGTTGCGCGTGAGACCGTCGTAGCGGTCGGAGCGGAACGTGGTGATCTCCACCCGAACGCCGGCGCGCTGCGCCCCCACGGTGCCGAACTCGATGCCGGTCTCCCAGGTCGCCTGAGCCCAGCCGGCGAGCCGCTCGAGGATGACATCCGGGCGGGCGGCGGTGGTGAAGTCCAGGTCGTAGCCCAACCGCCCCAGGAGTGCGTCCCGCACCGACCCGCCCACCAGATACAGCCGATACCCTGCCTCGGCGAACCGGCCACCGAGTTCTTCGACGAGCGGAAACCGTCGGACCAGGGCGACGACGGCATCGCGCTGCGCAGCGGTCAGCACGCCTTCGGCTCGTTCGGGCACGACAGTCGAGTCTAGATGAGTAAGTCCAAGGGTTGTTGCTGGTGTGTCTTGTGGGGTTTGTGAGGC
>CAZUXD010000024.1:0-52686 GCA_964624455.1 uncultured Actinomycetes bacterium | reverse complement strand
ACGAGGCGCCCGCTCCTGGATCCAAGGAGCGGGCGCCTCACCATGCCTATTGACACAGTTCACCACATATCAGCCGAAGGATCTTGATTGCTCCGTATGACGGGCTTCTGCGGGATGCCTCAGCAGTGTCCGCAAAGGGCTTCACCTGGTGCCGTTGGCGTGCGCCTTCACCAATGCATGCAACCTGCATAGGCTGCATCAGAATGCATACAATCGTGGTATGCCGATCGTTCAAGTTCGTGACGTACCTGAGGCAACGATGAGGGCGCTGCGGGCGCGAGCCGCGGAATCCGGCCTGAGCCTGAGTAGCTACCTTCGCGGTGAGCTCGACCGGCTCGCGATCCGACCGACGAACGCGCAGGTCATCGACCGACTCGCGCGCCGTCGCCGCACGGGTGGCCCCTCAGTCGCCGACACTGTCGCCGAAATCCGCAGAACCCGCGAGGCCTCGTGATCGTCATCGAGGCGTCGGCCATGGTCGACGCGCTGGTTGGCGATCCCGTCAACCCCGAGCTGCTGGCCGTGATCGCGGACGAGGAGTTGCATGCCCCCTCGCTGATCGACTATGAGGTGGCGAGTGCGCTGCGTGGCCACGCGCAGGGCGGGAAGCTGACCGACGAGCAGATGGACGCCGCCGTTGACGACTTCAGCGCGCTGGCCATCGAGCGATATCCCTTGTCGCTGATGATCCGCGACGTGCTGGATCTCTTGCACGACTTCACGGTGTACGACGCGGCCTACGTTGTGCTCGCCAAGGGGCTCGGCGCGCCCCTTGTCACTGCAGACGCGAAGCTATCCGGTGCGCGTGGGCTGGGAGTGGATCTGCGCGTTCTTCGAGTGGCCAAGTAGCGCTTCCGAAGAGCGGCGCCCACGGGAGATCAAGCCACGTCCGGCGGCCCATCGCCAAGATCATCTGCGGTTCGGTGGCCGGCCGCTCGCCAGAGGCCTTATGGCGTCACCGAACGGACGGCGCTGCTCGGACGTCGCGGTGACGGGTCGTGACCGCGCTGGCAGTTCTGGCTACGCTCGACGGCGTGGGGCCAAGTGTGCAGCGCATCGCCACGACGTTGCGGCGTCGGACCCGTCAGCATGGGGCGGGCAGCGGACGATCGCACCCGCGCCACCCGAGGCGCCCGCTGCCCGTCATCACCCGGCGCTGGATGGCGATCGCACTGGCCGCGATGACCGTTCTGGGCGTTCTGCTTGCGGTGTTGCGCTGACCGAGCGGCCTATTGGATTCGCCAGGACGGCGGCCGCTTCTCGGCGAACGCCCGGGCGCCCTCCCGCGCCTCGTCGGTCGCGAACTGCCGCGCGGAGAGTTCCAGCAGTGCCTGGAAGCGCTCGTCCGAATCGTCCAGCGTCGACCCGAGAAGGGCCTTGGTGCCCGCCAAGGCGCCGGGTCCACCGGCCAACAGTGCATCCGTGAAGTGCGAAATCGCCGCGTCGAGCGCCTCCGGTTCGGCGACCGCGTTCACCAGCCCGATGGCCTGCGCACGCGCCGCGTCGAAGACGTCGCCGGTCAGCATGAGTTCGCGAACCGCGGCCGGGCCGCAGCGCGCGAGCAGCGGAACCGAGATCACCGCGGGCACGAGGCCGATGCGCACCTCGGAGAACGCGAACGTCGCCGTGGGCACCGTCACCGAAATATCGCACGCCGCAACCATTCCCACGCCGCCTGCCCGGGCGGAGCCGGCCAGCCGGGCGACGACCGGCTTCGGGCAGTGGGTGAGGAGCTGCAGGATCCGGGGCAGCTCCCGCACACCGGCGGAGCCCGGTTCGGCCGCCGCCTCCTTGAGGTCCATTCCGGCGCAGAAGACCGGCCCGGTGTGCGTGAGCACCACCACCCGGGCGTCCACATCGCTCGCCGCCCGTTCCAACGCTTCGGTGAGCTGGCTGCGCATCGGCGCCGAGAGCGCGTTGCGGTTTCGGGGCGAGTCCATCGTGATGGTGACAACGCCGTCGTCGAGGTCGAACTGAACGAGCTTCGTCTTGCCGCTGCCGTCCATTGCGCCTCCGCATCGATCGCCGTCCGGCACGCCAGGGTTGACGCCGTCGTTCGTCCCGGCCGGATCTCCCGGGGCCTGTTCGACTCTCTCCGACCGCTGGTGCCCTTGCCGCCCTCGATCCTGCCAGCCACCGATCGGCCGAGAAACGCCGCGCCGGGGTCTTCCGGGGCCCCCCCGGGTTGAGCCAGTTGCCGGTAGCGCCCTCGGCTGCCGCTGCCACGCCGCCTCGCCCCAAGCGCCACGGATGGGACCTGGCAGCGCACCGCGAAGATCGACGGCAAGACCGTCACCGGTCACCGGGCCGGGCTGGGAGTATGGGGCCGTGCCCGCAACCCCACCGGACGGCGGTCCGGTTCCCGCGGACGGCTCCCTACCCTCCCAGGCGTACCACGGGATGGCGCAGCGGGGCCTGTCGATCTACATCCACGTCCCGTTCTGCGCAACCCGTTGCGGCTACTGCGATTTCAACACCTACACCGCCGGCGAGTTGGGTAGCGCGGGCTCGCCGGAGAGCTGGCTGGATGCGGCGCTGGCCGAGATCGAGTTGGCCCGAAGCGTTTTGGGCGCGAGCGGGGAGGGCCGCCCGGTCGGAACCGTGTTCGTCGGCGGCGGCACGCCGTCGCTGCTGGGACCGCAGAAGCTGACCGCGTTGCTTCGCGCCGTCGACGATGCGTTCGGCCTCCAACCCGGGGCCGAGATCACCACCGAGGTCAACCCGGAGTCCACCGATCCCGACCTGCTCGCCGCCGTGCGGGAGGCCGGATACAACCGCATCTCGATCGGCATGCAATCGATCGCCCCGCACGTGCTTGCGGTTCTTGAGCGGCAGCACACCCCGGGCCGGGCGCTGCAGGTGGCCGGCTGGGCACGGGCGGCCGGCTTCCCGCATGTGAGCGTCGATCTGATCTACGGCACGCCGGGGGAGAGCGACGCCGACTTCGCAGCATCGCTGAAGGCGGCGGTGGATTCCGGCGCGGATCACGTGTCGGCCTATTCGCTGATCGTCGAGCCCGGCACCCGGCTGGCCCGGCAGGTGCGAACCGGCGCGATCTCGCCGGTCTGTGACGACGTGCTGGCCGACCGGTACCTGATCGCCGATGACGTGCTCGGCTGCGCGGGGTTTGGCTGGTACGAGGTGTCGAACTGGGCCGCCTCGAACGCCGCCCGCTGCCGGCACAACCTGTGCTACTGGACCGGCGGCGACTGGTGGGGTGTCGGACCGGGCGCGCATTCGCACGTCGGTGGGGTTCGATGGTGGAACGTCAAACACCCACATTGTTACGCCGCGGCGCTGGCGGCGGGGCGTTCGCCGGGCCAGGCCAGGGAGGTGCTGGGCGACGCCGCACGCCGCTGCGAGCGGGTGCTGCTGGAGTTGCGCCTATCGGCCGGGCTGGACCTGGCGCTGCTGACCGCCACGGGTCGAGCTCGCGCCGAGCAGGAAACAGCCGACGGCCTGCTGGATCCGGGCGCGCTGGCGGGCGGCCGAGCCGTGCTGACGGTGCGCGGCAGGCTGCTCGCCGACGGGATCGCGCTGCGCCTGCTGGAGTAGGCGGATGCGGCTCTCGCGGTGACGCAGGAAGCGGCAACCGGGCCATTGAGCCGACGCCGCCGATCAGGGCGCGGGCGAACAGGTCACGATCCCGGCTGCAGTTTGTCCAGGTCGAGCACCCGCACATGGATGATCGACCGGCCCTGCAACGCCGCCCGCAATGCGCGGTGCAGGCCGTCCTCGAGGTAGACCTCGCCGCGCCAGGCGACCGCGTGCGGGAACAGGTCGCCGTAGAACGTGGAATCCTCGTCCAGCAGCGTGTCCAGGCGGAGTTCGCGCTTCGTCGCGGTCAACTCGTCGAGCCTGATCTGCCGCGGCGGGATCTTCGCCCAATCCCGGGCGGACAGTTGGTGGTCCGCATAGGGACGCCCGTCGCGGACATCTTTGAAGATCATGGGTCGGCGGTCCTTCGTCGGGGAGGCGGGGTCAGCCTACCGAGCGCCCGCCGCGGCAGCTCGCGGCGGCCGAGTTGCGGGTGGTCGCACCGCGAATCCGGCCGCGGCACCTCGGATGTCGCCGAACGGCCGCGAGTTCGCGCGGATCCGCCGGTCGGCAAGGGCTTTTCCGGGACATCGTCATTACACTGGCAGTGCCGGGCAAAGAGTGCGAATCGCCGCCCGGCGCCATCGATCGTTCCGGATCGACGATGCGCGACGGAAGGTGGGCGATGAGCGCGGATGATCGGCGCTTCGCCGTGCTCCGGGCGATCGTCGCGGACTACGTGGCCACCAAGGAGCCCGTGGGCTCCAAGTCGCTGGTGGACCGGCACAACCTTGCGGTCTCGTCGGCCACCATCCGCAACGACATGGCGGTCCTGGAGCAGGAGGGGTACATCGCGCAACCGCACACCAGCGCGGGGCGGGTTCCCACCGACAAGGGCTACCGGCTGTTCGTCGACCGGCTCAGCCAGGTCAAGCCGCTCTCGGCGGGGGAGCGGCGCGCCATCCAGCAGTTCCTCTCCGAGGGCGTGGACCTGGAGGATGTGCTGCGCCGATCGGTGCGACTGCTGGCGCAGCTCACCCGGCAGGTGGCCGTGGTGCAATACCCCTTGCTCTCGCGGGCGCGGGTGCGGCACGTCGAGGTGGTCTCGGTCGGATCGCAGCGGCTCCTGCTCGTCGTGATCACTGACGCCGGGCGCGTGGAGCAGCGGCTCGTGGAGACCACCGCGCAGGTCACCGCCGCGGCGGTCGGCGCGATGCGCGCCCTGCTGGCGTCCCGGACGGCGGGCCGGCAGATCAGCGACGCCGCGGTCGCGCTCGTCGATGCGGCGCAAAGCGCTCCGCCCGAGTACCGGCTGCTGGCGGAGGACGTGGTCGCGGTGCTGCGCGAGGCGCTGGTGGACCACCCGGAGGAGCGGCTGGTGCTGTCCGGCACCAGCAACATCACGGGCGCGTGGGCCGACGAGCCGGCCACCCTCAAGGGTGTGCTGGAGGCACTGGACGAGCAGGTGACGCTGCTCAAGCTGCTGGCCGCGCTGGAAGAACCCGATGTGTTGCGCGTGTCGATCGGCGAGGAGAATGCAGATGCCAACCTGGCGGGCTCCGCACTGGTGTCGGCCGGTTACGGCAGCGGCGAGGTTCTCCTCGGGGGGCTGGCAGTGGTCGGGCCCACAAGGATGGACTATCCGGGAACGATGGCAACGGTGCGGGCCGTTGCCAAGTACGTGGGGGAGATCGTCGCCGGGCGTTGACGGCCTTCCCGGCGGGGTGCCGCCCAGCCGGGAAGGCCGGCAGTTCGGCGGGCGCTCCCGGTCCGCAGGGCCGTCCGATCGGTCAAGATGGCCCGGTCAAGATGGGCCCGGTGAAGATGGCCCGGTGAAGATGGTTCGGTAGAGATGGCAGGGCGGGATTGAGGTCCGCGGAAGGGCGTACTGGTGCAGAGGGTGGCACGTGACTATTACGGCTTGCTGGGCGTTCCCAGGGGCGCGTCCCCGGACGAGATCAAACGCGCCTACCGGCGCCTTGCTCGCGAGTTGCACCCGGACGTCAATCCCGATCCGGCCGCGCAACAACGTTTCAAGGACGTCACCGCGGCCTACGAGGTCCTCGCGGACCCGGCCAAGCGGCAAGTTGTCGACCTCGGCGGGGATCCACTAGGCGGCGGTAACGCCGGCGGCCCCGGCATGGCGGATCCGTTCGGGGCGATGGGGCTGTCGGACATCATGGACGCCTTCTTCGGCGGAGGGATGGGCGCCAGGCCCCGGGGCCCGCGATCGCGGGTGCGCCAGGGTGAGGACGCCTTGATCCCGATCGAGCTCACGCTGGAGGAATGCGCGAGCGGTGTCGCCAAGGACCTGACGGTCGACACGGCAACGTTGTGCACCGTCTGCCACGGCTCCGGATGCGCACCGGGGACATCGCCCGTGACCTGCGAGGTGTGTCACGGCGCGGGCGAGACCCAGCAGGTGCAGCGCTCCCTGCTGGGGCAGGTCATCACCGCCCGGCCGTGCCGGGTGTGCCGCGGCTTCGGGGACACCATCGCCGAGCCGTGTCGGCAGTGCAGTGGCGAGGGCCGGGTCCGCGCCCGGCGGTCGGTTCGGGCGAACATTCCGGCCGGCGTGGGTGACGGTATCCGGGTCCGGCTGGCCGGTCAGGGCGAGGTGGGCGCCGGCGGCGGCACGCCCGGCGACCTCTACGTCGAGGTTCGCGAACTGCCGCACGAGAGGTTCACCAGGGACGGCGTCGACCTGCACTGTACGGTGCACGTTCCGATGACGGCCGCGGCGCTCGGCTCGTCGGTGTCGCTGGCCGTGCTGGACGGGTCGGAGGATCTCGACATCCAGCCCGGTACCCAGTCTGGGACCGTGGTGACGATGCGCGGCCATGGGATGCCGCAGCTGCGGAGCAGTGGTCGTGGGAACCTGTTCGTGCACATCGAGGTCGTCACGCCGACGCGGGTGGATGGCGAGCAGGCGGAACTGCTGCTGCAACTTGCCAAACTGCGCGGAGAGGAGCAGCCGGAACTGGCGATGCGCTCGCACGGGGGTCTGTTCAACCGGATTCGCGATTCGTTCTCCGGCCGGTGACCAACGCCCGCGCCCGCGCGTGAGCCGATGAGCACGTTGCCGGTCTTCCTGGTTCCGGCCGTGCCTCCGCCGGGGCCGTTCGAACTGGGCGGCGCGGAGGGGCGGCACGCCGCCGCGGTTCGCCGGTTGCGGCCGGGGGAGCGGCTGATGCTCTGCGACGGCCGGGGCGGCCGGGCGGCGGCGGCGGTGCTGAGCGCTGCTCGGGAATCGCTGACGGTGCAGGTCGAGCCGATGACGATCGATCCGGAGCCGGCGATTCGGATCGTCCTGGTGCAAGCCCTGGTGAAGGGCGAGCGGAGCGATCTGGCCGTGGACCTGGCCACCCAGGCCGGCGTCGACGCCATCGTTCCGTGGCAGGCGGCGCGGTGCGTCACCCGATGGACGGCGGAGAAGGCCGGTCGCGGACGCGACCGATGGCAGTCGGTTGCGCGCGAGGCCGCCAAGCAGTCCCGGCGTAGCCGTGTCCCGGAAGTGCTGCCGATCGCCTCGACCGACCAGGTCGCCGCGATCGCCGCGCAGGCCGCCGGATGCCTGGTGCTTGACGAGGACGGCTCGGTTCCGTTGGCCGGGGCGAGCCTGCCGACGGCCGGCCGACTGGTGCTGGTGATCGGCCCGGAGGGCGGGCTGGCCCCGGAGGAGCTGGACGCGTTCACGGCGGTGGGCGCCGTGGCGGTCCGGCTGGGCCCGGAGGTGTTGCGCGCCTCCGCGGCGGCAGCCGTCGCGCTCGGCGCGCTCGGCGTGCTCGCCGGACGTTGGCAGTAGCCGCATCCGTCGGCGGGGCAACGCAGTCCGGCGGCTACCGTGGGCGGATGAGGACCGACCCGGACTGCCTGTTCTGCAAGATCGTCGCGGGCGAGATCCCGGCGAGCATCGTCACCCGAACCGAGACGCTCGTCGCGTTTCGCGACATCGATCCCCAGGCGCCCACCCACGTGCTGATCGTTCCGCTCGCGCACCATCGCGACGCCGCCGCGGCCGCCGCGGAAGACCCCGCGCTGATCGGCGAACTGGTCTCCGCCGCGGCGCGCATCGCCCACGACGAGCACATCGCGGAGGACTCCGGCGGCGCCGGCTACCGGCTGGTGTTCAACACCGGCGCCGGTGCGGGCCAAAGCGTGTTCCACACGCACCTGCACCTGCTGGGCGGCCGCCCGCTGAGCTGGCCGCCCGGCTGACGGCCCGTTCCCGCTAGAATTGCCGGAAGGCGAACACCGATCCGCTACGGCGGCACGACGCCCGACGACGGGCAGGAAGCAGGCAGCGCACCAGGTGCCGGATACCAGCTCGGCTGCGGCGCAGGGCCGCGGCCAGATCCGAACCGATCCGACCGACACCGGGGCCGGTCCTGCATGGCCGGGGTCGGCCGAGCCGATGCCTCCATCCGGGAACGGCGCGCGGGCCGACGATCCGTCGCCGGCGGTCGCCGGACAGGCGGAGTCCACGGTCGTGGTCGCCGACGAACGGGCCATGCCGGGTCTGCTCGGCTCCCGCGACGCCGTGCTCCGCCAACTCGAAGAATCGCTCGCGGCCGACGTGCACGTCCGGGGCAACAGGATCACCCTTCGAGGCACCGCGGCGGACATCGCGTTCGCCGAGCGGGTGGTGCGGGAACTGCTTGCGCTGCAAGGGTCCGGATCGCCCATCACCCCGGAGGTAGCGCGACGCGCCATCCGCATCCTGGCCGAGGCGCACCCCGGAGGCGCGCCGTCGGAGGTGCTCGGGCTGAACATCCTCTCCCGGCGGGGCCGCACCATCCGGCCCAAGACGGTCAATCAGAAGCGGTACGTGGACGCCATCGACGCCAACACGGTTGTTTTCGGGATCGGCCCGGCCGGCACCGGCAAGACGTATCTGGCCATGGCCAAGGCCGTGCAGGCGCTGCAGTCCAAGCAGGCCAACCGCATCATCCTCACCCGGCCGGCGGTGGAGGCCGGGGAGCGGCTGGGCTTCCTGCCCGGGACGCTCAGCGAGAAGATCGATCCGTACCTGCGGCCGTTGTATGACGCGCTGCACGACATGCTGGACCCGGAGTCGATCCCGCGGTTGATGTCGGCCGGCACCATCGAGGTGGCGCCGCTGGCGTACATGCGGGGACGAACCCTCAACGACGCCTTCATCATCTTGGACGAGGCGCAGAACACCACCCCCGAGCAGATGAAGATGTTCCTCACCCGCCTCGGGTTCGGTTCCAAGATCGTCGTCACCGGAGACGTGACCCAGGTGGACCTGCCTGGCGGGGTGCGATCGGGACTGCGGGTCGTCAGCGAGATCCTTTCCGACATAGACGATGTCGAGTTCTGCCGGCTCACCTCCGCGGACGTCGTGCGGCACCGGCTGGTCGGCGACATCGTCGACGCGTACGAGCGTTGGGACGCGGAGAATGCCGAGGCACCGGACGACCGGATGCCCCGCGGCCGGAGGCGGGCAGACGCCGCGTTCACGCCGCACGGCGCCCGGATCCGGGAGCAGGGCGGCCGCGGGTGACGATCGAGATCGCCAACGAATCGGGCGTCGGCGTCGACGAGCCGGCACTGGTCTCGGTGGCGCGCCACGTGCTCGACCGCCTGGGCATCAACCCGCTCGCCGAGCTCTCCGTGCTGCTCATCGATGTGCCCGCGATGACGGAACTGCACGTCAAGTGGATGGACGAACCGGGTCCGACCGACGTCATGAGCTTCCCGATGGACGAGTTGGACACCGCCCGCAGGCCGGACGAGGCCGGCCCGGGGCCGGCGTTGCTCGGCGACGTGGTGCTGTGCCCGGACGTGGCGGCCGAACAGGCGGCCGGCGCCGGGCACTCGCTCGACGACGAGTTGCACCTGCTGACCGTGCACGGCGTGCTGCACCTGTTGGGGTACGACCACGCCGAACCGGCGGCGGAACGCGAGATGTTCCGCCTGCAGAACGACCTGCTGGACGCCTGGCGCGAAGAGCGCGCCAAGATCGCACAGCAGAGCCGGGTCCGGGCGGCCGACACCGCGGTGCTCGGCGCCGTCGGCCTGACAGCGGACGCCGGGCACGGGCAGCCCGATCACGTCGACGGCCGCACGGATCCGGGCGCGGTCGGCGCGCCATGAACACCGCGTCATGAGCACGGCGGACATCCTGCTGCTGGTGCTGGCGGCCGTGCTGGTTCCGGTCGCGGGCCTGGTGGCGGCGGCCGACGCGGCAATCAGCGCTGTCTCCCTCGCGCGTGTCGAGGAGATGGTGCGAGAGGGCCGCCGCGGGGCCGCCTCCCTCGCCGCGATCGTGGCCGACCGCTCCCGCTACGTCAACCTGCTGCTGCTGATGCGGCTGGCAGCCGAACTGACCGCGACGGTGACGGTCGCCGCCGTCGCGCTCGCGACGTGGGGATTCGAGCCGGCCGTCGCCGTGGTGGTGATCGTCATCATGCTGCTGGTCAGCTACGTCGTCATCGGGGTGCTGCCGCGAACCCTCGGCCGGCAACACCCCTACGTGGTCGGACTCGCCGGGGCGGGGGCGATCCGTGCGCTGGGCCGGGTGCTGGCTCCGGTGTCGACGCTGCTCATCGCGGTCGGCAACGCCCTCACCCCGGGGCGCGGATTCCCGGAGGGGCCGTTCTCCTCCGACGTCGAACTCCGCGAGATGGTGGACCTGGCCGGCGATCGCGGGGTGGTGCTGGAATCCGAGCGCGAGATGCTGCAGTCGGTGTTCGACCTGGGCGACACCATCGTTCGCGAGGTCATGGTCCCGCGCACCGAGGTGGTGTGGATCGAGGGCTCCAAGGCGCTGCGGCTGGCCGTGTACCTCGCCGACCGGTCCGGCTTCTCCCGCATCCCGGTGATCGGGGAGGACGTCGACGACGTGCTCGGCGTGGTGTACGTCAAGGACTTGATCGCCCGGCTGCTCTCACTCGGAAGCGAGGAGAAGGGTCCGCCGGTCAGCGAACTGATGCGCCCGGCGGTCTTCGTCCCGGAGTCGAAGAACGTGGACCAGTTGCTACGCGAGATGCAGCGCGACCGCACGCATCTGGCGATCGTGGTGGACGAATACGGCGGCACCGCAGGCATCGTCACGATGGAGGACCTCGTCGAGGAGATCGTCGGGGAGATCACCGACGAGTACGACCCGGACACCCCCGACCCCATCGAGTACCTCCGGGACGGATCGGTCCGGGTCTCCGCCCGGCTGCCGGTGGAAGACCTCGGGGAGGTTTTCGACGTGGACCTGCCCGCCGACGACGTGGAGACCGTCGGTGGCCTGCTTGCCCAGTTGCTCGGCCGGGTGGCCGTGCCCGGTGCCCGAGCGGAGATCAACGGGGTGCATCTGCTGGCCGAGGGCGGACTGGACCGGCGGGGCCGATCACGGGTGATGGCGCTGCGGGCCTGGCGCGCGGGGGAGGCGACCGCTGCGGATCTCCCAGCGGTGCGGCGCGGCGCCGGCGAGCAGGCTGACGGCCCACGCACCGATGTAGGACCCGCCGACGATTCGCATGGCGCTGACGACCGATCCGCCGATCCGCCTGACGGTCACGGAGCGTCACGGGAGGGGCCGCCGACGGCCGGTCAGCGCCGCGAAATCCGCGGTGACGTGGCCGCCGGGGTGGGGCCGGCCGCTGGCCGGCTCGCCGATCCGGATGCGCGCCGCGACCGGCATCCAGCGTGACGGGCGCCAATTCCGGCCCGGTCGGAGCCGACACCGGGCGGTCCGGTGGGGCGGACCCCGGCGCCGGGCCGCGACGGGCGCACCGCAGTGGGTTCGCCTGCTTCGTGGGGCGGCCCAACGTGGGCAAGTCGACCCTGCTCAATGCCATCGTGGGCAGCCGGATCGCCATCACGTCCGCCAAGCCGCAGACCACCCGGCGGTTGATCCGGGGCATCCTCACCCGGCGAGATGCCCAACTGGTCATCATCGACACTCCGGGTCTGCACAAGCCGCGGACCTTGCTGGGAGAGCGATTGGACGCCGCGGCGCGCAGCGTCTGGACGGACGTGGATGTGGTCGGCTTCTGCGTGCCGGCGGACCAGGACATCGGGCCCGGCGACCGGCGGATCGCGGCCGATCTGGCAAGGCAGGCCGGCCGGATCCCCGTCATCGGCATCGTCACCAAGACGGACCTGGTGTCACGCCAGCGCGTCGCCCACCAACTGGTGGCCCTGGCCGGCCTTGCGGACTTCGCCGAGGTGATCCCGGTGTCGGCGACCGCAAACCAACAGGTCGATCTGCTGGTCGATCTGCTGATCGCACGGTTGCCGGAGGGACCGGTGCTCTACCCCGATGGTCAGCTGACCGACGAACCGCTCGCCGACCGGATCGCGGAGTTGGTTCGGGAGGCGGCGCTGCACGTCGTACACGACGAGTTGCCGCATTCGCTCGCCGCCACCGTCACCGAAATGGCCGTTCGAGAGGGGCGAACGGACCTGTCCGACGTGTTCGTGACGATCTTCGTCGAACGCGACTCCCAGAAGGCAATCGTGTTGGGCCATAAGGGTTCTCGATTGCAGCAGATCGGGAGCCGGGCCCGGGAGCGGATCGAGGAGCTGTTGGGCACGCGCGTCTACTTGAACCTGCATGTCACCATTGCCAAGGACTGGCAGCGCGATCCCAAACAGCTGCGAAAGCTCGGCTTCGACCAGTGACGGCCGGCAGCGTGCCTTTCGGCCGGCCGCACCGCATAATCAGGCGGGCGCGGGCGGGTGGCGCGCTCGGCGTCGGGTCGATCGCTTCGGAGCGGCGGGTCGCACAGCGTCACCAGGCGGGGGTCATCAGGCGAGGGTCACCAGCCGGGGGTCATCAGGCGGGGCGAGGGGCGGAGGTAATGATGGCCGGTACACAGGTGTTGGCGGAGATCGCGGAGCAGCCGACGGTGCTGGCGCGGATCGCCGCCTCGCGGCCGCGGTTGCACGCGGCGGTCGCGGCGGCGCTGCCGCAGCGGCTGCGCGGCATCTGCATGATCGCCCGTGGATCCAGCGACAACGTCGCCGTGCACGCTCGATACCTGCTGGAGTTGGCGACCGGCATCCCGGTGAGCATGATCGCGCCGAGCATCATCACCCGGTATCACCGGGCGTTGGACGTGCAGGACATGCTGATCGTCGCGCTGTCGCAATCCGGTCGCACCCCCGAGATCGTCGACGTGGCAGCGCAACTGCGGCGAGCCGGCGGCGCCGTGATCGCGATCACCAACGACGAATCGTCACCGCTCGCCGAGGCCGCCGCCGTCACGCTATCCATCGGCACCTCGCCGGAACTCGCCGTGCCGGCCACCAAGACGGTGACGGGTGAGCTGGCGCTCGTCACCGCATTGGCGGAGGCCGTGGGCGGCGGCATCGCCGGCTACACCGGTGGGGACGCGGCGTGGGATGCGTTGGCGTCCACGGTGGGGGAGGTGCTGTCGGACCGGGCCGGCCTGCACGATGCGGTTGCCGTGCTGGCCCCGCGGTTCTCGGCGGTCCACCTGGGGCGCGGCCTGAGCTACGCGGCGGCCCTGGAAGGCGCCTTGAAGGCCAAGGAGACCGCGCGTCGGGTGCACGAGGGGTACTCCAGCGCTGACTTCATGCACGGGCCGCTCACCGTCGCCGGGCCCGAGATCGCGGTCGTCGCCTACTGCGCGGCCGGTCCGGTCCGCAAGGACGTCGTCGAAACGGCCGCGGCGGCCGTGCGGCTCGGATCGCCGGTGATCGGGATCGGCGATCCGACGATCGCCGACCGGATCGACGGAGTCGTCAGCCTGAACGTGCCGCCGACGCTGGGCGAGGCGCTGACGGTGATCCCGCTGGTGGTGCGCGGCCAGCAGTTGGCGATCCACACGGCGCTGGCCCTCGGCATGGATCCGGATTCCCCGGAGGGCCTGAACAAGGTGACCGCTACGCGCTGAGCCTGGGCGACGGCCAGTGGCGCCGATGCACCCGCCATTGGATGGATTCCGCTCCCCGCCGCAACCGATCGCGGTACTGCTGGCACATCGTGCCGGCGGCCAGTCACCTGTTGTTTTCAGTGTGAGGGCGGAATTGGAGCAGTTGCGGGCCACGAACGCAGCGCAGGCGGTGGAGTTGCGCCTGCACCGGGGAAAATCGCATTGGGACTCACAGTACAGTCGGATCGGTCGTGCCGCGGTGGGCGTTACCAGCCAAGGCCGGCATCTGCGAAGTTGATCGAGCATGCCACTAGCTGCGAGTGGGCGGCCGCGGCAGGGTGCCACCTGCTGGACGTGGACGATTCGAGGGTGGCCCGCTGGCAGGCGCGTCGCGCCGCGGGTGAGCCGTTGGTTGCATGGGCGGCTGGAGTCGGAACGCAACGCGATCGTGACGCTGTTCGAGGCGTGGGGCGACACCGACCGGCCGCATCGCAAGCTCGCAGACCAGGGCTCGGGTGTCGACCTGGTGCACGTCGCGCCCTCCCCGCTGCAGCGGATGCGGCTGCTAGACAGCTTGCAAGCCGTGGCCGGATTGGCTGCAATGGACACCGAACCGGATCTGGGGATATGCCGACATCGGCATTAGAAGTCCCAACCGCCCGCTACGCGCTCAAGGTAGGTGAGGCACGCCGGCCGACGACGTACGTACGTACGTACATACGTACGAATTGCCCAAATCGCGCAACCGGGCTAGAGTGTGTACGTGATCGGTATCACATACAGGTCCCGTCGCTCGCAAACGGCAGGAGATAGGGCCACCGTCCAGCGGTACCGTCGGACGCGCCGCCGGGTGGCGCAATCTCTCATGGTATTGACTGTCACACTTGGCTTGATGGTCCCGCTCGCGGGCGGGGCAACCACTGCCGAGGGCGGGGTGTCGGGTGGCAAGAGATTCGCCGGCCTTCCTCCGACTTCGGACCCAAGCAGCAAAGCAGAGGCGAGGGTCAACGAAGTGTCAAACGCCATCTTCGACGACGTGTCCGGGCTACCGGGATACGGTGGGGTTTGGGTCGACCACAATGGCTTAACGCATGTTGCTTTTCAGCACGACGAGGTTCAGTCGGTCGACAACGCGCTGCATGCCAAGTATGCCGGCGAGTATGTGGTTGACCAGCACAAGTTCACCTACGCGGAACTAATCGCACGACGCGATGAGGTAACGACTCGCCTCGGCGAGTTGCGCCGGGCGGGACTCGATCCCCTGGACTGGGGACCGGACGAGCAAAACGATACGATTTGGCTATCGCTTCGAAATTTCACTCCGGAAGCCGCCGACAAAGCACGCACCCTCCTTGGGGAAGATGTACGTATCGAGCCGTCACCGACAAACGGTGGCATAGATGATCTCTTCAGTCGATCCAGCGACAGTGAACCACACGCTGCGGGAATATACCTGTATCCCACCTGAACCATATCAGGAGTTCGGTACCCCTTTTGCTCCTCCGGAATGCCAATAGTAATCAGGTCAAAACGATATCTCGTCACGGCCGGCCATTGTTTCGACCAGGCTGCCGGCGGAGAGCCATTTCCATCCGATGTTTATAACGGCGGCGTCGTCATCGGACGAGCAAATTGGAAGGATGTGAACGCTACCGGAATCGACGCATCTATAGTAACTGCGCCGGCCGGATTTTATCTTTACCGGACTGCGAGTTCATGGGTTACGGTGCATTCCACGCCATGGAATTCTCTTGTTGGTCAAACTGTCTGCGCAGGTGGCGCGTTTACCGGTGAAAAATGTTCGATATCGGTAATCGTGACCAATTACTGCTCCAACTATTACCCTGGCCGCACGATCTGCGGCGTATCAACCGCTGGTAGGGCCGGCGTAGCGATAGCAGGACACGGAGATTCCGGCGGTCCCATGTATATCCTCTCACCGTCGGTAAGCATCAGCGGCACGATCTTAGGTGCTGCTGCACCTCAATTTGCGTGCCCAGTCCAAGGACCAATTCCTCCATCAACTACACGGTTTTGCTCCGACTACATTCGCTTCCAGACAGCATCTTCGATCCTCAACCACTGGAGCACAACAATGTAGGCGACACAGGCGGTCTGCGTGTTTGTCCGAGTCGGAGTTGGCGGCTCTTGCGAGAATGGGTGTGTGACATATCAAGTAGACGTGGATGTTCGACGTCGGCCGCGCCGCCCACCGATCTGGGCGCTTTTGCTGTTCACGGATTTCAACCGGGCCGTGAGGGAACCGCGCTCATCGCAACCTGTCCCGCGCAGTGTCGGCTGGCCTCGGAGTGGCGGCGATTAGCAGCACATTCCCCTCCCAGATCATCACATCGTCCGGTTGGCCGAACGCCCTCGCGGTTTCCTGAATCACAGTCGCGTCCGTCCGGTTCGCAAACTGATAAAGCTGCGTGCGGCCGTCGTCTAGGTGGCATTCGACGCAGCGCTGCGTGTTGGGCGCGGCCGGACCATGCCCATCGGCCGGTTCGCATGCGATCGCGGCGTCGACGGTGGGGGAGGTGTTGCCGGACCGGGCCGGCCTGCACGATGCGGTTGCCGTGCTGGCCCCGCGGTTCTCGGCGGTCCACCTGGGGCGCGGCCTGAGCTACGCGGCGGCCGTGCTGCTCGGATCGCCGGTGATCGGGATCGGCGACCCCACGATCGCCGACCGGATCGACGGAGTCGTCAGCCTGAACGTGCCGCCGACGCTGGGCGAGGCGCTGACGGTGATCCCGCTGGTGGTGCGCGGCCAGCAGTTGGCGATCCACACGGCGCTGGCCCTCGGCATGGATCCGGATTCCCCGGAGGGCCTGAACAAGGTGACCGCCACGCGCTGAGCCGGAAGCGCTCCGGCTTCCCGCCGCCGGTCGGCGTAGGTTCAATGACCATGACGAACCCGGAACGATCTGCGGTCGCGGCGGGCGCGGAGGAGTGGCTGCGCACGCTGTCCGGTTGGATCGCGATCCCGTCCGTCTCGGCCGATCCGGCGCACCACGGCGACGTCTCGGACAGTGCGCAATACCTGGCCCGAGCGCTTCGCCAGGCGGGCTTTCCCGAGGTCGAAGTGCTCGCCGGCCCCTACCTGCCCGCGGTCTGGGCGCATTGGCCCTCCGGCGACCCCGATGCGGTGCGGGTGGTCGTCTACGGCCACCACGACGTGCAGCCGGCAGTCTTCGAGGACGGGTGGACCTTCCCGCCGTTCGAGCCGCACGTGGTGGACGGGCTGCTGCACGGCCGGGGCGCCAGCGACGACAAGGGCAATGTGGCCATGCACCTGCTCGGGCTCGCCGCGCACCTGCAGGCCAGCGGGCGCGACGCTCCGGCGGTCGACCTGACCCTGCTGGTGGAGGGGGAGGAGGAATCCGGGTCGCCGCACATCTCCGCCCTGCTTTCGGACCTGTCCGGACGCCTACCCGCCGACGTGGTGGTGATCTCGGATACCGGCATCTTCGATGCGGCCACCCCCAGCCTGGTCACCGGGATGCGCGGCCTGGTGAGCGGGGAGCTGCACGTCCGCGGGCCCGGCATTGAGCTGCACTCGGGCAGCTTCGGCGGTGCGGTGGCCAACCCCGTCACGGAACTGGTCCGGATACTGACCGCCATGCACAACGCCGACCGGCACATCGCCATTCCCGGTTTCTACGACGGCGTCGACCTGCCGACCGCGGCAGAGCGAGAACTGTTGGCGGCGTTGCCGTTCGACGAGCAGGCGTGGGTTACCGGCCCTGCCCGCTCCACGGCGCCGGTCGGCGAGGCCGGTTTCACCACCTTGGAGCGGCTGGGTATGCGCCCCACTGCCGAGATCAACGGCATCTACGGCGGCTATACCGGCCCCGGTGGCAAGACCATCATCCCGACCGAGGCGTTCGCGAAGCTCTCGTTCCGCCTCGTCGGCAGGCAGGACCCGGCGGCGGTGCGACGAGCCGTCGACGACTTCGTGGCCGCGCAGGCGGGCGCCGGCGTCACCGCGACCATGCGCTGGGAAGGCGCCGGTGTCCGACCGCTGGTCGTGTCGGCGGATCACCCCGCCACGCGGGCGGCCCGGCAGGCGCTCGGCGCGGCGTTCGACACCGGGACGGTTCTGATCACCAGGGAGGGCGGATCCGGCCCGGAGGCCGAACTCGCGGAGGCGATCGGCGCGCCGCTGGTGTTCCTGGGGGTCATGACGGACGATGATCAGATCCACGCCCCCGACGAGCGCGCGTCGGTGCGGCTGCTCCTGCGGGGCGCGGAGGCCGCCGCGCACCTGTGGCGCGAGCTCGCCGCCATGGGAAGGCATTTCGTGGCATGATCCGGCCATGGGCAGGCATGCCGATCGGGTGGAAGGCGGGCCCCCGGCCGTTCGCCCGCCAACAGCCCGTCGACGGCCGTCGTCCAGGGCCGCGGTGATCGCCATCTGCCTGCTGCTGGTCGGCGCCGCCGCCCTGGGCGCCTGGTGGTGGAAGCTGAGATCGGCGACCGATCCGATCGACGATGCGCCGGTCAGCGCGACGGCACGGGTCGTCTCGTCACCGCGGTGCGCCGTCGGCGACGGGACCACGATCGCGATCACCGGGCTGGACGTGACCGCCACGTTGAGCGGGTGCGGGTTCGCGGACGGCCAGGTGCTGGCGGTGCAATACCGCCAAGGCGATCCCCAGCAGGTGCGATTGGCCGGAACGGCAACCGCGGCCTCGACGCCCCTGCTCGGAAGGTTGCTCCCGATCGGCATCCTGCTGGCGGGTCTCGCCGCGCTGTTGGCAACCGGCGCGCTCCTTCTCGAGCGCCGGCGCCCGCGGCGCCCCGGGACACCAGGCACCGTTTCGGTGGCGCAGTTGCGGGCACGCTACTCGCCGCCGGGCCCCGCGGCGGGGGCGGCTTCGCCGGCTCCGTCAGCCTCGCCGGCTCCGTCATCCTCGTCATCCTCGTCATCCTCGTTACCCTCGTCAGCCTTGCCAGCAGCCTTGCCCGCCGGGGACGCCCCGCCCGGAGGCGGTGCCACGAACCAGGAACCGATCAGCGAAGGTGCGGACGCCCCGGCGATCGAACCGCCAACGGATGACGACGCATCCGACGAGGACCTCTTCGCCCACAGCGGAATGGAATCGACGGCGGGCGGTGATCGATAGCGCCCGGTCGCACCGCGGCCGATAGGGCCCGCGTCGGCGATCGCTAGGCTGGTCAGGTGCCCCCGACCACCCGCGCTCGCCGTTTGCCGCGCGCCGATTTCCCCGTCGAACGTTTCGTCCTGGCAAACGGCCTGCGAGTGGTCCTCGCGCCGGACACGGCAAGCGGCGTGGTCGGGATCGCGGTGCACGTCGATGTCGGATTCCGGTCAGAACCGCCGGGCCGCACCGGTTTTGCGCACCTGTTCGAGCATCTGATGTTCCAGGGCAGCGAGTCGCTGCCCAAGCTCGAACACTTTCGGGTCGTGCAGTCCTCCGGGGGCACCTTCAACGGATCGACCCATTTCGACTACACCGAGTACCACGAACTGTTGCCGGCGGGCGCGTTGGAGCGCGGGCTGTTCCTGGAGGCGGACCGGCTGCGCGCGCCGGCGATCACCGAGGAGAACCTGCGCAATCAGGTGGACGTGGTCTCCGAGGAGATACGGCTCAACGTGCTGAACCGGCCGTACGGCGGCTTCCCCTGGATTCACCTGCCACCGGTGCTGTTCGACACGTTCGCGAACTCCCACAACGGTTATGGCGCGTTCGAGGACCTGCAGTCGGCGACCCTGGCCGACTGTGGCGACTTCTTCGAGCGCTACTACGCCCCCGCCAACGTCGTGCTCACGGTGTGCGGCGATATCGATGTGGGGATGACGACCGATCTGGTGCAGCGGCACTTCGAGGACATCCCGTACCGCCCGGCTCCGGCGCGACCGGACTTCGGCGAGCCGTGGCCGACCGCCTTGCGCAGCGCCGACCACCCCGATCCGCTGGCGCCGACCCCCGCGTTGGCCATCGGCTGGCGGCTGCCCGACCCGGTCGGCGACCTCGCCGGATACCTGGCGCATCTGCTGCTCGGCGGGGTGCTGGCGGACGGCGAAGCGTCGCCGCTGCAGTCGGAACTGGTCAACCGGATGGCGCTGGCGACTTCCGCCTGGGCCGGGCCCGGTCTCATGGGACCCTTGGACAGCCGGGACCCAGACGTGTTCGTCCTGGGGGCGCTGCATCCGGCCGCGGTGGCGGCGCAGGACGTCGTCGATGCCGCCGTCGCCATCATCGGCCGGCTCGCGAGCACCGGGCCCGGCCCCGACCAGATCGCCCGGGCGCGGGCCCGGTTCACCGCCAACCTGTTCAGCGAATGCGACTCCATCATGGCCCGTACCCAGAACCTCGGCCTGTTCGAACTCCTGCATGGCGAGGCGGAGCTGTTGGGCAGGCTGCCGGCCATCGCGGAACGCATCGGGGCCGACGAGATCGCGGCCGCGGCAGCCTCACTCGACCCGCAACGGTGCGCGGTGCTGCGGGTCGTGCCGGGAGGGCCGCAGCAGTGAGAGCTGCCGTGCCGGCCCCCGCCGCGCCCTCGCCGCGGTCGGTCGAAGAGATCGCCCGCACCGCGACCGGCCCGCGACCGTTGCCGGAGCTGCGACGCAGCCGTCGCGGGAAGGCGCCGACCACCGGGCAGGCCAGAATGGACAGCGGGCTTGCCGTGGTGGCGGTTCGCCGGCCCAGTTCCCCGATGGTCGAACTCCGGCTGCGCATCCCGTTCGGCGGAGCCCGCGCAGGCCGCGCCGCTCCGGCGGAATTGCTCGCCGCGACCATGCTGCTGGGTACCTCGCGACGTAGCCGCGAAGATGTGGACGCCGAACTCGCGCTGGTCGGGGGGCACCTGTCCGCCCAGGTCAATCCGCAGCGCCTCCTGCTGTCCGGCTCGGTCCTCGCGACCGGCCTCGACGTGTTGCTGGACATCTTGGCGGACAGCCTCACCGGCGCTGCCTACCGCCGCGCCGATGTCACCCGCGAACGCGACAGGCTGGTCGAGCAGCTCACGATCGCTGCGGCGCAGCCGGCCACGATCGCGCGAAACCACCTGCAGTACAAGCGGTTCGGTGATCACCCAGCCGCCGTCGAGGTTCCGGCGCCGGAGGCGGTGGGCGCGGTGGCACCGGCGGCGGTGCGTGGGCTGCACCGGCGCGCGGTGATGCCGGCCGGGTCCTCGCTGGTGCTGGTCGGCGACCTGCGCCCGGCCGCAACGGTTGACCGGATTTCCCGGGCGCTGGCCGACTGGACCGGAGACCGCCCGGCCGGCGTGCTCAGCGATCCGCCGGAGGTCGTCGGCGGGCCGTTGACGGTCCACCATCGGGCCGCGGCCGTGCAGTCGCAGACCCGGCTGACCACCGCCGGACCGCTGCGGACCGACCCGGATTACCCCGCGGCGCAACTGGCCAATATCGTGTTCGGCGGCTACTTCTCGTCCCGGCTGGTGGAGAACCTGCGCGAGCGGCACGGGTACACTTACCACGCGTACTCCGCCTTGGAGTTCTGGCCCGGCCGCGGCGCGGTCACGATCGGATACGACACCGCGAACGAGGCGACCGCGGCGGCACTGCTACAGGCACGCTACGAACTCGGCCGGATCGCCGTCACACCGCCCAGCGACGCGGAGGTCGAAGCGGCCCGCCAGTATGCGATCGGTTCGCTGGCCGGGTCGCTCGCCAGCCAGGCCGGGTACGCCTCCATGCTTTCGACGCTGGCCGGATCCGGGCTCGGTATCGAATGGCTTCGCGAACATCCGGTCAACCTGGCCTCGACCAGCCCGGACGCGGTGAGCTTGGCGGCCCAGCGGCTGTTCGCGCCGCGCGCGGTGACGGGCGTCGTCGTCGGCGACCTCGACGCCGTCGGCGGGCCGCTCTCCCGGTTGGGCGATGTCGAGGTCGCGCCATGAGTGGTCGGTTCGCGGAGGTCCTTGGCGGCCGGAGGCGATCGGCTGCGGGCGAGACCGCCGTCCGCCCACGGCATGCCCTTGGTCTGGAGGGCGGTCACCCCGGCCTTGAGCGGAGGCAGGGGTGACGACGTTCGAGATCGACATTCCCGCGCTCTCCCGCGGTTTGCTCGACCGCGGCGAGGACGTCCGCACGCCCGATCGGGTGATGCAGGCCTGGTCCTCGGCGAAGGTCCTCGCGATCGGTCCGGGCGGCGAATTGCCGGTCACCACCGACGCCGCGTGCGCCCGGCTGGAACTCGCGCCCGCCACGGCGTTCGGGGCCGGGCCGCCGGACGGCGCCGTGCTGCTGGGCAGCCTCGGCGGCATCCACCACTGGGCCGTACTTGCGCCGGATCCGGACGGCACCGGCCAGCGGGCCGGGGCCGTGGCCGACGGCGGGGCGAGTGGCCTGACGATCCGGAACGTCGGCCCGCTGCTGTCCGACGACGAGGCGGCGTTGGCCACCACGGCCGTCGCGCTCGTCGGCTGGCATCTGAGCTCTCCGTTCTGCTCGCGATGCGGCCGACCGACGCGGCCCGATTTGACCGGTCACAGTCGCATCTGCCCGGCGGGACACCAGGAGTTCCCGCGCACCGATCCCGCGGTGATCGTGCTGGTGCACGACGGGGACGGAAATGCGGTCCTGGCCAGGCAGCCGAGCTGGGCACCCCGCAGGTTCTCGGTGTTGGCGGGGTTCGCCGAAGCGGGGGAGTCGCTTGAGGCGACGGTCTTTCGAGAGGTCGGCGAAGAGATCGGGGTGCCGGTCGCCGACGTCGAGTACCTGGGCAGCCAGCCGTGGCCGTTCCCGCGATCCTTGATGATCGCATTTGCCGCGCGTGCACCGGCCGGGTCCATCTTGCGGCCGCGACCCGGCGAGATCGAGCAGGCCCGGTGGTTCTCCCGTGAACGGTTGCAGGCGCTGCTGGACCGCGGCGAACCCTCGCCAGACGTGCTGCTCCCGAGCGGGGTCTCCATCGCCCGGCGGATGGTGGAGGGTTTTGTTCGTGCGGGCTGACCCTCCCCGCGGGCCGCGCGACGGTGTCGGGTGGGCGTGATTGCATGACGGGAAGATGACTGCAACCAGGGTGGACGTGCTCGCCGGGCTGGACGAGGGTCAACGCGCGGCGGTGCTCGCGCCGCCCGGCCCGGTGTGCGTGCTTGCCGGCGCGGGCACCGGCAAGACCCGGACGATCACGCACCGGATCGCCCATCTGGTGGCGACCGGGAGCTACCACGGGGAGGAGATCCTCGCAGTCACCTTCACCACCCGCGCCGCCGGCGAGATGCGCCTTCGGCTGCGCACCCTGGGCATCGGCGGGGTCCAGGCGCGCACGTTCCACTCCGCGGCGCTGAGGCAGTTGCGGTTCTTCTGGCCGCGGGCCGTCGGCGGCGAGGCCTGGCCGGTCCTGGAGCACAAGGTCCGGCTGGTGGCCGGTGCGGCACGGCGGGCCGGTGCCGGGACGGACACCCCGACCGTTCGTGACCTCGCCGGCGAGATCGAGTGGGCGAAGGCATGCCTGATCGCGCCGGAGGACTACGTCGCGGCGGTGGCAGCGGCCCGGCGGGACCCTCCGCTGGCAGCCGAGTTGGTGGCCGCCGTATACCAGGGATACGAGAGCGTCAAGAACGAAGCCGGGCAACTGGACTTCGACGACCTGCTGCTGCACACCTGCGCCATCCTGGAGAACGACGAGGACGCGGCGCGCACGTTCCGGGCACGCTACCGGTGTTTCGTGGTCGACGAGTACCAGGATGTGACGCCGGTGCAACAGCGGATGCTCGAGGCCTGGTTGGGTGGGCGCGACGAGCTCACCGTGGTGGGTGACGCGAACCAGACCATCTACTCGTTCGCCGGTGCCTCGCCCCGTTACCTGTTGACATTTCAACGACGGTATCCGCACGCAGCCGTGCTTCGGCTGCAACGCGATTACCGGTCCACCCCGCAGGTGGTCACGCTCGCCAACCGGGTGATCGCCGGCGCCACCGGGCAGAACTCCTCACTGCGACTGACCTTGACGGCCGTGCTGCCGGATGGTCCCGCCGCAAGTTTCGACGAATACCCTGACGAGCCGGCCGAGGCGGCCGCGGTCGCACGCCGGACGGCCGACCTGATCGCCGGCGGCCTGCCCGCGTCGTCGATCGCCGTGCTGTACCGGATCAACGCCCAGTCCGAGCGGTATGAGCATGCGCTGTCCGAAGCCGCCGTGCCCTACGTGGTGCGCGGCGGCGAGCGCTTCTTCGCCCGAGCGGAGGTCCGGGCGGCAATGGCCGCGCTGCGCACCGCCGCCCGACGGGAGTCGGGCCCCGGGCCGTTGGTTCCCGCGGTGCGCGCGGTGCTGGGGCCGCTCGGCCTGACGGCCACCCCGCCGCCGGCGGGGGCGCTGCGGGACCGCTGGGACGGGCTGGTCGCCCTGGTCTCGGTGGCCGAAGAACTGCTCGCGTTGGATCCGGACGCCGATATCGCCGCTCTGGTGGCCGAACTCAACCAGCGGGCCGAGAGCCAGCACGCGCCGGCCGTGGAGGGCGTCACCTTGGCGTCCCTGCATGCCGCCAAGGGACTGGAATGGGAGGCGGTGTTCCTCGTCGGGCTCACCGACGGAACGTTGCCGATCCAGCATGCCGACAGCCCGGAAGCGATCGAGGAGGAACGCCGCCTGCTGTACGTGGGTATCACGCGTGCGCGGACCCGTCTCGCCATGTCCTGGTCGCTCGCTCGGCACGACGGCGGCCGAGCGACCCGCCGGCGCAGCCGATTCCTCGCGGGGCTGGCACCCGAGAAGGCCCTGCACGACCGGCGCGCCCGCCGCTGCCGGATCTGCGGCGGGCCGCTGTCCGGACCGGCCGAGATCAAGGCGGCGCGCTGCGGAAGGTGCCCGTCCACGGCCGATCCGGAGCTGGTCGACGCGCTCAAGGCCTGGCGAAGGGAACGGGCGAAGGAGGGTTCGGTTCCGGCGTTCGTGGTGTTCTCCGACGCGACGTTGCTGGCCATCGCAGAACGACGGCCCACCGACGAAGCGGCGCTGCTGGCCATTCCCGGCATCGGGCGGAACAAGCTGGAGCGTTACGGCCGCGAGGTCATCGACCTGGTAGCGGAAACGCGGTGACGATTCTCGCCGGCGGGCCTCGCGAATGCCGCCGGAGTGGGTCGATACCTGCTGGCAGGCAAAACTTTCGCAAAGTTTTCGCCCGTCCGTGAATAATGGGTTGCGGACGGGTCGGCGCGGCGCATACGCTGAACCGTCTTGATCATGCCCCGGTGGTGATCCACCGGCAGGAGATTGCCTCCCGCCCGATGGGCGGGGGCCGAGCAGCGAGGGAGGTGCCGATGTTCACGATGCAACTTCGCCGAGATGACAACGGCACCGGTCCGTCTCGAGTCGGGATCGATGTCACGACGCCGGCGCGGAATCGCTGGAGCGGCGTTGCGCTCGGCAGCGACTGCGTCATCCGCAGGGCGGGAACAGGGCAACTGGTCAGCTAAGTAGATCAGCGCTTCGCCTCCCCGCCGCGGCTTCCTACCCATGGACCGCGGTTTTTTTGTCTTCCCGCCCGTGCTACCCGAGATCCGTTACGGGCCAGCCGGTCCCGGAGAGCGGATCAGTCAGATTCAGGAGGTGCGCTGGTGATTGAGCAATTGTCGAAAACCGGATTCGACCCGGCATTCGCAGATGGCCTGCCGTGCCATTCGGCCGACCCGGACCTGTTCTTCGCGGAGCAGCCGGAAGTGCTGGAACAGGCCAAGCAACTGTGCGTCGGTTGCCCGGCTCGTATCGCCTGCCTGGCCGGTGCGCTCGCGCGGGCTGAGCCGTGGGGCGTCTGGGGCGGGCAGATCTTCGACGGCGGGGTCGTGGTCGCCCGGAAGCGGCGGCGCGGCCGCCCGCGGAAGGCCGCGGCATGAACGGCATCAATGTGACGAGCGGAGAAATCGTCACCAACGAAACAAGAAAACCATTCCGCCCGTACCCGGGCGCCGACTTCATCAGGAGAAATGAGATGTCCTTGCTTGTGGAAGAACTGGCCAGGGACCGAATACGCCAACTGGTTCGGGACGCGGAGGTCGACCGTCGGATCCGTCTGATCCGCCGGCGGCGCCGCCTCACGCGGGGGGCGCGGTCCGCCACTGGAGAATGTGACCGAAAGCCCGCGATCCCGCGGCCGGCGTCGGCCGGCGGCCCGTTGACCGCGTAGCCGCTGCCCGGATTCGCCGATCAGCCCGCGGGATCGGCGAATCCGGGTTGCCAGCGCTCCACGATCGACCGGAACCGCGCGGTGGCGTCGAGTTGGCACAGCACCCCGAGCGAACCGAAGGTGACCCGGTGGATCATCAGATAGGACGGGGGCAGGTTGAGGTGCCTGGCCAGCTTCGATTCGGCGGTGGACAGGTCGGCCATCTTCGCCGCCTGGCCCTGCATCCACCGCCGGGTGAAGTGAAAGCTCTCGTGCCGCAGCGGTTCGGCGAACGGCGCGACGTAATTGATGAGCGCCTCCGGGTCGGGTTCGAACCGGCTGGTGACGAATCCCTCCGCCCGTAGCTCCGCCAGAACCGCCTGCGCATCGCCGGCCAGCGCGAGCCGGGACACCCGCCCGATGATGGGCGGCGAACCGCCGGGCAGCCGCGCGACGGAGCCGAAGTCGACGACCGCGAGCCGGCCGTCACCGGTCAGCTTGTAGTTGCCCGGATGTGGATCCGCGTGCAAGAGTCCAACCCGTTGCGGCGCCGAGAAGTGCAGTTCGGTAAGGAGTTCACCGGCAAGATCGCGCTCCTCGCGGGTGCCGTGATCGATCAGCTCGGCCAGCCCGGCTCCGTCCACCCACTCGGAGACCATCACCTTCGGGGCACTGGCCACCACCCGGGGGACCAGGATCTTCGGATCCCCGGCGAACCCGGTGGCGAACGCCCGCTGGTTGTCCGCCTCCAGCGAGTAGTCCAGCTCCTCCAGGATCCGCTCGCGCAGCTCGGCGATCAGCGGCCGGATCTCGACGCCTGGAATCATCATCGCCAGCAGCGGAGCGGCGCGCGCCAGCTGGTTGATGTCGGCACGCAGGGCCGCCTCCGCCGACGGGTACTGGATCTTGATGGCGACGGGGCGGCCATCGTGCCACCGGCCGCGGTGCACCTGACCGATGCTGGCCGCGGCCGCGGCCACATCGTCGAACTCCGCGAAGTGCTCCCGCCACGTCGTGCCCAACTGCTCGGCCAGCACCCGATGCACGGTCGAGATCGGCATCGGCGGGGCCGCGTTCTGCAGCTTTGTGAGCGCTTCTCGATACGGTGCGGCGAACTCCTCGGGGATCGCCGCCTCGTAGACCGACAGCGCCTGGCCGAACTTCATCGCCCCGCCCTTGAGCGTTCCGAGCACCTGGAAGAGTTGCTCCGCGGTGCGGCGCTGCATCTCGGCCGAGACATCGGTGCGGTCACGGCCGATCAGGCGCTGGCCCCAACCCAGGGTCAACCGGCCGGCCGCGGACAGCGGCAGGCTCGCCAGGCGGGCCGTGCGGGTCAGCGCGCCCTCGGGGATGTCGGACACCCCTTCAGTGTGGCAAACGACCTCGCCTGGCGCCGCCCATATGCCTCAGAGCTGTCCGGAGAGCAACCGGCAACCGCAGTCCGGGTGGACGGGCCAGGCACGCCGCCGGACCTGCAGCGCGCCCGCCTCACGTTCCACGGTCGCGCCCACGGTGACGGGCCGATGCCGCCCGTCGAGGAGGTCGAGGACCTGGCCGGCGGACAGCTCGGCGGCCGCGTGCGCCAGCAGCGCGGTCGGGCGGACCGGTTCGCGCCGCAGCCTGCGTGCCACCGTCGGCCAGCCCGGATCGGCCTGCACCCGATAACGCTCCACGCAGTTCAGGCAAGCCGACCTTCCCGGCAACACCAGCGGCCCGACGATGAGGCGCGACTGGCTGATACGAATCGCCAGGTGGGGGATGAGCGTGGTCACCAGTTCCGCAGCCCGCGCCAGGTCGGGCGGCATCGGGTCGGCGAGCACCACGACGGATGGGGCCACCTGCGGCGCCGGGCGGTGCACCCGCACCGTGGGTGCCGCGAGCCAGGCGGAGGGGCGATCGCGCGGGCCCGCGTCCGGCGTGGTTCCACCCCGGCCCCGGGGTGGCGACCCGGTCCGACGCTGATGCACATGGCCGACGCCGGAAGCAGCGAGCAGGCTCGCAAGGCCGTCGGCGACCGGGCCCGTGCCCTCGACGACGACCAGCGCATCGGCGCGCGCTGCCAGCAGTTGATCGGCGGTGGCCGGGCCGTGTCGGTGGATGAGGGACAGCCGCTCGCCGGTCAGGTGCGGTGGATGCGGACGGTCCCGGTGGGCCGGCATCAGCAGCCCGGCAGCCAGGAGGTCGGCAAGCACCGACCGCCAGATCAGCGGATCGCCGTCGGCCCGCGCAACCGCCTCACCGGCGCTGACGGTTCCGTTCAGGGCAGCGAGGACGGCGCCGGCGCCGTCCGGCGCGTCCACGAGCAACGCCCGCCGGGGCATCTCGGTGCCGATCTGGACGGTCGCGTCGTCGCGTTGCACCACCGTGACATCGGGCGGCACGATGTACCGCCCGTCGAAGTCGACCGCGGTTGCCATCGTCCCTCCCGTCGATCGCTGCCCGAGCGATCGACCCAGCGTGGCAGGAATTTCGCGCCCGCCGCGGGTTATCCACATCCGGAACGGCCGCTGCCCAGCGGCGCCGCGGGTTATGCACACCCGGGGGGCCGACCCCAATGGGGCAAGACCGGCCGCTGATGGCCGCCGCGATGGGTCGGTTCGGGCCGCAGGGCGCACAACAGCGGCCGGTCGGACCCGATCGGGCCGGCCGGCCGCTGTACCCGAAGGTCGGATCAGGCCTTGCCGAGGATCCTGTTCATCTTCGTGCCGCAGACCGGGCAGATCCCCTTCGCCATGCGGCGCCCGTTGGTCTCCGCCACCTCCCCCTCGAAATCTCGCTTGGCCTTGCACTTGACGCAGTAGCCGTTGTAGGTCTCTGCCATGGGTGTCCCTTCCTGACGAGCCCGCCAGGTGCTGGAGGGCCAGTGGCTGGCCGGGCCGAGACCCGGAGTCGGAGATAACCGTACTCGCCGCGACGCCCGCGTGGCGTGCGTGATCGCCCAGGGTTCGCCCGTGTCGCCCGGCGGCCTGCCGCGGACGCAACCCCGGTCCGGTCGGCGATCGCGCTGCCGGCGGTGCCTCGCCCGGCTGAGGCATCGCGGCACGCGGTGCAACACTGATCGGTATGGCCTACCTTCCTAACGAAGCCCGCTACCGCAGCCACGCGTACCGCAGGGCCGGCCGCAGCGGTCTGCGACTGCCCCCGGTCAGCCTCGGGCTGTGGCACAACTTCGGCGGCGGGGTCCCGTTCGAGACGCAGCGGCAGATCCTGCGCCGGGCGTTCGACCTGGGCATCACGCACTTCGACCTCGCCAACAACTACGGGCCGCCGTACGGCAGCGCCGAGAGCAATTTCGGCCGTCAGCTGCGGGAGGACTTCCGGCCGTACCGTGACGAGTTGGTGATCTCCACCAAGGCCGGTTACGACATGTGGCCGGGCCCGTACGGGGACGGGGGCTCGCGCAAGTACCTGCTGGGGTCGCTGGACCAGTCGCTGGCCCGGATGGGCCTGGATTACGTGGACATCTTCTACTCGCACCGGGCGGATCCGGACACCCCGCTGGAAGAGACCATGGGTGCGCTGCACTCGGCCGTCGCGTCCGGCAAGGCGCGCTACGCCGGAATCTCGTCATATTCGCCCGAGCGCACCCGGCAGGCGGCGGCGATCCTCGCCGAGATGGGCACGCCGCTGCTGATCCATCAGCCGTCCTATTCCATGCTGAACCGCTGGATCGAGCGTGGTCTGCTCGATGTGCTGGGCGAATTGGGCGTGGGGTGCATCGCGTTCTCGCCGCTGGCCCAGGGCATGCTCACCGACCGTTACCTGGGCGGGATCCCGGAGGGCTCGCGCGCGTCCAAGGGCTCCTCGCTCGACCCGGCGATGCTCACCGACCAGGTGCTGGGGCAGGTGCGGGCGCTCAACGAGTTGGCAGCCGCGCGGGGCCAGAGTCTCGCCCAAATGGCGCTGGCGTGGGCGCTGCGCGACGAGCGGATGACGTCGGTCCTGGTGGGCGCGTCGTCGGTCGCGCAACTCGAGGCGAACGTCGCAGCGGTCGGGCGGCTGGAGTTCTCCGATGACGAGCTGTCGGCGATCGACACGCACGCGGTGGACTCGGGGATCAACCTGTGGGAAGGCTCCAGCGTCGTGTGATCGGCCGGTAACTATCGGGCAGCGATGATCGACCGGCGGCGATCAGTCGGTGTGATCGGGTTCCGGCCCGCCGGGCTCCGCCCCGTCGGGACGCTCGCCGTCCCCGGAATGCTCGCCGTCCCCGGAATGCTCGTCATCCCGGGAATGCTCGTCATCGCTGGGGCGCTCGTCATCGTCGGAATGCTCGTCATCTCCTCCGGCACCCGTGCCCCACTCGCCCGCGCCGGCCAGCAGTTCGGAGAATTCGCGGTCCCTGGCAACGAAGGCGGCCGGATCGTCCAGGTCGTCGCTGCCCGGCAGCAGGTCGGGGTGCGACCAGAGCGCGTCCCGCCCGCGGCCGCCGCGGGATGCCTCAAGGTCGTGCCACAACTGTGCGGCGGCCCGGAGCCGCCGCGGCCGCAACTGCAACCCGATCAGCGTGGCGAAGGTCTGCTCGGCCGGGCCGCCGGTCGCCCGGCGCCGACGCAACGTCTCGCGGAGCGCGGCCGCGCCCGGCAGGCGGTCGCCGACCGCCCCTGCGACGACGGTGTCCACCCACCCCTCGATCAGTGCCAGGAGTGTCTCCAGCTGGGCCATTGAGCGCTGCTGACCCGGGCTCGTGGTGGGCTCGAACATCCCCTTGGACAGCGCCGCCTCGATCGACGACGGGTCGGAGGGATCGATCGACGCGGCGAGGTCCTCCATCGCCGAGAAGTCCACGCCGATCGCTCCGGCATACGCACCGATCAGTTCCACGATCCGGGAGCGCAGCCAGGGAACGTGTGCGAAGAGCCTGTGGTGCGCGGCCTCCCGGGACGCCAGATACAGCCGGACCTGGTCCTCGGGAAGTTCCAAGCCCGCGCTGAACTCCGCGATCGATCGCGGCAACAGCGCCGCGGTCCGCTCCGGGCCCAACGGAACTCCGATGTCCGTGCTGGTCAGCACCTCGCCGGCGAGCTGCGCCAGGCCCTGACCAAGCTGGCTGCCGAAGGCCATGCCGCCCATCGACCCCATCAGTGCCAGCAGTGGACCCGCCTGCGTGCGAGCCTGCTCCGGCAGGCCCTCGATCCAGGCCTTGGAGACGCGCTCCGCGATCGGGGAGCACAGTGCCTCCCAAGCCGGCATCGTGGCGTCGATCCACTCCTGTGGCGTCCACGCCGTCACCGACGTGGCGCCGACGGGCAGCGCGGTCGCGCCGTCCAGCCACACCTCGGCCAGCGCGAGGGCGTCCCGCACCGCGGCCAGGTCGACGGATGCCACCGGGTGGGAGGCCGGCACCTGGGCCGTTGCCATCTGGCGCGCCAGTTCGTAGTTGACCGGGCCGGTCGAGCCTGCGGCACCGGCCTGGGACATCATCTGACCGAGTTGCGAGAGCATCGAACCCAACTGGGACAGATCGAACGCACCGGGGTTCCGGGGTCCCTGCGGCCCACCGTGTTCCGAAGAATCGTCATCGCCTGGCAGCGAGAATCCGAACGGCACGTTGGTCATGGCCTTCACGGTACTGACAATCCGGCACCGCCGTCACGGATCGGGCACCGCCGTCGTCGGGCACCGCCGTCGTCGGGCACCGCCGTCGTCCGGCACCGCCGTCGTCGGGCACCGCCGTCGGGGATCGGGCACCGCCGTCGTCGGGCACCGCCGTCGGGGATCGGGCACCGCCGTCGGGGGAACGATGGATGCCCGGTGTTGGGCATGTATTTGGGCGAACGGCTGCAGGCCCGAGGCTCCCGCCGGGTGGCCGGCCGGATCGCGGCCGCGGCACACCGTACCGCCGTGTCACATCGCGGGCACGTAGGCTCTGCTGTCGTGTCCGAGTCCCGCGGGTTGCCCGATGCCGGCGGGGGGTCGAATGCCGGCGGCCCGAATCCCGACGAACTGCCCGACAACGCCGACGACGCCGAAGACGCCGAGGGTAAGGCCCATGATTCGGCGGCCGACCCAGCCACCGACAGGGCCGACCCGGCCGCAGATCGTGCCGATCAGCCATCCGGGCCCGGTGCAGAACGCGATTCGGAACGTCCTCGCCGCGCGGTGATCCGCCGGCTCTCGAGACGGGCGCGCACCCTGTGGATCGGCTGCCTGCTGGGTGCTTTGCTGCTCGCGCTCGGCACCGCGATCCCGATTCCGTATGTCGCGCTCGGCACCGGATCCACCTTCAATACGATCGCGTCCGGCCAGGGCAACGAGGTGATCACCTTCACCGGCAAGGACATTCCGGCGGCGGCCGCGCAGCACCCGTCGGGTCACCTGAACATGCTGACAATCCGCATCGTGGACCAGATTCCGATGTTCGAGGCGATCGCCATGTGGGCTTCCGGGCGCTACGAGTTCTCGCCCAGGGCGGAGTACTACCCGCCGGACAAGACCAAGGAGCAGGTCGAGGAGGAGAACATCGAGATGTTCCGCGACTCCCAGTCGGCCGCGGAGATCGAGGCGTTGCGCCACCTCGGCTACCCCAACATCGTCTACGTCGGCGACATCGAGAAGGGATCCCCGAGTTGGAATGTTCTCAGGCCCGATGACCAGATCACCGCGGTGGACGGTGTCGCGGTGACGGACTACCAGTCGCTCAAGTCCGTGATGGCCGACACCCGGCCCGGCCAGACGGTACCGGTATCCGTGCTGCGCGATGGGGATCGGGTGACGAGGTCGGTGACGCTCGGCGCCAACGCGAAGATCGGGCCGCAGGGTTTCCTCGGTGTCGGCGTTGCCGAACGGCCCGTTGCCCCGTTCGAAATCCACATAGCGCTGGAGGACATCGGCGGCCCGTCGGCGGGATTGATGTTCACGCTGGGCATCATCGATCGGCTGACCCCTGGGGACCTCTCCGGCGGGAAGTTCATCGCCGGCACCGGGACGATCAACCTGGACGGCACGGTGGGGGCGATCGGCGGGGTGACGTTCAAGGAGGCGACCGCCAGGGCGGCCGGTGCGCGGTACATGCTCGTCCCGGCGGACAACTGCGCCGAAGCGCTGACCGCCGTGCCCGACGGCCTGACTCTGGCCAAGGTCACCACGCTCGCTGACGCGCTGACCGCGGTCAAGGCCATTGCCGCGGGTCGAGAGCCCGCCGGCTGCGGGACCTGACGGCCCGAGGCTGCCCCGCGAGGCCGCTGACGCTCGCGCGGTGGTGGGGCAATGGCTTCGGGCGGCCGCGATTTCCGGTTCCCGACGGCCCGGCGGCGAACCCGCCATTTGCCCATCTGCGCCACCAGGCAAACATCGCCTCTACAGTGGACGGGACATGTCCACCCGGATGACGGGTGCACGACCGATCGGGTCTGGCGGAATCCCTGCCGGATCCCCCCGCACGGCGGCATAGCCGCCCCTGCCCCCAAAGGAGCGCGCCGTGGCCACGCGGCCCCCCGCCGGCATGCCCATCCTGTCTCGGCGCGCCAAGCGCGTGCTGATCGCGGTGGTAGCCATCATCGTCGCGATCATCCTGTGGTTCCAGTTCGTCGGCCTGTTCGTCAGCTTCGCCTGGTACCGGGAGGTCCGCGCGACGGAGGTCTTCACCACCGAACTGTGGACCAGGGTGGTGCTGTTCCTCATCGTCGGCGTCTGTATGACCGCGATCATGTTCGGCACGCTGACACTGGCCTATCGCAGCCGACCGGTGTTCCTGCCCAGCGCCGAGGTGGACCCGCTCGCGCCGTATCGAACGTTGGTGACGGCGCATCCAAAGCTGTTCGCGTTCGGCATATCCGGGCTGATCGGGCTGATCAGCGGGCTGACTGCGCAGGGGTCGTGGAAGACGGTCCAGCTGTGGATGCACGGTGGTGACTTCGGTCGCACCGACCCGGAATTCGGCCACGACATCGGCTTCTACATGTTCCGGCTGCCGATGATCCAGACGGTGCTGTCCTGGCTGTTCGTCGCCGCGGCCCTGGCATTCGTCGGGGTGCTGGTGACCCAGTACGTGTTCGGCGGAATTCGGCTCTCGGCCGGCAAGCACCGCAAGGTGACCGCCCAGGCCGCCCTGCAACTCTCCCTGCTGGTCGGGGTTTTCGTGCTGGTCAAGGCGGTCCAGTACTGGTTCGACCGATACGACCTGCTGTTCTCGGACCGCAGCGGCATCTTCACCGGCGCGTCCTACACCGACGTCCACGCGGTGCTGGCCGCGAAGATCGTCTTGATGTGCATCGCGGCGATCTGCGCGATCGGGTTCATCGTCGGCGGTGTTCTCAAGTCGGTCAAGCTGCCGGTGATCGCCCTGGCCCTGCTGGTGCTTTCGAGCATCCTGATCGGCGGTGTGTGGCCGCTGGTCCTGCAGAAGGTGGTCGTCGCGCCCAGCGCGATCACCCGTGAGGTGCCCTACATCGAACGGAACATCGACGCCACGCGGAACGCGTTCGGCATCACCTCCGAGCATGTCGAATACGTGAAGTACACGGACAAGGCATCGGTCAACCCGTCCGAACTCGCCGAGCACGAACCCGGGACGGTGACCAACGCGCGGCTGCTGGACCCGAACCTGCTGACCGACACGTTCACCCAGCGCGAACAGTTGCGGAACTTCTACGGATTTGCGAAGCAACTGTCGGTCGACCGGTATCCGACGGCCGACGGCAAGCTGCAGGATTACATCGTTGCCGCGCGCGAGATCGACGTGAACAACTTCCAGCAGAGCCAGAAGGGTTGGATCAACCAGCACCTCGTCTACACGCACGGCGACGGGTTCGTGGCGGCGCCGGCGAACAAACTGGTGGACGGCTACCCAGTATTCGAGGTCTCCGATGTCGGCGATCCGCAGGGCGGGATACCTGTCAAGCAGCCGCGGATCTACTACGGAAGCCTGGCACCGGAGTACGCGATCGTGGGCGCGCCGCCGGGGACCAGCCCGCGCGAGTACGACACCGACACCACCCAGTACACCTACACCGGCAACGGCGGGGTGCCGGCCGGCGGCTTCTTCAACCGGTTGGTCTTCGCGACGCATTACGGCGAGGCGAACTTCCTGTTCTCCTCCGAGATCAATTCGGATTCCAAGATCCTTTACAACCGCGACCCGCGGGAGCGGGTCAAGATGGCCGCGCCGTTCCTGACCGTGGATACCCGTCCGTATCCGGCCGTGGTGGATGGGCGCATCGTGTGGATCGTCGACGGCTATACCACCGCGCAGAACTATCCGTACGCGCAGAGCGTCACGCTGTCGGACGTGACCAGCAACTCGCTGCAGGCCGCGCGTGGCGCGACAACGCAAGTCGACAAGCAGGTTTCCTACATCCGTAACTCGGTCAAGGCCGTGGTCGACGCCTATGACGGAACCGTGAAGCTCTACCAGGTACAGGACGACGACCCGGTGCTCAAGGCATGGGAGGCCGTCTTCCCGGGGCTGATCCAACCGGAGAGCGGGATCTCCTCGGATCTGCGTGCGCATTTCCGTTACCCGGAAGACCTTTTCGAGGTGCAGCGGAATTTGCTGGGCAAGTACTACGTCAGCAACCCCACCGAGTTCTACCAGGGCTCGAACTTCTGGAAGGTTCCCAACGACCCGACCGAGTCCGGCGCGACAGCAGCGCAACCTCCGTACTACCTGGAGATCGCGCTGCCGGGACGTTCCAATCCGCAGTTCGTGCTCACCAGCGCGATGACATGGTTCGAACGGGAATACATCTCGGCATACATCACGGCGAACGGCGACCCGGACGACTACGGGAAGATCACCGTGCAACAGATGCCTGTCGATACCCAAACTCCGGGCCCGGTACTGATACAGCAACTCTTCAACTCCAACACCGACATCAGCAACTACGTCACCACTCGGAACACACCGGGCAGGTCGGAGGTGCTGACCGGAAACCTGCTGACCCTGCCGACGGACAAGGGCCTGCTGTACGTGGAACCGCTGTACCTGAAGGGTGTCTCGGCTAGCTCCTACCCCCAGTTGGGGCAGGTGCTCGTCTGGTACGGCGGCCAGGTCGGGATGGGCCCGACCCTCGCCGCGGCGCTGGAGAACGCCTCGCCGGCGGAGTTGCCGCCGGGCGCCGGCGAGGAGGGCGGGAACTCGACGTCTCCCACGGCGCCGGTGACGCAGTCCCAGGGGGTGACGAACCCGCCGCCGGCCGAGACCGGCACGACGCCGCCCACGTCCGTGTCGAAGCCGGCAGATGCCGAGCAAGCGCTGGAGGCGATGCGGCAGGCCGAGCAACAACTGGCGGATGCCAAGCGCTCCGGTGACCTAGGCAAGATCGGGACGGCGACCGAGCAGCTATATCAGGCGGTGCAGTCCTATCTCGAGGTGGCTGGCCCGGCTGCGCCCGGTAGCGGGAACTGACGGACGGCACGGCCTTCTCGGCACGGGCCGCCCTCCCCGGCCCGCGCCGCAGATGGCGTAGCCGGTGGGCTGCCGGCCGATCCGACCCCGGACGGCGCCGATCTCGTCGCCTGCGGGGTCGGTGCTGCATTCGGCGACGGCATCGGACGGCGTGATGACGACTGCTCCGGTCGCCGACAACGCGGTTAGCGGTGCTACGCAACGCGATTCGCGGAGCGGGATGGTAGACCGGCGGTGCGCGTCACCGGATCAAGCGGACTCGTATCGGCAGGTCGAGCTCCGCCCATTGTAGGTCGGCGGTGAGGACCTCGGGTGGATCGCTGCGGACGGTGAGCGCCAAACAGCACCGATCGCCCAGGGATAGGGTCCTGCCGCCGTCGATCGCGCGCAGCAGGCCGACGAGTTCCGCGTCATCAGCGTGCACCGGCTCGACAACCATGCCTGCGCTGGCGAGGAGGGGCACCACCTGGCTCGGATCGATCCCGACATCGATCAGCTTGCCGATCACCTCAGCCAGGTTGACGGCACAGATCACGGCTCCGTCGAGTGCTTCGGCAACCACTTGGGCGCCCGGTTCGTCGTGGAGCAGCACCAAGAGTGCCGACGCGTCGACGACCGTCATTCGCCCCGCTGGGCCGCGTTGCGCCGCTCGGCGAGCAGCTCATCGACAAGTGACCGCGACGCCGGGAGCTTCGCCGCGAGGGCGCGCAGTTCCCGGATCGCATCCTCCGGGCGCTCGAGCACCAGCCGGGATCCGTCCATCCGGATCGTCAACCTCGCGCCAGGTTCAAGCCCCAACTCCGCGCGTACCTCGGCGGGTATCACGATCCGGCCCTGCCGTCCTACCACTACCGTGCCACTCATCACTCCAGTGTGGCACAAACAAGAGCCTGATGCCACGACAACAGAGGGCGCGAAGCATCGTGATGCAACGCGATGATCCCTGCACCTCGGCACCACCGCTTCCACAGGCGCCACGCGTTCGTATACACGTTGCGAGTGCAGGGAGCGAGTTCCGCGTGGACGCCGGTGGCTATCCGCTCGGCGTCTCCGGCAGTCAGCGCGTACGACGTAGCCGAAACATCACGAACCGCGGAGTTGAAAGTCCGGTTCGTCATCGCCACTGTCGCCGCCGCGCACGAGCCCGCGCGAACGGCGACTGAGGCGCTGCGACCAAACCTTCGCAAAGGAGGGTTTGTGAAGGGCTGTTCCAATCCTGGAACGCTTCTGGCCGGGAACCCGTTGGATTCCCGGCCAGATTCGTAGCGGGGGAGGGATTTGAACCCTCGACCTCTGGGTTATGAGCCCAGCGAGCTACCGAGCTGCTCCACCCCGCGTCGGTGTCGTCAGTGTATC
Source organism: uncultured Actinomycetes bacterium (assembly GCA_964624455.1). Classification (GTDB taxonomy): domain Bacteria; phylum Actinomycetota; class Actinomycetes; order Mycobacteriales; family Nakamurellaceae; genus Nakamurella. Next base: position 15,489 of record CAZUXD010000024.1, on the reverse strand, counting down.
AGGCCGGTGGCGCCGCGCCCGGGCTCCCGGGGAGCGCGTAGGCGGCGGGCAAATCCGTCACCGCGGCGCGACCATGGCCGGCGACCAGCGACGGTCAAGCAGCCGACCTCTCGCCAACGATATCGGGCAGACACGGTGGTGTCCGGCTTCGCGTGCTCGACGCGGACCGCGAATGGGCTGCGCGCCACGGCAGCGTGCGCAGGGTTCGATGTCCCCTGGGACCGAGTCAGGTTCGTAGGATCTTGTCCATTGCCTTTCCCCTCGCGAGCTCGTCGACAAGCTTGTCCAGGTAACGGATTTGGCGCATCAGCGGGTCCTCGACGTCCTCCACGCGGACGCCGCAGACCACGCCGGTGATCAAGGTGGCGTTCGGGTGGAGCGTCGCATCCGCGAAGAACTCCTCGAAGCTGGTGCCCGCCGCGAGGTGGTCCTTCAGCCGGGATTCGTCGAATCCCGTCAGCCACCCGATGAGTTGATCGACCTCCGCCTGGGTGCGGCCCTTCCTCTCGGCCTTCGCGACGTAGAGCGGGTAGACGGAGGCGACGCTCATGCTGAAGATCCGGCTCATGGCGGCGAGACTACCGGCAGGGGAGCAGTTATCGCCGCTGCGTCGGCGTTCGTCATCCCCCGGCCGGGCCCGTTCGGCGGTTCGGCAGGTTTGTGAACGATCTGCGCTGGGGCTCGCGGACGGCGGGTTGGCCACCGGTCCGGAGGTTCGTCATCGCCGAACCCGAGCCGAATCCATCCGCGATGCCATGCGCGAGGCCCCTGCCATACCTGGGAGGCCGATGTCGAAGGCGCCAACGACCACGGCGCACGGATCGAAGCCGGACGGATTTCTCGATGACGCGTACCACTGCCGCCCTCCCGCCGCGTCGTCCGCCGCGATCGGCGCTGTCGGCGCTGTCGGCGCTGTCGGCTTGTTGCGTACCATCGCCCGCATGACGAGCACCCTCGCGCCGGCGATCGACGAGTTAGAAGCTTATCGTCGGGAACTGACCGGATACTGCTACCGGATGCTCGGTTCGGCCCACGATGCCCAGGACGCGGTCCAGGAGATCATGCTGCGAGCCTGGCGCGGTGGGGACCGGTTCGAGGGCCGATCCAGCGTACGGTCCTGGCTCTATCGCATCGCGACGAACGTCTGCCTGGACATGGTGCGCGGGCGCGCGAGGCGCGCGGCGCCCATCGAGATGGGCCCTGTGCGCCCACCGATCCAGGCGTCGCTCGCCGGCGCGCTGACCGAGGGCAGTTGGGTCTCGCCGATCGCCGACGAGCGGGTGCTTCCGGCCCACGCCGACCCGGCGGAAATGGTGCAGGCGCGGGAGAGCATCCGATTGGCCTTCGTTGCGGCCCTGCAACACCTGCCGGCACGGCAGCGCGCGGTGCTCATCCTCGCCGAAGTGCTCACCTTCCGGGCCGCAGAGATAGCGACGTTGCTCGACACCACCGCCGCCGCGGTGAACAGCGCCCTCCAACGCGCGCGGGCGACGTTGGCCGCCGCGCCCCTGCTGGATGTTCCGCAACTCGACGCAGACCAGTCGGAACTCCTCGCCGGCTACGTGGACGCATTCGAGCGGTACGACATCGACGCCTTCGTCGCGCTGCTGCACGCGGATGCCGTCCAATCGATGCCGCCGTATGCGATGTGGCTGCGCGGCACCGCGGACATCGCCGCCTGGATGCTCGGCGTCGGGTCCGGATGCCGGGGTTCGCGCCTGATCCCGGCTTCGGCCAACGGCACCTCGGCGGTCGGCCAGTATCGGCCCGATCCCGCGGGCGGGCATACGCCGTGGGCGGTACACGTGCTCGATGTCGACGGCGGCCTGATCCGCGAAATCCACACCTTCCTCGACACCGCCGAACTGTTCCCGGAGTTCGGCCTACCCACGCACCTGCCTGCCCGCGCCGAGGACGGCGCTGCGCGATAACACGGTGTCGCACTGTTGACCTGCGGATGGCCGCGAGCCTGTGCATGTTTGTTGCCATCGCCGAACGCGGTCCCGCCGGCGGCCGGGAACCTGCTCAGGCCGCGGCGTGCTCGGCGGCCCGCCGCCACCGGATGCCGGCCCCGAGGAAGCCGTCGATCTCCCCGTCGAACACCGCCGTCGGGTTGCCCACCTCGTGGTTCGTGCGCAGGTCCTTGACCATCTGGTAGGGGTGCAAGACGTACGAGCGCATCTGGTTGCCCCAGGAGTTGCCGCCATCGCCCTTGAGCGCGTCGATGGCGGCCTTCTCGTCCTGCCGGCGCCGCTCCAGCAGCTTGGCCTGCAGGACCGCCATGGCGGAGGCCTTGTTCTGGATCTGGCTGCGCTCGTTCTGGCATGACACCACGATGCCCGTCGGCAGGTGGGTGATCCGCACCGCGGAATCCGTGGTGTTGACGCCCTGCCCGCCCGGCCCGGATGAGCGGTAGACGTCCACCCGGAGATCCTTCTCGTCGATGTCGACGTGATCGCTGGCCTCCACCACGGGGACGACCTCGACCCCGGCGAACGAGGTCTGCCGCCGCGACTGGTTGTCGAACGGGGAGATACGCACCAGCCGGTGCGTGCCCTGCTCGACCGACAGGGTGCCGTAGGCGTAACGGGCCTTGACCTGGAACGTCGCCGATTTGATGCCCGCCTCCTCGGCGTAGGAGGTGTCGAAGACCTCCGTCGGATAGCCGTGCCGCTCGGCCCAGCGCAGGTACATCCGCAGGAGCATCTCGGCGAAGTCCGCGGCGTCCACACCGCCGGCCTCCGAGCGGATGGTCACCAGCGCGTCCCGCTCGTCGTACTCGCCGGACAGCAGCGTGCGCACCTCCATCGCCTCGATGTCGTTGGTCAGGGAGCTGAGTTCGGCTCGGGCCTCGGCGAGGGTATCCGGATCCTCCTCGCCGAGTTCGAAGAGCACGTCGAGATCGTCCAGCCGCTGTCGCAGGCTCTCCACCCGCGCCAGTTCGGCCTGGCGGTGCGACAGATCGCTCGTCACCGCCTGTGCTCGGTCCTGGTCGTTCCACAGGTCTGGCGCGCTGGCCTGCGCCGACAGTTCCGCGATGCTCGCCTGAAGGCGGTCGACGTCCACCACGGCCTCGATCGAGTTCATGGTGCTCAACAGGGCCTTGAAAGCAGCGGCGTCATCGGGATTCACAACACTCCAGCCTACGCGGCGTCAGCTCGCCGGGAACCGCGCCGCCGCCCACGCCCAGTCGATGCGTTCCTGCTCCAGCCGCACCCGCTCGCCGAGCCGGTCGGCGACCAGGTCGTCGTAGAGGGCCGCCTCGGACGGGGTCAGCCGGTCCAGGCGCGCGCGGGTCGGGGAGGCCTCGGCGCCCCAGCGTCCCGGTGGGCGAGCAGGGTCTCGCGGTCCATCAGGAACGAGCGCGCCCGCGGCAGCCACGCGCGGAGCCGGTTCAGAATGGCGAAACCGTGGGTATCGAGGTCGCCCCAGTAGTGCACCTCGCAGTCGCCGAGCCAGGCCAGGGACGCCACCCGGTCCACTTCGAACCCCTTGCCCAACAGCACGATTCCGGCGGCCGGCGGCGGGACACTCAAGTAGGTGATCTCGTTCTCCACGATGATCGCAGCGGCCGGTCGGACCGGGAGCGCCCGGAGGTCGCGGGCGGGGGCGGTGACGTCGGAGAACGGCAGGCTCGCCGACAGTGCCGGGTCCGCCCGCAGCCGGATCATCTCGGGCTTGGCGGCGAGGCCAAGGCCTTCCAGGAAACCCGTTGCGGAGGACGGCACGGTCAGCAGCTCGGCGAGCACACCACGATGCCGTTCCACGAATTTGGTGTCCACCCCCGGCGCACTGATCTCCCGCAGATACCGGCCGGAGCCACGGTGTTCCCGCAGCCACCGCGCGGCGGCGAGCAGCGCCGGCCACGCTCCGTCAAGGCCGACCGCCCGCAGCGGGTGGGCCGCGATCCACTCCCTGGCGAGCGGTTCCGCACCGGCGCCATCAATGACGCCGTCGAAGCGGCGCACCTCATCGCCGACACCGAGCAGGGCCCACGCCTGGCCGAAGGTCGACACCACCGCCCGGGTCGGAATCCGGTTCCTGCCGATCAGCCGGCCGCCCACGGCCGTATAGGAGATCTCGTAACACGCGCCGCGCCGGGCGCCCGCCTCCAGCGCGTCGATCCACCGCTGCACCGCGCCCAGATCGGCGCCGATCTCGGCGGCTAGCGGCGCCCGGAGCGGAAGGTCCATCACCGGGAACGGCTCACCCCGGGCGTGACAGCCGAGGAGTGATCCGTCTTCCCAACGCCGCCGGACCTTGGCCCGCAGGTCGGCCGGGGTGCTCCAGGATCTCGTCACCGCTGCCTTTCGCGCTGCTCGCGGAACTCCTCGATGGTCAGGGTGTGCAGCCGCGAGTAGTTGCCATCGGGGTTGTCGACGAACCCGATGGCCCTCACGTACGGCTCGATGATGTGCACCTTCTGCAGCGGCGTGACGATCAGCAGCTGCAGGCCCAGTTTGGCGAACAGCTCCAGGGCGTACCGGGTCGAGGCGTCCGACCCGCGTCGGAAGGTCCGTCATGTGCTGCAACAAGTTCGTGGTGTGCCCACCGAGCTCGCGGGCCAGCCGGTGGATGCTCGCCTGCAACTCGGCGGTGATGCGTTCGGCGGTGGGCGCGCAGCCTTTCGGGTCGGTCGGTTCGGAGGCGCCGAGCAGGGCGCGGAGCTCCGGATAGGCGGCGCGGGCGGCGGTGAGCGCGCCCGGTCCGGCATCGCGGAGTTGCGACGTCACCTCCAAGTGGTATATTCCGCGAGGAGTAAGTGGTGGCGGGGAGGTGACGTGGTGGCCGCGCTGAACCCCATCGCCATCGCGGCGCTCGGCCTGCTCGCCGAGCGCCGGATGCACCCCTACGAGATGTATCAACTGCTGCTGGAGCGCGAAGAGGATCGCGTGCTCAAGGTCCGGCCCGGCACGCTGTATCACACGGTGGACCGACTGGCCAAGCAAGGGCTGGTGCACGCCGTCGCGACCGAGCGCGCGGGAAACCGGCCCGAGCGCACCACGTTCGAGATCACCGAGCCGGGGCGGCGCGAACTGAACCGTCGGATCCTGGAGATGCTTTCCGTGCCCGCCGAGGAGTACCCGGAGTTCGCGCTGGCCGTTTCCGAGGCGCACAACCTGTCCCGCACCCAGGTGGTCGCGTGCCTGCGCGCCCGGATGCAGGCCCTGCGGGGCGAGGAGGCGCATCTGGCGGAGCGGTTGCGGGTCCACAACGCGCCGGAGATCCCCCGGCTGTACTGGCTGAACGTCGACTATGACCGTGCAATGCGGGCCGCCGAGCTGGATTGGTTGCAGCGCATCATCGCCGAACTCGAATCCGGCGAGTTGCCGTGGCGGGACTCCGCCGATGTGAAGGCGTTCACCTCGGCACGAACGAGAGAAGGATCAGCGTGAGAACCACCGAGACCATCCCGGCGGTCCCGCCGGGCGGCGGTGCGGCCGCCGGGGCAGATCGCGCCGCGAACCCGTGGCACGCGCTCTGGGCCCTCTGCCTGGGCTTCTTCATGATCCTGGTGGACTCCACCATCGTGTCCGTCGCGATCCCGTCGATGATGGTGGGCCTTGACGCCGGGATCAACGAGATCTTGTGGGTCACCAGCGCGTACCTGCTGGCATACGCCGTTCCGCTGCTGATCACCGGACGCCTGGGCGATCGGTTCGGTCCGAAGGCGCTCTACCAGGGCGGGCTGGTGGTGTTCACCGTCTCCTCGGCCTGGTGCGGGTTCTCCGCCAGCATCGGCATGTTGATCATCGCGCGGGTCTTCCAGGGTCTCGGGGCGGCGATGATGACCCCGCAGACGATGACGGTGATCACCCGCACCTTCCCGGCTCATCGCCGCGGGACGGCGATGAGCATCTGGGGCGCCGTCGCGGGCGTCGCGATGCTGGTGGGGCCGATCCTCGGCGGTGTCCTGGTGGACTCCCTCGGCTGGGAATGGATCTTCTTCATCAACGTGCCGGTCGGGATCGTGGGCCTGGTGCTGGCGCTGAAGTTGGTGCCGCGCCTGCCCACCCACTCCCACGAGTTCGACGGCGTCGGCGTGGTGCTCTCTGCCGTTGGCATGTTCTTGCTGGTCTTCGGCATCCAGGAGGGCCAGACTTACGACTGGGGAACGATCGCCGGACCGATCTCCGTGTGGTTGCTGATCGCCGCGGGCATCGTGGTGCTCGGCGCATTCGTGGTGTGGCAGGCGCGGAATCGCACGGAGCCGCTGGTCCCGCTCGGGCTGTTCCGGGACCGGAACTTCTCGCTGGCGAACGTCGGCATGGCGGCGGTCGGGTTCGCGATCACGGCGATGGCGTTCCCGATGATGCTGTACGCGCAGAAGGTGCTGGGCCTGAGCCCCACGCAGTCGGCCCTGCTGATGATCCCGATGGCGGTGATCGCCGGTGCGCTGGCCCGCCCGGTAGGCACCATGGTGGACCGCATGCATCCGAGATACCTCGGCGGCTTCGGCCTGGCCGGCATGATCGTCGCGCTGGTCTGGCTGTGGCTCGTCATGACACCCGGCAGGTCGATCTGGGAGTTGGAGTTGCCGATCGCGCTCATGGGTCTCGCCAGCGCATTCATGTGGTCGCCGCTCTCCGCGACGGCGATCCGGAACCTCCCGATGCACGCGGCGGGCGCGGGCTCCGGCGTTTACAACACCACGCGGCAGATCGGGGCGGTCCTGGGAAGCGCGGGGATAGCGGTCTTCATGGAAGCCCGGCTGCTGCACGCCTTCGGCGCGGCTGCGGCCGGCGGCGACTACGACAAGGCCGGTCCGCTGCCGCCGTTCCTGCGTGCCGGGTTCGCGGCCGCGATGGGGGAATCGCTGCTGCTGCCCGCCGGCGTCTTGGTGATCGGGCTGGTCGCCGTCGCACTCTTCGCGCGGCCCGCCGCGTTGGTGAGCGGCGCCGACTCCGCCGCGTGATAACCCGCCCGGGCGAGGCGATGTCGATACGCGGCGGAGCCTCCTACGCGCCTCCTACGCGCCTCCTACGGCCCTTCCTTCAGCTCCCCGATGTGCACCGTGTAGACGCCGGTGACGGTGTTGTCCGTTCCCGCGACGATGGTGGGGACGCCGGGAAGCGTGACGACGGCGATGACGCAGACGTCGTAGGTGGCGCCCGCCTTCCGGCTGACCGCGGCCTGCGCTGCCTGTCGGCAGTCGGCCCCGGTCGGGACGGTGCGGATCTGCATCGCGGCGGCCGAAATGTTCTGATCCAGCAGCGCGGTTTCGGCGAGGACCGTTGCCTCGCCGATAGTCGGTGTCCCCGAGGAGGTTTCGATGAGCCTTCCCACGTCGCGAGCGGCTTGCGCCACCGCCATGGTCGCCGATTGCAGCCGCAGCACCCCGATCATGATGTACGTCACCGGGATCATCAACAGCACCGCCAGCAGCAACACTTCGATGACGGCCCGCCCGCCGTCGGATGCCGGCTCGCGAGCGCGCAGGAGGGCGATCCTTGCTCCGGTGCGGCTCGTCACGGCCGTTCCCGAAAGACGTGGGCGGTGACGGAGATATCGGGCATCACCCCGTCGAGGAGCGCCAGGACCCCCGGCGACTGCATGGTGCAGTGCACCTCGACCTGCACTCCGCCGCCGCTGGCATCGCATACCACCGATCCGGCGGTGGAACCGGCGATGGTTCCGGACATGATCGCCGCGGCGCGCTGCGAGGCGACCGCCGGGTCCGGGACGTCTGCGTTGGCGGCGTAACGGGCCGCCTGCGCCGCCGCGCTGACGAGCAACGACCGCGAGTACGACCACAACCCGACGCTCACCATCGCCAGGAACAGGATGAGCAGCAGCACCAGGACCATGACGAACTCGGCTACTGCCGACCCCTGCTCCGCCGTGACCGGACCCCGCCCGGCTACCCGCTGATAGAGCTGAACGCGTTCTGTACGGCGTTGACCACCGCGTCTCGGAACACGCCAATCAACGCGATGACGACGATTGCCGTCATCATCGTGATCATGACCCAGCCGGGGACGTCGCCGCGCTCGCCGGCCCAGTTGCCCCTGCCGCCGGTCGAGTCGGTGCGCGCCGGCCGCGCCGTGATCATTGTGATCAATCTGGTGTACGGCCGAAGGGCGATGGTTCGGAGGTTTGTCACGTCGTACTCCTTCATGGGGGTCGTGCGGATCGTTGGGTGAATGGGACATGTGGGCTACTGGGCGACGGTCACAATGGCGACGAGCCCGGGATAGAAGGCGAAGATGATGGTGATGGGCATGACGAAGAACACCACCGGCACCATCATCAAGATCTCCTTGCGACCACCGATTTCGAGCAATCTGCGCTTGCCGATGGCGCGGACGTCGGCCGCCTGCGCGCGCAGCACGTCCGCCAACGGCGTGCCGCGTTCGATGGCCACGGCAATCCCGTCCAGGAAACGCGACAGCGGTTCCAATTGGGTGCGGTTCCGCGCCGCCAGCAGCGCCTGCTGCAGCGGCGTGCCGGACCGGGTATCCGCCAAGATGGCGCGCAGCCGATCTGCCAAATGGCCCTGCGATACGCGCGATACGCGGTCGATTGCGCCCAGCGGTCCCTCGCCGGCCGTGACGGCGAGCGCGAGCATTTCCGCGATCACCGGGAACTCGGCGAGGATCTGGGCGTTGTACCGCGCCAAGCCGCGGGTCAGCCACCAATCGCGGGCCAGCACGCCGCCCATCGCGCCGGCGAGAATGATCAACGCCAACAGGATCGGGCTGCGATGGCCGGTGACGACCGACAGCAGCCCGGCCGCCACCCCGCAGCCGGCCCCGACGGCGCCCCACACCACCTGGTCCGCGCGGAATTGCTCCACGGTGATCGGCGAATCCAATGCGGCCAGCCGGTTGCGAACGGATGTGCGCCCGCCGATCACCTTGTCGAGGAACTTGACGGCGTCCCGCACCAGCGGGGCGGTGAGGCGCCGCAGTGCACTGCCTCCCGGCGCGGTGGGCGACAGCAGCCGGGAGGGGACGGTGGTGTCGAGGAGGTACGGCGCGATCCGGTCGGCAAGCGATCGCCGTCGGGCCGGCGGTGCGCCGAGGACGACGAGGAGCACCCCCAATCCGGCCAGCAGGCCGAGCAACGCGCCGGAGGCACTGGTCATCGCAGCACCCTGGTGTCCTCGGGCAGGCGCCCGATCCGGATCATGATCCGGTAGGCGACCACCGACAGCACCGCCCCGGAAACCAGGATGATGGTGCCGGTGGCGGTGTCGTACGCCGCGAGCGTTTCCCGGCGGGTGGACAGCGCGATCAGGACCAACCACGGTGCGGCGACGGCCATCCGGGCGGCACTGACAGACCAGGTCTGGCGTGCCAGCAACTCGGATCTGGCGCGGGCGTCCTCTCGCAGGAACGAACTGAGAGTCGAGAGGAGGCGCCCGAGGTCCGTGCCTCCGACATCGCGTGCGACCCGGAGCGATTCGCAGATGCGGTCGCCGACCGGATCCGCCAACGCCACCTTGAGGCGGTCGATCGATGCGTTGAACGCGCCGGTGGCGCGGTAGTCGGTGCCGAACGCGCGGAACGGGTCGCGCAACTGCTCCGGCCCGCGGGTGCCGATCGCCGAGAGCGCCTCCGGCAGGGAAAGGCCGGCGCGGACGCCGGAGGTGAGGTTGTCCACCACCTCCGGCCAGAGTTCCCGGAGGTCGGCGCGCCGCTTGTGCCGCATCCGCTGTACCAGAAGCCAGGGTGACGCAGCGCCGAACACCGCGAAGATCGCCGAGACCGCGACCGAACGCGTGGCCACGATCGCCAGGACCAGCACCAGTAGCGCCGCCAGCGCCTGCAACCCGACGAGTTGGACCGGCCGGACCGACCCGAGCCCCGCCTGGGCCAGCACCTCACGGAGGTGCTCGCCGCAGCGGCGGGCTCGAATCGGCGCCGCGGGCCGGGCAAGGCCCTGCCAGACCAGCAGCAGCCCGCTCCCGGCGAGCAGGCCGACCAGTGCCCCCACGGCGCGCCCTCCCTGCCGAGCGTGATCTGCGCAAACGCACCTTAATGCGGTGTGCGTCACAGAGTGAACGGGTCATCGGCTTATCCACAGAAGATTCACGCCAACGGGTGGAGCACGACTTCGCTACGAACGCGATCGGTCGCGCGAAGCATGCATCCAGCGCCGATTGCCGCAGACTCGCGGCGGTTCGCTCGGCCGAACGGTGCGCCCGCCCGGCGGCGGCGAGGTGTCCGAGGTGCCTCACCTCATAGTGAGCGCGAAGAAGTGGCGGTCCGCGGCGACCGCTAGGTCCCTAGACTGGGCCCAGGTGTGCCGGGAAGCCTGGTCGGCGCCATGTCGCCGACCGGATGGAAGCGCCCGTGCACATCAGCCTTCGCCGCCTGCGCCTCGAGCGGCAGCGCCTCGCGGTGCTGCTGCGCACCGAGACGTTCGGGGGTGCGCTCCTGGTGGCGGCGGCGATCGCCGCGATGGTCGTCGCGAACTCGCCGCTCGAACGCATCTACGCGAACGTGCGGGATTGGCGTTTCGGCCCGGCCGCGCTGGACCTGCACCTGTCGGTTCAGGCGTGGACCGCCGACGGCCTGCTGGCGATCTTCTTCTTCCTGGCCGGGTTGGAACTCAAACGGGAACTGGTCGACGGGGAGCTTCGCGATCCGCGGCGAGCCCTGGTGCCCATCGCCGCCGCGGTCGGCGGGATGGCCGCCCCGGCGCTGATATACCTGGCGATCAACGCGTCCAACCCCGGTGCCGAGGTCGGTTGGGCGATCCCCACGGCGACCGACATCGCCTTCGCGCTGGCTGTTCTCGCGGTCATCGGCCGGCACCTTCCGTCGGCGCTGCGCCTGTTCCTGCTGACGCTGGCCGTGGTGGACGACCTGCTGGCCATCGTCATCATCGCGCTCTTCTACACCCAGGGGCTGCGGCCCGGTCTACTGCTGTTGGCGTTGTTGGCGGTCGCGGCCTTCACCGCGGTGGCGCAGCGTTTCCGCACCTTGCCGCGCCCGCTGCGGCTCACCCTGGCGCCACTCGCGCTGATCGCGTGGGGGTTGATGCACGCCTCGGGGGTGCACGCCACCGTCGCCGGAGTGCTGATGGGGTTCGCGATACCGATCCTGGGGCGGCGGCGGGGCGGGCGCCGTGGGCGTATTCGCGGCCCGAAGGCGGACGCGGCCGACCGGTTGGACAAGCTGCTGCGGCCGATCTCCGCCGCCGTCGCGGTTCCGCTCTTCGCGTTCTTCGCCGCCGGGGTGCACGTGGGAGGCGCCGCCGGCCTGGCGGCGGCGCTCGGCAGCCGGGTGGCGCTCGGAGTCATGGTTGGCATGGTGGTGGGCAAGACGGTGGGAATCCTGCTGGCTACGCTGCTGACCGCTCACCTCGTCCGCTCGCCGCTGTTGCGCAGCCTGGCGCTTTCCGATCTGGTGGGCCTGTCGGTGCTGGGCGGGGTGGGCTTCACCGTGTCGCTCCTCATCGGGCACCTGGCGTTCGGGTCGGGCACCGTGCGGGGCGGCGACGTGCAGATCGCCGTGCTGACAGGTTCGTTGGCGGCGGCGCTGCTCGCAGCGATCGTGCTTGGGCTCCGCAATCGGCATTATCGAGCGATGCGGCTACCGTGACGGCGAGCGGGTACCCGGGCTCTGGGCCTGCCCGCCCCGCGTGGCGCGTTCGGACGCCATCGCGGTTGCCACATCTCGGCCGTAGGCGCGCCGCGCGAGCAGTAGCACCACGCCGGCGATGACGAAGACCACCTGCAGCACCAGGAACGTCCGGGTGAGCCCGACCGCTCCGCCGCCCTGTACGGCGTCGATCGATTCACCGGGCGCCGCGAGCACCATCGAGAGATAGCCGAACAGCAGCGGCGCGCCGGACTTGATCAGGTTCTGGAAGAAGGTGCGGACGCTCTCCGCCCTGCCCCACAGCCGGGAGTGCACCACGTCGAGGCGCGCCGCGTCGAGCGGCGGGTTTACGCCACCGAGCGCGGCGGCGCCCAGGAACAGCAGGGGCATCGCAAGTAGCAACGCCGTCGCCGCGTACCCAGGGGTGAACACCACGATCGCGGCCAGGAAGCACAGCGCGCCCACCAGCGGCCGGGCCGCGACATGCCCGCGAGCGATCAGCTTGTCCGAAAGGTGGCCGGTCACAAGGATTCCTACGATCACGCCGGCGCCGATCACGACCAGCAGGGCGGTGGCGATCTCCTGGCTGAGGTCGAACCTCCCGCGCAGGTAGACCACCGCGAAGGTCTGCAGACCGGCGACGTAGAAGTAGCACAGCGCCGAGGCGATGACGATGACGATGTTCGTCGGTATCGACAGCACGTACCGGATCGCCCAGGAAAGCGACCGGCCGGCGGGATCCGTGGTCAGCACCTGCTTTTCGCGCGGCCGCACCCCGGACCGACGAATCGCCCCCGCCAGCCCGGCTCGTTCGACACCCGCCGGCGCCGCGCCGGCCTCAGGGGCCGCACCCTGCTGATCCGCTCTGCGCACGCCCGCGCGCGGGGCGCCCGATTCGAGCACCAGCGCGCCCCGCGCCGGCTCGGGCAGCAGCCACAGCAGCGCTGCGGCCAGCGGCGGGCCGAGGAGGGCCAGCACCCAGAACGACCCGCGCCAGGACCAGATCGCCGCGACCTCGCCGGCGATCATCAGACCCGAAGCAGCGCCCGCGAACTCGCCGGCCAGGATGAAACCGAGCGCCCGCCCGCGGATATCGCTGCCGAACAGGTCGCCGACCAGCGAGGCCACCACCGGATTGGCCGCACCGACGCTCGCCCCCAGGATGATCTGGCCCAGGAGCAGCATCGGGTAGGTGCCCGCGAACCCGGCGATCGTGATCGCCGCCGACCAGACGACGGCGCACAGCGCCAGCAACCGGACACGCGTCGTGCGGTCGGCGAGGATCCCGAACGGCAAGGTCGTCAGCGCGGCCATCAGGCTGGCCCCGGTGACCAGCAAGCCGATTTCGGTGTTGCCCACCTGCAACTCGGCCTTCAGGTCCGGCGCCACCGCACCGGCGATCGTCTGATCCGCGGCGGCCAGCGCCAGCGCCGCGGACAACAGCGCGATGACCCGGAGCTGCGCGCGCCCACCGACCGCCGCGCGAAGTCGCGCGAGCGGCCCACGCCCCGGAACCGACGTCATCCCCGGAGCAGTTCGACGACGGCGCGGGAGTTGGCGAGGGTCGCTCCGTAACTGGCGACGGCCGGCCCGTCCGCCGCCGCGACGCCGGTCGTGCCCATCTCGACCAGCACGGCGTCGGCGCGGACCGACCGAACCTGCTGCAGGATTTCGGCCATGAAGGGGTGGCGGTGCCGGTCGCGGGTGACGACGAGCACCATCCCGGCGCTGCCCAACCGATCGAGCGGTGGCGGATCCTCCGGCCCGACCAGCACCTCCGCCACCGATCCCGGCAATGCGGCGGCCGGCCCCCAGGGGATCACGCCGACGGCGATGTTCGGGGTGCTGGTGCACCTGACCGCCAGCACGGGGCCGTGCCACCGCGGTAACGGACCGATGACTTGCAGTGCGCGGCGGGCGATCTCGGCCGTGGCGGAACTCCTCGTCGCGGGGGCGGCCGTCGTGCCGGTAGCCGCCGCACTCATGGGGATTCCGGCACGCACCGCGGCCACGCCGAGCGTCCCGGCCCTGCGGGCGGCGTCGGCCAGGCGCTCCTCGGTCAGCGCCCCGCTCCGCACCGCCACCACGATTGCGTCGCGAATTCCGTCCAACTCCTCGGGCGGGCGGGTCCGCCCGCCGATACACAGCAGGTCCGCGCCCGCGGCGAGCGCTTGGACCGCTCCGCCCGGGATGCCGTAGCGCTCCGCCACGCCGGCCATCTCCAAGGCGTCCGTCACCACTGCCCCGTCGAAACGCAACTCGCCGCGCAGAATATCGGCAAGCCACCGGTGTGACACGCTGGCGGGTGCGTCATCCACCGCCGGTGCCAGCAGGTGCCCGGCCATGATCGATGCGGCGCCCGCGCCGATTGCGGCGGCGAACGGCGGGATCGACTCGGCGCGGAGCGCGTCCAGATCGCCGCGCAGCACCGCGACGGAGCGGTGGCTGTCCGCGGCGGTGTCCCCGTGACCGGGGAAGTGCTTGACGCAGGCGGCCACTCCGGCCGCCTGCTGACCGGCGACCCACGCGGCGGCGTGCCTGGCGACCAGCGCCGGGTCCGCGCCGAAGGACCGGCTGCCGATGACGGGGTTGGACGGGTCGACGGCGACGTCCGCGCACGGGGCGAAGTTCAGCGATACGCCGGCGGCCGCAAGCAATTCGCCGACCTCGCGGGCGATCTCGGTGGTCGCCGCCGCGTCGTCGACCCGCCCGAGCGCCGCCGCGCCGGGGAAGGGGGAGCCGGTCTTGGCATCGAGGCGGGTGACGTCGCCGGCCTCCTCGTCGATGGCGATGACGACGGATTCGCGCTCCGCGACGAGCGAGGCGCTTAGGGCGGCGACCTCGTCGGGGGTGCCGATGTTGCGGGCGAAGAGGCACACCCCGCCGAGCGAGTCGCCGATCCGCCGGCGTAACCAGTCCGGGGCAGTAGTCCCGTCGAAGCACGGCAGCAGCACGGCGTCGGCGAGGGCGGACAATCGGTGGTCGGGCACCATCCCTCCCTCGGCGATCGCGCGCCCCCGGGGTGGGCGGGCCCTTGTCAAACTTGACAGTAGGGCGATGCGGCGGCTATTGTCAAACTTGACACGAGAGGGGTGAGGTTGATGCCGTCATCGCAGGCGCTGCTCGACGCGGTGGCGCAGCGACTGGAGGCTGAGCCCCACGCGGTGCTGCCCACGCTGCGGCTGCTGGCCGACCCCGAAGCGTCCGCCTCCGCAGGCGACCCGCAGACCATGGTGCTGGCGAGCGCGCTGAACGCCGACCGGCTGGCACGGCGGCGGGCGGAGTTCCGCGCCGGCTCGCTGGACACCTCGCAGGTCCGGCAGGTGCTGGGCGGCGTGAGCCGGCAGGCGGTGGCGCAGCGGGCGCGCAACGGGAGCCTGCTGGCCGCGGAAATCGCCGGGCGGCTGTACTTTCCGGACTGGCAATTCACCACCGACGGGCCGCATCCGCGGCTTCGGGAATTGCTCGCGGCGCTCGCCGGCGAGCGCCGCGGCGCGCTCGCCGCCGATGCGCTGATGCGCCGGCCGCTTCCGGAAGAGGCCGGCCGGAGCCCGGCCGACCTGCTCGCCGCCGACGGATTCGAAACGGCGCTGCACTACGTCACCGCCGCCGGGGCCGGCTTCTGAACGGCGACCCGACCGCCGACTACCCCGCCAGGCTGCCGGCGACCCGCCCGAGCGGCCTGCGGCTGCGCACGCTGAGCCGCCGCTGGTACCGGATAGACCGCGAAGGACCCGAACGCTGGTCGTGGGCCGGGTTCGGCTCCCCGCGTGGGCGTTTCGATCCGGCGTCGGGGCGGTTGCGGGTGCGGTACGCGTCCGACGCGCGGCGCAGCGCGATGCGGGAGTGCTTCGACGGCACCGGCCGCCTGGTCTCCGCCGACCGGCTGGCCTCGCACCTGGTCGAGTTCACCGGAACGGTCAAGGTGCTCGACATC
>CAZUXD010000023.1:0-57191 GCA_964624455.1 uncultured Actinomycetes bacterium | reverse complement strand
GTGGGGCCAAAACAAACCATCACAGTGGGGCCAAATGGGGTTGACATTCTCACGCGCACTTCCCCCCGCCGCCGCCCGGCGCCCTGGACCGCCAGCCCATCCCCGGCAATCAGGCGGAGGCGGCGTTCCTGGCGATCGGGGACGGCGCCGCGCTGTGGCTCAAGGAAGCTGCCGCCGCGGGCACCGTGCGGATCCGGGTCAAGATGGCCCACGCCGTCGCGATCAACAAGCTCACCGCGCCCGGGCGGGTCGACTGGGCGCTCGGGCATGCCGCCGTGCACGGCCGCTTCGCCGAGGGCGACCTGGCATCCATCCTGGCCGCGAACACGCCCGTCGATGACGGCCGGCGCGCCGGCGAGAACCGCTCCCTGGCCCAGGGCACCGCCGGCTGGGCCGCCCTCGGCACCGGCACCACACCAGCCGCCACGCCGAACACCGCACCTAGCAACGACTCTCACACCCAGAAGGATCTGACATGACCAGCACCGCCACCATCCCCGCCGCGGGTGTTCCGACAGCGCCGCCGCTACCCGAGGACCTGCAAGCCCTGCTGCGCCGGCTGCGGATGCCGCACACCCGCGCCGCCGCCCCCGACGTGATCGCCACCGCCCGGGCGCAACGGTGGGAACCCGCCGAAGTGCTCCGCGCGCTGCTCGCCGCGGAGGTCGCCGGCCGCGACCGCTCCGCGCTGGCCACCCGCCGGGCCCGCGCCGGCTTCCCCACCGGCAAGACCTTCCACGTCTGGAACCCCGAGCTGTCCTCGATCCCACAACCCACCCAGCAGGCGCTGCGAACCCTGGAATGGGTGCACCGCAAGGAAAACCTGGTCGTCTGCGGACCGTCGGGCACCGGCAAGACGTTCCTGCTCGAGGCCCTGGGCGACCTCGCCGTCGAACAAGGCATGCATGTGGCCTGGTTCACCCTGGAAGATCTCGGCGCCCTGGTCCGCCGGCACCGCGCCGACGACACCGTCGCCAAGGCCATCACCCGGATCCTGCGCTCCGAGATCGTCGTGATCGATGACATCGGCCTGTTGGCCGTGTCCGCCGACGCAGCCGAAGGCTTCTACCGCCTGGTCGACGCCGCCTACGAGAAACGCTCCGTTGCGATCAGCTCCAACCTGCACCCCGCCGCGTTCGACGAGCTCATGCCCAAAACCCTGGCCACCGCCACCGTCGACCGCCTGCTGCACCACGCCCACATCTGCCAGACCAGCGGCGAGTCGGTCCGCCTGACCCAGGCCACCGCCGGCCGCGGCGTCACCCCACTGGCATGAACCACCCCGGCCCGCGGACCCGCGGACCGCCGCCGGCCGTCCGCCCCGATCAGTTTCGTGGCCACCAGCGGTCAGATCCCGTGGCCGCCACCGGTCAGGTCCGCTGGCCGCCGGTGGTCAAGAATTCGTGGCCCTTGACACACGAACCCGCCCGGCATTACCCGATCATCACGACATTGCCAGAGATTTCGCACCCCGGGGCTGCGCACCTGGCACCCTCGGGATAGGAAATGGCACATCGCTGGGGGGTCCGGACAGCTCCACGATCGCGCGCGTTCCGAGAGTGAGCCGCCACGCCGTACGACGGAGCGAGCAGGGGCCCGGTGACCGGTCCATCGCCCGACCTGGGCGCCTGAATGCCGAAAGGCCGTTCCCACGGGAACGGCCTTTCCAGCAAATCGCCCAATTGATCGCGGGGTGTTACGCAGGCCCCCGCCTCATCAACGCCCGTCCCCGCGCGCGATCGGCTCCCGATCCCGTCCGTGGGCGTCGCCATTTCCCCGCACCCGCTGCGGGCCCGCTTCCACGACCAGGGCGGCGGACGAATCCGCCACAGCCACCAGACCGGATCACCAGATCGCCAAGACGGGTCAGGGAACGTGACACGGATCTACCGGCGGCCGTCGTCGATCGTGCGCGGACCCGTCGCCGACAATCGCGCCAGAATCAGGCGATCACGTCGAACGTGCACCGCGGGCCCCGGGCACCGGCCATCTTGGCGTCACAAGTAATCAGCATTCCATCCAGGCGTTCGGCCAGGGCGACGTAAGCGGCGTCATATACCGTGAGGTTCTCGCGAAGCTCCCATATCCGTGGCATCAGCGCGGTCAGCGGCATCCGTCGAATCGGGAACCGCGCCAGATGCGTCATTGCCGCAGGTACCGCGGTCCGAACGGCGGCGTTGGTCTGGCTCAGCCTGCGCAGCGCGGAAAGCACTTCCACGTCCAGATGTGCGGGAGCGAACAGTGCACCACCAAGACCCAATCGCGTGGAAACCGCAACGCGCCGCGGATCCTCAGCTACGTAGAACGCGACCAGGGTCGAGGCATCGACGACCGCCAGGCTCACGAAGCCTGCCGCACCTCTCGCACCGTGGCCGCGGCGTCATCGATGGACACCCCCGTGCCCGCCGGGGGCTGGTAAGAGGCCACATAGTCCTCGAGTTGCGTCACGCGTGCGACTTCCGCCAAGCGTTCCACAACGAACGCCGAAAGCGACTGCCGATGGGAATCGGCCGCTCGCACAAGTGCTGTGTAGACGTCGTCCGGAACGTCTCGCAAATTCATCCTTCGCATGGTGCCATTATGGCACCAAATTTCTCGGATGTCGATCCCATCGATCGCCCCATACCAATTGCCGCAGGCGCCCGCTGACAGGCACTCCCCCGCCGGATCGGCGGGACTGATCTCGGCAGCCGGCCGCACCGGCCCACCGCCACGTCGCCCGACGATCACCGGTGCCGTTCTCGACCACGTCGACGGGCGCTCCCGCCGATCACCGGTCAGGCGTGCTGGGCTGCCATGATTGTCCGTGCGGGAGCGGGCATCACACCTCGCGCTGTGCGGGCGATGACGACGTATCCGACGAAACTGATCGCGAAGCCGGCCACGACGACGTATCGGATGCCGACGGCGAAGCCGAGTCCTTCGGCGACGACTCCGATGGCGAGCACTATCGCCGCCCATTTCGGCACGCCGATCTTCAGCGACGCCACCGCCAGCAGGATGACCCCGAGGTCGGCCAGTTCGGAGAGCGGCTTGACGGCGAAAGCTCCTCCGGAATCCACATGGCTCAGTAGCGCGGTTGCCTCAGGGGCGCTCAGCGCGCTGGTCATCAGGGAGCCGGCCATCTCGAAGGTGGCGTCCATGATGACCGCGATCATGCCGAGGACGCCCAGGACGCCACCGATCAACGCCAGCCGTGGCGACCGGGGGTGGGTGAGCCAGGCGAGCCACACGACGCCGGCGATGAGCAGCACGCCGGCGATGATGTCGAACGTCAGCCCGAGCTGGGTCAGGGCGGGTCGCGACGAAAATGCCGCGGCCTGGTCCGCGGCCTTGCCGGACACGGTGCGTTCGACGAGCGCAGAAGCGACCCCGAACACCGGAGCCAAGATCAAGCATGTCGCGCCCGCGCGAGATTCTGTCGACATGGTTCTACCTCCGTCGCTGCGTGTTCGGCGCCTCCGGGGATCCGGGCCGGCAACTGGCCCCGAGCACCCGGCTCGGCGAACAGGATTACCGCAAGCGTGCGCGCGGCCTAGCAGGGCCGCTATCGGGTGATCGACGTATCTTTTCGGTGACTGCGTTGACGTGGATGCGGCGCTCGTGCCGTGCCCGGCGGGCGCTGCCGGCGTGACGACGGCCACGGTCGACGACGGAGGCCACATGAATACAGCGCACCCTCGGCGGGCAGGGGCACCAGCGGACCGCCGAGCGCGGTTCGTCGGACGCGAGCCGGAACTCGCCCGGCTACGCGCGGCCGTCGCGGCGGCCGTCGGCGGCGACCCCACCGCTGTGGTGATGCTGGGCCCACCCGGTGTCGGCAAGACCCGGCTCGCCCAGGAAGGCCTGAAGGTGGCCGCAACGGCGGGCTTCGTCACCTTCGCCGGCCGCTGCGACACCGTCAACCGCGACGGCGCCTTCACCCCGCTGGTGCAGGCGTTCGGCCCGGCGCTGCGGGCACTACCGCCAGAACGGCTGCGGCGGCTTGCGCATGATCTGCCGCAACTGGCGCTGCTGATCAGCGGCCTCGGGATCGATCCGCCGAAACCGTTGGGCGATCCCGCGCTCGAGCGTGCCCGATTGGCCGAAGGATTCACCCGGCTGCTCACCCGGTTCGCCGACGAGCAGCCGGTGGCGCTGCTCATCGACGACGCGCACGCCGCCGATGACGGGACGGCGATGTTCCTCCAGCAGATCGACTCCGGCGCGCTGGATCGTTCGGTGATGCTGGTTTGCACGGCCAGTTCGGACGATCCGGAGACCGGCCGTATCCTCGGCGGCCTCTCGGATCCGTCGCGCAGGGTCGAATACCTGCGCGTTGGCCCGCTTCCGCCGGCCGAGGCAACCGAACTGGCCGGCGCAATCCTCGGCGCACCGCCGGACGAGCCGCTGGCGGCGATGATCGCCGATCGTTGCTCGGGCCGACCCCTGTTGATCCACGCCGTCGCCCGCACCCTGACCGAAAGCGCCGTCATGCAGCTGCGTGACGGAATGCTTGGCCTGCGGCCCGGGGCCGAAGCGCCACTGCCACCTGGCGTTCATGCGCAACTCCGGGCGCGCCTCGCAGCGGCCGACGTCGACGAGGTGCAGCTGCTGCCGGTGCTGGCGGCGGCCGGGGAAGTCGATGTCGACGTGCTGATGCGCGCGGTCGGGCTACCGCGTGGCAGCGCCCTGGCCGCCCTGGACCGCCTCTACCAACGCGGCGTGCTTGAGGCGACCTCGCCACCGACGTTGTGCAGGTTCGCACACGGGCTGCTGCGCGAAACGGCGCTCGCCGACCTTTCCCCGGCGGCGACCCGCGGCGCGCACGCCGCGCTGGTCGGCGCGCTGCGGCCCGGCCCCGGCGACCGCATCTCGCTCGCCGAGCACGTGTTGGCCGCCGGGTCGCTGATCGACCCCGACGAGGCGATCGGCGACCTGCGGGCCGGGGCTTCCCGCGCACGCCAGATCGGCCTGGCCGCGACGGCTGTCCGCTACCTTGCCGCGGCCGCCGACATCGCCCGTGCCGGGCCGAGCCGGGAGACCTTGCTCGGTGTGCTCGCCGACCTCGCCACCGTCTGCCAGCACCTGGGCGAGGTCCAGCGGGCGATGACGGTGTGGTCCGAGGTGGCCGCGGGATGCTCCGAGGGTGGTGACGCGCTCGGTGCGGCCCGGGCGTCTCGTGAGCTGGCCATGCTTGCCTGGGCGCGCGGCGACATCGCCGGCGCCGGGGAACGGCTCGATGCCGCCGAGCGGATCCTTGACGGCCGCACGCCGGCCGGCGAGCACGCCCGACTGCTGCACGCCCGGGTCGTCACCGCAGTTCGGCTCGGCGACGTCGACGCGGTGCGCCTGGCCGCCAGCCGGCTCAGGGCCATCGCCGCGACGCTGGACTCGCCGTCGACGGCTGCCCGGGCGTACCTGGCTGAGGGGGCGATTCGCTACGCCGAGACCGACTACGCGGCCGCGGCCGAGGCGGACCAACGCGGCCTCGACGCAGCCTCGGCTGGTGACGAGCCCTTGCTGGTGCTACGCGCACACGACCAACTCTCCGTGACCGCTGCTGCGCAACTCGATGTGGCCGGCCTGCGCGAGCACAGCAAAGCCAGTGCCGACCTGGCCGGCAGCCTGGGCAGCCTGAGCCTCGCCGGTTGGCCCCGCGGCCGGCTCGCGGTCGCTGCGCTGCTGGGCGGGGACTGGGACGCCGCGCTTCGCGGCATTAGCGAGCTTGCCGGCGCCGTAGCGGCGACGGGGGAAAGACGGGGGCAGGTGTCGGTTTTCGCGTTGCGCGCCTGGATCCTGACCAGGCACGGGCGGGTGGCCGACGCGCGCCGAGTGTTGGACCGGGCGCATCGGATCGCCGGTGAGGAGCTGCCGGCCGACCGCAATGTCTTCCTCATCGTCGCGCTCGCCGAGGTGATCTGGGCGCTGGCCGCGGACGATCCGGCCCGGGCGCTGGGTCAACGCGCTGCGGTTGAGGACCTCAGCAGCGGCTGGCTGCCCACGCTGGCACTGACCGAGGTCGGTCGGGCGGTGATCCGTTGCGGCGACCCCGAGGGCGGCCGCGGAATCGCCCGCCGGCTGCGTTCGGTACGGTCCTGCGTGACCACCGCACCGGCGGTGCTGGCCGACTGGCTGGACGGCCTCGCCGACTGTGCCGGAACGCACCGCGCGGCGGCGGTGCCGCGACTTCAGGCGGCGGCCGACGGGTTCGAGCGGCTCGGGCTGCCGTTCCACGCCGGGCGCGCCCGCCTTGCGGCGGCGCGCGCCGATTGCAACGGCGGCCATGCAGTCGAGCAGGGTCGCCGATCGCTGGCGATCTTCGAACGGCTCGGCGCCGCGCAGCAGGCGGAACAAGCCCGGTCGATGCTGCGCACCCACGGGGTCGTACCGTCCCGGGGGCGGGCGCGCCGCCCGACCGGAAGCCGGCTCAGCGCCCGCGAACTCGAGGTCGGTTGCCTGGTCGCGGCCGGACTGTCCAACGCGGACGTGGCTTCCCGCCTGTACATCAGCCCGCGTACCGTCAGCACCCATCTGGAGCGCATCTACAGCAAGCTCGAACTGACCTCGCGCGTCGCGCTGACCCGGTACCTCGCCGATTCCGGGCAACTGGCGCGGACCGCCGCCCCGGAGCGGTGACCGGCGCCGCGACCGGCGCCGCGACGACCCGCCCCGGTTCGAAGGTCGCCGGCGTCTGTCCCTCCTCGATATGTCGGCCCGGGATCGCACTCGACGCCCGCGGCGGGTCGATCTGGCCGAACCGGGTGAACGGGTTCACGCCAGACAAGCGGGCGCGCATCACATGTCGGGCAGCATTCCGTTCAGGCGCTGCCGGCGAGGGGTCGTCATCGCCCCTTTGCGCAGAAGACGAAAGCAATACATTTCGGATCGCTACCACATCGCCGGACCCGATGCCTAGACTGGCGTTTCCACTCAATGAAATTCCATGACGGGCGGTCGAGTTGGCCGGGAATGTCAAGCCCGCAGGGCAGACGGTTGCCTCACGGGTATTCGCGCTGCTGTCCGCGTTCGACGAACGCCACACCGAGTTGCGCTTGACGGAGCTTGCACGCCGGGCGGATCTGGCGCCGGCCACCGCCCATCGCCTGCTCGCCGAACTCACCAAGTGGGGCGCGCTCGAGCGGCGCGCCGACGGTGGGTACGTGATCGGCAAACGTCTATGGCGGCTCGGGATGCTTGCGACGACCCCGGGGGGACTGCGAGAGGCCGCCTCGCCGTTCCTGCACGACGTCTACGCGGCGACCCTCGCGACGGTGCACCTGGCCGTCCGCGACGGGCTGGAATCGCTGTACGTCGCACGGCTCGCCGGCCACCGATCCGTGCCGATCCTCAGCTCCGAAGGAACGCGCACGCCGCTGCACGCAACCGCCGTCGGGAAGGTCCTGCTGGCCCATGCCCCGGCGGCGGTACGCGCCCAAGCGATGGAGCATCTGGTCCGGATGACGCCGCACACCATCACCTCCCCGGGAACCTTGACGCGGCAACTGGAACGGATCCGCGACAGCGGATTCGCGCAGTCGAACGAGGAGATGTCGCTCGGCACCAATGCGGTCGCAGTCCCCGTCTTTCGAGGTGCCGAGCCCATTGCGGCGCTCGGAGCGGCGATCGCGTCGGCTCGTCGCGACCGCGGCCGCCTCGTCACCGCGCTGCAGATCGCGGCTCGCGGCATCAGCCGAAACCTTGAGCATGATTTCCGCTGGGCGGAAAGAGATTAGTGCGGCGGCGACGTCGAGGTTCTACGGTCGTCCTTTCACTGGCTCTCATCGCCGGAGGTAGGAATGTCACTCGTCATGGCCGCGAAGACCACCCACGTGCCGACCATCTGGATGTCCATGCAGGAGGGCAAGAACTTCGGGATTCGCCGCCCGGCCGAAGACGGCCTGCGCGAGATCCGGCGCCGCGCCCAGGACCGCGGCGTGGACGCGTTCGTCGTCTGCGACACGCACTGGCTCAACCGTGTGGGTTTCCACGTGAACGGCAACGCGCGCCATAGCGGCGTGTTCACCGCCCACGAGGTGCCGCACATGCTGCACGGCCTGAGCTACGACTACCCGGGCGATCCCGAGCTGGCCGCCTTGATCGTCTCCGAGGCCCGTGCGGACGGTTTGCCGGCGCATATGCACGAGTTCCCCAGCCTCGGCCTGGACTACGCGACCCTGGTTCCGATGGAACTGGCCTACGACAAGTCACATCCGGCGACCGTCATACCGGTCGGCGCCAGCATGCACTCCTCCATCCGGGAGAATCGGCGCCTCGGTGAGGCCGTGGCGCGGGCCGCGGCGAAGTCCCACAAGCGCGTGGCCTTCATCGCCAGCGGCAGCTTGTCGCACGAATTCCCCGACAACGAGGTCGCCATGGAGTTCCTCAACGACATCAGCGCGCCGATCAACCGCTACATGGATCACAAGGTGCTCCAGATGTGGCGGCACGGCGAGATCGCGGACTTCCTGGAGATGCTGCCGCAGTACAACGCACGCTTCTCCGGCGAGGGCGCGATGGCCGACACCTCCATGCTGTTCGGGGTTCTCGGGTGGGACGCCTATCGCGGGCGCGGAGAAGAACTCTGTGATTACTTCCCGAGCACCGGCACCGGGCAGACGATCACCGACTTCCCCATCTTCGGCTGAGCTGGCGTCGCGGCAGCGCGGGCGCAGGGGCCCTCGGCAGGGCGGTCCGCAAAGCGGCCGGCACAGCGACCCGGACGGGAGTGCCGCGGGGCTAGTTCACGTGCGCCTTCGCACCCCGTCCGGTCCCGAGATCGGCCTGCTCGCCCGAGGGTGCCTCCTCCCACCACCCGACCAGCAGGCTTGCCGTTAGCGGCGAGCCTGCTGGTCGATCATGTTCTGCGCGAAGAACGCGGCCAGTTCGTCCGTCGCGGAGAGCGGCAGCACGTGCGCGACGTACTGGTCGGGCCGCACCACGACCACACAGCCCCTGCGGTCGATCCCTCGCGATACGAAGATGTCGCGATCGCGGTTCGCGGCATAGACCTTCTCGTAATCGACCAGTCGATGCGGACCGGTCCGGGGCAGGAAGATCCGCGGAACGGACGCGATGTCGACATCGACGTGAGCGTCCTGATAGATGACCTTCACGTCGAATACCGAGTCCTGCTCGCCCTCGGGCGGGGTGAAGCGGACCACCGGCGATGCCTCGGACCCGGCGAGCCAGCTGGCCCACCTGGCCAGTTCGGCGCGATTCGAATCGGAGAACGCGTACAACCGCCAGCGGCCGTCGGCACGAGCATGGTGGCCGATATGGATGTGATTGGCGTCGGCCACCCGATCGGTGATCTCGGAACGAAAGCGCTTGCCGATCGGGTAACCCTCGGCGAGGTCCTGGTGGCCGGCCCCGCCGACGATCATCGAGGGTCGGTACTGCGTCATGAACCCGGTGGGGAATTCGAAGGTCCGGGTGTAGAACTGGCCGAGTTCGGCCGGACTGGCGAAGTCCTCCGGCCGCCGGGCCATCATCGCGGACCACTCGCTGTCGAAGTCGATCAGATCCTGCGCGATCTGTTGCCGCTCCGCGGAGTACGTGGCCAGCAGCGACTGCGGGCTGCGCCCGATCAGCACCGAACCGAGTTTCCAGCCGAGGTTGAACCCGTCCTGCATGGAGACGTTCATTCCCTGGCCCGCCTTGGCGCTGTGGGTATGGCACGCGTCGCCCGCGATGAACACCCGCGGCATACGCGTCGCCTCGAGGTCGAACGGCACGTCGTCGAACTTGTCCGTCACCCGATGGCCGACCTCGTACACCGTGTACCAGGCCAGGTGTCGCACATCCAGGGTGTACGGGTGAAGAATCTTGTTGGCGGTCGCAAGCGCCGTCTCGAACGTGGTCCGGCGGATCAGCCCTTCGGTCTGATGGGTCAGCTCCCCCAGGTCGACGTACATGCGGAACAGGTGCCCGCCCTCCCTGGGAATGTGCAGGATGTTCCCGTGCTCGGACGTGATCGCGCACTTGGTGCGGATATCTGGAAAGTCGGTGACGGCGAGAACGTCCATCACTGCCCAGGCATGCATCGCTTGCTTTCCCGTCATCGACCGGCCGATCGAACCCCGCACGCCGCTGCGGGCGCCGTCGCAACCCACCACGTACTTGGCCCGAACGATTCGTTCCTGTTCGGATTCCCGACTTCCCGGGTGGCGCAGGGCAACCCGCACCGGATATTCACCGTCCGTGATCTCAAGGTCCACGAACTCCAGTCCGTAGTCCGCGACGATGCGGCCGGGGCCGTTCCGCGCCGCTTCGGCGAAATAGTCCAGTACCCGCGCCTGATTCACGATGAGGTGCGGGAATTCGCTGAATCGGGGCGTCGCGTCCGGTTCCCGGGAAGTCCGGACGATCTTGTCCGGATCGTTCGGGTCCGGACCCCAGAAGTTCATGGCGGTGATCTCGTATGCCTCCTGGATGATCTGTTCGGCGAACCCGAAGGCCTGGAAGGTTTCCACGCTGCGCGCCTGGATGCCGTCCGCCTGGCCGATTTCCAACCGCCCCGGCCGGCGCTCCACGATGCGGGTGGTCAGTTGGGGGAACTGCGAGAGTGCGGCGGCCAGCACCATGCCGGCCGGGCCCGCGCCGACGAGGAGCACGTCCACCCGGTCCGGGACGTCGGCGGGCCGATCGATGCCGGTCCCGGCGGCGGGGCGCACCCGCGGGTTCTCCGACACGTAGCCGTGATCATGGAATTGCAGCATGGGCTGGCCGTCCTTCCTCGGTGACCGACGCGGCACCCTCCACGCGGCGGAGCCACACGTATTGTCATCGAAGCCTGTGGACCTTGGGCCGCACCGAAGTCGCGAAATCGGCGACCGAATCCATACGCCGGACTTGCCTATTTCTCGTGAATAATATATGATTTCGAACATCATGCATCGACCTGAGGAGGGCCATGACGGGCCACGCCGAAACCGCTGATCCGCGCTTCGGAGCGCTTCCCGGTCGGCCCGGCAAGGTCATCGCCGTCCACCTCAGCTACGCCTCGCGAGCGGACCAACGCGGCCGGCGGCCAGCGGTCCCATCGTATTTCCTCAAGCCGTCCAGTTCGGTCGCCGCGTCCGGCGGAACGGTCGAGCGGCCGGTCGGAACGGAATTGCTCGCGTTCGAGGGCGAGATCGCCCTGGTGATCGGCGCGTCGGCGCGCCGGGTCCGCCCGGTCGACGCCTGGGCGCACGTCGCGTGGGTGACGGCCGCCAACGACTTCGGGCTGTACGACCTGCGGGAGGCCGACAAGGGCTCCAACGTCCGGTCCAAGGGCGGTGACGGTTTCACGCCGATCGGCCCGTCGTTGATCGACGCCCGCGTCGTCGACCCGGCCGGGCTGCGCGTCCGGACATGGTTGAACGGCGAACTCGTCCAGCACGACACCACCGCGGGCCTGCTCTTCCCGCTGGCCCAGTTCGTGGCCGACCTCTCGCAGCACCTCACGCTGGAGACCGGCGACGTGATCCTCACCGGCACGCCTGCCGGATCCTCCGTCGTGGCTCCCGGCGACACCGTCGAGGTGGAGGTCGACAGCCCCGTCACCGGGATCACCTCCGGCCGCCTGGCGACCTTGGTGGTTCAGGGATCGGGGACCGGGTTTGACGAATCGCTCGGCGCCCTCCCCCGAATTGATGACGCGCAGCGGATCGCCGCCTGGGGCTCGGCGCACGCGGCCCGGCTGCCCGCCCGGACGGCGCAGCACGGCGCGGAGCCCGCGGCCGAACCGCCCCCCGTCCTCCCGCCCGAACTCCGGGCCAAGCTCCGCGCCGCACCGCTGGCCAGCCTGTCCGCCCAGTTGCGCAGGCGCGGCCTGAACCACGTCACCATCGAAGGGGTTGCAGCGGCACCCGGAACCGGGAAGCTGGTCGGGGCCGCCCGGACGCTACGCTTCGTGCCGCACCGGGAGGACCTCTTCGCTCGCCACGGTGGCGGATACAACGCGCAGAAGCGCGCCTTCGACGCCTTGCGGGAGGGCGAAGTCATGGTGATCGAGGCACGCGGCGACGGCGGCGCCGGCACGCTCGGCGACATCCTCGCCCTGCGGGCCAAGGCGTGCGGGGCCGCCGGCATCGTCACCGACGGTGCGGTGCGCGATTACGACGCGGTCGCTGGGATCGGCATTCCGGTGTACAGCAACGGAGCACATCCCGCGGTCCTGGGCCGCAAGCACGTCCCCTGGGATTACGACATCACGATCAGCTGCGGCGGGGCGGCGGTGCAGCCGGGCGACGTGATCGTCGGCGACGGCGACGGTGTGCTGGTGATACCGCCGGAACTCGCCGAGGAGGTCGCCGACGCGGCGCTGGCCCAGGAGTCTTCCGACGGGTGGATCGCGAAGCGGGTGGCCGAGGGGCATGGCCTTGAGGGCCTGTTCCCGATGAACGATTCGTGGCTGGCCCGCTACCAGGCAGAATCCGCGGCCGGACGCGCTGCGGGCGAACGCGCATGAGCACCACATCTGTGGCGCCCGACGGGTCCTCCGAACCGGACCTGAGCAAATCGCAACGCGCCTACCAGTGGATCAAGGGCAACATCGGGAACCGGAGCTTCACCCCCGGTTATCGGCTGGTGCTCGGGACGATCGCGGGTGAGCTGGACATGAGCGTGGTGCCGGTTCGGGAGGCCATTCGGCAGCTCGAAGCCGAGGGCCTGGTGACGTTCGAACGCAATGTGGGCGCGCATGTCTCGATGATCGACGACTCGCAATATCGCTACAGCATGCAGACGCTGGCCATCCTGGAAGGCGCCGCCACCGCGTTGTCGGCCCGGCGGATCACCGCCGAGGACATCGCCGAGGCTCGCGCGATCAACGAGCGGATGACGGGGCAACTGGAGATATTCGACCCGCAAGGGTTCACCGGTCTGAACAAGCAGTTCCATGCGCGCCTGTTCCGAGCGTGCCCGAACCCGCGGCTGCGGGATCTCGTCGACGCCGAATGGGCCAGGCTCGCGCAGCTTCGATCGTCGACCTTCGCGTTCGTTCCCGGCCGTGCCCGCGACTCGGTGCGGGAGCACGAAAACATCATCCGGCTCATCGAGGACTCGGCGCCACTGGAGCAGATCGAACGCGCCGCGCGAGAGCATCGGTCCCAGACCCTGCAGGCGTACCTGTTGCACGAACACCCGCAGGACGCCGCCGACCTACCCATGATCTGACACCTGCCCACACCCCGATCACGGAGAACCACATGAGCACCGCCCTTTTCGACACCGCGCCCGCGCCGTTCGCCGACCGGGTCCCGCCGGGCCTGCCCGACAAGATCCGGCACTACATCGACGGTCGCTTCGTGGACTCGGTCGACGGCGAAACCTTCGACGTGCTCGATCCCGTGACGAACCAGACGTATGTCACCGCCGCGGCCGGCAAGAAACCGGATATCGACCGGGCGGTGGCCGCGGCGGCGCGTGCCTTCGCCGAGGGGTCGTGGCAGCGGATGCTGCCGCGTGCGCGTTCCCGCGTGCTGCACCGCATCGCAGATATCGTCGAATCGCGTGGCGATCGGCTCGCCGCCCTGGAGTCCTACGACTCCGGCCTGCCGATCACGCAGGCGCTGGGTCAGGCCCGGCGCGCGGCGGAGAACTTCCGGTTCTTCGCGGATCTGACGGTCGCCCAGGTCGACGAGGCGTTCAAGGTCCCGGGCCGTCAGGTCAACTACGTCAACCGGAAGCCCATCGGCGTCGCCGGGCTGATCACCCCGTGGAACACGCCCTTCATGCTCGAGTCGTGGAAGCTGGCCCCCGCCCTGGCAACCGGCAACACCGTCGTGCTCAAGCCGGCCGAATTCACGCCGTTGTCGGCGTCGCTGTGGGCCGGGATCTTCGAGGAGGCCGGGCTCCCCCCGGGCGTGTTCAACCTGGTCAACGGGCTCGGCGAGCACGCCGGTGACGCGTTGGTCAGACATCCGGACGTGCCGCTGATCTCCTTCACCGGGGAGAGCGCCACCGGCGCGCTGATCTTCGCCAACGCCGCGCCGTACCTCAAGGGCCTGTCGATGGAACTGGGCGGCAAGAGCCCCGCCATCGTCTTCGCCGACGCGGACCTCGGCGCCGCCATCGACGCGTGCATCTTCGGGGTGTTCTCGCTCAACGGTGAACGGTGCACCGCCGGAAGCCGCATCCTGGTCCAGCGGGAGATCTACGACGAGTTCGTGGAACGGTATGCCGCGCAGGCCGCGCGGGTGGTCGTCGGATACCCGCACGACCCGGCGACGGAGGTCGGCTCGCTCGTCCACCCGGAGCACTACCAGAAGGTCATGAGCTACATCGAACTCGGCCGGACCGAGGGCAGGCTGGTGGCCGGCGGCGGTCGGCCGCCAGGTTTCGAGGTCGGAAACTTCGTCTCCCCCACCGTCTTTGCAGACGTCCCGCCACAGGCACGGATCTTCCAGGAAGAGATCTTCGGACCGGTCGTCGCGATCACGCCGTTCGACACCGACGAGGAGGCGCTGGGGCTGGCCAACGGCGTCAAGTACGGACTGGCCGCCTACGTGTGGACCGACGACCTCAAACGCGCCCACAACTTCGCCGGGGCCATCGACGCCGGAATGGTCTGGCTGAACTCCAACAACGTGCGGGACCTGCGGACGCCGTTCGGCGGGGTCAAGGCGTCCGGACTCGGGCACGAGGGCGGCTACCGCTCGATGGACTTCTACACGACCCAACAATCCGTGCACATCACGCTCGGTGCCGTGCACAACCCCACATTCGGCAAGCACCGGCAGCACACGAGAACGCACCTCGACGATCCCGAACCCCGCTGACCTCGCTCGGAACCCCCACCCGGAAAGGATCAGCCGATGGCCGGGAAGATCACCCGGAACAAGCAGCCCACATCGTCGGGCTTCTTCGTCTCGCCGGAGGTCCCGTTCTCGGGTGACGACCCGATTCCCACGCCGGCCGCGCCGCCGCCGGATATCGTGCGCTGCGCGTACATGGACTTGGTGGTCACGGATCTGGCCGTGTCCCGCGCCTTCTACGTGGACGTCCTCGGCCTGGTCGTCACCGACGAGGACGAGAACGGCGTCTACCTCCGCTCGCTCGAGGAGTTCATCCATCACAACCTCGTGCTGCGCAAGGGCCCGACCGCGGCCGTCGCTGCCTTCTCCTACCGGGTTCGCGCGCCGCAGGACCTCGACCGGGCGGTCGCGTTCTACACCGAGTTGGGCTGCCGCGTCGAGCGCCGCCGCGGCGGTTTCACCAAGGGCGTCGGCGACTCGGTGCGGGTGACGGACCCGCTGGGCTTTCCCTACGAGTTCTTCCACGACGTGGAGCACGCCGAGCGCCTCGCCTGGCGCTACGACCTCCACACCCCGGGCGCCCTGGTCCGGTTGGACCACTTCAACCAGGTCACGCCCGACGTTCCCCGGGCGACGAAGTTCATGCAGGACCTCGGGTTCAAGGTCACCGAGGACATCGAGGACGAGGACGGCACCGTCTACGCCGCGTGGGTGACGCGCAAATCGACCGTGCACGACACCGCCCTGACCGGCGGCGACGGCCCGCGGATGCACCACCTGGCGTTCGCCACGCACGAGAAGCACAACATCCTGGCGGTGTGCGACAAGCTCGGCGCGCTACGCCTGTCCGATCGCATCGAGCGGGGGCCCGGACGGCACGGAGTCTCCAACGCGTTCTACCTGTACCTGCGCGACCCGGACGGGCATCGGGTGGAGATCTACACCCAGGACTATTACACCGGCGACCCGGATAACCCGGTGGTCACCTGGGACGTCCACGACAACCAGCGGCGCGACTGGTGGGGCAACCCGGTCGTCCCGTCCTGGTACACCGACGCATCGCTGGTGCTGGACCTGGACGGCAACCCGCAACCTGTCGAAAAGCGCACCGACGCATCGGAATTGGCGGTGACGATCGGGGCGGACGGCTTCGCCTACACCCGCCGGGACGACACCCGGGGCATGCCGGAATGGAAACAGGGCGAGCACAAACTCGGGCACCAATTGTAGGGGCTCAAGGACAAAGGGTAGATCCGACACGTTCCAAGGAGGACCATGCTCCCGGCCGCGACGATCGCGTCCATCGCCGGCGAACTCGCCGAGGCGGATCGGACGCATGGCGTCATCCCCCGCATCACGGCCCGATATCCGGAGGCGACCATCGACGACGCCTACGCGATCCAGGGCGTCTGGCGGGACCGCAACCTCGCCGCGGGACGCGAGATCGTGGGCCGCAAGATCGGCCTGACCTCGCGGGCCATGCAGCAGGCAACCGGAATCACCGAACCGGACTACGGCGTCATGTTCGACGACACCGTGTTCGCGACCGGCGCGACCCTGCCGTTCGAGCGCTTCTCCAACGTGCGCATCGAGGTGGAACTGGCGTTCGTCCTCAAGCACCCGCTCGCCGGCCCGCGCTGCTCCGTCTTCGACGTGCTGCGGGCGACCGAGTACGTCACCCCCGCGCTGGAGGTGCTCAACTCCCACATCGAACTGGAGGGCCGGACGATCGTCGACACCATCTCGGACAACGCCGCGTACGGGGCCATGGTGCTCGGCGGGCGCCCGGTGCGGCCCGACGCGGTGGATCTGCGCTGGGCGGCGGCCATGCTCTACCGCAACGAGACGATCGAGGAGACCGGCGTCGGCGGCGCGGTGTTGAACAATCCCGCGACCGCTGTCGCCTGGCTCGCCAACAAATTCCACCAGCACGGCGCGCGACTCGAGGCGGGCGAGATCATCCTGGCCGGATCGTTCACCCGCCCGATGTGGGTGCATCGGGGCGACAGCGTGCTGTGCGATTACCACGACCTGGGGACGATCACATGCCGCTTCGACTGACCCCCACGTTCCGGGAGGCGCTCTCGGACTCCGACCGCCCGCTGGTCGGGATGTGGGCATGTTCGGGATCACCCCTGGTCGCCGAGATCTGCGCAGGCGCGGGCCTCGACTGGCTGCTGATCGACATGGAGCACTCCCCCAACGACCTGGCCTCGACGCTGGCGCAGTTGCAGGCCGTGGCGCCGTATCCGATCACGCCGGTGGTTCGGGTGCCGGTGGGCGAGACGGTGACGATCAAGCAGGTCCTGGACCTCGGCGCGCAGAACCTGCTGGTCCCGATGATCTCCTCCGCCGACCAGGCCCGTGAGGTGGTTGCCGCGGCGCATTACCCACCCCGCGGCCGGCGCGGCGTCGGATCGGCGCTCGCCCGATCCGCGCGCTGGAACCGCGTCCCCGGGTACCTTTCGGCCGCCGCCGATCACGTCTCGATCTACGTCCAGGTGGAAACCGCCGCCGCGGTGGAGGCGGCCGCCGAAATCGCCGCGGTCGACGGGGTGGACGGGGTGTTCGTCGGGCCGTCCGACCTGGCGGCGTCGATGGGCCTGCTGGGGCAACAGGCCCATCCGGACGTGAACGCGGCCGTGCTGCACGCATTCCGGGCGGTCCGCGACGCCGGAAAACCCGTGGGGGTCAACGCGTTCGACCCGGACGTGGCCCGTTCCTACCTGCGGGCGGGAGCGGATTTCCTCCTGGTCGGCGCGGATGTGACGTTGCTGGCCCGTGGATCCGAGGCGTTGGCCGCGGCGTTCCTGCCCGGCGCGGGGACAGCAGAAACCTCCGCGGCCGTCTCACCGGAGCGTTAGCGGCCCCGATCGGCCCCGCGGCGCCGGCCCCCGCCCCGCCCCGCCGGGTCATCCCGGTCGTCGCCGCAGCTTCCCGAGCGCGAACCGGGCCAGCCCCACAGCGACCAGCGTCCACACGACCAGCCCGATCCAGAAGAAGACCAGCGAGACGGTGACGAGCCCTCCGATGCCCAACTCCGCCGCCGTCGCGGCGGTTGCCGACGCGTACATGCCCAGCGGGAATACCGCCGACCACCACACACCGGCGAATCGCAGCGAGCCGGGCCGCTGATCCACGCGCCACATCTGCGCGTACAGCAAGAACGGGATCCACGCGGTGGCGACCGCCCACAGGGCCAACGTTGCCGCCGCCACGGCGCGCCACAGCGCCTGCGCCGAGCCCAGCGCGTCGCACGCCTGCAGCAGGTGCGCACCGGCCAGCGTGGCGATGGCCAGCGCGCCCATCAGGATCCAACTGTCCGGCGTCATCGCATCCGGCCGTAACGGTCGGGCCGTGGCGCGCCAGATGATCAGCCCGGTGATCGCCAGGTAGCAGGCCACCCCGACGGCCCAGAGCACCAGGCCGGCGACGAGCAGCGGGTATGCCCCCTCGATGATCGCGAGGTCCGCCACGGTCGTCGCGAGGCCGGCGGTGGCCACGCTCACCAGCAGCCACGCCCCCCTGGCGTGATCGCGAAGTTCGGCCGCCGGCCGGGACCGGACACCCCGCGCGAGCAGCGGCATCAGAACCAGCCAGCCAATGGCGGCGAGTACCGCCAGCACCCAGACGGCGCCCGGCCGGGCCCGCCACATCACGCCGAGGACCGCTGCGCCCGCCACGAAGGTGAACATCCGTAACGTCACGTCCGGGTCGCGGGCATCGCCCAGCACGACGCCGCGCCGGCCGCCGCCGGCGCCGAGGAGGGTGGCGAGACGGGTGACAAGTCCCAGTAGCAGACCGATGGTCAGGGCGACGAACGCGACCGTGGCCGCCGCTGCCAGCGCGTCCCCGATCCGCGAGTACCGATGGTCATCGGCGGCGATCGCCATGATGCCGGTCGCCATCACGACGGCAAAGACGTCCGGCGGCAGTTCGACCCGAAACGCCCTGATGACGGCCACATCACGATCTTGGCGCATGCGCGATCTGCCGTGCCACCCCTCGTTCCGGATCGTTCCGGCAGTTCCCGGCCGGCAGCTCCGCCGCCCGGGCTCCTCGCGCGGCAGCCGGGCGCGCTAGGTTCGGTGGTCGTGAACCCCTTGTTGTCGGGGCCGGGCGTGCCGGTGGTGATCGGGCATCGCGGCGCCGCCGCGGTGGCCCCGGAGAACACGATGCCGGCGTTCGACGCCGCCTGGGCGGCCGGGGCGAGGTGGATCGAGGCGGACGTGCAGCCCACCGCCGACGGCGTACCGGTGATGCTGCACGACGACGACCTGGATCGCACCACGGACGGCTCCGGCCCGATCCGTGCGATCGGCATCGACGCGCTGGCCGAACTGGACGCGGGCTCCTGGTTCGGGTCGCAGTTCGCCGGGACGCGGGTGCCCACGCTGGAACAGGTTCTGGGCACCGTCACCAACGGCCGTTCGCTGCTGCTGGAGGTCAAGGGCCCGCACAGCCGGGCGCAGCTGCAGAACCTGATCGGCACGCTGCGGCGCCGGCCGGCTCCGGGCGGGGTGCTGCTGGAATCGTTCGAGGTTGCGGCGCTTCGGGAACTGCGGAGCCTGTTGCCCGAAGAGCCGCTCGGCCTGCTGGTGGAGCAGATCGGCGCGGACCCGGTGGGCGATTGCCGGGAACTCGGCGCCACCGCCTACAACCCGAGCGTGACGGAGCTGCTGGCCCGACCCGACGTGGTCGGCGAGGTGCATTCCGCGGACATCGCGCTGATGGTGTGGACGGCAGACGACCCGCGGGAATGGGCCGCGTTGACCAAGTTGGGGGTGGACGCCATCATCACCAACGACCCGGAGGCGCTGCTCACCTGGCAGTGGGCGCATCTGGGTTGAGCGCGGTCCGGCGCGCAGCAGGGGACGAATGCCGCCCGCCGGAATCAGGAACCCCCCGGAGGAACCGGGCAACGCATTCCACGTGATGCGTCTGCGGGAAGGCGTCGAATGCTCGCAGGGTGTCCAGCCGGTAGCCCGACCGCCCAAGCGCAGCCGTATCGCGGGCCAACGCCGCCGGATCGCACGCCACGTACACGATCACGGCGGGTTCCCGGGCGGCGATGGCGCGGCATACGGCGGCGCCCGCCCCCGAGCGCGGCGGATCCAGCACGACGGCGGCAACCGGGCCGTCCAGGCCGGGAGCAGCCGCCGGCCGCGCCGCGCCGGGTGCCGGTGACGCAGCCGCCATGAGCACCTCGTCCACCCGCGCCCGCAGAACGTGCACCTGCGGCAGGTCGCGGACGTTCCGCGCCGCGAGCGCCGACGCCTCCCGGTCGCGTTCCACGGTGATGACGCGGCCGCCGCGGCCGACCCGCTCGGCCAGCAGCACGGCGAACAGGCCGACGCCGCCGTACAGATCCCAGGCCGTCCCGCCGTCGAGCGCACCGCCGTCGAGCGCACCCCCGTCGAGCGCACCGCCGACGGCCCCGCAGAGGGCGTCGGCGGCGCGGCGGTGCGGCTGCCAGAACCCGGTGGGCGCCACGAGGAATGCGCGCTCCATCGAATGCTCTACGACGGCCCCGGCGCCCGCCGCGCCGAGGTGAGCCGGACCCCTCCGGGATCGGTTCCTTGGCTGCGCTGCCGCGGCGGGGCCCGCGCCGGTGGTCCGGGAGCGGGGTGGTTCGCCCGGCAACCAGGCGACCGCCGGTGGGGCTGCCCCGCGCGCCAGCACCACGACCTCGGACGCACCGGACGGCGGGCGCAGGGCGGCAGCGGCCTCGGACAGCCCGGGCGCCGCTATCAGGCACGGCTCGTCCGCGCTGATGGGAACGACCGCGTGCGAGCGGTAACGGCGCGGCCCGATCACCGCGTCATCGGCCGAGCCGCCCCCGCCCGGCAGGCCGGCGGCGGGCTCCACCGCCCAACGCACCCGACTTCGCCAACCGAACCCGCCACCGGGCAGCGGCTCGACCTCGACCGTCCGCTCGATCCCGGCAAGCCGGCGCAGTTGTTCGGCAACGACCGCGGCCTTCAGCTCGCGCTGCAACGCCGGGTCGGCGTGCTGGAAGTCGCACCCGCCGCAGCCGCCCGGCCCGAAATGGGCGCACGGCGGGCGTACCCGGCGCGCATCGGGCCGGATGATCGTCATCGCCTCGCCGCGGCAGAACGAGCCGGCGCGCACCTCGGTGATCCGCACGACGGCACGCTCGCCCGGCAGCGCGTACCGCACGAACACCACCCGGCCATCCAGCCGTGCCACGCAGATCCCCCCGTGGCCGACCCGGCCGATCTCCAGCTCGACATCGTCCCCGACACGCAGTTCGTGAGCCGTTGCGGCGCCCAGGTCGTCGGTCACCGCGGGCGGCGCCGCTTCCGGCCAACCGCGTCCGACAGCCGGGAAACGAGACCGCCCGACCGATCTTCGGCGTGCGACGGCGCCTCGCCGACGGACTGTCCGAACCACCCCGTCCGGGGCGCCTCCGGTTGTTGACGGGACGCCGCGCGGCGGACCGGCGCGCGGTCGTCTTGCATCAGGCGGTCGTGGGCCACGGTCGAGCTGTTCAGTTGCCACGGCACGCTGGTCACCATGACGCCCGGCGTGAACAGCAGTCGCCCCTTCAGGCGGAGCGCGGACTGGTTGTGCAGGAACTGCTCCCACCAGTGGCCGACGACGTACTCGGGGATGAACACCGTCACCACATCGCGCGGCGCCTCGCGGCGAACCCGGCGCACGTAATCCAGGATCGGCCGGGTGATTTCCCGGAACGGGGAGTCGATGACCTTGAGCGGCACCGGGATCTGCCGGTCCTCCCATTCGCGCGCCAACGCCGCGGTGTCGTCCGTATCGACGTTCACCGTCACCGCCTCCAGGATGTCGGGGCGGGTCGCGCGCGCATACGCCAACGCCCGCAACGCCGGCAGGTGCAGCTTGGACACCAGGACGATGCCGTGCACCCTGCTGGGCAGTACCAAGTCGTGCTCGGATCCGGCCAGCTCCACCGCCACCCGACGATAATGCCGGTGGATGGCCTTCATGGTGAAGAAGATGATCACCATGGCCAGGATGGCGATCCACGCGCCGGCCAGGAACTTGGTGACCAGCACTATCACCAGAACCGCCGCGGTGCAACAGAATCCGACCGCGTTGATCACCTGCGAGCGACGCATCCGATGCCGCGCGGAACGGTCCGTCTCGGTGCGCAGCAACCGATTCCAGTGCCTGAGCATGCCCGCCTGGGAGCAGGTGAAGGACACGAACACGCCCACGATGTACAGCTGGATCAGGCTGGAGACGTTCGCCTTGAACCCGATGACCAGAACGATCGCCACGACGGCCAGGAACACGATGCCGTTGGAGAAGGCCAGTCGGTCGCCGCGGGTGTGCAACTGGCGTGGCAGGTACTGGTCCTGCGCCAGCACCGATCCGAGCACCGGGAACCCGTTGAACGCCGTGTTGCAGGCCAACATCAGGATGATCCCGGTGGCTAGCGACACGATGTAGTAGCCGACCGGGAACCCGTCGAAGACGGCCCGGGCGATCTGCACCACCAAGGTGTTCTGGCGATAATCCACCGGCGCGCCAATCAGCTTCGCACCCGGCCCCGCCAGGTGCACCTTGGTGATCATGGCCATCGCGACCAGCCCGATCAACATGCTGACGGCCAGCACGCCCATCATGGCCAGCGTTCCGGCCGCGTTGCGCGACTTGGGTTTCCGGAATGCCGGGACGCCGTTGGAGATGGCCTCCACGCCGGTGAGCGCGGCGGAACCGGAGGAGAACGAGCGCAGCACCAGGAACGCCAGCGCCAGGCTGCCGAAGCTGCCGGTGGCCTCCAGACCGAAACCGGCGCTCGGTGCCGATTGCGTGGCTCCGAACGCAAACTTGATCAGCCCGGTGATCACCATGACCAGGATCGCGACGATGAACGCGTACACCGGCAGCGCCAACGCCTTGCCGGATTCCCTGATACCACGCAGGTTCAGCGCGGTGATCACCACGATGATGCCGACGGAGAACCACACCGGATGCTCGCCGACGACCGAGATCGCCGACCCGATATTGGCGACCCCGGATGCGGTCGAGACCGCGACCGTCAGGATGTAGTCGACCAACAGGGCGCTGCCGACGGTCAGCCCGAAGTTCGGTCCCAAGTTCTTTGTGGCCACCTCGTAGTCGCCGCCGCCGCTGGGATACGCGTGCACGTTCTGCCGGTAGGAGGCGACGACCACCAGCATGACGAACGCCACCACGCCGGCGATCCACGGCGCGAAGACGAATGCGGAGAGCCCGGCGACGGACAGCGTCGCGAAGATCTCCTCCGGGGCATATGCCACCGAGGAGAGGGCGTCCGAGGCGAACACCGGCAGCGCGATGCGCTTGGGTAGCAGGGTGTGCGACAGCCGATCGGTGCGGAACGGCTGCCCCACCAGAAGGCGCTTGGCGGCCGTGGTCAGCTTCGACACAACAGGTGAGCCTACGGCCAGTTCCGCCCGGGGTGTGGCCGGATCGCGGCCGCGTCGCGGGATGATCGGCCACCGGGTGAGGGCTGTGGGCGGCGGGGCTGGGCGGGCGGACGGCCACGCGGTAGGTTGCGTGGTGCGGGTGGCCGGTGCCTGCCTGCGCGAGCCCCATCGGCAGATCGACGGAGAAGACAAGGATCTACTCACGATGCACATCGTGATCATGGGCTGCGGACGCGTCGGTTCGCTGCTCGCCCGCAGGCTTTCGGCGGGGGGCCACTCGGTCGCCGTCATCGACCGCGACCCGGAGGCGTTCCGCAGGCTCGGGCCGGAATTTCGGGGGGCGCAGGTGCAGGGCGTCGGCTTCGACCGGGACACCCTGATCCGCGCCCGCATCGAGGAGGCGCACGCGTTCGCGGCGGTTTCCTCCGGTGACAACTCCAACATCATCGCGGCGCGGGTGGCGCGCGAGCAGTTCGGCGTGCAGACGGTGATCGCCCGCATCTACGACCAGCGGCGCGCCGAGGTGTACGAGCGGCTGGGTATCCCGACCGTGGCCACCGTCCCCTGGACGACTGACCGGCTGCTGCGGGCGATCATCCCGGACGGGCTGATCAGCGAATGGCGCGACCCGACCGGGAAGGTCGCCATTGCCACCCTGCCCTACCACCAGGCCTGGATCGGCCGGCCGTTGCGGGAACTGGAGCGGGCCTGCCACGCGCACGCGTCGTTCGTCATCCGATTCGGGGAGGCGCTGCTGCCCGACGATTCGACGGTCGTCCAGGACGGCGACATCGTCTACGCCGCGGTGCTATCCGCCGATCTCCTGGCGATCGCCGACCGGGCCGCCGGCGCTCCCACGGAGGGCTCGTCATGAGGATCGCCGTCGCGGGGGCCGGATCGGTGGGCCGGTCGATCGCCGCCGAGTTGGTCGACAACGGCCACCAGGTGATGCTGATCGACCGATCTGCCGAGGCCATCGACCCGGAGCTGATCGAGGCGGCCGAATGGGTACAGGCCGACGCCTGCGAGTTGAGTTCCCTCGAGGAGGCAGGACTGCAGACCTGCGACGTGGTCATCGCGTGCACGGGCGACGACAAGGTCAACCTGGTGCTGGCCCTGCTCGCAAAGACGGAGTTCGCCGTGGGCCGCGTCGTCGGGCGGGTCAACGATCCGCGCAACGAATGGCTGTTCAACGAGTCGTGGGGGGTGGATGTCGCGGTGTCCACCCCGCGGATCCTCGCGGCGCTGGTGGAGGAGGCGGTGACGGTCGGCGACCTGGTGCGGCTGTTCACCCTGCGGCAGGGCCAGGCGAACCTGGTGGAGGTGACGTTGCCGCCGGGCGCCGCCATCGCCGGAAGTCCGGTGCGCGATCTGCATCTGCCGCGCGACGCCGCGCTGGTGACGATCCTGCGAGGCGGGCGGGTCATCGTGCCGCAGCCGGATGAACCACTCGAATCCGGCGACGAATTGCTGTTCGTCGCGGCGGCGGAGGTGGAGGAGGAAGTCCGCCGGGCCCTGGGGTGATCCGGTGATCCGGCGATCCTGCGGGACCGCCGCCCGCCGGAAGCGCCGGAACCGCCCGGGACGCGCCCCCGGCCCGAAGACCGATTCAGCCGCGACGGCGCAACAGGTCGGCCAAGGGCTTACCGGTGGTCGAGCCGACGATCAGCACTGTCACGAGGATCGCCACGGCGAACAGCGGATAACCCATGACCAACCGGGCCACCGCCAGCCAACCCACCTGGTCGGCACCGTAGAGCGACTGCTGCACGCCATAGCGGGCGGCGAAAACCGCAACCCA
This sequence comes from uncultured Actinomycetes bacterium, assembly GCA_964624455.1. Lineage (GTDB taxonomy): Bacteria > Actinomycetota > Actinomycetes > Mycobacteriales > Nakamurellaceae > Nakamurella. The sequence goes on along the minus strand of CAZUXD010000023.1, from coordinate 32,253 downwards.
CACCAGCGTCGCGGCGTCGTAGCGCCGTCGCAGGTGTCGATCACGTCGCCAGGCCCCGCGGCGCCCGTTGATGCCCTCCCACAGGACGCCGACCAGCGGCCAACGCACCAGCACCGAAACCAGCAGCGCACCGCCGTACAGCAGGTAGGTCCAGATCCCGAGCAGGAAGAAGCCCCGCGCCGACCCGACCCGATGGGCGATGTACGCCGCGATGCCCACGGCGAACAGGCCGCCGATCGCCTGGGTGACCGGCTTGCGGCGAATGAGCCGGACGCCGGCGATCAACACCCCCGCGGCCAGCGCGGCGATGATCGCGGCGGTGAGCCCGGCGATGACGTTGACCACGACGAACACGACCACGGGCAGGCCGGAGTCGAGCATCCCCATCGGGCCGCCCAACTGGGCGAGCAGGTTGGGCCTCGTCGCACCGTCGGCCGGACTTCGGCCGTCCCCGGATCGGTCCTCGGCAGGGCCGGGTTCGCTCACGCGGTGACCGGCATCAGTTGATAGCTGGGGTTGTACATGGCCTTGTGGCCCCCCCGGACCGCGATCCGGCCCGTCGCGCGCAGGACCCGCCCCGCCTCGATACCGGCGATCGATCGACGACCGAGCCAGATCAACTCCACGGTGTCGGTGCCGTCGTACAACTCGGCCACCAGCGCGGCCAGGCTGTCGCACGGCTGCAACTGCACCGACCGCAACTTCCCGACGACCTGCACCTTCTGCCCCGCTCGGCAACTCCCCGCCCGGGTCGCGCCCGCCGCGTCGACCTCGGAGGTGAGTGAATCCGCCTCCAACTCGTTCTCGTCGCTGGTCAACCTCCGCAGCCAGCCACGGATCGAGGTCTGCATGATCGCTACCATCCTTGACCCACGGGGCGGAACAGGAGGTCCCGCGCACGCCGCCACGAGCCTAGTCCGTCGCCGTGCAATTCCGGTCAAACCTGCCGCGACAGGACGCCCGCGATGTCGGGCGGGCGGTATCCCGGGCCCTTCAGGACCTTCCCGTCGCCGCGGTGCAGCGGCCGCCCATCCGAGCCGAGCTTCGTCATGTTGGAAGCGTGCACCTCGTCGAGCACCGCATCGAGGTCGATGCCGTACACGCAGGCGGTGCCGTACGCGACGTACACGATGTCCGCCAACGCATCTGCCACCGCGATGACATCGCCGGACGCGCCGCCCCGTCGCAGCTCTGCCACCTCCTCCTCGATCAGGTCCTGGCGCAATACCACCTGACCGGCGGGCAGTTGCGCCGACGGTCGATCCGCGACCGGCAACAGGTACGCGTCATGGAACTCGCGGACCTGGCCGGCGATGCGGCTGCGGCTGCGCCCGCTCACCTCGGTGCTCGCCTCGGTGCTCGCCTCGGTGCCCGCCGCGGGCGCCGCCTCAGACACAGTCGACGCAGATCAGGCGGCCGTTCTTCTCGGACGCGAGGCGGCTGCGATGCTGAACCAGGAAGCACACCGAGCAGGTGAACTCGTCCGCCTGCTTCGGTACCACGCTGACGATCAACTCCTCGCCCGACAGGTCGGCGCCCGGCAGTTCGAAGCTCTCGGCGGTGTCCCCCTCGTCGACGTCGACGACCGAGGATTGCGCCTCGTTGCGGCGCGCCTTGAGCTCCTCCAACGAGTCCTCGCCGACGTCGTCCGATTCGCTACGGCGCGGCGCGTCATAATCGGTTGCCATCGTCATTCCTTCATGTAGTAGGTCGGCTGTGCGTGGTTGCTGCGGCACCATGCCCGGTGCCACAGATCGGGAATCGCCCTTGCTCGCTTGCTAACGCAAAAGCCCGCCGGATTGTGCCCGGCGCTGGCCCGCCGCCCCCGGTGAGCGGATGGCGCGGCCAGCAGGGTAACCGATTCGGGACGGGTTGCGGAGCCCGGGGCTCGCCGACACACCGTGGAGGCCGCCGCCACCGGCCGACCGCATACTCTGGCACAGGCGAAAAGCGCCGGGCGGATGCCCGGCGCGCCGCGGGCGACGCGCCGCTCGTCCGCTGCGGCGGTCCGGCGAAGGCGGCGCAACCGCAGCGCCGGCGCTGTCCCACCCCCGGACGAGGAGGCCCACACCCGTTGAGTCCCGATTCAGCGTCTCGACGCTACCGGCGTCGCACCCGCTGGCCGATCCTGGCGGTATTGGTGCTGCTACTCGCCGGGGCGGTGGTGGTGTGGACCCAGATCCTCAAACCCGCACCGGCGGAGGCGACCGGCTGCAACGAACCCGGCCCCGCGCCGACCAGCCAGTCCACAACCGGTACCGGAACCACCTCGCCGGCGTCAACTGCCAAGACGACAGGGTCCAAGACGACCGGCCCAAAGGCGACCGGCAGCACCGGGCGGTCACCGGCGAGTTCGGCCCGGACCACCGGCACGCGCACCAACGATGTCAGCGCAGGGACCTCCACGTCGAAGGTGTCCACCACCCTCGGCACCTTCACCGACCCGAATGTGCTGGCCGCCATCCGCCCCGCCGACCCCAGCCGGGTCCCATTGCGCGTGCTCAACGCCAGCGATGTCACCGGGCAGGCGAAGACCGTCACAGACGAGCTGCGATCGGCCGGTTTCACCACGGTCGGCCAGCCCGAGAACGACCCGCTGTATCCGGCCTGGGACTTGCGTTGCTACGGCGAGATTCGCTACGGCTACGCGGGACTGGCGGAGGCGCGCACGGTGTTGCTGGTGGCGCCATGCGCCCAACTGGTCCGAGACGAGCGCAGCGACAACAGCATCGACCTCTCGTTGGGCAAGCTGTATCAGGTCCAGCCGGTCAGCGAACAGGTGCGCCAGCAGTTGACCGAGATCAAGAACGCCGCGGCGCCTCCTCCGGTGATCGAAGGACAGACCATTTCGGTCCGGCCGCTACCCACCATCCCGCCGCTGCCCGACCGCAGCGGCTGCCCATCCTGAGCGGGCGCGGGGCGCCCCGACGCGCCCCGACCCGGAGTCCTAGGATCGTCGCTGTCCGCCATCGAAGGTGAAACAGAGGTGCATATCGTGGGGCACGGCGAACGGGCCCGCGGCCTGGGCATCGACATCGGCGGCACCGGCATCAAGGGCGCCTTGGTAGATCTGACCGACGGTTCGTTGATCTCGGATCGGTTCCGCCTGGACACGCCGCAGCCGGCCACCCCGGAAGCGGTCGCGACGACGGTCCGATCGGTTGCGGGCCAGATGACCTACACCGGGCCGGTGGGCGTGACGTTCCCGGGTGTGGTGATGCGCGGAACCGTAAGGACCGCAGCGAACGTAGACGGTTCCTGGGTGGGCACGTCCCTGATCGAAACGCTCGCGCCCGTACTGCCGGGCCCCGTCACGGGGTTGAACGACGCGGACGCCGCGGGGCTTGCGGAGGTTCGGTTCGGCGCGGGAGAGGACCGCTCCGGCCTGGTCGTCATGGTGACGCTGGGAACGGGCATCGGGACGGCCCTGATCCACGACGGGATCTTGATACCGAACGCCGAACTGGGGCACATCGAGGTGGACGGACACGATGCGGAAACCCGGGCCTCGGTCGCGGCGCGGGAACGCCGCGGCCTGAGCTGGGAGCAATGGGCTCGCAAGGTGCAGAAGTACCTGCGCCAACTGGAAAGGCTGCTCTGGCCGGAGTTGTTCATCCTGGGTGGCGGCGTCTCCCGCAGACCGGAGACGTGGTTCGACCTGATCGAGACCCGAACGCCCAAGGTGATCGCAACGCTGGCCAATAACGCCGGAATCGTGGGCGCGGCCCTGGCGGCGGCCGAGGCCCAGGCGGAGCCGCCAGACGCCAACGCCCGCACCACGTCCAGCCGCCTGCGATGACGGTGCTGCCGCGCCACCGCGGGCGGCCCGGGGGCCCGTGCCGCCCAGGCGATCCGTCCGCAGGTGGCAACGCCGCCGGACATTCGTCATCGCCGGCCCGGGTCGGCCAGACCGCCGATCCGCGCCCCGGCCGCCGCGTCGTTACACTGGAACGCGCCGCCATCGGGCCGCCCGATCGGGTCGGGACAATCGGGCTGTGCCACCAAACATCACCGCAGGGACGATGGCGCGCGAACTCGGCAAGCGGTTCTGGGCAGCGAAGGGGCATCAGTGGCAGGCGCAGCAGCATCTTCGCGTTCAGCACCAGACGGTGACGGGAAGCCGACCCCGCGCGCTCGGTCACGCGGCCGGCAGGGCACGGTGATCGAGGCGGTGCCCGCCGCGGATGGCCGGGTGGAGCCGACGGCCCACGCGGCCGGCCGCCGTCCCCGGGCCGGCACGGCGAGCGGCACCGGCCGGGGCAAGCAGGCGTCCGACGCAGCCGTCGAGGCGAGCGTCGACGGCGGCGTCACGACGGCGCCGAGGGCGCCGAGGCGCAAGAAGGCCGCTGCCAACGATGCCGAGCCCCAGTCGACGAAGGTCGCGGCAAAGCGGCCCGCCGGCAAGGCCGCCGAGAAGGAGGCCACCCGCAAGCCCGGCGCGTCTCGAACCGGCGGGGTGGCAGCAGGACGTGCCGCGGACGACACCGTGCCCGGCCGCGCCGGCGCCGGCAAGACCGCAAGCGCCAGCACCCGGCCGAAGAAGACCGACCGGCCGAAGCCGGCCGCACCGCAGGGCGGGAAGCGTTCCGCCGTCGTCACCGGGGATGACGCCGACGAGGCGGATGTCGACGAAGCCGCCCTCGACATCGACGAGTTCGACCTGGACGGCGAGGTTGACGCGGCTGACGTCTCGACGGACGACGAGACGTCCGCCCAGCGTGACGACGCCGACGACGCCGACGGGTCCGATGACGCCGACGGGTCCGATGACGCCGACGGGTCCGATGACGCCGACGGGTCCGATGACGTTGCCGACGCGGCGGCGGCAACGAGGCCGGGCACCCCCGTTACCGCCGGGCAGGCGGCCGAACCCGACGAGTTCTCGTGGGACGACGAGGAGGAGTCCGAGGCCCTCAAGCAGGCCCGCAAGGATGCGGAGTTGACCGCGTCGGCAGACTCCGTCCGGGCCTACCTCAAGCAGATCGGGAAGGTCGCGCTACTCAACGCCGAGGAGGAGGTCTCGCTCGCGAAGCGGATCGAGGCGGGGTTGTACGCCGTGGAGCGGGTACGGCAGTTCTTGGACGCCGGCGAGAAGCTCGCCACCCAACTCCGTCGCGATCTGAACTGGGTCAAGCGTGACGGCGAACGGGCGAAGAACCACCTGCTGGAGGCGAACCTGCGGCTGGTGGTCTCCCTTGCCAAGCGCTACACCGGGCGCGGCATGGCCTTCTTGGATCTGATCCAGGAGGGCAACCTAGGGCTGATCCGCGCCGTCGAGAAGTTCGACAACACCAAGGGTTACAAGTTCTCCACCTACGCGACCTGGTGGATCCGCCAGGCGATCACCCGGGCCATGGCCGACCAGGCACGAACGATCCGCATTCCGGTGCACATGGTCGAGGTCATCAACAAACTGGGCCGGATCCAACGCGAGTTGCTGCAGGACCTTGGCAGGGAACCGACCCCGGACGAGCTCGCCAAGGAAATGGACATCACGCCGGACAAGGTTCTGGAGATCCAGCAGTACGCACGGGAACCGATCAGCCTGGACCAGACGATCGGCGACGAGGGCGATTCGCAGCTCGGCGACTTCATCGAGGACTCCGAGGCCGTCGTCGCGGTCGACGCCGTCTCGTTCACCCTGCTGCAGGACCAGCTCCAGTCGGTGCTGCAGACCCTGTCGGAGCGCGAGGCCGGGGTGGTCCGGCTGCGCTTCGGGCTGACCGACGGGCAGCCGCGCACGCTGGACGAGATCGGCCAGGTTTACGGGGTCACCCGCGAGCGGATCCGGCAGATCGAGTCCAAGACCATGTCCAAGCTGCGCCATCCGTCGCGCTCCCAGGTCCTGCGCGACTATCTGGAGTAGTCGCCGTTCGCGGTGCCGGCTGCATCGTCCGCGCCGGCTGCCCACCGCCCGGAACCGGTCACCGCGGACCCGTTGGCGCTCCGTCCCGGAGGTCCCCGCCGCCCCACGGGTCCGCGCCGCCCCCACGCCCCACCCCGACCGGCGGACAGGGCGCGCAACGCGTTGCCGATGGCGGCGAGGTCTATCGCCTCCTGGCTCAGCGCCCCGAAGAGGGGCGGCAGCAACCCGAACCCGGCAAGCCCCATCAGCCCGACGCTGAGCGCGATTCCCAACCAGATGCTCTGCAACGCAACAAGGATCGTGCGGCGTCCGATCGAGATCAGATCCGGCGCCAGGTCCAACCGGTCGGGCAGGATCACCACGTCCGCCGACTCGGCGGCCGCGGTGGCGCCACGCGCACCCATGGCCACCCCCAAATCGGCGGCCGCCAGCACCGGCGCGTCGTTGACGCCGTCACCGACCATCATCACCGGACGTTGCGCCTGGGCCCGGATGACGGCCACCTTGTCCGCCGGCAGGCACTCGGCACGGACATCGGTGACGCCCACCTGCCGCGCCACCGTGAGCGCCGTCGGCTCGGCGTCCCCGGTCACCATCAGCAGATGCCCGATGCCCATGGCCCGCAGGCGCCGAACGGTGCTCGACGCATCCGGGCGGACGGGGTCGGCGAGCCGAAACACCCCGGCGAACCGGTCGTCCACCCCGACGTAGACCGCCACTTCTCCGCCGTCGATACGGATTTCGGCTACCTCCGCGCCGGTTTCGGCCACGAACCCGGGTTTTCCGACCCGCACCTGGTGGCCGTCGACCGTGGCGCTGACCCCATGGGTGGCCCACTCCCGGCCCTGCGTCACCGCCGGAAGGACCAGCCCGCGATCCACCGCCGCCTTCGTCACCGATGTCGCCAGGACGTGCGACGAGTGCTGCTCCGCGGCGGCCGCCAAGGCGAGCAACCGGTCCTCCGGCATCGAACCTGCCGCAGTGACCGAGAGGAGGGCCGGCCGGCCCTGCGTCAACGTGCCGGTCTTGTCGAACGCCACCGTACGAACGCGTGACGCTACTTCCAGGGCGGCCCCGCTCTTGACGATGATGCCGCGGCGGGCCGCGCGGGAGATCCCACCCAGGAATGCCACCGGTGCTGCGATCAGGAGCGGACAGGGCGTCGCGACGACCAGGACGGCGGCGAACCGGACGGCGTCACCGGAGAGGATCCACGCGGCGGCGGCAATGGCGTAGGCGAGCAACGTGAACGGCACCGCGTACCGATCGGCGAGCCGGACCACCCGCGACTTGCTCTTCGTCGCCTCCGAAACCAGCCGGATGATCTGCGCGTACTGGCTCTCGGCGGCGGTCGTGGTCGCGAGCACGTGGATCGCTTCGGATCCGTTCACGGCGCCGCTGAGGACTTGCTCGCCGCCGGTGCGCTCCACCGGCAGGCTCTCGCCGGTCAGGGACGATTCGTCGAAGGTGGCCGACTCGGAACGTAGGACGCCGTCGACCGGGACGATCTCCGACGGGCGGACGAGCAGCGTGTCGCCGGGAACCACGTCATCCGCCGGCACGTCCCGAATCGATCCCGCCACCACGAGGTGGGCGACCCGCGGCGCACCCGCCAGCAACGCCGTCAGTTCCCGCTGCGCCCGCCCCGCTGCGTAGTCCTCCAGGGATTCGCCGCCCGTCAGCATCAGGACGACAACCACCGCGGCCGCATACTCCCCCACCGCCAGCGTGCTGGCGATCGCAGTGACCGCCAGGACGTCGACCCCGGCGTGGCCACCGATCAGGTCGCGGACCATACCGATCGCCAGGTACAGCCCCACCCCGCCGGCGAACACGATCACCAGAAGCTGCGCGGGCCGGGTCGCCCCGGCCAAGGCGAGGATGCCGGCCGTCAGGGCGGCCGCTACGGTCGCGGCCAGCAGCGGAAAGCGACGCAAGACCCCCCACCAGCGGGCGACTGCCGACCGGAACATGATTCGCACCCTCCTCCCGATCGCGATCCGCACAGGTCGGGCGGCGGGCCTCGTCCTACCGTATCGACCGCCCTCCTGGCCGTTCGATACACCGCGCCCGCCGGCTGTGCCATGCCGGGCCGTGGGTCGACGCCCCGCGCGGCCTGCCGCCGGCGGTGCGCCGTTGGGTGCCTTGGCCGAATGGCGGCAGCCTTCGCCGGCGCCGCGAAGGACTTTCGGCACTGGGCGCACGGGGCGCAGCCTGGTGGGCTGGCGGTGGCGGATGGGCGACGCTCTGGAAAGGACAACGCGATGACTGCGCCAGCATGGTCGATGTCGGTGGTGGCCGGAGTGGACGGGTCGCCGGCCAGCGCGCTGGCGGTGCGATGGGCGGCAGCGGCGGCGGTGCGGGGCCGCCTGCCGTTGCGCCTGGTGCATGCCGCTCCCCCGTTGCCGTTGAGCACGTTCCCGGCGGCCGCGCTGTACGTCGACGACCTTCGGAAGGCCGCCTGGGAGGACGGCGAGCGCTTCCTGTCGGAGGCGGCCACCGAAGCCGAAAAGCTCGCTCCGGGCGTCGAAGTGCTGACCTGGCACCAGATCGGGGATCCGACCGAAACGCTGGCTCGCGCATCGGCAGCTGCCCGCTTCGTCGTGGTCGGTGCGACCGGCCGCAGCGGGCTGCAGGAAATGCTGGCGGGTTCGACGGCATTGGAGTTGCCGATCCGGTCCCACGCGCCGGCGGTGATCGCGCGGCCGCGCGGCGATGGTGAACTCGCGCGCAGCGGCCCGGTGGTGGTCGGCGTCGCGGGCAATCCGCTGGACGACCCGGCCGTCGAATTCGCATTCGAACAGGCGTCCCTGCTCGGCGTGCCGCTGACGGCGGTGCACACCTGGAGCGACTCGCCGCTGCCGGACCTGGATCGGCTCACCGGACACGTGGACGATTGGAACGCCATCTTCGAACGGGAGCGGCGACTGTTGGCGGAGGGCCTCGCGGGCTACCGCGAACGCTTCCCGGAGGTGACGGTGCAACCGGTCGTGGTGTACGACCGGCCCGCCCGGGCCCTGCTGGAGCGCACGCAGCAGGCGCAGTTGCTGGTTGTCGGCACCCGCGGCCGCGGCATTGTCGCCAGCGCGGTGCTGGGTTCGACCAGCCGCGCCGTGATCAAGCTGAGCGAGTGCCCGGTCGCGGTGGTGCGCCGATACGGATGATCCGGGTGGGGATGACGGGGCCTTGCTGCAGTGGCGGATATCCTGGCGTGCAAGCGAACTGGCCGCCCGGAGGTGCCGGTGGATAGCTCGGTGGTCGATGTCCCGGCGCGGACCGGACGAGGCGCGGATCATTCGGGGCAGGACCAAGGTCCCCGGACCTCGGGACGTCCAGCCCGCGCCGGCGGGGCCGCCCCGCGGCGATACTGCACGCATGGCACCCTCCCCGCGCACGCGGCCGATCGCCGCGGAAATTCCCCGCAGCACGCGCGGGCCCGTGCCGTTCGCCCGGGCCCTCGGAGCCGCCGAACTCTTCATCGGTGCCACGGCCGTTGCCGGCGGGGTTCTCCTGGCGATCCGGCCGGACGGTTCGCTGATGGCGGCCGACCCGGCCGTGCTGCGCGGAACACCGTTCGCGGATTGGCGCGTTCCGGGCCTGCTGCTGGCGAGTCTGGTGGGCGGGGGGTTCCTGGCGACGGGCGTGGCGGAGTTGCGCAGGGCGCGCGCCGCCACCGCCCTGTCCCTGGCGGCCGGGGCCGGGCTCGCGGCCTTCGAAGCGGTGCAGTTTCGGCTGATCGGCGCCCACGTCTTGCAGGGCGTGATGGCGGCTGCCGGGCTGGGCGTCGTGGCCCTGGCGCTCGCCCGGGCCGGCCGTCGACGCCGCCCGGCACCCGGGGATCGCCGCGACGCGTCTGCACGCTGACCCGAGGGCGCGGACGGCGGGAGGGGCGCGATGGGTAGGACCCAGCGGCGAATACTGACGCTCACACTCGGCCTCACGATCGCGGCGTCGGCGTGCACCACATCGGGCCCGCCCGCGGCCTCCACGGCTGCCCTGCCCACGCCGGAGGCGACCGATACGTCCATCAGCATCCCGGAGACCACGCCGAGCACCGCAACGCCCTCGCGCACCGGGTCGCCGGGACAAGCCTCGTCCGGGGCCACGTCATCGACCCCGCAGCCGACGACCGGAGCGAGCGGCACCACCTTCCCGACCCCGCCGTCCGCCGGTTCCGTCACCCGCACGGCTAGCACCTCAACCGGCCGCACCGTCAGCTCCGCCGCGCCCACGCCGACCGGCGGCGGCACGTCGCCGAGCAACCGCCCGCCCGCCGTGTCCACCTCGCCACCGCCGCCCGCACCGACCCCGACGTCGTCGGCGACCGGGTTACCCAGCGGATTGCGCGGGCTGGACATCGAGCGGATCCCCACCGACCGGAAGATCGTCGCCCTGACGTTCGACGCCGGAGCCAACGCCGACGCGCTGCCGTCGATCCTCAAGACCCTGCACGCAACCGGGACACCCGCAACCTTCTTCCTGACCGGACGGTGGTCCGCGAATTACCCCGGAATGGTGGCGCAGATCAAGGCCGGCGGCTATCGCATCGGCAATCACTCGGACTCCCATCCGATGATGACGAAGATGACGGCGGCCGCGATTTCGGCCGAGATGGCGACCGCGAGAACGAAGATCATGGCGGCCGGGGGAACCGACCCCAGGCCGTTCTTCCGCTTCCCGTACGGAGATCGCGACGCGCGCACCATCGCGGCTGTCAACGCGGCGGGCTACGTCCCGGTGCGGTGGACGGTGGACACCCTCGGGTGGAAGGGCACCAGCGGCGGCATCACCCGGCAGAAGGTCCTCGACCGGGTCCTGGCCGCGGCGCAGCCGGGCGAGATCGTCTTGATGCACCTCGGTTCCAACCCCGACGATCACAGCACGCTGGACGCGGATGCGCTGCCCTTCATCATCAGCGGGTTGACATCGCGCGGCTACCGGTTCGTCACGCTGGACGCGCTCCTCGGGTGACGCCCTCGGCGCTCCTCCGGGGGGTCGAAGACCAGGTCCTCCACCGGACGGCGCGGGACGGCCGGCACCGGCGATCCGTACCCGATGCGCAGCACGACCTGCGGGTGCAGGCTGCCACCGATGACCCGCCGCACCTCCGCCCGCGCGTCCGGCATCTCGATGAGCTGCGAGAGGAACGAGGCGGACAGCCCGGCAGACGTGGCCGACAGCAACACCCGCTGCATGGCCTGCCCGGCCTGCACCTGGGCCAGCGGGCCGTCGAAGTAGCTTGCCAACACGGCGATCAGCGGCGCGGGCTCGAAGTCCTTGCCCTGCCTGCGGGCCGGGGCGTGCCCGGAGGAGAAGTCGCGCAGCACCCAGATGTCCTGCAGCTCGGGTTCCGGCCCGCTGGCGGACAACGGGACACCGTCGGCGTCGCTGCCGGGCCTGGCCACCCAACGGTCGAACTCCGCGATCCACTCGGGATCCGCCTGCTGGCGGCGATGGGCCGCCAGCAGCGCGCGGTGCAGGCGCGCCTGATCCCCGGCGTCGTCGATGATCCGCATCTGGCAGTGCTCGGCCTCGGCCGCTTCGATCAACAGTCGACGTTCGGCCGCGCCGACCGGCTGGTCCAGGAAAGGCCTGCGGTTCGTGCGGCGTTGCGCGATCACGCGAAACAGCGCGGCATCGGTCCCCAGCGCCGCGGCAGGGCCGCCATGCTCAACCACGGCGATACCCTCGGCGAGCGGGCCGGCGTGGATGACGACGGACGGCTCGATCCCGCGGTCGAGCAGCGCGAGGCGCATGTTCAGCAGCGCGGCGCCGCAGCCCAGCCGCAGCTCACGATCGTCGGGGTCGGCGGCGGGCAGGCGCCGAGCATCGTCGGCGTGCAACTCGATCCGATCCGATTCGATCCGCATGCGCCACGGCTGGCTGTTGTGCAACGACGGCGCTCGGCCCCCGGCTTGAAGCACCGACCGGACCTGTGCCGCGGACAGTCCCAACGCGGACCTGATCACCTGGCGCGCTCCCTCCGCATGCGGTGACGGCGGGCCACCAGCAGCGCAAGGCCGATCAGCACACCGCCGGTCGCCAACAGCACCAACGCCACGGACAGCGTCGAATCGAAGTAGTGCCCCACCACCATCGGCAGCACCACCATGGTTCCGGCGGCGGCGATGCCCAGCATCACGAGGTCACCGAACGCGATTGCCGCGGCGACCGCCAACGCGACCGGGACGATGCCGGCCGCCGGCCAACCCTGTTGCGCCGCAAGGACGATTGCGGATACGACCGCGCCGACCGAGGCCAGCCCCAACCCCCACCGGCGCTGCGGAGCGCCCACCTGCCAGCTGTCCTGCGCCGCGGCGGCCACCCGGCGAAGCGCCGGGAGGTATCTCCCCCCGCCCGGCAACGAGCCGCTGACGGCGAGCAGGCCCCACAGCAGCGCCGTCGCGCCCAGCGCGACACCCTCGGGGACCCCACCGCCGACCGGGATCCGCACGACTGCCGCGATCGCCAGCAGCTCCGCCGCGGCGAAGGCAGCCAATTGCTGGGCGGGGGTACGGTGCAGCACCCACAGCACGACGCTCAGGCCGAAGACGCCGGCCGCGACGAGCAGAACCCCGGTCTCGGCAGAGATCGACGGAACGTCCACCAGGACGACGAGCAGCAGGGCGGCGGTCGCGGCGGACAGCAGCCATAGCAGGCCCCGCACCCGCGAGCCCATGGCCGCGAGCCGCTGCGGAACGGCGGCGCCGCCGGCCACCAGGACCACGGTTGCGGCCGCCGGGATCGCGATCCGCGCCGCCCGGTCGAACGCGTACCAGTACCCGGCGGTGACGATGACGAGCGCCGCCAGTACCACCGCGCTCCCGAGGTACACCAGGGCTTCCACGAGCACGGACCGTCGGTGCTGGGAGGTCGGCATCCCTGGCGCGGGCCCGCGCGGCGCAGGCGCCGGTGGCGGGCCGGGCTGCGGCCGCATCTCGAAGCGGGCGATCGCCTCCGCCTGACCGGCCGAGATCAGGCCGGCGGCAACCCAGCCCGCAAGCCGCGCATCCAGCTCGGGGGGCCCGCCGACGCGAGTGTCCATTCACAGAGCCTGTCACCCGCACCGGGCGTGCGACCAGGGACCAAGGTCAACTCCTCTGCGCAACCGACCCGTCGGAGAGCGCCGAAGGCCGGCGTTCGGCCGGGCGGCCGGGCGGCTGGGGGTCCGCCGGTCCGCCGAGGAGCCGGAACGTGCCGGCGTTCGGGTCGAAGCCGACGGCGTCGGAGTCGAAGGCACTGTTGATCGCCCCGTTCCGGGCGAGCCGGCCGATCGGGCCGCTCGTCACGGTGCGCGCCCCGGCGCCCGGAGCCGGAGAATCGTCACCCGCCGAGCGGATCAACCAGGCGGCGCCGCCCGAGCGGAGCGCCAGCTCGACGTCGTGGGTCGAGAGCACCACGGCGATGTTGCGTTCGGCGGCGACCGTCCGGAGTCGGTCGAGCAACTCGATGCGGCCGGGGGCGTCGAGGAACGCCGTCGGCTCGTCCAGGACCAGCAGGCGCGGTTGCTGTGCCAACCCCCGCGCGATCATGACCCGCTGCCGTTGTCCGTCGGACAACTCGGCCAGCCGGACGTCGGCGAAATGGTCCGCGCGCATCACCGCCAGCGCCTCGGCCACGGCGAGCCGGTCGGTCGGGCCGAGCGATCCCGACATGCCGAGGTGCGGGTGCCGGCCCAGCGACACGACCTCCCGACCGGTCAGCAGCGCGGGGTCGAACCTGTCCGTGAGCACCACCGCCAGGCCCCGGGCCCGCTGCCGCGGGGACATCCGTCTCGGGTCCATCCCATCGATCTCCACCCGCCCGCGCAGCGCCGGCTGCAGGCAGGCGAGCGTGCGGAGCAGCGTCGACTTGCCGGACCCGTTCGGCCCCAGCAGCGTCGTCACCGCTCCGGGCTCGGCGACCAGCCGCAAGCCTTCGAGGACCAGGTGGGTCCGGCGGGATACCCGGCCGGCACCACCGCGATAACCCACCGCGAGATCGACGACCCGCAGCCCGGGCGCGTTCGCCGGGGCCGTCACGCCATCACCCCGGCGGCCAACCGGCGCGAACGCAACAGCACCGCGACGACGACCGGCGCCCCCACCACCGCGGTGGTCACGTTCAGCGGCAGCACCCCGTCCTGGCCGGGAAGCTGCGCGACCACCGCGCACAGTTGGCACACCGCGGCGCCCAGCAGCACGCAGCCCGGCACCAGCACCCGGTGATCCGAACTGCCCAGGGCGAGCCGGCACAGGTGTGGGACCGCGATGCCGAGGAATGCGACCGGTCCGCAGAACGCCGTCACCGCGCCGGCGATGAGCGCGGTCGCGGTGATCGCGACGCCCCGCACCCGGCGCACCGCGACACCCATCGACGCCGCGTAGCTCTCTCCGAGCAGCAGCACGTTCAGCGATCGCGACAGCGCCGCGATCAGCGCCACGCCGATCAGCACCGCAGGGGTCAGCAGCGCCAGGTCGGGCCAGTCGGTGCCGGCGACCGAGCCCAGCCCCCAGAGCACGAACTTCTGGGCGCGCGCCGGGTCCGAGAACGCCAGCAGCAGCGAGACCATCGCGCCGGCCAGGGCGCCGATCATCACGCCGATGATCAGCAGCGCCACCACGGATCTGACCCAGCGGCCCAGCAACAGGATCAATGCCAGTACCGCCCCGGCCCCGACCGCAGCAGCGCCGACGGTCCCCACCCGCCCGGCGCCGCCGACGGCTGCGGCGAAGGCCGACGCCGCGGTGCCGGACCCGATCGTCACGATGGCGACACCCACCCCGGCGCCGGAGGACACCCCGAGGATGTACGGGTCGGCCAACGGATTCGCGAACAGGGTCTGCATCGCCAGCCCGGCCACGGCGAGGCCCGCCCCCGCGATCATCGCGGTGGCCACCCGCGGCATCCGGATGTCCGTGAGCAGCACGCCCATCTGCGGATCGACCGTCGGCCGGCCGGTCAAGACCCGGAACGTCTCCCCCAGCGGCACCGATACCGAGCCGACGCACGCGGCGAGGAGCGCGGTGCCCGCCGCGAGCGCCGCGAACCCCAGCAGGATGAGCGCCGTGCGGCCGATCCGCGGACGAGCGATCCCCGCCGGGCGGGCGGGGTGCGGCAACGACCCGGCGCCCGATACATGCCCCGGCGGGCGATCCAGGACCGTTGCGGCGGCGGCCGTTTCCGGCCCCGTCGCCGCCAGCACGACCCGGCCGGGCAGCGCCCCTCGACCTCCCCGGTCCCGTTGCGACGTCATCGATCTCAGGCCAGCTTGAGATAGAACGTGAAGGCGTGACCGGGCAGCCTGTCCGGGTGCAGGATCGCGACCAGGTCCGCCAGGATCAGGTCGGGCCGGGCGGCGCCCCGTTCGTAGAAACCGTTGCCGCCGCCCGCCGTCGTGTCCTTCACCGCGTTCCACACGTTGCCGCTGCGGAAGGCGGCGAACTTGGCCAGTGCCGAGTTCTCCGCGAGCGCCTGCGCCTTCGTGGTCCACGAGGTGCTGGCCAGCCAGACCGGCGCGGTGGCCGACTTGGCGAACACCGTCTCGGTGTCGGTCGCGATGCTTCCGGTCGACCGGTCGGCGGCCCACGGGTAGGTGCCACCGGCGTCCGATATCAGCCGCGCGGTGTAGGAACCACCGCCGGGCACGTACCAGGTGCCCTGGTACGGCTGCCCGGTGACCACCCGCACCTTCGCCAGGCCCGCGACCAACGCCGCCGTCTCATGGTATGCGTCGGCGACCCGATCGAACGCCGCGGCAGCGACCGCATCCCGGTCGGTCAGCACCCCGAAGAACTTGATCCACTCGGCGCGCCCGAGCGGATCCGTCTCCAGCCAGTCGGCATCGGCCAGGACAGGGATCCCGGCCCGCTGGATCGTGGTGTAGGCCGGATCGTCCGCCCCACCGGTGATCACCACGTCCGGCTTCGCCGCGACGACCCGCTCCGCGTCGATCGTTCCCGCCGCGTCGGCGTACTCGACAACGCCCGGCGCGGCGACCCGGCGGATGACCTCCGGCTCGGTGATGTAGGCCTTGGAGGCGACACCGGTGAGCACTTCCAGCCGGTGAAGCATCACCAGACTCGGTAGCTGCGTGGTGGACCCGGAGAACAACGAGTGCACCGGAACGGTCAGGCGCTGCGCGGCCGCCAGCGTTCCGGTCAGTTCCGGCTCGGGAGCGCCGCAGCGGATGAGCACGTACTCGGCCGGCGGCGCGCCCTGGCTGGGTTCGGACACGGTCAGCACCGCGTACGACCGGTGGTAGGCGACGGTGAAGTTCTTCGCGTACCTGGGCGTGGCCTTGTCGGGGAAGTAGTCGACGGAGGGGTCGAAGTCCTCGATGCACCCGTCGGCCGACATGCCGCCCGCGGGATCGTTGCCACGGCCGCTGGCTTGCGCGGTCTCGCCGGCGGTGCTCGACGCCGAGGTCCGAGCATCGAGGGAGGCGGCGCTCCCGGCGCTCCCGGCGCTAACAGCGCCGCCGGCCGGCGACGAGCCTGCAGCGGCGCCCGGTTCGGCGTGGGTCTGGACCGTGATCGGGTGCTGGGCATCGTCGTCGGCGACGCGGGCCGAACAACCCGCCAGCACCACCACCGCGCCGAGCGTCGCCGCCGCCAGAACGCGTGCGCGGCTGGCGAAATGACAGGAGCGGGGGTGACGGGCCGCCGAGCTGTGCGGCGGTCGGGAAGAACGGTTGAGGAACGGCACGGCAGGCTCCTTCGGCCTCGCGGGGCGGGCCGATCTCCCGACGGAGCGCTCGGGCCGCCGTGCGGGCCGGTCCGGTGATCCGGTGCGGGCCAACGCCGGCCGCCGCGCCCTCCGCGGGGCGATCTGGCCGCACGGGCCGGTGGCCCGTGCGCCGACATCGGGTATTCGGACTACGGGCGCCGGGTCGCAAGACCCGTCCTACTGGCCGTCGCTTCCCAGGCCTGCCGGCCCAGTGCTGCTACCTCGCCGAGGGCGAGGTGACGGCTGTCGTTCCCGATCACCGCTGCGGGACAGTCCCGGACTCACACCGGGTTCCCCGTGGTGCGCCGCCTTGCGACACCGCACCGTCGACGGATTGACGTTACCGCATCCCACGTCACCCGCTCGGCGGGACGCCGCCCGGGTTGCCGACGCCCCACCTGCCGTGATGCACGACCTGGTCCGCCGGCCGGCGGCCCCGCCGCAGGGAGGGCGAGCGCCAATCGGCCGCGGGGTAGCCCACCGAGACCACGCCAACGGGCGTGAACTCCTCCGGCACGCCGAACGCCTCCCGGACCGCCCCCACCCGCGCAGACGGCACCCCGAAGAAGCACGCACCGAGTTCCTGGTCGACGGCGGCAAGCAGCATCAGCAGGGCGGCGAAACCTGTGTCGACATCCCAGTACGGCACCGGCCAGCGTCGCTCGTCCCGATCCGTCCACCCCTTGTCCGCCTCGGCATAACGATCCAGGTAGGCGCGTTTGTGGGAGAAGCACACCACCAGCAGCGGTGCGCGGCGCAGGCCCTGCAACCACCGGCCCGGCGCGGAGCCAGGGTCGGTGGTGGCCGCCCAGAACCGGTCCCGCTCGCTCGGCTCTTCGAGTACGAGGAAGCCCCAGCCCTGCGAGAATCCGGCGCTGGGCGCGCGCAGCGCGGTGGCCAGCACCAGGTCGCGAACGTGCGGCGGCAACCGCCGCGCCGGATCGTAGTTGCGCACCATGCGGCGCCGACGGATCACCTCGGAGAATTCCACCACCGCACGGTAACCGGTCAGATGCGTTACGCGGAGGGCGAAACGGCGGCCGCCGCGCCGCCGGGTGGGGCAGCATGGAACGTGTCACGATTTGGCTGCAATCGTCTCGGACGCGGGAACACCGATACCGTCGGGGACGTCACATGAGGTAGAACGCAGGTAGATGGACGCGACCGACGCATCGCGGTCGGTGTCAGACGGGAGGACGAAATGACCAGGACAGACACTGTCACCCACCCCACCACGCTGACCGCCACCGATCGCTGCGACCGTTGCGGCGCCGCCGCCGTGGTACGCGTCATCCTCGCCGGCGGCGGGGAGTTGTTGTTCTGCGGCCACCACGCGAATGCGCACTCGGCCCGGCTGAGCGAACTCGCCGCCGTGGTGCAAGACCAGCGCGGCGACAACTGATCCGCCGCGGCTGACCCGCTCGGCGAGGGCGGCACCGGGACGCGGCCACCCGAGAAGTGATTCGCTGCCGTAAGTAGTTCGCTGCCGGAGGAAGATCGCAGCCGTCAGAACGGCCGGGTCACGCGCGCGGGTCGCAGTAGCGTCCGGCGCCAACTCTCACCGCAACGTTTTCTCCCCCGCGCCAGGGTGTCCCGGTGTACCGGGCCGGGGCGAGCGGGCATGCTTCATGCGTGACCAGCCCCGCCGACCGACGAGGAGGCGTCCCGCCGCCGGCAGGCGCGGCCGGTGGCGCCTACCCGGCCGGAGACCCGCTCGGCGCCGAGGCATTCGGCTCGCCGCACCCGTCCCCCTCGAACAACCCGGCCGGCGGTCCGGGGCCGGCAGCCCCGGACATCTCGCACGGAACCCACGACGGACCCACCTTCCCCGGTAACCGCACCACGTTGTCCTGGCCGCGACCGGGGACCGGCCCGCTACCGGTGGTGCGCGGCCCGCGCCGGCGCCGCGGGTGGCGGATCATGCGGCGGACGCTGTCCAAGGCATGGGGCGATTCGCTGTTCGGCATGAGCGCCCAGGCCGCGTTCTGGTCCGCGCTGTCGACCGCTCCGCTGCTGCTGGCGCTGTTGGGGCTGGTCGGCTTCTTCGGTCATTGGCTGGGGCCAGAAACGCTGAACGCGGTCCAGCAGCAGGTGCTGATCTTCCTGCACGGGTTCTTCTCCTCCGAGGTCGTCGACAACCTCCTGGAGCAGAACGTCGCGGACATGCTCCACAACGGGCAGGCGGACCTGGTGTCGGTCGGCTTCTTCATCAGCCTGTGGGCCGGCTCGTCGGCCATCTCGGCGTTCGTCGAAGCGATCACCATCGCCTACGGCCAGTACGAGGCGCGGCATCCCGCCGTGGAACGGTTCTTCGCGCTCGGGCTGTACATCGTCGCCCTGGTCGCCGGTGTGCTGACCCTGCCGCTGCTGGCCATCGGCCCGGAGGCACTCACGGACCTGTTCCCGCAGCCGATCCGGCCGCAGGCCGACGCCATCATCACGGTGAGCTACTACCCGGCCATCGTCATCGCCCTGGTGCTACTGCTCGCCACGTTCTACAAGGTCGCCCCGAAGCACAAACACCCATGGCTGCGCGGCGTTCCCGGCGCGATCCTCGCCAGCGCCGTCTTCGTGGTCGCCTCGTTCGGGCTGCGGTTGTACGTCGGCTACGTCTATACGCACGGGTTGACCTATGGCGCCCTCGCGACGCCGATCACGTTCTTGCTGTTCTACTACATGATGGCGCTGGCGATCATCCTCGGCGCACAGTTCAACAACGCGACGCTGGAGTTCTACCCGCCGCGGGTGTCGGCGCGCGAGACTCGAAAATGGCGCCGCCTGGATCCGCTGCTGGACAATCGGGACGGGCGCGGCTGAGCGCACGGCGCAAGCGGCGGCGATCATCCGGCCGGGATCGCCCAGCGGCGATCGTCAATCGCGACCGGCCGGCATGGATCGGTAGATACGCTCGCAATCCGGGCACACCGGCGAACCCGGCTTGGGGGATTTCGTCACCGGAAAGACCTCGCCGCACAGCGCCACCACGTGGGTCCCCAGGACCGCGCTCTCGGCGATCTTGTTCTTCTTGACGTAGTGAAACATCTTTGGCGCATCACTGTTCGTCAGGTCCGTGGGCTGTTCCAGGACCTCGGTCACCGGCCCAGACATCGTCATCCCCTCCGTCGCGTCGGTCACCGGCCCGCCGTGGCGTTCCGGTACATGCGCCATGATGCCACCTCGGCGAGGTCGGGCCGGACCCGCGACGCACCAGCCGGGCGCCCGGCTGCCACCGGTCGTTTGTCCACAGCGAAGTGCCGGACGCGGCGTGTGGGGACAACTCCTGCACGGAGCAGCCGGCGAACCGCACACTGCACGGCATGACGATCGACGCCTTCGAAGCGCACAGCCAGCCGCTGCTCACGGAGCGGGACATGATCAGCCGAATCGACGCCCTGCTGGCGCCGGCCAGCAACCCCGCACAGCTGTGGGTCCTGATTCTCGACAGCCTGCGCCGACAGACCCCGGTGATCATCCCGATCGACGACCGCCCCGAATTGCCGAACCCGCGTTCGCTGAACTCGCTGGCCCGCGCGCTCCGCGAGATCGTCCAGGGCGACGCCGACGGCCCCGGCAGCGCGATCTTCGTCATCGAGCGACTCGGCACCGACCGCATCACCGCAGCCGATCTGCGCTGGGCGGCGGCCCTGGCCGGCGCGTGCGAGCGGGCACGGGTGACGGTGACGGGAACCTTCCTGCTGAGCCCCCACCGGGTGTCCCCGCTCGGCGCGTGAGCCGGACACCGGTGGTTCGGCGCCCACCTCCTGGTCGCGATCGCCGGTCGGTTCCAGCCGGACGGAGACATCGCCGGATAGCCGCAGCGACCCCGGATTCGGCCGGAGCGCGCGGTAACGATCGCGAGCCGTCTGCGACCTGGGTACGCCCGGCGGTTTCCGGCCGACCCGTCATCCCCGCGGGCGGTCCGATTCCGGCTGCGCGCCGAAACCGGGCGCGGCCTCGATGATCTCGCGCTGCGGACCCGGCAACGCCCGCTGGTCGTTCAGCGTTCGACGCGGGAGATCGATCCGCTTGCGGGCCGGCCCGTCGTTCGCGATCAGCACGGCACACCACGGCAGCGGAATCGAGATGGCGATGAGCAGCACCGCGAGCCAGGGGGTCTGATACAGCAGCGCCGCCGCGACCAGGAAGGGCACACGCATCGCCATCATCACCACGTACCGCCGACGCCGGGTGCGGAACTCCTGGTCGTAGGACGGTCGGGCCTCGGTGATCAGGCTGGCGCGCCCCCGCGGGGCGAATCCACCGTCACCCACCATCCACACCCCGATCACGCTCCACGTTACGTTGCATTCACGCTACTCCGCGGGCCCGCAGCGCCCATCCGGCGCGACACCGCAGCGCGGACGTCAGCTCGGCGGCGCACCGGGCCGGGCCGCTTTGGCGGCCCGCTTGGCGGCCTGCTTGGTGGCGCGCACTCGACGCAGGCTCTCCGCGTCGACGACGTCCGCGACCGACAGCGCGCTGCCCGGCGCGCCGTACGGCCCCGCCGCCGCCCGCCAGCCCGGCGGGGTCACGCCGTACTGCTTCCCCAGCAGGGCGGTGAAAATCTGCGACTTCGCCGGCCCGAAGCCGGGCAGCTCCGCAATCCGTCGCCGCAGTTCCTGCCCGTCGGGGACGTCCCTCCACAGCCCCGCGGCGTCCGCGCCGTAGCGGTCCACGAGCTGGCGGCACACCGCTTGGATCCGGCCCGCCATCGCCACCGGGAAGCGGTGCACCGCGGGTCGCTCGGCGCACACCTGCGCGAACCGCTCGGGATCCATCGTCGCGATCGCGCCGACGTCCAACCGGCCGCCCATACGCCGCGCGATCATGGCCGGCCCGGAAAACGCCTTCTCCATGGGGACCTGCTGGTCGAGCACCATCCCGATCAGCAGCGCGTTGGGATCGTCGGACAGCAACGCGTCGGCGGCTGCTTCGCCGCTCAAGAACATGGCCGGCATGGGCACCAGCCTGGCACAGGGCAGCGATTGATCCGCGCTGTGGCACAGTGGCTGTCGTTCGGCCGAGCGCGTCGATGCTCTGGAGGCGGGCATGCGGGTTGTGGCGAGCCGGGTTTCGTGCGCCAGCGTGACGGTCGAAGGTCACCTGGTGGGCGGCATCGACGAGCCGGGATTGCTGCTGCTGGTGGGCGTGACGCATTCGGATACGCCCGAGATCGCCCGCGCGATGGCGGGCAAGCTCTTCGAGCTGCGGATCCTGCGCGGCGAGCAATCGTGTGCGACCAGCGGGGCGCCGATCCTGGCGGTGAGCCAATTCACTCTGTACGGACGCACCGACAAGGGTCGCCGGCCGGGTTGGTCACGCGCCGCGCCCGGTGACGCGGCAAGACCGCTGTTCGACGAGCTCGTCGCGGAGCTGCGGCGTCGCGGCGGACGGGTGGCGACCGGCGCCTTCGGCGCGTCGATGGCCGTGACCAGCACCAATGACGGCCCGTTCACGGTGATCGTGGACCTGTGACCGGCGGCCGGCGCGCGATCTCACATGTGGTTCGCATCCGGACCATATCGGGAACCCCAAGAGGGAGCCGACAGTGCAGGTTGCGAGGTGCGAGGACCTGCTGGCGCGTCGGCGGGCCGGGCGTGGAACCTCGGCGCGGCCGGTACGTCCTGGGAACGAAACGACCGCGTTTGGCGTTTGAACAGATGTCGCAGGGCACACCAGGCCCACACGGCGACCGCGATTGGACGGAGCAAGACATGACAGCCTCCCAAGCACTGGCGGATCGGCGGACGGATCCCGCCGTCCGGCCGGACCCGGAGACCACCCGGCGGGTGTCGGCACGCGACGTCGACGATCTCGATGCGCAGGGCCCGTCGGCCGACCTGGTCCGGGTATATCTCAATGGAATCGGGCGTACCGCGCTGCTCACCGCGGAGCAGGAAGTGCAACTCGCCAAGCGCATCGAGGCGGGCGTGTTCGCACAGCACAAGCTGGAGACCACCAAGCGGCTGTCCCCGCAGCGCCGGGCCGACCTCAAGGCGATCGTGCGCGAGGGCAACCGCGCACGGAACCACCTGCTGGTCGCCAACCTGCGGCTGGTGGTGTCGCTCGCGAAGCGGTACACCGGTCGCGGCATGCCGCTGCTGGATCTGATCCAGGAGGGCAACCTCGGCCTGATCCGAGCCGTGGAGAAGTTCGACTACGCAAAGGGCTTCAAGTTCTCCACGTACGCCACCTGGTGGATCCGACAGGCGGTCTCGCGCGGCATGGCCGACCAGGCGCGAACCATCCGGCTGCCGGTGCACCTGGTCGAGCAGGTGAACAAGCTCTCGCGGCTCAAGCGGGAGCTGCACCAGCAACTCGGCCGCGACGCCACGCTGGAGGAGTTGGCCGCCGAGTCGGGCATCGACGCGGACAAGATCTCCGATCTGCTCGACCACGCCCGCGATCCGGTCAGCCTCGACATGCCGGTGGGCACCGACGAGGAAGCGCCGCTGGGTGATTTCATCGAGGACACCGAGTCGGTATCGGCGGAGTCGGCGGTGGTGGCCGGATTCATGCACAGCGACATCGACCGGGTCCTGGGGACGCTGGACGAGCGCGAGCGGGAGGTCGTGCGGATGCGTTACGGCCTGGTGGACGGGCGCCCGCGCACGCTGGACGAGATCGGCCGCGAGTTCGGGATCTCCCGCGAGCGGGTACGCCAAATCGAGCGGGATTCGATGACGAAACTGCGTACCGGCGATCGCTCCGAGGCCCTGCGGGCATACGCGAGCTGACCTTCGCAAACGGCCGCAGCAGGCCGGGCGCATCGGGGCTTCGACGAGCCATCCGCCGCTGCTGGTGTATCGCTGCCGTTGCCTGGCGCCGCAGGAGCGAGCCGCTGGAAGCGATCGGGCGCCTACCGCAGGCGACGCCGCTCATCCAGCGGCGCCGGGCGCGGGCCCACCCGACCGGACACACCGACCACCTCGACCCCGTCCGGGCCGGCCAGCACCGGCCGTAGGTGCAGCGACCGGACCTGCGGCAGGTCGTCGGCCAGCGCGGAGAGCCGTAGCGCCAGCTCGACCAGCGGGGCGCGGTCCACCCCCGGCGCCCCGCGGTAGCCGTCGAGCACCGGCGCGGCTCGCGGCGCACCGATCAGACCGACCGCGTCCACATCGTGCAACGGAACCGCCCGGTAGGCGCGGTCGTCGAGCAGTTCGGTGGCGAGCCCGCCGATCCCGAACGAGACCAGCGCGCCGAACGACGGATCGGCCGACACGCCGAACACGGTGGACACCGCCCGGCGACCGGGGACCACCGCACGCTGCACATAGATCTGTCCCGCGCCCGCGGCCACCAGTTCGCGAAAGCCGGCCCGTACGGCGCCCGCATCTGCCAGGTCCAGCCGCACCCCTACCCGGTCCTCCCGGTGGCGCAGCGATTCGTCGAACGCCTTCAGCACGACCGGAAAGCCGAGTTCGACCGCCGCGGCGGCCGCGGCCTCCGCGTCGTCGACTAGCCGGAATGCGGTGACGGTGATCCCGTAACACGCGAGCAACGCGACCGCTTCCCGGTCCGTCATTGCCCGCTCCCCCGAGTCCGGCCGCATCGCCGCGAGCCGCTCGCGGGCGCGCGTGCGGTCGATCCCGGGCGGGACCGCCGGGCTTCCGGATGGTGTGACGAGCCACCCGGCGTACTCCACGGCCGCGGCGAGTGCGGCGACCGCTCGCTCCGGCGAGGGGAAGCTCGGCACCGAGCCGCGAGGCGCCGCCCCGCCTCCCCCGTCCCCCGCCGACTGGATGGGTACGCCCTCGACCGCCAGGAAGGTGGACAGCACCGGTACGCCGATGCCCCGGGCCGCGGCCCGCAGCGCCGCGGCGTGCTGCAGGCCTGCCGTCGCAACGGGGGGCACGAATACCACCAGCACCGCGCCGACACCGCAGCCCGCGGCATCGGCGACGGCCCGCGCCAGATCTTCGGCGCCGACCGATGCACCGAGATCCACCGGTGCCCCACCGGCCACCTCGAGGCCGGCATCCAGGCAGGCGTCAAGGGCCAGCAGCCCCAGGGCGGTCGAGTTGCCGACGATCGCCACGCGGCGCCCGGTGGGCAACGGCTGGCAGGCCAGCAGCAGCGCGACGTCGAAGGCGTCGGACAGGGTTGCCGTGCGGATCACCCCGGATTGCGCGAACAGGGATGCGACCGCCTCCTCCGAGATGGGCGCCGCGTTCACCCGAAGGCCCGCCGGGACCAGGGCATGCCGGCCGGACTTGACCGCGATCACCGGCTTCCGCCGGGCCAACGTCCGGGCCAGCCGCGCGAACTTGCGGGGATTTCCGAACGATTCCAGGTACAGCAGCACCACTTCCGTGCGGTCGTCGGTCTGCCAGAACTGCAACAGGTCGTTCCCCGACACGTCGGCGCGGTTCCCGGCCGACACGAATGACGACAACCCCAAACTGCGGGCCGCGGCGTCCGCCAGGATCGCGATGCCCAGCGCGCCGGATTGGCAGAAGAACCCCACCCGGCCGGCGGGTGGCACCACCGGGGCCAACGTCGCGTTCAGCCGGACGGCCGGGTCCGTGTTCACCAGGCCGAGGCAGTTCGGTCCGAGCACCCGCATCCCGGCGGCGCGCGCCAGGGCCACCATCCGGCGCTGCGCCCCCGCCCCGTCCGTGCCGGCGTCGGCGAACCCGGCCGTCACCACCACCAGGGCGTACACACCCTTCGAGCGGCAGGAATCCGTCACCTCCGCTACCCCGGCGGCCGGCACCGCGACCACCGCGAGATCAACCGGATCGGGGATGTCCGTGACGCTCGCATACGCTCGAATCCCTTGCACGGAAAGGGCTTCTGCGTTCACCGGGTAGACAGGACCGGTGAACGATCCGCGCAGGATGTTGATCAGCACCGCATGCCCGACCTTCGTCTCGTCGCCGGAAGCGCCGATGACCGCGATCGAACGCGGTGCCAGCAGGCGCGCGATGGACCGCGCCTCGGCGCGCTGCTCGCGCGAGGCCAGCACCGCGCGGGATTCCGCGGTTGGACTGATGTCGAAGGCCAGGTCGACCACGCCGGAGGAATATTCGCGGGTGACCGCATATCCGGCGTCCCGGAACACCCGAAGCATCGGCTGGTTCTCCCCCAGCACTTCCGCGGTGAAGCGGGCGATTCCGCATTCGTGGGCGGCGGCGGCCAGGTGTTCCAGCAGGATCGAGCCGAGGCCCCGGCCCTGCTGGTCGTCCTGCACCGCGAACGCGACCTCGGCGCTCGTCGGCTCCGCTCGGCCGGCGTGGTAGGTGCCGGCCGCGACGATGTCGCCGCCGGACTGCGCCACCAGGGCTACCCGGGTGCGGTAGTCGACGTCGGTGAACACGCGCAGCTGGGCGTCCGTCACCTCCTTCACCGCCGAGAAGTACCGCAGGTACCGGCTTCTGGCGCTCATCCGGGCGTGCATGGCGCGCAGTTGCGCCGTGTCGCCGGGCACCACCGGACGGATTTGCACGACCGATCCGTCGGCCGTGAGGACATCCGCCTCCCAGTGCGTCGGGTAGCCGGCGGCACCGGCCCAGTCGGTGGTCGGCACGCGGTCGGGGGGCGGGTCAGTCACGGGGGTCGTACGGATCGAGACCGAGAAGCGGAAAGATCTCCGAGCGGGACCGCATGATCGCGTGATCCAGCGGGGTGCCGTCCTGCCCGTCCCACCGTTCGAACTCCACCGGCACCCCCCCGTTCTCGCTCATCGTCTCCGGCGGATCGGTCTCCGGGCGGGCGGCCGAGGCGGCAGCCCGCCAACCCGGACCGATTGCGGTTGCAGGGTCCAGGTCGCGGTCGGTGATCAGCGCCAGCAGGTGCGTCCAGGATCGCGGGACCGCGCGCACCAACGCGTACCCACCGCCGCCGAGCGCGAGCCACCTGCCGTCGGCGACCTCACCGGCCAGGTCGCGCACCGCCCGGTACGCGGCAAGGTGTCCGTCGACCGTCAGGTTCAGGTCTGCCAGCGGGTCCTCGTGATGGGAGTCGGCGCCGTGTTGGGTGACCAGCACGTCGGGCCGGAACGCGGTCAGGACCGACGGGACGATCGCGTCGAAGGCCCGCAGCCAGCCGGCGTCACCGGTGCCCGCCGGCAGCGGGATGTTCACGGAGCTTCCGGCCGCGACACCGCGGCCGCTCTCGGTGACGAACCCGGTGCCCGGCCACAACGCCAGCGGCGTCTCGTGGATGGACACGGTCAGCACCTGCGGATCGTGGTAGAAGACCCGCTGCACCCCGTCCCCGTGGTGCACGTCCAGGTCCACATAGGCGATCCGGCCGACGCCGGCGGCGAGCATCGCCTTGATCGCGAGCGCGGGATCGTTGTAGACGCAAAAGCCGGAGGCGTGGTCCGGCATCGCGTGGTGCAGTCCGCCCGCGATGTTCACGGCCCGGTCGACATCGCCGCGGGCTATTGCCAACCCCGCGGCGACCGACCCGCCGGCGATCAGCGCGGCCGCGTCGTGCATCCCGGGGAACGTCGGGTTGTCGGCGGTACCCAAGCCGTGCCCGGCCCGCTCGCCGGGCGACGCGCCGGAGGCCGCGCGCACCGCGCGGATGTACTCCGCGCTGTGCACCGTGGCAAGGACGTCGTCATCCGCCGGGGGCGGCGCGACGAGTTCGACGCCGTCGGTGACGCCGAGATCGGCCGCCAGCAGCCAGGTCAGTTCCCAGCGAAGCGGGTGCAGCGGATGGGACCCGCCCCAGTCGTAGCGCAGCATCGCCTGATCCCAGATCACCAGCGGCTGCGCCATGCTCCGAGCGTATCCGCGCCCGCCCCGCCCGGCGTTGATCGACGGCGACGTCCGACCCCGGCCCGTACGCGGACCGGGGCCGGACCGGGGCACGGGTGTTGGCGGAAGGCTGTCAGCCGGCTTCGACCGGCCGGCGCAGCGCGCACCATCCGGAGTACGACCCGGGGAAGAGCGCGATTTCCCGCCCGACCAACTGCCCCGCGAGCACCAGCACGCAGGCGTTGACCCCGGATCCGCAGGACGCGGCCACCGCTACGCCGGGCCGCGCGCCGGCCGCGTCCAACACCGCCGCGATTTCCGACATCGGAAGAAAACGCCCGTCGGGCCGCTGCACCGACCCGTATGGAAGGTTGACCGCCCCCGGGATATGCCCGGCGATTGGGTCGACCGGCTCGAACTCCCCGCGATACCGGCCCGGTGCCCGGGCATCCAGCAGGACCCCCGCCGAGCGGACCAGCGCGGATACCCCGTCGGCGTCGAGCGTCGGCATGCCGCCGGGTCGCACGGTTGCCGTTCCGCCCCCCGGCTCCGGTTCCTGTCCCGTGGCGACCGGCAGGCCACGCCCCGTCCAGGCCGCGAACCCGCCGTCCAGCACGGCGACCTCCACCAGCCCCGCCCAGCGCAGCAGCCACCAGGCCCGTGCCGCGGCGGAGGCGTCGTGCTCGTCGTAGACCACCACCGGGGCGCCGTCGCCGATGCCGGCGCGCCGCAGCATGCGCCCAAGGACCGCCGGGTCCGGCAATGGGTGCCGTCCACCCGCTCCCGGCGGCCCTGCCAGTTCCCGATCCAGATCGACGAACACCGCCTCCGGGAGGTGCCCGCGCTCGAAGGCACGCCGGTCCGGGCCGGTGAGCGACCAGCGCACGTCCAGCAGCACCGGGCGGCGATCCGATGCCAGCTGCAGGGCCAGTTCCGCCGCGCCGATCAGGGCCGGTGCGGCGGCGGGGCCGGCGCGACGAGCCCCGCCCGGTTGCGCCGGTCTTGACATGCGGTCATCATCCCAGGGACACCGGCGCCCGGTACGATCGGAGCCGGGCGAGCGCTGCCGGGCGACGGATGTGCCCGCTGGGAGGACACACGTTGAACGACCTCATCGACACCACGGAGATGTACCTGCGAACCATCTTCGAACTGGAGGAGGAGGGCATCGTCCCGCTGCGTGCCCGGATCGCAGAGCGGCTCGGTCAGAGCGGGCCGACGGTGAGCCAGACGGTCGCCCGCATGGAACGGGACGGCCTCGTGGTGCTGTCGGGCGACCGGCAACTGCAGTTCACCGACGCCGGCCGGGAGCGGGCGACCGCGGTCATGCGCAAACACCGGTTGGCGGAGCGGCTGCTGCTGGACGTGATCGGGTTGGATTGGGCGGCCGTGCACGTGGAAGCCTGCCGGTGGGAGCACGTGATGAGCGAGCAGGTCGAGCAGCGCCTGGTCGAATTGCTCGGGCATCCACAAACCTCGCCGTACGGCAACCCCATTCCCGGTCTTCGCGAGTTGGGGGTGAGCTCCGGCGCGCCGACGGAGAGCCACGCGGATCTGATCAGCGCTGAGGAGGCCGGCCGCCGCGGCGGGCGCTACGTGGTGCGCCGCATCATCGAGGTGGTGCAGAACCAACCAGAGGTGATGACGACGCTCCAGCGCGGCGGGATCGTGCCGGATGCGGAGCTTCGATTCGCCAACCGCGAGGGCACGACGACGGTGTCGGACGGCAGCACCACCATCGACCTGCCGGTCGAGGCCGCGCAGGGCATCCACGTCCGCGCCGCCCCGTCGGCCTGACGCAGCTCGCGCCTCCCTCGACATTGCGTCGAAATGTCCCGGATGCTGCCCGATTTGCCGTACGTATCGCACCAGTGTCATACGCCGGACCGGCATCGCGCGCCGGGTCCCGCGCATGCACCGCTGATGACGCGCCGCGGCGTCCGTCGGTAGCGTGGGAGGCAGTGCGCACCGGACCGATCGAACCCGCGACGGGCAGCACCGACAGGGCCGGCGCTGCGCGGCTCGGCCCCGACGCTGCGGCGGGTGACGGCGATCGGGCGGCGGGTGATCCGGCCGACATTCGCGCGGCCGCACAGTTGTTGGCGGACCGGCAGGTGGTGGTGCTGACCGGGGCCGGGGTGTCCACCGACTCCGGGATTCCGGACTACCGAGGGCCGTCCTCGCCGCACCGTACGCCGATGACCATCGGCGAATTCAGGTCGAGCGCGAGTGCGCGCCAGCGGTACTGGGCGCGCAGCCACATCGGCTGGGCGAGGATGCGCGCGGCGCTCCCGAACGGCGGGCATCACGCCCTGGCCCGCATGCAGGCGGCCGGGGCGGTGACGACGATCATCACGCAGAACGTGGACGGGCTGCACCAGGCGGCCGGCAGCGACCCGGTGGTGGACCTGCACGGCCGGCTGGAGCGCGTTGTGTGCCTGCGATGTGGAGCGCGCACTCCGCGCACGGAGCTGCAACGGCGCCTGGCCGACCTGAACCCCGGATTCCGCAGCGATGCGGCCTGGCGGATGGCTCCGGACGGTGACGCAGACGTCGACGACGCATCCGGATTCCGGGTGGCGCCGTGCCTGCGGTGCGGGGGCGTGCTCAAACCGGACGTGGTGTTCTTCGGCGAGAACGTGCCGACCGACCGAGTGCGTCTCGCCCAACTCGCGGTGCAGCGCGCCGACGCGATGCTGGTCGCCGGAAGCTCGCTGGCGGTGATGTCCGGCCTGCGGTTCGTGAGGAGCGCAGCAGCAGAAGGCATCCCGATCGTCATCGTGAACCGAGGGGGCACCCGGGGCGACGGCCTGGCGACGGTCGTGCTCGACACCGGGTGCACCCCGGCGCTACGGGGCCTGGCCGAGCGGTTGGCCTGATCGGTCACCCTGCCCGCGGTCTCGGCGTGCTCAGCGGCCGAGCAACGCGGCGATCCGCTCGGCCATCCCGGCCCCCGCGCCATCCCGGATCGCCAGGTCCACAACCTTGTCGCGGGAGTGCAGACCCGCCACCACGGTCACGTCGCGCACCCGTAGGCCCAGAGCACCCGCCAGCACCGCGCACACGGCGGCGTTCGCCTTGCCGGCGACGGCAGGCGCGCTGACCGTCACCATCAGCGCCGGGCCCATCGGCCCGACGCCGCCCGGGCCGTCCCACCGGCCACCGACCGCGTTTCGGCGGGCACCTGGGCGCACCCGAACCGGAATCCTCATGCCCGCTCCCACCTCCTGCGGCGACCGCGCCGCCGGTCCCTTGACCGAACACGACCCCGGAAGCCGCCGACGCCCCGAGGTGCCTCATGTCAAGTTGCCCGCGAAAATTGAGTCGTGCCTCAGGTAGGAATGCCCGCGAAATGAGCTAGCTGGCTTCCTGGATTTTGATCCCGGCGTCGGTGTCGGGCAGGGCGTGTTCGAGCTTGTCGCGCATCCGGTCGGTCTTGTCCTTGGCCAGCTCGATCAGCTTGTTCTGCAGCTCGGTGATGCGGCGGGCGAGGTCGAGCGGGTTGAGACTGTCGCGGTAAGCGGTCATCTCGGCCTGAATCCCCCCGGGTTTCGTGGAGGGTGTTTTATCCCGCAAGCGGCTGCCTGTCGGGCGCGGTTTGACGATCGTAGTACTCCTGCTCGAACTCGACCGGTGGACGCCAGCCGAGCGCGGAGTGGATGCGCTCGTGGTTGAACCAGTGCACCCAGCTCAGCGTGGCCAGTTCGAGGTCGTCGGCGCCTTGCCACGGCCCTTCCCAGAACACGCATTCGGCCTTGTAGAGGCCGTTGACGGTCTCGGCGAGCGCGTTGTCGAACGAGTCGCCGACCGACCCGATCGACGCGTTCAGCCCGGCCTCGGTCAGCCGGGACGTGTAGCGCACCGACGTGTACTGGGCGCCCGCATCCGAATGATGCACAAGCCTGGATGTGTTGCGGCCCTGACGATGTCGACTAGCAAGGGCCATCTCCAGAGCATCCAGTGGCATGTCGGTACGCATCGAACGGGACACTCTCCAGCCGACCACCATGCGGGAGAACACATCGATCACGAACGCCACATACGCCCAACCGGAAAGCGTTGCTACGTAAGTGAAATCAACGACCCAAAGTTTATTCGGCCGGTCCGCGGTGAAGTTCCGTTTGACCAGGTCCGCGGGCCTGAGCGCGGCCGGGTCGGCGATCGTGGTACGCACCGTACGCCGCCGTGTCACACCCACGATGCCCTGCTGGCGCATCAGCCGCTCCACGGTGCAGCGCGCGACCGGGGAAGCCCCGACGGTCACGTTCTCCCGGCGAAGTTGACGCCACACCTTCTCGGCGCCGTAGAGGCCGCCCCGGGCGCCCGCCTCGACACGGTTGATCTCTTCCAGAACCTTGCCGTCACGCAGCGCACGGGCCGACAAGGACCTGTTGCGGGCCGCGTAGTACGTCGACGGGGCGATCTTCAGCCCGTGCTCACTGAGCACGCGGCAGATCGGCTCGACCCCGAACCTTTGCTTGTGACCGTCGATGAAAGCCACTACCACGGCAGTCGCGGGTCGAGCTCCCGCGCGAAGAAAGACGATGCAGCAAGCAGGATCTCGTTGGCCCGCTTGATCTCTCGCAACTCCTTCTCCAACTGCCTAATCCGCTTCCCATCCTCCGTCGTGGTGCCCGGCTTGCGACCGGCATCGACATCGGCCCGGTCGACCCAGCCGCGCAGCGTCTCCGCGACCACCCCGACCTTCGGAGCGATCCGCCTGATCACGGCGTTCTTCGACAACTCCGGCTCCTCGCCCATCGCCTCCCGCACCAGACGCACGGAACGCTCCTTGAGCTCAGCCGGATACTTCCTCGGATTCGTCGGCATAGCCCCATCCTTTCGGATCAGACCCTCCAACAAACCCGGGGGGATTCAGCCTGCTGCGCCGGGGAGAGGATCCCGGTCGCGACGATCCGGTCGAACGGGGTGGCCGGTTTGTCGTAGATTCGTTTGCGGCGGCCGGCCTTG